>CANRFZ010000009.1 GCA_947630025.1 uncultured Lachnospiraceae bacterium
TATATATCTGCAGTTTTCAAGGTGCCTCGGTGCCTTTTTTCTTTACCTCAGACTTTCATAAATTACTTGACACTACCACCGCGAGGCCGCTTTATACACTAGAATACCCTCTCTTTCCCCAAAATGCAAGGCAAAAAGACCGGGCATTATATTCGCACATTATATTCGCACAACTAAAAAAACCATTGATTATTGTGCGAAAATATATTAACATAGTATATGAAATTTGTCGATTTAGGCAAGGGGGATATTCTTTCGATGGATGGCTTAAAAAATATGATGGAGGAGGCGGTAGAATATCAGTTGGACAAAGTCCTCGCGACTATGCCCAATGTATGTTCCTGTGAGGAATGCCGTCTGGATATGGCTTCGTTTGCGCTCAACAGACTGCCGGCACAGTATGTCAGAACCGACGCCGGCGCCCTTTTTCAGAAGCTGAACAATTCGTCCCAGCAGGCCGAAGTGGAAGTGCTGACCGCGGTCATGTCGGCCATCAACATCATAAGCGCCCACCCCAACCACCACAAATAACCGCCGAGAACAACCTATGGCGGAAAATCCTGGCATCAGAGATAGAGATTATAATAAGAGCAGACAAATGCCTGCTCTTATTTTTTACTCTTGTTTCTATTTTTTGTTTCTATTTTTTGTTCCTATTCTTCGTTCTTATCCTTACTTATTTTTCTTTGCGGTGAACCGCCGCGGTGATGTACTGCTCCACGTCTTCCTTGGGAATGGAGAGCGCCAGCGACATCTCACTGTAGAGAAGTTCTTCGGCCTTGCGCAGATACTGCTCGTCGGAGGAGAGCACCTTTTTGCCTTCCTTGATGCGGTCCTGCCTGCGCAGATAGAGCGTCTTGATGATCTGCACGAGACTGCGGCAGTCGTAAGTCCGAATCGCCTCTTTATACATCTGCTCCCGGCCTTTTTCCTCCTGAATCCAGACGGTCTCGATCCCCGTGATTCCATCGACCAGCTCCTCGGCCTCTGCCCTGTTCATGATCCGGCGCATCACAACCTTGTCGTTGTCCACCGGCATATACACTGTGCTTCCCTTTTCAAATACCGGCTCCAAGACATAATATTTGCGCTCTTTATCCATTCTGTCGATGGGATTGTCAATAATGTTGACAACGCGGCAGACACCGTGCCCGCCGCACATGATCAATTCATTTTTTTTAAACATATTTCCCTCCGTCTCTGGCCCTGATATATACCGACAATTCCCCCTACTATATATTAGTGTAACACTAAATTTCTTCTTTAGTAAGCATTTTCGGAATATTTATAAAATTTTCGGCACATTCTCTGACAAAACAGGGAAACATTTTGTGCAAACCTTATATTTCCGCAGAACCCATCTTATAACGCATAGCTATTGAGGTACTTTTCCTGCTCCGGCGTCAGCACGTCGATCTCTTTGCCGAGGAACGCCAGCTTCCGCTGCGCCACATCCCTGTCCACTTCCTCCGGCACGTCGATCAGCTTCTCCTGAAGCTCGCTGCCGTGCTCCACGAGATACTTTGCGGAGAGCGCCTGAATCGCAAAACTCATATCCATGATCTCCGCCGGGTGTCCGTCGCCTGCCGCCAGATTCACCAGGCGCCCCTCTGCCAGCACGAAAATCCACTGGCCCGAAGGCAGCTTGTAACCCATAATATTCTTGCGCTGCTCTTTCATCTCCACCGCGTTTGCCTTCAGCCACGCCATGTCGATCTCACAGTCAAAGTGTCCGGCGTTGCAGAGGATCGCGCCCTCTTTCATCACCGCAAAGTCTTCTTTGTCGATGACGCCCTCGCAGCCCGTCACGGTGATAAAGAAGTCGCCGACCTTCGCCGCCTCCTTCATCGGCATCACGTCGAAACCGTCCATGACCGCTTCGATCGCCTTGATCGGATCGATCTCGGTCACGATCACGCGCGCGCCCAAGCCCTTGGCCCGCATCGCCGTGCCTTTGCCGCACCAGCCGTACCCGGCCACGACCACGATCTTGCCCGCCACGATCAGATTCGTCGTTCTGTTGATGCCGTCCCAGACGGATTGGCCCGTACCGTAGCGGTTGTCAAAAAAGTGCTTGCAGGACGCATTGTTGACGCGCACCATCGGGAACTGCAGCTCGCCCGCCTTGTTCATCGCCTCCAGACGGATAATGCCCGTCGTCGTCTCCTCGCATCCGCCGATGATATTCGGGATCAGGTGGCGCATTTCCTTGTGCACCATATTGACCAGATCGCCGCCGTCGTCGATGATGATATTCGGCCCGGCCTCCAGCGCATGGCGGATGTGCGTCTCATATTCCTCCGGCGTCGCGTCGTACCATGCGTGAACTTCCAGCCCCGCCTTCACCAGCGCCGCCGCCACGTCGTCCTGCGTGGACAGCGGATTGGAGCCCGTGACATACATATCCGCGCCGCCTGCCGCCAGCACCAGACACAGATAGGCGGTCTTTGCCTCCAGATGGACGGACAGGGTGATCTTCTTGCCCGCAAAAGGCTTGCTTGCGCTAAACTCTTTTTCCAGCGTGCGCAGCAGGTCGCAGTTGCGCTTCACCCATTCGATCTTTCTCTCACCCGATTCGGCAAGATTAATGTCTCTGATTTCACTTCCCATTTTCGTTTCCTCCTAAACAGTAATCAGCCGAATTTTTATTATAGTGATGGTCGTCTGTCCTGTCATCACTGATGGTTTTATCTTTAAAAGAACATTTCCTTATACCACGATACCGCCGTGGTATAAGCGCGATACACCGTATCGACGTCCACGTTCTTTACGATCAGCATCCGGCATACCTCCTGCCAGTCGGCGCTCTCGTAAGAGATGACGAAGCCGTAGAGATCCGCCAGCTCGCCTTTGCGGTTGATTAACGCCTCCGAAATATCCTTGGACACATTCACCCTGCCCAGCGCCTCCGCAAGCGGCACGTTCAGGATGATATCCAGCACCGAGAACAGGCCCATCAGGAACGACTCCGATTCCTTCATCGCCAGACCGAACGCCGGCGACAACGCCTCCGCGAATTTGGCCCGCAGCAGGGACAGTCTCGTGATCTCGTTAGGCTTATCCGCGCACAGTTCCTTGGTAATCACCGTGTTGATCCATTTCTTCAGCTCCCGCTGGCCGAGAATCGCCGCCGCATGGCGGATGGACGTCACTTCCGAATTGACGGCGATGCGGTTTACCATCTCCAACAGCGACAGGACTAACGCCGTATCTCTGCCGATGATGTCCGCGGCCTGCGTCAGCTCGTAATCTTCGTCGTTTACGATCTTCATCAGCTCCAGATAATTGACCTTCAACGGCTCTATCGTCGTCTGCCCTCTGGTGACGGGTATCCGGTAGAACGCGCCCTCGAACATATGAAACGCCTCGTCGTCCTTGAGCCGGTCAAAGGTTTCCTGATTCTCTATATTGCCGACGCAGATCTTGATATTCGGGTACTGGTGTGAAAAGTAGATCTTCGCTTTCATCACATCCACGTGCTTGCAGTCCAAGATCATATAATCGATCGAATCCAGAATCGCCCGGTAGTTCTCAAACTCCGCCACCGGCAGCTTCATCATGGCCAGCGTGTAGCCGTTATCCTTGAGCTGCCGCAGCCTCCGGGCGTAATCCTCGGTATTGGCGATGGAACGGTCGAACAGGAGCACCAGCCGGTCTTTCATATCCGCCGACTGCTCCTCGATATCCGCAAAGACATTGATCGGGCCCACCGGGAGAAACACCTTGGAATCCGGCGACAACGTATCGATGCCGATGCTCTGTATGATGTCCAGCCCGCTTACCCGGCCCGCTCCGTCGAGCAGCGCGGAACTCTGCCGCTCCGGGTTGAGCAGATAATTTTCCTTCTGAGAAAAAAGAGAATAAGCGCTCACCTTCATGTTTCTATCAAAAAACGGTATCAGTGTTGCCAGCATAGTAACCTCCCCTTTCGGCAAAACGATCATCCTTAGATACAATGTTCCTGCGAACATTATAACAAATAATCTCTGTCTTGACAAATAGGGAGAAAGAAAATGTCCGCATTTTCTTAATGAAAAATCAGAACAGAAGCCCGCACACTCTCCGCAGAGACGGATCAGACGGAAAATCAAAAGAAAATAGATCCTCACACTAGGAAAAAAAGCGGCGTTGTGTTAAAATATTGCCATCACATAAAGGGAGGAACATCCGAATGAAACTGGTGGTTTTGGAGAGAAACAGCGTGGGAACCGACGTAGACGTTTCCTGTCTGGAAAAATTCGGGGAAGTCATCTGCTACCCCAATACCGTGGCGGACAATACCGCCCAGCGCGTAAAAGACGCGGATATCATTATCGCCAACAAAGCGCCGCTTAACGAGACGACTCTGCGGGACGCCCCCAATGTCAGGCTGATCTGTCTCTTTGCGACGGGATATGACAACGTGGATCTGGCATACTGCAGGACGCGCGGCATCAAAGTGGCCAACGTCGTCAATTACTGCACCCCCGCCGTGGCGCAGCACACACTGCTGCTGGCCATGATGCTGACGGAAAAGATCGCCTTTTATGACACCTATGTCAAGTCCGGCGCATACGGCGCACAGGACAGATTTTCCAACTTCGACCGGCCTTTTCACGATCTGGAAGGCCAGACATGGGGCATCGTCGGCATGGGGAACATCGGCCGCCGCGTAGCGGGGCTGGCGCAGGCTTTCGGGTGCAGAGTCATCTTTTACTCCGCTTCGGGCCATAGCACCTGTACCGACTATGCGCGGGTGGACTTCGACACGCTGCTGCAGGAATCCGATATTCTGTCCCTGCACTGCCCTCTGACCGACCGCACGAGGGGCCTGATCGACGCCGCTGCCTTTACCAAAATGAAAAAGACGGCGATCCTCATCAACGTAGCGCGCGGCCCGGTGGTGGACACGCAGGCGCTCTATGACGCGCTGACAGAAGACAGAATCGCCGCCGCAGGACTGGATGTTCTGGAAAAGGAGCCCATCGCCGCGGACAACCCGCTGGGCCGGATACAGGACAGCACCAAACTGGTCATCACGCCCCATATGTCTTGGGCCAGCACCGAATCCCGCACACGGCTGGTGGCGGAAGTGGCGCTGAATATCGAGGCATTCTTAGCCGGAAAGTCCCGCAATATCGTCAATGATTAAAGCTGCTCCAAATAGAGGGCCGGATCTTCAAACTCGCCACGCTCGCTGACCATAAAGTGCAGAACCGGCCCAGTGGCCTGTCCGGTCGCCCCTACGGTGGCGATCTTCTGTCCGCGCTTCACCTCATCGCCTTCTCCCACGGTAATCTCCCGGCAGTGGCAGTAATAGGTCACCTGCCCGTTACTGTGGGCCAGCACCACGTAGTTGCCGTATACCGCCGAAAAGCCGACGGCATATACGGTGCCGTCATGTCCCGCTGTCACATCCGTGCCCTCCGGCGCGGCAAAATCGATTCCTTCATGCCGAATCGTCTCGCCGGTATCGGGGTTCGTCCTCTCCCCGAACGTATCGCTGATTCTCGCATTCGCGCAGGGCGTTTCAAAAAGAATCCCGTAACTGTCAACCGCACTGTCTGCAAACGGGTCCATCGGAAAAATGTCATCTGCGTCAGACGCCGCCGATTCCACCGTCTCCGGCTCCGCCTGCAGCGTTGCCAGCAGCGTCTCCAGCGCCTCCCGCTCCCTGTGCAGTTCGTCCGCCGCCGTCCCGATCTGATCCAGCTCCTGCCGGACAGCCTCCTGCCCGCTCCCTTCCGGCAGCTCGCCAAGAAGCGCTTCCAGCTCCGCCGCCCTCTGCTGCAACTCCTCCTCCACGGCGGCGATCTGCGTGACTGCCTGCTGCACTTCCTCTGCCTCCGCGGTTTTCTGCTGCTGCAGCTCCTCCTCCGCCCTGCGTATCGCGTCTTCCGCCGCCTGCAGCGCATCGGTCTCCTGCGGCGCCGCCGTCTCTCCGGCTGCCTTATCCGCCAGCGGAACCGCAGCCGCCCCTGTCTTCCCGACGGTTTCGTCTGCCACCGGAGCCGTGTCCGCTCCTGTCTCCACGGATGTCTCGTCCGCCGCCGGCGCTATATCTGCCTGTGTCGTCTCCGCTCCTGTAAATGCGCATCCCGCAGCCGCCAGCATCACGACGGCTGCCAGCGCACCGGCCCAAATCCTGCTATTGTTTTCTTTTGTCACGAGCTGAATCCTCCTTTTCAATTCGGATCTCCCCGGACGAAGCAGCGTGCCGTAAGGATAGATCCGCTTCCTTTCCATATTTCCCGCCAGAGCCAGCAGCATCTCGCCGTATGCCGGCCCCTCCTGCCGCCCCAGACGTCTGACGGTTCCATAGTCGCAGGCAAGCTCCCCGTCTCTCACGGAGCGTGCCGCCGCCAGCCACACCAGCGGATGAAACCAGTAGACCGCAACCAGAAGCCCGCGCAGCAGCGCCCACAGATGATCCCGGTGCAGCCAGTGCACCTTCTCATGGAGAACCGCATAGCGGAAACAGTCGGAACGGACGTCCAGATCTTCCCCGACGTAAACCGCCGGACGGAACGTTCCCACGAGACAGGGCGACGCCAGATTCTTCACCCGGTAGACGGGAAGCGGCGCGATGCTCTCCGCACTCTCCAGCGGCCCGGTATACAGGGTTCGCGTCCTGCGAAGCCTCCGGACGAACCGGAGTTTCGCGCCGAGCAGGAAGCCGCCTGCGGCCAAAGCGCCGACAAGCCAGAGAACCGTCAGAACGACCGCTATCGGAAACCTCTGTCCCGCCGCGCCCCGCACCGTGCGATCCGCCGCGCCATCCGGCATATCCGTCCGATCGGCTCGGCCGCCCGCTATGCCGCCGATCACATCCGTGAAATCGCTCCCCGAAAACTCTGTGTCGATGCCAGCCGCAAAACCGCCCGCCGCATTTTCATCCAGCCCCTGAGCGGCCCGCGCGTTGTACCATGTCAGCCGCTCCTGCACGGAATGTAACGCCTGCGCGACGCCTACCGGACTCTCCGCCACATGGAACGGCAGCACGAGCCGCAGCACGACAGGCAGCCACAACGCATAGCGGACATAGACATGAAGCCTGTCGCCAAACGCTTTTTGAATCAAAAGAACCGCCGCGATCAAAAACGACGCTTGTGTCACTATTTCCAATGCTGTCATGCCACACCTCCTATGCCGATTCTATGCAGTCCTTAGCTGCCGGCTTACTTCCTGCGCGCCCGCGCCTCGTTGATGATACGGTATAGCTCCTCCATCTCCTCATCGGAGACCTCCTGCTTCTTTACAAGCGTGTTTACCAATAGTCCCAGGCTGCCGTTGTAAATGCGGTTGAGAAAATGGCTCGTCTCCGACTCCACCACTTCCTCCCGCTTCAGCACCGCGTAATATTCCCGCGCCTTCTCGCCTTCCCGGTATGCGATGTATCCTTTCTGCTCCATGCGTCTGAGAATCGTCTTCGTGGTGCTCTTGGCCCAGCCGGTCTCCTCCTCCATCGCCCGGATCAACTGCGTCGCGGTCTTTGGCGACGAATCCCATAGATTTTCCATAATATACCATTCACTGTTTGATAGGCTTGCTACTTTTTCTTCCATAAAAAATCTCATTCGGTGCGTCAGCGCGGCGGGGCGGGGCGGGGCGGGCGGCGCGTCTACGCGATATTTTACTTTTTAATTTTTGGGGACGGTGGGTTACTTTTGTAACCTTTTAGATTAGAATAGCACGAGGGGTTACAGTTGTCAACCAGATTTTTATCATTTTAATCTTCATTTTAATTTTCATTCCAGAGCGTCACAAATTCCCATGTGAAAGATCAGCACATCAGTGTGATTTTTTACACTATACCTGTTTTCTCATGACCGTTTGTTGTACTTTTTTCTCAGTTTATGCAGCTTTAATCCGCAATAAAGGACAATGTAAAGATACAGGAGAAACAACAGTGCAAATGCGATTGTCAAAAAATCTGCAAGAGGATCACTTTCGTTGATACATCTGATTAAGTTCGGCAGCACGCAGCAGAAAAAGATAATCACGAGCGGCAGCAGCCTTGTTTTGATAATGTGATCGACCATATCCATACGGGAAACATCGTCAGAGAAAATCTCGGCATCCTGTTCTGTATCCGTCTCCGAAACCGGTTTGCGGAAGTATAGCCAGCCCAGATAACGGTTAAAACACTCCCAGCCATAATCCTGAAACAACTGAAAATAATCTCTGTTTTCCGTATTGTTCTTATAGTCCAGCCGATAGACGACATCTTCCGGCGCGCAGCTTTCAAAGACATAAAAACAAGGCGGAAACGTTTTGACCAATTTCCAGCCATTCTTATGCCTCTCACGCAGCCAGATTTCCTCCTCCTCATAATCTGCTACGGTAAAAAAACGGACGCTCCATTTTTGGCTATTCATTTACATTCTCCCCTCTGCTGTTTTTATAAAGGCGTTCAATGCGATGAAGTTCAAGGTTCAAAATTTCTGTTCCAAGGGATGTAACCTGATACAATTTTCGCTTCTCATCCTCCCGCACAAAGGCAATCAACCCATCTTTTTCCATTTTGGAAAGAGTGCCATACATAGTGCCGGCACTGATGACCAGCTCCCCGCCTGTCATTTGTTTGACCTGCTGACAGATCCCGTAGCCATGCTGCGGCTGCTGCAGGCAATACAGAATATAGAAACCGCTCTCCGTCATGGGGACGTAGATGCGTCTGATTTTATGATCCATAAATTCTCCTGACTATCTTGATTCGATACATTGAGGTTCGATATATATTGTATCGGGCCTTGATAGAAATGTCAATGGATTTCTGAAAAAATAAGTTCCTACCGAAAAGGGACAAATATTTCCCAAAACTCATTGATAAATTATCTAAAAACCTATTGATTAAAGTCCTATATAGTACTATACTATATAGTAGGAGGTGAGAGGATGCAAACGACAAACGGCGGGTTTCTCATTACGAAAATCAAGCAGATACAGGGGCGTGTGTTTGAAAAACTGCTCTGCGAATATGGGATCGACGAGTTTAACGGAGCGCAGGGACGCATCCTGTTCGTGTTGTGGGAAAAGGACGACATTCCTATATGGGAACTGTCGGAAAAAACAGGGCTGGCCAAAACCACGCTTACAAGTATGCTTGACAGACTGGAGAAGTCGGGGCATATTACGCGCGCGGGCGATTGCTCCGACCGAAGAACTGTGCGGATCAGACTTACGGCGGGCGCGCGTTCTCTGAAAAAAAAATACGACGAGGTTTCTGCAAAAATGAACGAAATCTTTTACAGGGGGTTCAGCGAAGATGAAATACTCGCCTTGGAAACGGCTCTTGGGAAAATTCTTGAAAATCTACTCGAAAAGGAGAAGGAAAATGGACGGAAAAATTAAAAAAGAAATACGCGCCCTGCGCGAAAGTGCAAACGTGGCGTATGTGGGTTCGGTAAACGAAAACGGCTTTCCTCAAATAAAGGGAATGCTCGTGCTGGAGGACGAGGACAAGCGCTCGCTTGTAACGCATTTCTTTTCCACAAATTACAGTTCCAAGCGTGTCAAACAGTTCCTTGCGAACCCGAAAGCGTGCGTTTATTACGTCGATGATACCAAGGACAAGTACAAAGGCGCGCTTTTTACCGGTACGATCGAAGTGTGTACCGACCACGACACCAAAGCTATGCTCTGGCGAAGCGGCTGCGAAATTTACTATCCGAAAGGCGTAGACGACGACGATTACTGCGTATACAAATTCACAGCCGAAACAGTAAATTACTACTTTGGTTTATCCAATAAGACGTTTGCCATAGAGGAAATCCTTTGATGGAACACGGTTCGTCTTCTTTATTTCACACAAGCGAAGAAGGACGGTTTATACCATAAGAAAAACGGTTCGTAACAAAAGAAGAACGATTCACAACAAACCTATTGATTCCGGTAAATTTTTGTACGATAAACGTTATAAAAGGACGGCATTACGGCGAGATGGCCGTAATGGAAAACAGAAACGGAGTTCAAAGCGGCCGGATTCAAGGAGGAAAAACTTATGGCAAGGATCAACGAGTATAGTGATTTTAGCGACTATGCAAGCAGGTACAATACGAATTTTGACTATTCCGCACTGTTTGGCGGCGGCGCCCCTTACATTGACAATAGCATGGGCGGGATCAATGTGTCGGACTATGCCATGATCAAAAACGGAAGCTATGGGAAGCTGATGAAGTCTTATTATGCGAAACAGGATGCGGATAAACTGTCACAGTACGGCGATTCTTCCCAATCGCTGACGCTGATGCGTTCCAAAGCAGACTCTCTGCAAAAGTCCGCGGAGGCGCTGGGCGACGCCTCGCTTTATGAGAGAAAGAAATTCACAAGAAAAGACGAAGAAACCGGAGAAGAAATCGAAGTCGAAGATTACGACTGGGACGCCATCACAAAAGCGGTCAAGACCTTTGTGGACGATTACAATGCCGTGGTGGAGCAGGCGGGCAAATCGGATACAAAGAATGTGCTGCGCGACGCATCAAGGATGACCGGCATAACGGGAAGTGTGAGCAAGCTGCTTTCTAAAATAGGAATTACCATCGGCAGCGGCAATAAGCTGGAGTTTGATGAGGAAGCCCTGAAAAAGAAAACAACGCTCGGAAAGAGCAGCGTCGAGATGGACAATATCCCTACTTTAAAAACCTTGTTCTCGGGATACGGTTCTTTTGCGGATAAGATCGCGCAGAAAGCGCAGGGGATTTCGAGAGCGGCGGCTAACGCGGCTGCAAAGGCCGGTTCCGCCGGATCGATATACACCAGAAAAGGCTCTTATTCCGATACGTTGTCTGAGCTGTTTTCCAGTACGATCGATGAAAAAGTAGGCGGGCAGGACAAAGAGAAATCCTGGTGGGAAAAAGAGTTGGAGAAAAGAAAAGACGCCTTCACACCGATCCCCAATCCGGAAGAAGACGAGGACGAGGAATCCTGACAACCGATGTCTCAAGATGCGCGGAGATTCGGATGAGAAATATCTGCGAAAGCAGCTCCGAATCTCGCGCTAAGACTCACAGGCGAGCCTTCTATAAAGGAGATGGTATTGTGAATGTGACAAGATTTCAGACTTCGCCAGACGCAGGAAAGTCCATATTTGCGGGAAATCTTCCCATGATGCGGAGAATGGGCCTAAAAAGTGCGCAGGACAGGGCGGAACGCCAGCAGAAGGCGCAAGACCAGATCGCATTTTGGGAGAACCGGAAAGAAAACCTGAAAAATATGGAGTGCGACACGCTGGAAGCGATCGGCAAAAAACTGGAACTGTTTCATTCCTATGAAAATGAAATTGCCGCCGTCAAAACGCAGTACAATCAGGAACAGATGTGGCACGTCATGGACGAGGCGCAAGAGCTTGGCGAGAAGATTGCCGAGGAAGCCGAAAAATTCGAGCCGAAGACCGCCGAAGAAAGACGCGAGGATATGGCGGAAGAAGCGCTGGGAACAGACGAAAACAAGGGCGCGCTGACGGAAAGCATGGAAGAAATGCAGGAAGAAATGGCCAAGCTGACGGAAGATGCGAACCGGACGATGGAAGAAGCCGCGGAATCTGCGGAAGAAACTTGCGACAACCTGACAGAAGAAAACATGGAAGCAGCAGAGGCCGCCGCCAGCGCTGAAATGCCTGCGGGCAGCGCAGCGCTTTTGCCGGAGCAGGCCGTAAAATATAAGAAGATCGATGTTTTCGTTTAGCGGATTGATAAGTTGTCAGAGCGCCGGAAACGGGAGGAAAGACTATGCGGATCAATCATTTGTTTGATTTCAGGAATTATAATTTATGGAACCAGTCTTCTTTGGTTTCAAGACTTTTGGGGAGCAAAAATGTCGGCAGCCGGAATCTCACGAACAGGAATATTGCAAGTAAAAACACCATGCCGAATTTTATGGACGGCGTTGTTTACAGCAAGGGCAGCAGACGCGCCGCTTTCAGACCTTACACGAGGCAGGGGGTATTGGAGGGCGTAAGACCGAACCGGCATCCGGAGCAAAGAAAGACGTTTTATTCGGGACAGGAAATACTGGATGCCATCGGAAAATATGACGGCTATATCCTCGGCTATGATGGGAAATCGGCTTATCTTCAGGGCACGGAATATGTGTATAGCAACACCAGCAGATACCCGGTAGAAAGCCGTCCCGTGGGCGAAAAGATGTATTTTAATCCGGCTGATGTCAATGATGCGCTGGGAATCCACAATCCCAAACAGATGTCCGTGAAAGACAACGAAGTGCGTTTTGACAGTTATTCCTATTATCAGTTTCAGGGAAAGGACGGCAGAAACCATAGAGTACTTTCGATGGGTTCGTCCCTGAGCGCGAACACCTTTGCCGACTTTCAATATCACACATCTGACAAGGAAGCGGTAGAGTACGCCGATTTTTGGGAAAGACTGTCAAGGAACAGCACTTACGGATTGTCACAAGATTACAGTCAGAAAGAAATCCGGCAGAAGTTGACGGATGCCGGTATTCAGAACGGCTTTTTCACGGTGACGGTCGGCGGGAAAGAGTATGTCCTGAACGAACATAAAGGGATTGATATTGAATACGGGGCGGATGTCTATTTAGGGGTATAATAAAAAACCAAACATGAGCCAACCGACAAACGCCGCCCATCGCTTATCAGCTTAAAAGATTCCCATAATCTTTTCCTGAAATGCGCCGCAGATCTCGTCGTATGTCTCATACCGGATATTGCCGTTGCGGAATCTCGCCGCCCATGTCTCCCTGAGCCGTTCCGCGACCAGCGGAGCCTCCCCGCTCCCTGTCAATAGCAGCGCCGGGAATACATAATATACCATAAAAAGGTTCAGATCTGCCTGCGTCCGCGGTTTGATCTTCCCTTTCTTGGCAAACGCGCCCTCCACCGCATCCACAAAGCGCGCCGCGACCTCTCCGGCGGCGGCTTCCCTGTCTGCGCCCTGCCGCGTATACGCCGTCATTTCCTCCAGAAAATGTCCATTCTGCTGCCGGAATGCCTCCATATTCTTCTGATAGGAGGCTTTTTTCAAATTCTGCAGCTTTTCCGTCATTTTATCAAACATCATTTCCACATGATCCAGCATAATACCCTCCGTTGCGCCCGCTTCTCTCTGATGCCAGTAGCATAAATCATTTCAGAAGAATTGCGAAGCAATTCTTTAGAGTTAATTGCGCAGCAATTTACTCTTGTTTATTGCGAAGCAATTTACTCATGTTTATTGCGCAGCAATTTACTCATATTAAATTATGTTCTCTGATGCCAGTAACGTAAATCATTTCGGAAGAATTGCGAAGCAATTCTTTAGAGTTAATTGCGGAGCAATTTACTCATATTATATCACATTTTCTGCTGCCCCCGCTTTTTATTTTTTTGTTGACTTTATTTATGTATTATAATATACTTAGTATTACAAGATATATGAGGAATAACCTTTATGAATGACAAATATGAAAAACAGATGAAAAAAGGGCTCTTGGAGATGCTGGTTCTGAAGCTGCTCTGCGACGGGCCCAAATACGGTTACCAGATCATTCAGGAGATGAAAGAAAAAAGCGAAGATACCTTTCTTTTAAAGGACGGAACGCTCTACCCGATCCTCTACCGCCTAGAGGACGACGGGCTGGCCGTCAGCGAGTGGAGCGAGGCGGAGGGCAGACAGGTATCGCGCAAATATTACAAAATCACGCATCAGGGGCAGCTTGCGCTGGACGAGACAGAAGCCGTGTGGAGGCGCATCTCCCGGGGCGTGTCCCGCATACTGGAAGATACCTATCCCCAATAATACAACCCGCGCGGCAGCGCAGAAACGGAGTGAAAATGACCGCAGAAAACTATGTGAAACAGATCGTAAAGAAAATACAGTGCGACTCAAAGAGAAAACAGGACATCACGAAACAATTATTGGCCGAAATCCGCGAACGCACCGACGCAGGCGCGGATCTGAACACCGTCTTGAACGAGATGGGTAATGTCCGCGAGATCGCGGAGGAGTTTAACGAAGAAATTTCCGCCGAGGACAGGCGTCGGTACAGAAGGAACCGGCGGCTGAAAATAGCGCTGCCGATTCTCGTAGTTCTTGCTGCCCTGACTGCGGCGGTTGTCTGGTGGTTTCCTAAGTCCAACGACCTCGCAGGCAGCAGTTATTTTGACAAAGATACGGTGGAGCAGTCGCTGATGAACGTTATCTCGCTTCTCGAAGCGGGCAGCTACGACGCGCTGCAGGATCTGTCCACCGATTCCATGTCCGCCGTTATGTCCGCCGATTCCATGGAGTCCGTAAAACAGTCTTTCGGCATCGATTTCGGAGAGCGGACTTCCGTCGGCACGATCTATAGCGCGGAAATCCGGCAGATGGGAAAGCATTTCGCCGTCTGCGAGGTCAGCGTGACCTACGGCGCCGCCAATGTCACTTACACGGTCTCTTTTGATGAAAATATGAAGCTGGCGGGACTATACATGAAGTAATATCTTGCGCACAAATCCACTTGTATTATAATGAACTTATCAGGAAATATTCTGCTTTCCAATGCCATTAGAAAATGCCTTTAAAAAAAGAGATTGTTGGAAAGATACCCCGGAAAGGAGTCCTCATGAGCGATCTGCTGATCAGAATCAAAGAAAACGTATCCAAAGTCATCATCGGAAAGGAAGACGTCATCGAGCTGCTGCTGGCGGCGCTGGCCGCGGGCGGACACGTGCTGCTGGAAGACGTACCCGGCACCGGCAAGACCGTCCTCGCCAAATCGCTGGCCAAATCCATGGCTTTTTCGTTTGGCCGGATTCAGTTTACGCCCGATCTGCTCCCCAGCGATGTGACAGGTCTGTCATATTATAATCAGGAAAAGGGAACTTTTGTTTTCAAAGAGGGCCCTGTCTTTACAAATCTGCTGCTGGCGGACGAGATCAACCGCGCCACGCCGCGCACCCAATCCAGCCTGCTGGAGTGCATGGGCGAGGGACAGGTGACGGTGGACGGCGTGACCAGAACGCTGGCGGTCCCTTTCTTTGTCATGGCCACGCAGAATCCGGTGGAGACGCTGGGCTGCTATCCGCTGCCGGAGGCGCAGATGGATCGTTTTATGATGCAGATCCGCATGGGAAGTCTGACGAAAGAGCAGGAACGGCAGATGGTTGACCGGTTTATCGCTGACGAGCCGTTAAATGCGGTAACGCCCGTATGCTCCGCCGAGGAAATCATCGCGCTGCAGCGGGACTGCCGGAACATCTATGTCCATAGCGATCTGCGGGACTATATCGTCGCTCTCGTGCAGGGCACCAGAAAATACGGCGCGGTCTCCGCGGGCACGGATCGCCGCATCAGCGAAGGCGTCAGTCCCCGCGGAACACTCGCCCTGCTCCGCGCATCGCAGGGCTACGCGATGGTACAGGGGCGCGACTATGTTGTGCCGGAAGACATTAAGGCGGTCGCCGTTTCCGTGCTGGCCCACAGGATGATCTCCGAAACCGTTCAGTCGGCGGAGAAAGAAACTTTTATACAGGGGCTGCTCGGCAGCGTCGCGCTTCCTACGGAGGATTGGGCCAAACCATGATCAGTTTGTTTCTTCTGGGATTGCTTGTTCTTATATTTGTCTGGAACCTGTACTACGCCCGCCGCTGGAACCACAACCTGACGGTTGCGCTTGATTTTGCGCAGGGCTATGTCTATGCGGGCGAGCAGGCGCAGATAACCGAGCGGATCGAAAACCGCAAGCGGATGATGCTGCCCGTTCTGGAAGTCGCCTTTCATATGGACAGGCGGCTTGTCTTCCACGACTGTGAGAATACAAGCGTCAGTGATTTTGTCTACAAAAGGGATATTTTCGCGCTGCTCGGAAACCAGCGCATCACCAGAACGCTGACGGTAGACTGCACGCAGCGGGGATATTACCATATCGACCGGTCGGATCTGACCGCCTACTCGCTTCTCCATGACAGGCGTTTCTCCGCAGAGCATCCCGCCGACACTTCCCTGTATGTGTACGCCGCGGGAACGGATGTCTCTGATATCGCCATAGTCTGCGAGAAACTGATGGGAAATATCCAGTGCGCCAGACGTCTCTATGAAGATCCGTTCGCCTTTGCCTCGATCCGGGAATATACGCTCACCGATCCGATGAAAACAATCAACTGGAAGGCCAGCGCGCGGACGGGTGCGCTGATGGTAAATACGTTTGAATCGACGCTGACGGAAAAGGCGCTGATCTATCTGGATATGGAAGACCGCGGCATCCTGAAATACGAACATCTGACAGAGGCGTCCGTCTCCATCGCGGCGTCCCTCGCCAGACATCTGATCCGCCGCGGCATGGAAGTGGGCGTCTATACCAATTCCCGCACGGATGCGGACGAGGCTGCCCTGCCGGATCATGCGGCGCCTGCCGGCGGCCCCGGTCAGCTTGCCTGCATCGAGCGGCTTCTGGCCAAATGCACCGGCGGCGAGCGGACGCTTCCTTTCGATGCGGCTCTGTCCGCGTGCCATGATGTGCCGGAGGACGCCGTGCTTATCTTTATCTCCAAAAATACCGCCTCCGGCGGCTCCGCGATCGAGCGGTTTACGGGCCGCAGCAGACAGGCTTTGTGGGTTATGCCGTACACTGCCGGCGACGAGGCGTGCCGCATAGATACTCCGGACAATATCCGGCTCATCAGATGGGAGGTGGCGGCGACATGAGGATGCGAATCAAAAAGATGGCGGAGTGGACGCACGCCGCGCTTATTCTCGCGATGATTCTGCCGTTAGTCTATTCGCTGGGCGCAGAGCAGCCGGACACGGTCGGTCAGGCGTTATATTATAAATGTCTCATCGTTATACTTCCGATCGCCGCCACGGATCTGGCCATCGGAAAATGCAAGCGGCTTCTGTCCTATCTGGCCGCCTCTGCCGTTATCTTTATAGCCACCGCCGCGCTGGGCACCGCCGTGGCAGCTTCCATGAGACAGAGCCAATTATATTGGGGCTATCTGTTCGTCCTGCTGGCGGAGACCGCATTTGTGATTCTGCAGCGGATGGCGGGCCGTCTGCGCACGGACAAGGATCAAAAAAACGCCGACATGGACGATCCTTCTTGGCGGCCTTATCAGGACAGCCTGAAAACTCCGGCGCTGCCTGTGCTGCTCTTTTTTGCAGTCGCCTATGCAGCGGCGCTCAATCTGAACAATCCCGACGTCTGCAACGCCGCGTTATTTGCCGCCATACTCTACACGCTGATTACGCTTCTGTACCGCCATATCTGCGAAACGGAAACGTATCTCGGCATGAACAGACGCACCTGCAACCTGCCTTCCAGAAGAATCTACGGCATCGGCAACGCCATGCTCGCGATCTTTGTCCTGCTGCTCCTGCTCGTTGTCCTGCCCTCGCTCCTCACCGCCGGACACCGCCACTACCGCGATCTGCGCAAATCCACGGCCCGCATCCAGTTTGACTGGTCGGAAGTAGAACCGGGCCGGCAGCCGGAATACAATGCCGAAATCTATCCGCCGGAAATGCTGACGGAACAGTTCGGCGAAGCGGGGCCGACTCCCGCGTGGGTAACCGCCCTGTCCTATCTTCTGGAGGCATCCGTCGTAATCGCGCTGATAGCCGCGCTGATCCGCGTCATCTATAACACTTTCCATGCGTTCCGCGAGGCGGCGGACGATAACGGGGATATCGTGGAGGAGCTGACAGACACAAACGAGGCCGTCCGCATCCGGGAACCGGCAGAACCCCGCCGCAGACTGTCGGAGCGGGAGCGTATGCGCAGAGAATACCGCAGATATATCAGACGTTACCGCAAGGAACGCCCGGCGCGGTACGAATCTCCCACAGAAATAGAAATCAACGCGGGCGTCGCGGATCACGAAGAATGTCGGGAACTGCATAAACGATACGAATTGGCAAGATATAAACAGGAAAACTAATCTTGGCCGCGCCACCACGCGATCGCCCTGACGAACCGCTGGGGAATCTCATGAAAATGACCGCCCTCGTTCCATTCCAGAGATACTCTGGGTAGACGCCCTGCGGCAAAAGCGCCGCCCGCTCCCGCCTGTGCGGACGCTGCGCCTTCCTCCGCCTCCGTGGGCGCCTCGCCCTCCTCTAACTGCCCGCGCAGAATCTCCTGCGCCAGACGGGTGCATTCCCCGACCGCCGCCATCCGCGGATTCTTGCTTCGTTCTTCCTTTTTCCCTAAAGAAAGATATATCCTGAGATCCGGATTCCGCGGCGTATGCTGCCGCATATAATCGCAGAACCCGTCGTACCAGAGAGAGCCCGACAGACTTCCCACCGCGCCGAACAAATCCGTTCGATAGGCCGCATACAACGCCGCGAGCCCGCCCAGAGAATACCCGAATAGCGCGGTATGCCGCGGCTCCGGCATCGTCCGGTAGCGGGCGTCGATATCGGGCTTGACCTGCCCGGCCAGACGGCTCAGATAGTCGTCGGCTCTGCCTGCGGGCGCAGCTTCGCTGCTGCGGAACGGCGCGGCGCTCCAAGGCGTAAAATCGTCGTTCCAGCTTGCCGGTTCTATGCCGAGCATCAGAAAATCCATCCGCAGGCCCGCTTTTACGACCTCGGCAGCCACTTCCTCCGTCTGCCCGCCGCCGTTGATATAGAGCACGGGATAGCGGCGACTGGATTCCTCGTAATCCTGCGGCAGCACAAGTGTGCAGGACAGGCCGCCCGCCTGAAATTTTTCCATACTACTGCCTCCTCCACGATTCGCAAAAGCACAAGCCCGCTCTCGCGGGCCTGTGCTTTGTGTCAAGTCTTATAACATAGGAATCGGTAATTCCGTGTAAATCAGTGGCATCTGCTGCAGTGCGAACAGTCGCCGCACTGCACCGATTTCCCGGCTTTTTTATCTCTGATGATGCTGCGCACCGCAAGCGCCGCCGCGCCCGCCACCACCAGCAGTACAATCGCAGTTCCCATAAAAATCAGCTCCTTAATTATTATTATATTACGCTAACGGTATCTTTGACAAGTCTGCCGCCGCTTTTCCGCTATTTTACCGCATCGGCGGCCTTTGCCGCGGAAACCTGCGTTCTGCCCTTTCCCTCTTTGGCCGGCCTAAAGAGCAGATACAGGAAACCGATCACCAGCAGCACCGCCGCCACCGTTCCGATGCCAAAGCTACCGCCGGTCGCAAAAGTTCCAAGCTGATAGATGCACAGTGCCACTACATAGGCCAATGCACATTGGTAACCGATCGCAAACCAGAACCATTTGGCATTGTTCATCTCCCGCTTGATCGCGCCCATGGCCGCAAAGCAGGGTGCGCACAACAGATTGAATGTCAGGAAGCCGAAAGCCGCAACCGGCGTCATGACCGCCGCCAGACTGCCCCAGACTTCCGCGCCGTCCTCCGCCACTTCCGCAAAGCCGAACAGCATACCGAACGTGGCGACGACGTTTTCCTTGGCGATCAGTCCGGTTACTGCGGCAACCGCCATCTTCCAGCCTTCGCCCGCCTGCGTCCATCCCAGCGGGCCGAAGATCCACGCGATCAGGCTTCCGATTCTCGCCAGAATACTTTCGTTCAGCTCCTCCGCCTCCAGCATTCCGAAGCCGCCGTCTCTCCAGCCAAAGGTCATTAAGAACCACAGGACAATCGTAGACAACAGAATGATCGTACCGGCCTTTTTGATAAACGACCAGCCTCTCTCCCACATACTTCTGAGCACCGCGCCCGCCGTCGGCCAGTGATACGCCGGAAGCTCCATGACGAAAGGCGCCGGATCGCCTGCAAACATCTTTGTCTTTTTTAAAATAATGCCCGAGCAGACAATCGCCGCGATACCGATCAGGAATGCGC
Organism: uncultured Lachnospiraceae bacterium; assembly: GCA_947630025.1. GTDB lineage: Bacteria > Bacillota > Clostridia > Lachnospirales > Lachnospiraceae > UBA3282. The sequence continues at coordinate 19,756 of CANRFZ010000009.1, forward strand.
CCCATGCCACCGCGCCGGAATTGTTGAAAAATGCGCCGGCAATCAGTGCGATGATAGGCAGCTTCGCGCCGCACGGAATAAACGTCGTCGTCATAATCGTCATCTTGCGGTCTCTGTCATTCTCGATCGTTCTCGACGCCATGATTCCCGGCACGCCGCAGCCCGTTCCGATCAGAATCGGGATGAAGGACTTGCCGGACAGTCCGAATTTACGGAAAACCCTGTCCATGATAAACGCCACGCGCGCCATATATCCGCAGGATTCCAGAAAGGCGAGGAAAAGAAACAACACGAGCATCTGCGGCACAAAGCCGAGCACCGCGCCCACGCCCGCTACGATTCCGTCCAGAATCAGCCCTTGCAGCCAGTCGGCACAGTGAATGCTCACCAGCAGGCTTTCGATCGCCGGCGGAATGATCTCGCCGAACAGTACGTCGTTCGTCCAGTCTGTCAGGAACGCGCCCACCGTCGTTACCGACACATAGTATACGACGAACATGACCGCCGCAAAAATCGGCAGCGCCAGCCACCTGTTGGTCACGATCCTGTCTATCTTGTCGGAAGTCGTCATCCCGCGTTTATCATTCTTTGCGACGCTGTCTTTTATCATGGAAGTAATATAGACATACCGCTCATTCGTGATGATACTCTCCGTGTCGTCATCGAACGCTTCCTCCAGCTCTGCGATCTGGGCGCTGACATCCGGCACAACCGCCATCTGCTCCTCGATCTTGGCATCTTTTTCCAATAGCTTAATCGCAAAAAATCTCCTGCGGTCTTCCTCGATATCTCCGAGCAGCGCGGATACATCGGCTATGGCGTTTTCCACCTTCGCATCAAACCTATGTACCGCTGCCTGCGTCTTTTGTCCTGCCAGCGCCACCGCTTTGTCCGCCGCCTCCTGCACGCCCGTGCCCTTCAGCGCGGATATCTCTATCACCTCGCAGCCCAATTTTTCACTCAACTTCCGCAGCGAGATCCTGTCGCCGTTCTTATTGACGAGGTCGATCATGTTGACCGCTACCAGAACGGGAATCCCCAGCTCCAATAGCTGCGTGGACAGATACAGGTTTCTCTCGATATTCGTGCCGTCCACGATATTGATGATAACGTCGGGCCGCTCACTGATCAGATAGTTCCGCGCCACCACCTCCTCCAGTGTGTAGGGCGACAGGGAATAAATCCCCGGCAGATCCGTGATTACGACATCTTTATGCCCTTTTAATTTACCCTCTTTCTTCTCCACCGTGACGCCCGGCCAGTTGCCTACGAACTGGTTCGAGCCTGTCAGCGCGTTAAAAAGTGTTGTCTTGCCGCAGTTCGGGTTGCCTGCGAGCGCTATTTTTACTGACATTTCCTTTCCTCCGTTTCGCTCCGTCTCTGATAAATATAAAAATGGCTTCGTGCCTCTCATGCCGCCTGTGCGGATCGGCGTCCGCCGCCTATTCCACTTGAATCATTTCCGCATCCGCCTTGCGCAGCGACAGTTCATAGCCCCGCACCGTCACCTCCACCGGATCGCCTAACGGCGCAACCTTGCGCACGAATATGCTGACTCCTTTGGTAATTCCCATGTCCATGATTCTTCTCTTGACCGGGCCTTCACCGGACAGCCGGCTGACTGTCACGGTCTCGCCGCAGGGCACTTCTCGTAATGTTTTCATCGTCTCCTCCTCCATTTTTAGTTAGTCATAACTTACTGCTTGGCAAAATAAATCAAACCATGATGCGGCTCGCCATATCCCGGCCAATCGCCACTCTGGAATCCTTGATATTGACGATCAGATTGCCGCCCGTCGCGGAGATCACCGTCACCGCCGCCCCTACCACGAATCCGAGATTCTCGAGGAACTGTCTGACATCCTCCCTGCCGCCGATTTTCTTGATGGAAGAAACCTCTCCCTCTTTTGCAAATGTCAATGGCATATGCTCATCTCCTCCTGTCCGCCTGCCGATGATGTACCATGCTGCTATATGGAGTGGCAGGCGTTGTCTGTTGGTTAGTGTAAGCTAACCTTTGCGTATTATAGGTTAGCACAAACTAACCGGTGTGTCAATATCTTTTTTTCAAAAAAGTCAAGCATAAACGTCATGCTTTTATAAAGAAAAGTGCAGCTATAAAATCAGCATTGTCTCAGGCGCTTACTTTTCTTCATAGATTGCCTTGACTGACATTCCGCCCTCCGATACCGGCAATTCTATATTTTCCCCCTGAATCACCTTTGTCTGGCGGGCGTCCTTTACTTCCCACTCGACAAAACGATATCCTTCGTTGGCAGAAGCCGTCAGCGTAATCGGATAGTCCGTATAATATTCTCCGCTCCATTTTCCGTTTTCGTCAAAAGGCGGCTCTATTGTATTCAGCACAACCTTACCCGCAGCCGTATCGTTCACTTCCAATACCACGGACGCAAGTGATCCCGTCAGGCCAAATTCCTCTTTGAGATATTGCACAATATAAGGTCGGCGGCAATCCAAAAAATTCTGCACATCCGCCACCGCATCCAGGAACACGGTTGTATCTTCCGAACCCCAGAAGCGTTTTCGATGCACCTGCATCGGCTCTGTCATCAGTTCCGTATATTCCTGCACGATAGCATCTACGCGCTCCCGCGCAAAGGTTGTATTAGCCAGATCCATGAAAGTAATCACAAACTGTTTTTGAAAATCGGGATTTTGGCATAAATTATTAAAAACTGCTGAATGTTCTATCCCAGATCTTGTGGATGCTATCGTATTTGCATCGATTAAATTGGAAGACAACGCGCCGGAATTGACATCAAACAACATCCATCTCCATTTTCCATCGCCATATCTACTATCTTCATCCTTTTCCCGAACGCGCCACAATCCTTCATTTCCACTCGGCCAATCATTATACCGCCCTATATATATCTCCGAGGCATAATAATCAATATAACTCTGCATATCTATCAGTTCACAGGCATATTGATAATTGCCCTCGTCTTTCATATCTGTATTCACCATATATTTCAATATCTGCTCTACATAAAGCTCATTATCCTCCTCGTTTCCCTCTGCGAGCGTCGTAGATTTAATCATGATAACATTATTCTTTTTTACATTATAATAATAACCCAGATACGCATCATCATATTTTTCGGTAAGCCAGTACACACCCCAATACTCGCCGTCCAAAAACATGGCACAGGGAATATAATGCATCGTGGCAAAGGCCCTGCCTTCTGTCAGCCGGGCCATCAGCATATCCCTGAACTTGGATACCCTATCGTCCCCTCCCGCAAACAGAGTAATGGTATCTGCCATGTAACCGCTGCCAAAGAGATCAATATAAAACCTTCCTTCTCCGTCATATATGTCTCTGGCATATATATTCATGCTCCTCGGCACATTTCCCCGGGAACCGCCGCCCTGTATCCGGATGCCGCAGCTTTTCCTTTGAATAAGCTGCCTGTCCGCATCAAACAGTTGGACATCGGCGATTCGCTCCCATTCTAACCCTCTTTGGTGATAATTGGCATTCCACCACCACCAATATTCATCCAGCCCTGCAGAACGCTCCGTTTCCTGAAAAATATTGCCCAATACATAAATCCCCGTCTCCTCATCAAACAAATGATCGGGATCTGTCACGATGGACATCACATAGATATCATCGTAACCTATTTTATTGTCAAACCCTACAAAATAATTTTCTGTTTTGGTCTCACTGAAATTCCCGTCCGCATCCCTGTATGCAGCCCTGACAACCGTGCACTTATCGACCGGATAATCCGGAACGGCATACTGTGGATCAGATTTGCTATAACGCGCTATTTTTTCTGTCAAAAAACCGGCGGACACATCTGTCCGCATGGAATATACATTTTCATTTTCCGTCGCATCGGTGATGGAAATCGGCCCGGCATACTTGATTGCATTTTCATCCGGTTCCGAACCGTCCAAAGTATAGTAAATCTCTGTTCCCGGCGGCGCAGAGATTTTCAAGGTAAACGGTTGCTCATAAAAGCCGGATTCTCTTGAAAATGTCAACTCTGTCACGGCAGATTTATCTCCCGTCAAAAGCATTATGCCCAAGCATATGCACATAGCCGTTAAGAGCATTAAAATTTTCTGGCGCTTTATCATCCTGCTTTTTCTCCCGATTCCACAACGCAATTTACTGACTGCACGCCCGGAACCGCGGCCAGTTCATCTATAAAGGAAGCCTCCAGCTCTCCCTTCGTTTTGATCTCCATAATAATTTCCTGATAAGCATCTCTTTTGTTGATTGTCCGGATCTGCTGGCTGACAACATGAGCGCGCAGCTTCTTCTGAAAATCTTCCTGATCAATCCCCGCTTCTGTGCCTGTCACCACCAGCAGATAGCGGTTCCATATCCCCGGCGTCTTGCTGGAAATAATCAGTACAATCGCGATAAACAGTACCGAGGTAAACGTCATGCGGTAATTCTGGGAACTTACGCACAACCCTTCCGCCATCGCCCAAAAGATAAACATGGTGTCCCTGCCGTCTTTGACGGCTGTCCGGAAACGCACAATCGACAACGCGCCCACCATGCCGAGCGATACCGCAATATTACTGCTGATCGTCATCATAACAATTACCGTCACTAACAACATGATAACCAACGACCAGTTAAATTTTCTGTTATATACGATTTTTTCCGATGTAATGTAATAGGTAAAATAGATTATCATTCCTGCCAAGAGCCCGCATAGCAGCATGGCAAAAGTTCTTTTAATTCCATAGGCGGTACTGTTTGTATAAAAATAACTTAAAATTTCCTCTTTTGACATTCCTTTTCCTCCTATTGTATAAAATCATAGTAACTCTGGCGCCCTGCACAGTATTTACTATAAGATTCCTGTGTCAACTGAAACTGTCCAAGAACATCGGAAATAAAGCCTGTCATTTTTTCATTATATTTCACTTCCAATATCGCCTGTCCCTGCAGAACCGGCGTGCAAATAAGATCCGATGCAAAAATATCCATATTGGACTCCGACGCCCGCACGTTTCTGTCCAGTGTGATTCTTGTATCATATAGCGGATACTGCCAAGCAGTCCTGTCATATTCTATCTGCACCGCAGGCCGATAGCAGTCCCGCGACATAGCCGCATATAAAGTAACGCTGAAAGGAACTTCTTTAAAATACTTTTTTAATATGTCTGTTTCTCCAAGGGATAATTGATGTGCATCGCCGCTGTCCACAATAAAACTTTCTTTATCCTGCAACTCTCCGGTCTTCTGTTTCACTTCTAATTTGCACAGAGAACAATCTTGATTATAAATACGAAGCCGGAGCTTTTTCCTCCGCTCTATTCCGGCGATTTTGTCCCAGTAGTCCGTATTATTAACCGTATCAAAATAAAGACTCCTTATCGTGTACGCACTGTCTATACAGTGCGCGTCTCTTGCAAGCAGCCGGTCTAATTTCTGCTCTATGGCATACGCTGTCTGTAATGGTACAATGTACTTTATTTCTTTTCGCAGCGCCATCGCTCTCTGTCATAGGCCCCTTTCTGCATAGCAAAACTGCACTGCAGAAATTGTAACATAATCAAAATGTCTTTTCAACAAATATATCATATTTAATTATGCCATTCCCATCTGATTGTCTATTAAAATATGTTATAACTTTCTGTATATGTTTACCGCACACAGTCGGTGCGGCAGATCTGACGTCTGGAATAATAGGAAAGGGCGGAAGCAAATTGGAGGAGTTCGTAAGAAACCGTATTACGCAGTTACGCTTAGACAAAGGTGTGTCCGAATATCAAATGAGTTATGCGCTTGGCCATAGCCGTGGATATATCTATAATATTTCTTCCGGCAAGGCTCTGCCTTCCATGTCGGAATTTTTCTCTATCTGTGACTACTTCGGGATCAGTCCGGGCGCTTTTTTTGATACAAAACAGAAAAATCCGGTACTGATGGATAAACTTATGGACGAAATCAAAACGCTTTCCGATGACGACATTATCCTGCTGCTCACATTGATTCACCGATTGAATCATAACGCCGGAAACACTCCGTGAGCCCGTCCGCCCTGTTTCACCTATCTCTGTGCGCAAAGTCACCCTGCCTGTCTAAATATTCCGTAAATTTCTCCTCTTTTTGTGTTGTCGTAATTTCGTTTATTATTTTTAAAAAATACATTGACTAACTCTCTGCCGCCTGTTATGATAATAGTACAGTAAGGCAGTTCATTATGTTTGTTATTTCGTTTATCTTGGAGTTGCGACATTTCACGGCACTGCTGCCTTTAAGGGAGGGGAATGATACATGGATATTGATCATGTGGTATTTTATGATTCTGAAAAAAATTTTATCATACAACGCCAAATGAGAGAACTTGGAGTCAGCCTTCAAATATATTCCTCTTATTGGCAGCTCCTAAAGAAATATTTAACCCGACCGGCGGCCTCCCTGCCTGACGCGCCGGAGGCCAAGCCCGTTTACCGCTCCTATAAGGATCGTGTTTTCAGGCTGCTCTTTCAGGATAAAAAGCGCCTGCTGGAATTATATAATGCTCTGAACGATACGCAGTATACTAATATTGACGACCTAGAAATTAATACGCTGGATAATGCAATTTTTATGAATATGAAGAATGATGTTTCCTTCATCATCGATTTCCATATGAATCTGTATGAACACCAGTCTTCATACTGCCCTAATATGCCGCTTAGAGGACTGCTCTATCTTGCCGATCTTTACAAAAAGATTCTTGGCAGCACCGAGCTGAGCGGCAGGACATTGATAAAAATTCCCACCCCGCAGTTTATCGTCTTTTATAATGGTATAGAACATCAGGAAGACGAACGGATTCAAAAGTTATCTGACGCTTATACAGGAAAGCGGCCGGGATGTCTGGAATTGACTGTCCGCATGATCAACATCAACTACGGCCATAATCGGGCGCTGATGGAAAAGTGTAAAGCGTTGTCCGATTATGCGGCGTTTATAGCCTGTATCCGAAAAAATCTTGAATCCATGACGCCCGAACCGGCAGTCCGGCTTGCAGTTAATACTTGTATTGAACAGAACATTTTAAAGGCGTTCCTGTTGGAACAGAAATCGGAGGTAATCGCTATGTCAATCTATGAATATGATGAGGAAAAAGCACACAAATACTACTTTTCGGAAGGGTATACGGATGGCCAGCTCTATGGCAAATCCTACACTTTAATGGACAATGTAACCGCCCTGATGAAAAATCTCAACGTCGGGCTTGCCAAAGCCTGTGAGTTACTGGGCGTTACGGAGGAAGATTACAATCTGGCCCTGCAGAAACTGTCCTGAAACCATTCCCATATGGGACAAGCCGGTTCATGATTATCCTTATGGGGACAAAATGCCGCCCCGCAAACGCAGGACGGCATTTCTTTCTGTCTTCTCTGATTTTCCCTGCCCGGATTTGCTTCCGGTTGTTATCTTCAATCTTACAGTCTCTTGAGCAGTTCCTCTCTCTGCGCCTCGTAACCCGGCTTGCCGAGAAGTGCAAACATATTCTTCTTGTAGCTCTCGACGCCCGGCTGGTTGAACGGGTTCACGCCCAGCAGATAGCCGCTGACGCCGCACGCAAATTCAAAGAAGTAGAACAACTGTCCTAAATAATATTCGTTCACTTCGGGAACGTTGATCATCAGATTCGGCACCTGACCGTCGGTATGCGCCAGAATCGTTCCGTTCATCGCGCTTTTATTGACGAAATCAACGCTCTTGCCCGCCAGATAATTCAATCCATCCAGATCTGTCGGTTCTTCGCCAATAATAATCTCCTCTCTGCTCGTCTCGATATTGATTACGGTCTCAAACAGATTGCGGGAGCCGTCCTGAATGAACTGCCCCATAGAGTGCAGGTCTGTGGTCAGATCGACGCTTGCCGGGAAGATACCCTTCTGGTCTTTGCCTTCGGACTCACCGTAAAGCTGCTTCCACCATTCGGACACATAATGAACGGCAGGCTCATAGTTGGCCAGAATCTCGATGGCTTTTCCTTTTCTGAGCAGAATATTGCGCAGTGCCGCATACTGCAGCGCGTCGTTTTCTTCAAAAGGCTTCTCCAGCGCCAGTCTTCTGCCTTCCGCAGCGCCCTCCATCAGTTTGTCGATGTCCGCGCCGGAGACCGCGATCGGGAGCAGTCCCACCGCCGTCAGTACGGAGAAACGTCCGCCCACATCATCGGGAACGACGAAGCTCTCATAGCCTTCTTCGTTGGCGAGGTTTTTCAGGGAGCCTCTGGCTCTGTCAGTCGTCGCGTAGATTCTCTTTGCCGCGCCTTCCTTGCCGTATTTCTTTTCTGCCATCTCCTTAAACACGCGGAACGCAATCGCAGGCTCAGTGGTCGTGCCGGATTTGGAAATCATGTTGATGGAAAAATCCCTGTCGCCGATTACGTCGATCAGATGTTTCAGGTATGTAGAGCTGATGGAATTGCCGGCAAAATAAATTTCCGGCGTCTTTCTGACGGACTTATCCACTACATTATAGAAGCTATGGCGCAGAAACTCGATCGCCGCCCGCGCGCCCAGATAGGAACCGCCGATGCCGATTACGACCAGCACCTCGGAATCGCTCTGGATTTTCGCCGCCGCCTTTTTGATTCGGGCAAATTCTTCCTTGTCATACTCCTCCGGAAGATTGATCCAGCCTAAGAAATCACTGCCCGCTCCTTTTTTGCTCACAAGGAGTTCTTTTGCGTCCAACGCGAGCTTTTTCATGGATTCTACTTCATTCTCCCGGACAAAAGCCGACGCCTTGGAATAATCAAATGTCACTTTGCTCATTGTTTTTTCTCCTCTTTTTGGTCTATTTCTTCCCGCCGCAGCGGGATTGCCGCTCGTTATCCATAAGTGTATCATTGTATACACGGTTTTTCAAGCCTATTCCGCTTTTCCGCCACTTATTCCGCGTTTCCGCCATTTATTGCCGCCATTTATGCCTGTGCAGCTTTTCCGCCGCTTGTGCCTGCCGCTTCCTCGATCAGCCCGAGAATCGTTCCGATGGCGTCGCGCTGGCTGCTCCTTCCCATCGCGTCTATATAGGAAAATCTGTTGAAATACAACTCCTGTATCTTTTCCAACAGGAGCTTATTGGTCAGATCGTCCTCATCGATTACGATGCTGAAGCCCTGCGATTCAAACGACTTTGCATTCAGGATCTGGTCGCCCCGGCTGCTCGCCGCCGGCAGCGGAATCAGGATGTTGGGCTTTTTCAGCGCCAGAAGCTCGCTGATCGCATTGGCGCCCGCTCTGGAGATCACGATATCCGCCATCGCGAAAACATCTTTCATTTCCGCCTTGACATACTCAAACTGCTTATAGCCGGGCGTCGTCAGCAGCAGATTGTCTATCTTTTCCTTACCGCACAGGTGGACTACTTGGAAATCTTTCAGAAGCTCCGGCAGAATATCCCTGACGGCCTGATTGATCGACGCAGAGCCCAGACTGCCTCCCACAACCATGATGACCGGCTTGGAAGCGTCGAAGCCGCATAGCTTATACCCGGCCTCTTTGCTCCCGGCAGTCAGCTCCTTTCGGATCGGAGATCCTGTCAGCACCGCTTTGTCGGCGGGCAGCATACGGAACGTTTCCGGAAAATTGCAGCACACCTTCCAAGCCACCGGAATACATAGCTTATTGGCCAGCCCCGGCGTCATGTCCGACTCATGGATGATGCAGGGAATCTTCAAAGATGCCGCCGCGCGCACCACGGGAACGCTGACGAACCCTCCCTTGGAAAAGACGACGTTCGGCTTGATTTCCTTGAGATATTTTTTGGCCTCCCGCACCCCTTTTAGGACGCGGAACGGATCGGAAAAGTTCTTGGGATCGAAGTACCGCCTGAACTTACCCGTGGCGATTCCGTAATAGGGAATGTCAAAATCTTCCATCAGTTTTTTTTCGATCCCGTCATAGGAACCCATATATGCGATCTCATATTGCAAATTCCGCAGTCCGGGGATCAGCGCCATATTCGGCGTCACGTGTCCGGCTGTTCCCCCGCCGGTCAATACGATTTTTTTATTCATAGCCAGTCTCCATTCCGAAGCGTTTTTGTGTGAAAAATAGTGCCTTCCTATGATTTTTCACACAAATCTTCTGCTTCTTTTCTTTTTATATTTCCACAAAATAAGCCTTGTGCTTTTTGAAATAGCATACCCGGTCAAAGCCCGCCGCACGCGCGATCGCAAAGCCGTCGGCGATATTTTTCCCCAGATCCTCGACATTATGCGCATCCGAGCCTACCGTAACCAGCCTGCCGCCGAGGTCGCGAAAGAGCTTCACATATTTCAGGGAGGGAAAGCAGTCGCCGAATCCCTGACGGAGACCGGATGTGTTGATCTCAATGCCTTTGTCTTTGGCGATAAGTTCCCGAAAACTTTCGGCGATGATCTCGTCAAAGCGGCTTATATCCGGTTCGATCCCGAAACGGCGCTTCATATACCGCATCGAGTAGGTAAGATGGCCGAGAACGTCAAACTTTCCCCATTTGCAGAGTTCATAGATCTCATGAAAATATCGGTTCAGCAGGGAAAGAATCTCATCTTCCGTCATTTCTTGGTAGTCGATGTAGTAAAAATCTTTTTCGCCCCGAAGCTGGTGGAGCGAACCAATCGTAAAATCAAGCCGCTCATCCGATACTGCTTTTTCAGCCGCTTCCATGTCATGCGTGGCCTGACCGAGTTCCGTGCCGCAGATCAGATTGATTTTTTGTCCGTATTCTTCTTTCAGCGCGGTAACGGCTTGGAGAGAGCGCTCAAAATCCGCCGCATAGTGGAAATGATCAAAACATTCCGTCTCGGTATAATGTTCTTTCGGATACCACGTGCTGCACTCACAATGATCCGTGATGGCGTATGCCGCCAGATCAAGCGCGATAGCGCGTTCAATCATCGCGCGGATATCCGCCTCGGAATCTACAGAAAACTGTGTATGCGTGTGGCAGTCTATGTATCTCATCACATCACCCTCCCACCAAATAATTGCGAAGCAATTCGCTCATATTGTATCATATTTTCCGAAAATATAATAGCCCGCCTGCGGAATCCCTGTTCTTTTGAAGAAATTTGGCGACGCCTTACGGCTTTTGGTTTGGCGGCAGTCTAATATAATAAAAGTATACTTATTTTTGCGGTTACTTCGTTCGGTATCAAAGAAAGGACGTCACGGAAATGCTTGCTTTACTGTTCCGGCATCGATATTTTATGACCGGCATTCTGGCGCTTATATCTGCCAGTATTATATGCCGTATCGCCACGGGGGTGATCTATCACCGTCTCATCTGGGAGACGGAGCATATGTCCACCACCACCAGCAAATCGCTGCAGCAGCTGAAATTAAAATTTACAGGGCGCAGCAAAATCAATGAAAAAGTCGTCAATGTTCCCGTCTTTGTGGACAAGTATCTGTGCCGGCTCAAATTCGGCGGCATCCCGCTGGCAGTTCTGTGCCATCTCTCCGGACAGTTTATGCTGCTCTCCGTTCTGGTAGCCGGGATCGGCGCCTGTCTGGGTATCATCCATAACGAGAGCCTGCCGTCTATCGCGCCGTTCTATGTGGTCAGTTTTCTGGGCCTGTACTGTTATTTTGCGGTGTCGTCCTTAGTCGATATCCCCGGCCAAACCAATATCCTGCGGATCAATCTCATCGACTATCTGGAGAACCATCTGGCCGGCAGGCTGGATCAGACCGCGCTGGACATCCAGATGGTGCAGCCGCCGAAGGAGCCGCCCGCCGAAGAAAAAAGCTCTCCCGTTTTCTCCAAATCAGAGATGGCAGAGCTTGAACTGCTATTGCAGGAATTATTATCGTAAAACCGTTATTTTGTTGCCGCAGGTCTGTCTTCGTCGCCCAGAAAAATAAGCGCCACCGCGCCGGGGCCGGAATGCACGCCGATGCTGGGGCTGATGGGCCTGATCACAATGTCCGTATACCCGAATCTCTCCGTGATCATATTCGCCACATACCGGGCATCCATCTCACAGTCGCCGTGGACGATCCCGATAAATACCTGCCGGTTCCTGTATGCGCCCAGCCGCTTCGCCATACGGTCAACCAGCGTCGTCAGCGCGTTCTTGCGGCCCCGCACTTTACCGGCAAATACCAGCCGGCCTTCCTTGTTAAACGCAAGAAGGGGTTTCTGATTGAGGACGGTGCCGAAAATCGCAGACGACCGTGACAGTCGGCCTCCCCGGTACAAAAAATTCAGATCGTCCACCGTAAATTCAATATTCAGATGCGGCGCCTGCTCGCGTATCCACTCCGCGGTCTCCTCCAACGACCGGCCATCCCGCTTCATTTCAACCGCCTTGCGGATCATGATGCCCTCGCCCAGAGACACCGCCTGCGTATCGATGACGACGATCTTCGTCTCCGGGTATTGCTCCGTCACTTCCCCGGCGGCTCCTGCCGCGTGCTCATAGGATGTGCTGAGGGCGGACGACAGGCTGATATGGAGAATGTCCCTGCCCTGCTTTGCATATTCTTCAAAACGCGCCCTGATGGATTCTTGGCTGCTGGATTTGGTGGTCGCTTTCTTGCCCTCGCGGAGCCTGTCATAGAACTCCGATATCGGCAGTTCCTGATCTTCCCCGTATACTTCCCCCTCCACCGTATAGTAATGCGGAATCACTGCAACCCCGTTATTGCGCAGGTACGCCGGGTCCATATCGCAGTTGCTATCGGTTGTTATTACAAATTCTCGCATTATATTCGCCTTTTCACAAAATTCTTTCCAGACAACCACTCTTTTTACAGTGTAGCATAAAAATATATTATCGGGTAGTCATTTTGTGAAAAAATATGCAGCCTAAAAATATGTAGCCTGCCGTTCCTCTGCCTGCGGAACTCTGCCGCGGAGTTTACTGAAAAATCTCCTGCTCCAGCACATAGAGCGCCCGCTCGTTTTCTTCCTGACAGTAGGCGGTCACTGTGTCCGCGTCGCTATAGGCGAGGGCGGATATGTCGCCGCCGAGCTGCACAAAGCAGACGTAATCTTCGATGGTCTCCATGCGGGACGCCTCCGCTTTGCACAGATTTTCCGGATCGTCTCCGCTCCGGCCGATCACATCCTCGCGGTACGCTTCCAGCGCCCGCTCCACCTCGCCCACATGGGCCTCCTTCGCATGAATAATAATCATGGTATCTACCGCGGCATCCGCCGCCTGCCGCTCCGCGAGGAAATCCACGTACATATTCTCCGTGATTCCGGTCATCTTCTCCAGCTCCTCCTCCGTGAGCGCCGCATCCGGCCAGTACTGGCCGCCCAGCAGTTCCTTTACGCTGTCACGCAGTCCGGCAGCCGTCACGAAATGATCTTCCTCCTCATCCGCCGCCTGCGGAAAACGGAAATTTCCGGCCTGCAGATCCTCCGCGGTCGCCGTCTCATACGCCCTGTGATCGACCAGCTCATCCTCCGGCAGCGAGTCCCCGCATCCGGTCAGCAGACATACGGCTGCCGCGGACAGTGCCGCCGCCAGTCTGTGAAAGGTGCTCCGGTGCCGTCCGCCTTCTGTTCTGTGTATCGCCATATGCAGTCTCCTTCCCTGTCTTTTCGCAGTTGTTTTGCCCGTGCGTATTTGTTATACTGTATCTGTCCGGCGGCAGCGTTCCCGCCGCACTGTAGATACTGTTTTTAGTTTCTTCCATGATCGGAAAAAATATGTATCGGGAAAGGATTTCCGTTATTTTATGTTGTTTAACTCCTACATTTTTATCTTTTTGTTTCTGCCGCTGGCGCTGCTTGGGTGGTACGGCCTGAATTATGCCGGAAAATACCGGGCGGCCAGTCTGTTTCTGGCCGCCATGTCGTTGTGGTTCTATGCGTATTTCAATGTGGGCTATCTGGCGCTTATCGCAGCCAGCATCGGGCTGAACTATCTGCTGAGCTTCCTGCTCACCAGACTGCCCGACACCGGATTATGCCGGCGCAGCGTCCTGTCCGCGGGAATTGTACTGAATCTGGGGATTTTGTTTTATTTCAAATATTATGATTTCTTCGTGGAAAATATCAACCGGGCGTTTGGCGCCGATTTCACCCTGAAACACATCCTGCTGCCGCTGGGCATCAGCTTTTTTACGTTCCAGCAGCTCTCCTTTGTCATCGATCGGTGTCTCGGCAGATGCAGGCATTATCCGTTTCTCGACTATGTTACGTTTGTGACCTTTTTCCCGCAGTTGATCGCGGGGCCGATCGTCCTGCACAGTGAGCTGATCCCGCAGTTTGAAGACGTTTCCCGGCGGCGGTTTGACGCCGCTTCTTTTGCAGGCGGCATCAGCCTGTTTGTGCTGGGACTAGCCAAAAAAGTGCTGCTCGCCGATACGTTTGCGCTGATGGCCAACTACGGATTCTCCCAGCCGTATTATCTGGACACGCCGGCCACGGTCGTGACTGTCCTTGCCTATACTTTTGAGTTGTATTTTGATTTCAGCGGCTATTCCGATATGGCGATCGGTCTGGGCAGAATGTTCCATATCGAACTGCCCGTCAACTTTGATTCGCCCTACCGTTCCCATAGCATCAAGGAATTTTGGCGGCGGTGGCACATCACCCTGTCGCGGTTCTTCCTCAACTACGTGTATATCCCGCTGGGCGGCAGCCGCCGGGGACTTGCACGCACGCTGCTGAATACGTTTCTCGTCTTTCTGCTGAGCGGCCTGTGGCACGGCGCGGCGTGGACTTACGTGGCGTGGGGCGCCATGCACGGCATTCTCGTCGTCTGCGGCGCCCTCCTTGCAAACGACAGGGCACGCAGCGAAACGCCCGACGGAACACGCTCCGCGCGTTTCCGCCTCCCGGCGTGGATCAAATGGCTCGGCACGTTTACGCTGGTCAGCTTAGCGTGGATTTTCTTCCGAAGCCCCGACATGGACGCGGCGCTTCGTATGTTCCAAAATCTGGCGGCGTTAAGCAATACGGGCAAAGTATGGGATATCGCGGCGCAGCTTCAGATCTCCGAGATCTACGCGCTGCGGCAGGCGTTAGAGATGGTATCGCCCGCCTATACCGCCTATCTGTATATGGCGGTCATGCTCCTTCTGTTTGCGCTGGCTTTCCGGCTGATCTTCCGGCCCAACGCCTATGAGCGGACGCGGGACGGCGCGCTTACTTCCAAGAGGTGCTGGCTGCTCAGCATCCTGTTTGTATGGTGCATCGTATCGTTGTCGCACGTGAGCACCTTTTTATACTTTAACTTTTAACGGCCTGCTGCCGGCAGGACGGCGACAGATGACACGGGCGGCAGACAAAAAACAAACTGTCCTACCCTGCAGGTATAGATGACGCGGGCGAACAAAAAACAAACTGTTATGGAGACGATACGGTATGAGCAAAGAAATGCGTTTTATCAGATCCTTTTTCCTGCGGACGCTGCTGCTGCTGGCGGCGGCGGTGGCTATTGTCGCGGTCGTCGATCCCTTTTTCCAGTACCACAAGCCGCTGCCGGGTTTAAAAGCCGTGTTGAGTGAAAAGGAATACCAGTGCGTCGGCACGCTCCGCACGTTTGACTACGACGCGCTGATCGTGGGCTCCTCGGTCTGCGAGAATTACAATAACCGCTGGTTCGACGAAGGCTACGGCTGCACCGCGGTCAAGGCGATCCGCGCCTACGGCTCCATCGCCGACCTGTGTTATTTTGTAGATACCGCCTATGAGTCCCATGACCTGAAATATGTCTTCTTCAATATCGATCCGGCCTCCCTGCCGGCGGGCACGGATACGACGTTTGAAGCCACCGGATGTCCGGTCTATCTGTACGATCGGAATGTCTGGAACGACTACCCTTATCTTCTCAATAAGGATATCCTGTTTGAAAAAATCCCCTATATGCTGGCCTATTCATGGATCGGCGATTATGACGAGGGCAATTCCTACAACTGGGCGCAGTGGAAAACCTTTGACGGCGATCAGGCCAAAGCCCTGTATGCGCGTCTGCCCGAACCGCAGCGGATGCAGCCGGAAACCGTAAATGCGCGGGAACTGGACGGCAATATCGGCCTGCTGGCCTCTATGGTGGAAGCACATCCCGACACGCATTTCCTGTTTTTCTTCTCGCCGTATTCGATGCTCTGGTGGGATAATTCGTACAGATATGGAGAGCGCGACGCCGTTCTTTATAACGAAAAGCAGGTGATCGCGTCCCTTCTCCCTTATGAAAATGTGGAAATCCGCTATTTTCAGGACGACGAAACCATCATCACGGATCTGGACAATTACATGGATGTGATCCATTTTTCAAAGGATATCAACTACTGCCTGTATGAAAGAATGGTAAACGGCGAAGACCGCCTGACGCCCGAAAATTACGAGGAACGTCTGGAGCATATGCGCAGCCTGTCGCAGCGGATCGTGGAAAAAGATATTCTGGCATACTATCCGCAGTAAGACGCGGCACAGGCAGCCTTGTGCGGTCTTATATCGTATAGCCCCACAAATTTTTGATCTGGTAGTGGAGTTCGTCGAATGTCCACCGCCTGCGGCTCCGCGCCACGCAGTTCGGATCGTTCACCATCAGCCCGTCGCTGTCGTATCCGTATATGACGATAAAATGTCCGGCGGTGGTGAAATCGCCGCGCCCCATGGAGCAGACGACTACGCCGCCGCTGTCTAGCACGGCGTGAATACTGTTTTCCTGTGCGCTCAGCTTAGTGACCTTGATGCCGTACCGCGCGGGGACATCCTCCATCAGCGCCCACGCCGTACCCATTCCGTCCATATAATACCCGTTTTCCATACTGTACTCAGCCATCGCGCCGGGCGTCAGCCTTTCGTCGCGCGTCAGATAAAATAACGCCATCGACAGACAGGCGGGGCCGCAGCCCGCCAGTCCGATGCAGCTATCCGTTCCGTAGGACTGATAGCCCCAGCGGGCATCCCACTGCAAAAACAACGGAAATTCCTCCCGCTTCTCCGCATCGGTAAGGCTGCCGCTGCTATTGGCCTTGCCGGGAGAGTACCCCGCCACAAAATCCGCCATTTCCGGATTGTTGGCCAGCGCCGCCAGCATTTCATCGGAATAGGCCGAACTGTTTTCACAGATCTGCGCGATCGTTTCGTTATCCTCCGCCAGCTCCTTTAACCGCTGCAGCGCCTCCTCCGGCGTTCTCTCCACCGGACGTTCCACCGCGTAGTCTTCCACGACGTCCGCGGGCTCTGTTATCTCCTGTCCTTCCTCCGTGATGACTTCCGTCTGCCGCTGCTTCTCCAGCCTCACCACGGCATCCTGCATCCTGTCCAGTCTGGCGTAGAGATTCCTGATGCAGAAAATCAGAACGACGACGATGCCCGAAAGGATCAGGCGGAACAGTCTGTCCCGCATTTCCCGCTTTTTTCTTCTGTATGCCTGCTGCCGGCTCACCTGCCGGACTTGTCTGTTGTTGGCCATCTTGTTCCTCATACGCGGCGCCGCCTGTCCGCCCGGCGCTATGCCGCACAGACGGGCACGCACGACGCATCGCACAGACAGGAGCTCGTCCGGCGCTGCGTCCGCGCAAACCGAAAGTGGTATGTTACACAGATCGTACCATACCACTCTCTAAAAAGTCTCTATGCCTGCTTCTATTCCGCGCCGTCCTGATTAACGACACGTCCGTCCGCCGCATCCAGCGTACAGAAATACATGGTGTGATCCTCCGGATTCTGAAAGATAACGTTATAGACGAGATCTCCTTTCAGCTCGTAGTCCGTATATTCCTTCACCGCGCTCAGATCCACCAGCGTCACGGAGACATCGGTTTTGCCGTCCGCCGCCGCGTCTCCGATCGAAGCGCGCATCTGCTCCTCGGCAATCCGCAGCGCCTCCTCCGCGTCGATTCCTCCGTCCTCCGCTACCCTGTCCTGCAGCTGCGCCTGCTCCGCCGCCATCTCCTCTCTCGCCGCCTGCGCCGCGGGACTCTGCTCTATGGCATAGCTCATGGCGTGCTGGAAATCTATGATTTCCAAAAGTTCCTCGTCGGTCATCTCATGATCCGGCAGACAGAAATAGCCCGTGTCATTGGCATAGCAGAGCGTATCGGCGGGCGCATCGTCCACACTGTCCACCTGCAGAATCTCCTGCGCCGGAAAAGTGCCGTTCTCATATGCCTGCCACAGTTCCTTGTTCCGTTTTGCCTCGCCGTCGGTGTACTCTCTGGTAAATCCGTCCGCCTCCGTCCGCTGCGCCTGGATCGTCTCGGCGAGCTCCTCCACTTCCGCCTCCGGCTTCCTGTCCATCCGCTCTTTGACCAGATCCCGGACCAGCGCGTGCGCCGGAATGCCGACAATACCCGCCGACACGATCAAAACCGCGGCGGCAGCAGCCGTCTTTTTCCGGCGTTCTCTCTTACTGTTTTTCCGCTCCATACGCTCCTGAACATTCATAATGATATCCTCCTGCATCTGCGCCGAAATATTGATATGTTCCATTAGTTCCTTTACATCCGATTTTTTCATTTAAAGCCCTTCTTCTTTCACAATAGTCAACATCTGTTCCCTGCCGCGCTGCAGCCGCATTTTGACCGCGCCCTCGCTGATCTTCAGGATCTCTGCGATCTCTTTTATGCGGTATCCCTCCACATAGTGCAGATAGATAACGGTTCTCTGTCTGACCGGCAGCTCCAAAAGCTCCCGAAGCGTCTCCCTCTGCTCCGGCGCTGCGAGACTGTCTTCCAGCCCGTCGATACAGATCTTGGGGTGCCGCATCTTAAACCGCAGCATATCGCGGCATCTGTTGGTGGCCACGCGGATCAGCCACGCCTTCTCATGTTCTTCGTCATGAAACACAGGCTTTTTCTCCAGATACCGGCAGAATGTGTCCTGTATGGCGTCCTGCGTATCCTGTTCGTCGCACAGTATGACAATACAGATCTTATAGAGCGTGTTGCCGTATTTCATCACCGCATTTCTCAGGTTCTTTTTGACATCCAATCTCCGTGTTTCACCTCCTCTGTCTTATACACGAATCAGCAGGAATAAAAGTAACAATTATATTTTTCATCTTTTAACCCTATTTACAAACCATGCACTTTGGGGTTGCCATCTGCCTTTTCAAATCATGCACTCTCGGCTTACTATTCACCCTTATTTACCTTCTCAAACCACACGCCTATTGTTCCAAAATAAAAATTTATCGAAAATCAATAAATTTTTATTGACATTCGCTTTTTGCCGTGTTATGTTATGCTTATCAAAGATAAGAAAGGACTTTCGGATATGAAAGACAAACTGACTCTGTTTACGAAACTGCTGCTGGACATCATGTTCTATGGCGGGCTGCTGGTGACCGTCACGCTGCCGCTCTCGATCAAAGCGTACGGCAGATACAACAGTTACTTTGCCGACAACTACTATCCCCTGTGGCTGATCTTTTTTCTGTCCGGCATTTTTGCGATCCTGATTATCCAGCAGTTACGCCGGATGTTCCGCACGGTCATCGACAACGACTGCTTTATTCGGGAGAACGTCGTGAGTCTTGAAAAAATGAGCATTTATAGCTTTTTGATCGCCTTGATTACGGCGTGCCGCCTTTTTATCTACCTGACGCCGGCGGTGCTCGTGATCATACTGGTGTTTGTGATCGCGGGCCTGTTCAGCCGGGTGCTGGCGGGCGTATTCGACAAGGCGGTAACTTATAAGCAGGAAAACGATTTAACGATATAGAAGGAGACACCATGGCAATCATTATCAATCTGGACGTCATGATGGCGATGCGCAAGAAAGGACTGACCGAACTGGCAGGCGAAATCGACATTACCCTTGCGAATCTGTCCATCCTAAAAAATAACAAAGCAAAAGCAGTGCGTCTCTCCACGCTGAACGAGATCTGCAAGGCGCTGGAATGTCAGCCGGGCGATATTCTGCAGTATGTGGAAGACGAGGAAGGAGATTCTCATGGAACAGAACAATAACGTATATCCCAACAATCCTAATCCCTGTCAGCCTGTGGCCGTCGTGACCAAAAAAGAAGACAGCGTCTTCACGAAAAGGCTGCGGCAGCAGTATCCCTATTTCGGCATCGGCAGCGCGGTATATGCCCTTTTTTACACCTTCTGCCTGTATAAGAACGCCTCGGGGATCACCTACCCTTTTTTCGTCGCAGGAACCCTTTGCTATTTCTTCTTCTCTATACAAAAGTTAGGGGTTCCATACAAAAGAGACAGCTTGTTTTACATAGCCGCCATCGTGCTGCTGGGCGCATCCAACTGTCTGACGGCCTCGACGCCGTTACTCCTCATGAATAAGTGCGGCATCTTTCTGCTGACGCTGATTCTGATGCTCCACACGGTATATGCGGACGGCAGGTGGAATCTTCCGAAGTATCTCGGCGCGGTCTGTACGCTGATCGGAACGGCGGTTTCATGCCTTTTGCGGCCCTTGTCCGACATGGTCTTTTATTTTGATGCCCAAAAACAGGGAAAACCGGGCAAAAAGAACTATACCCTCCCGATTCTGGCAGGCGTCTCGATCACGGTTCCGCTGCTTTTTGTCACCACGCTCCTGCTGGCCAGCGCCGACGCCGTATTTCTGGATATCACGAGGCGTTTCCTGCAGACACTGGATGTGGCCAATATTTTTGGGGTGCTGGCGCTGACAGTCGTTGTGTTTTTCTGCTCGTATGCGGTATATGCGGGACTTAGCATGAAGAATATCAGCGAAGACGTGCGCGACCTGCGCACTTGGGAGCCGGTCACGGCGATTATCATCACGGCGGCGCTTTCCGTTCTGTATCTGATGTTCAGCGTGATCCAAATCCTGTATCTCTTTATCGGCAGGATGCAGCTTCCGGCGGGGTACACTTACGCAAGCTACGCCAGAGAGGGCTTTTTCCAGCTTCTGGCGGTGTGCGTCCTGAATCTGGCCCTTGTGCTGATCTGCCTCCATCTGTTTCGGGAAAATACCGTGCTGAAGGCGATTCTGACCGTTATCAGCGCGTGCACGTTCATCATGATCCTGTCCAGCGCGCTGCGTATGCTTATGTATATCAACCGCTACAACCTGACTTTTCTGCGGGTATTCGTACTGTGGGCGCTGGCGGTGATTTTCCTGCTGATGGCCGGCGTGACGGTCTCCATCTATATGGAACGCTTCCCGCTTTTTACCTATAGCGTCGCTATCGTCACGGTATGTTACATCGGCCTGTCCTTCGCCCACCCGGACTACTGGATCGCCAAGTACAACCTGTCGCCCGCGCATCTGGAATATCTGGACGACTATGACGTCTTTGACAATAAGCGGTACCTGTGCGGCCTGTCCGCAGACGCCGCCCCGGTTCTGTTAGACGAACAGAAAAACCCCTATCTGCACGCAGGGACAGAGACGGAAAACGATGCCGCTGACTATAGCGATATAGCGCGGTACTCCGAGCAGGGCGTTACCGAAGATCTGGACTGGCTGGGGCGCTACTGTGGCAAGATCACGGCGCTGCGGGAAGATATGTATCTGCGGAACTTTAACTTCTCCGTTTACACCGCCGGCAGATATCTGCGTTAATCCGCGTCGTCCGCCGCGCGCATCTCACGGATCACGCTGAAGCCGATGGGAATCGAAACCGTGAGGGCGCATACGTCCGACACCGCCTGACAGATTTCCACGCCGGTCAGCCCCAATAAATGCGGCAGAATCGCAATTAACGGCAGGAAAAAGATGCCCTGTCTGGCCGACGCCACGATAGAGGCTTTCAGCCCTTTGCCGATAGACTGCAGCATCATGTTGCACATGACCATCCATGAGCTCAGCGGAAAAGCGATTACCGTATAGCGCAGCGCCGCCGTGCCCACCGCGATGACCTCCGCGTCATCCCTGCGGAAAGCGGTGACAAACTGCGGCGCCAGCAGATAGACGATTACCGCCAGAACCAGCAGAACCGCGAGAGACAGCTTGACGCAGAACCAGAACGCTTTTAACACTCTCTTGTACTTGCCCGCGCCGTAGTTGAAGCCGCATACCGGCTGGAACCCCTGACCGAAACCGATCAACGCGGAGTTGGCAAACATCATGATGCGGTTGACGATGGACATCCCCGCAATCGCCGCATCGCCGTACACGCCCGCGGCGTGGTTTAGACAGATCGTGGCGACGCTGGCAAGCCCCTGCCGGAACAGGGAGGGGCTGCCGCCTCTGACGATCTCCTTGTAAAAATGCAGACTTGGTTTAAAGTTGCGGAACCGAATGCGGATATTGCCGCCTTTGGTCGCCATAACCAGCAGGAAGCAGAAGCTGATGTACTGGCTGACCGTGGTGGCCAGCGCAGCGCCCGCCACGCCCATGCCGCAGGCAAAGATCAGCAGCGGATCGAGCACAATATTGATCACCGCCCCTGATACGATACCGATCATCGCATAGAAGGCACTGCCCTGAAACCGCATCTGGTTATTGAGAACCAGCGACGCCGTCATCGCGGGCGCGCCGAACAGAATGATCCTGAGATACGCCACGGTATACGGCTGGATCGTCGGCGTGGAGCCCAGCGCATAGGAAAGCGGCTGGATAAAAAAGATGCAGGCCGCCATGATAACGATCCCCGCCAGAAACGACGTAAAAAATCCCACCGCGGACATCTTTTCCGCTTCTTCCGTATTCCCCGCGCCTAACTGTCTGGAAATATAATTGCCGGAACCGTGCCCGAAGAAAAATCCCACCGCCTGAATGATCGCCATCAGCGAGAAGACGACGCCCACCGCCGCCGTTGACTGCGTATCCAGCTTCCCTACAAAAAACGTGTCCGCCATATTGTAAAAGGAAGTTACGAGCATACTCATGATCGTCGGCACCGCCAGGCGGCACACCAGCTTCTCCACCGGCTGCTCCGTCATATAAATTCTTTTCTGTTCCACACTTTCAAACTGCATTTCGCTATCGCCTCTTTCACTTTAATTCGTTGGCCGTCACATAAAAATGATGGTAGATCCCGTCCTGCGCCAGCAGACTCTCGTGGGTACCTTCCTCGACGATGCCCTCCTCTGTCAGCACCAGTATCCTGTCGGAATTGCGGATGCTGGAGAGTCTGTGGGCTATCGTGATCGTAGTCCTGCCCTGCGCCAATGCCTGCAGCGACTTTGCCACCTGAAACTCACTCTCATTGTCCAGCGCGGAAGTCGCCTCGTCCATAATCAGAATCGGCGGGTTTTTTAAAAATACTCTGGCAATACTGATACGCTGCTTCTGCCCGCCGGACAATTTCACGCCCCGCTCGCCGACATAAGTGTCATATCCGTCCTTTAACGCCGTGATGAACTCATGCGCCCCGGCGCGTTTCGCCGCCTCTACCACTTCCTCCATCGCTGCGTTTTCTTTACCATATGCGATATTTTCATAAACCGTGCCCGAAAAAAGATATACGTCCTGCTGCACCATGCCGATATTCTGCCGCAGGCTCTTTAACGTGTAATGACGGATATTTTCCCCGTCCAGCAGGATCTCGCCCTCGTCGATGTCATAGAACCGCGGAATCAGATTGCACAACGTTGTCTTGCCGCCGCCGGAAGGCCCCACGATGGCGACCTTTTCTCCCTCGCGAATCCGGAGGTTGAGCCCCTTAAAGACAACATTGTGGTCGTCCGGATAGGCAAAACTCACCTGCCGGAACTCGATATTTCCATGCGGACTCACGCAGGGCACCGCGCCCGGCTCGTCAAAGATCTCGATATCGCTGTCCATGATCTGCACGAATCTCTCAATCCCCGTCATGCCGCGCTGAAACTGCTCCGCAAATTCGATGATCCGGCGGATCGTCGCAATCAGCGTGCTCACGTACATCACATAGGCCACCAGATCGCCGGGCAGAATCCTGCCCTTCACCATAAAGATACCGCCCGCCACTAGCAGCACCAGATACATCAGCCCGTCGAAGGCTCTCGTCGTCGTCTGGAATGCCGCCATGAACCGGTAAGTCTCCTTTTTGATGGCAAAAAAGTTCTGGTTGTCCTCCTCGAACTTCGCCTTCTCCTTTTCCTCGTTGGTAAACGCCTTCACAACTTTCTGTCCGAGAAGACTGTCCTCGATACGGGCGTTCAGCTCTCCGATCTGCACGCGCTGCCTGCGGAACGCCTCCCGCATACGCAGGTTGATCGCGATGCAGGTGACTGCCATAACAGGCACCACCGCAAATAAAATAAGCGTCAGCGGCAGGCTGATGCGCGCCAGTATGATAAACGAAATCACCGCCTTGATGCCCGCGATAAAAAACTCCTCCGGGCAGTGGTGGGAAAATTCCGTCACATCGAACAGATCGTTGGTGATGCGCCCCATAATCTGCCCGACCTTCGTATTGTTGTAGTATGTATCGGACAACATCTGCAGATGCGAATAGGCGTCGCGCCGCATATCCGTCTCGATGCGCGTACCCATCACGTGTCCCGTGTACGCCATATAAAAATTCGCCATGGTGTCCACAACCCGCAGGCAGAGATAGAGCACGCCCAGCCGCAGGATGACCGATACGGTCAATGACGCCAGATCGCTCATGCCCGTGTTGGTGATATAGCGCATAATCATAGGCAGCACCAGCTCACAGATCGTCGTGAGCCCGGCACAGAACAGATCTATCACTACAATATACAGATATTTTTTGTAATAAGGGAGAAACCGCCTTAACAGTTCTCCCGACCGATAAGCTCTCGTCTCGCTCTGCATAAATAAATACTCCCCGCTTGCTGCCTGTCACGGCGCTGCCGTGATCCGTCGCAACGGCCTGCCTCTGCTCGTCACAGTGGTGCTCTCCCTCTGCTTATCACGGCGCCATTCCTTCCTCTGACGCCCGCAATTTACATCCGTTGTCGTAGGAACCGATCTCGCAGACCTCCGCGCGGTTCCTGTGCAGGCAGAGCGCACAGGACGGACACGCCTTCTCCACGCCCGCGAAATCCCGCGGTACGGCGTCCAGCTTTTCATTATGCCTGCAGTCGCTGCACCAGCAGACCGCGCACTGCGCAAACAGGCGCACCGGCGCCGCGGCTTCGGTCATATAGTCAAAGAGACTGATCTGACCGTCTATCTGTTTTCCCATGTAAAACTCCATTCCGATCAAAAAAGAATTTACTTCGATTTTAACACCATTTGGAAAAATAGCAAAGAGACAACCACTTTAAAATCCATATTTCGCCCTCATATCACGAGAAACCTCTGCCGCATCTTTATACATCCCATGCGCGGCGTGCTCACGCGATTTTTCCAGCTTCTCCAACAGTTCACGCTCTGTCAGCGCCGCATATGGATTTGCCCTTTTTATTTCAAACGGAAAACCATTTACCGCCAATGCCTGCGTTAAGAACATCCGAATCGCCGTCGTAGTGTCCGTACCCAGATCCTTAAACAAGGCATCCGATTTTGCTTTTAAATCATCATCCACTCTTACCTGAATCGTACTTGCCATTCATGCCGCCTCCCATGTCCATTTTATCTTTACTTTCTGAATCACAATTTATCACTTTATTTTCATTCTTATTCCTGAATTGCATTCACTTTTCTTTATTATATGCCATCTTTATTATAAGAGCAACAAAATAATAATGCCAAATCAATACATTTGTAATGATCTAGCACTATTATGTGTTTTGCTTATCGCAATTGTGAAAATTATACTTTTCTCAGGGCTTATCTCAATTTCTTAACAGGGTGAATAGCAGGTCAAGAGATTTTCTACTCTTTTCCGTCCGCTTTTTCCTCCTCCACGCCGTTCGTCTCTGCGGCAGCGTCCGCTTCCTCACTTTTCTTCTTCTTTTTATCCAAGTCACAATGATCTATGACAATCGCCGCGATCCCACATAGCAGTCCGCCCACGGAATAGGTGACCGCCGCACCGATACCCCATTCTCCGAAACAGAATCCCTCGATCAGATAAATGATGGTGGCAGCGATCATAATGCAGGCGCATATTGTGCCTGTCAGTTTATCTTTCCTGTAGGCCTCCGAGGTCTTGTCGTGCATTTCGTTCCAGTTGTCAATATGGTACTTCGCACTCTGTGTGCCTGCATAGACAAACAGAGAAACCGCCACGGTAAGAAGCAAAAAGAAGAAAGCAGCCATCAGGTTGTCTCCGGCGGCGCTGTTATCTAACACCGGGAAGAACGAATCCACGCCCGTCATGATGATGACATCGATCAAAATCAGGGTAACGCCTGCCGCGATCATCGCGGTATACCGATTCCGAAATGCCCTAATCTCCTCCCTGCGGTATAGCTGCGGCAGATACGGATGCTCCTCCCAGAAATTGCCGTGCCGTAACCCCGCCACGATGAACAAAGCCACCGCCGCCGCCACGAAAATCAAAAGCACAAACGCAAAGATGCCTTCCCGTCCCGCTCTGACAGACTGCCCGAGGACGTCATCATAATACTCCTCACAAAACCAGAGGAATCTGGCGTTCAGCCCTTCCAGAAAGAACATCATGCTCAGTCCGAACAGGATCAGTCCCACGCCCGCCGTAACCATTTTGCTAAAACCGTTCATGTGCGTTTCATATTCCGCCTGATCGCCGGCATAGACTGTGCTCACATCATTCCGCACCAAATCGTCCATGCTGACGTGGAATAACTCGCACATCTGCAGGATTTTCTCCATCTCCGGGTACGCCTGATCCGATTCCCATTTGGAGACGGATTGGCGTGACACCTCCAGCCGCTCCGCGAACTGCTCCTGTGTAATATTTTCTTTTTTCCGCAAAAACTGCAGATTTTCTCCTAAACTCATGATAAGATAGCCTCCTTTTGCATTTCCTGTCTTATGTCCGCATATGCAGGCGCGCCACTAAAGAAGCCGCCATATCATGAGGACATATTCCACCTATTTTCTGTGTTCTCACTCTCCCGCGCAGTCAAATGATGCTTTTATCATAGCCGCGCACGGATGTAAAGGCTATACATTTTCTGTTGCTTTTTGGTTTTTTCATGTAAAGTGTGGGTTGCATACCGCGTAATCAGGCGGTTTTTGGAAACTAAATCATCCATATCGGTACGATATAGTGATCCGCATCGATCGCGGAGAGCTCGGGCCTCATACATAGAACGGCCCCTTTTCCCCTTGGCACGGTACTTTTGTCCAGAACGGAAAAAGTGTTGACCGTTTCCTTGCCGGGATTCACAGAACGTTTGATCTCCAGCGGGTGCAGTTGTCCGTTACTCTCCATAATCATGTCGATTTCGCGGTTGCTCTTGTCACGATAATACCAGAGCAGACAATCCTGTACTGCATTGTGATAGGTTTTGATAATCTCCGAAACCACATAATTTTCCAAAATCGCACCGCTCAGCGCACCGTTCTGCAAGATTTCAGGAGAGACATAATATGTCAAATACGCCGCCAGCCCTGTGTCAAAAAAGTAGAGTTTCGGCGTTTTTATAGTCCGCTTCAGCAGATTATTGGAATAGGAGCGCAGATAGAAAATAATATCGGATTTTTCCAAAATCTGAAGCCAGCGCTTCGCCGTATCGTCGGAAACACCGACATCTTTTGCGATATCATGAATATTTAACATCTGGCCGATACGACAGGCCGCCGCACGGATAAAATCCTGAAACTGCAGCTTGTCCGTAAGCGCTGCGAGATCGCTCACATCCCGGTCAATGTAAGTCTGCAGATAACTGGAATAAAACACGCTGCGGTCTGTATATTTTCCGCTGATATACCCGGGCATGGAACCCGACCAGATCCGTTTATAGATGGCGTTCATATCTGCGGACGCGCCGATCCGTTTTCTCGTTTTCAGCGCATCCAGATCAACGGTGAACGGCACATTTTTCCCGCTGCCGTATATTTCATGCTGGGACAAGGCAGACATATGAAGTATCGCCACACGCCCGGCCAATGATTCCTGCGCCAGCTCCATCATCCGGAATGCCTGCGAGCCGGTCAGCCAGAAAGAGCCCGGAGCCGCACCGTTATCAACTGCGATTTTAATATAAGAAAATAATTCCGGCGCATACTGCACTTCATCGATCAGGATCGGCGTATCATGCACCTGCAGAAACAATGCCGGATCGCGCTTGGCCATACGCCGTTCTTCCAGATCGTCCAGCGTAACATATGTGCGCTCCGGCACAAATTCCCATTTGATATTTCAAAATTTGACTAATATACGATCTAATCTCATTTTAGTCATATTATAAAAAACAGTCAAGCCTAAATCCCAAACCTCTCCGCCGCCTGCTGCCAGTACCGCTCGTCGATATCCGGCCAGCGGACGCTCCCCTCGGCCTCCTCGCATAGCTTCATGGCAAGCTGCAGGCAGGATGTGGAGTAGTCCTCCCCCGTTTCCAGTGTGTGTACGGCAAGTCTTGCCCAGAAGTGCGCCTTTTCATAGATGCCAGAGATTTCAAATTCTTTTTTCACCGCCTCCACATCATAGGGGAGCTGATAAAATTCTTCCTCCCAGCCCAGTTCTGTACCGTGCAGCATCAT
Source organism: uncultured Lachnospiraceae bacterium (assembly GCA_947630025.1). GTDB lineage: Bacteria > Bacillota > Clostridia > Lachnospirales > Lachnospiraceae > UBA3282. The sequence continues at coordinate 48,116 of CANRFZ010000009.1, forward strand.
ATACTGCGTCTTCCCGCCGTAATACCACGGAAGGCCCACAGAGCCGGGATGCAGGAGTCTTTTATTTCCGTATGTCCTGCCCTCCTGAATATGTGTGTGCCCGCTGACCAGCAGCTCCGTGTCCAGCGCGGCCATACAGACCGCCGTATGTTCGTTTTCCGGAATCAGCAGTTCATTAGAGGAAGCCGGAGAGCCATGGCAGTAGCGGAAAGGCGGATATCCCTCCCGTTGATAGACGCCCTGAATCTCCAGACCGGCGAAGAAATCCAGATCCTCATCCGTCAGATTTTCATAAGTGTAGAGCAGATTGCCGCTGGCGGAAGAAAATGTCCACCGCTCCGCGGGGTCCGCCCTGTGCCGCAGCATATAGTCTTCCCGGTTTCCGCGGATAAAATGACAGGGAAAGCGCCGCCGCATCTCGTAAATGATTTGCATCGTCTTCTGTGGGAAAGGGCAGTCGCTGATATAATCTCCCAGAAAAAGAAATTCGTCTGCGCCCTGTGCGAGCGCATGACGAATACAAGTCTCCAATGCGGTATGATTACTGTGAATATCTCCGATTACTGCCAGATGAAACATCGCGTTCCTCACATACTGTCCTTTGTGTTATCTTTTCCTGTTATCTTTTCCTGTTTTCTATTCCTATTTTTTATTCCTGTTCCACGATTCTCGCACAACAGTAGACATCTTCATAGACAGGACGCATGGTGGAATATTCGTGATCAATAAATTTTCCGGCGTTTTGATCCCAATAATACCACCCGATATATTTTTCTTCATCCAATGCGGGAAGTTCCGAGAGGCAGCTTCCATCCAAAACCGTTCTTTCTTCCATCGTTATACCGTCTAGGCTTTTAAAATATATCGTATGATATTCTCCCGTACTTTCCGGTGATTGAAAAGAATGCCCTTCTATTCCCCACAGATCATTTAAATAATTCAAGCGATGGGCCAAAAAATATTTCAAATATTTAGTGCGGCTATCCCATTCATCATAGATAAACAAATACGGTACATCCCGCTCATATAGTACTTCGTCCATCGCCTCCGATGCCTGAATCCACTCCGCATATTGGTCTATTTCTTGATATAAAATATTTTCAAACTCAGGAAGAAGTTCCACATAAGTATCTTGCATTGACGTATAAAAATCAACGTCCTGATACAAAATATCATACCACGTTCCCATATTGTTAGGCCTTCCTTCCAAGGATGTATTATAATTTGGCAGTGCCAATCCGCACGCTTGATCGTAATCCCAAGAAGGACCTGCATAAATCTTATTTTCCTGCTGATCTAAATAATAAAACGTACTCGCCCACATCGCGTCATTTTCCATGAATATCTTATCTAACAAATATTGTTTTGCCAAGGAATCGATATCTATATATTCTTTATAGGTATCATCTCCCGATAATAGGGCAGTTTCCGTTTTCTGAACAAAATTTTCAGTTTCTTTCATTTCCTCCGACGATAGCTTTTCAGGGCTATCATATTTAAACAGATAGTGTGCGTAATCTGTTTCAAAAAACGGTTCACCATATTTCAACTGAAAGTCTACGGCTTTCTCAAATAATATGCCGGATGTATTCTTATACTTCTCCGATACATCTCCTGTCAGCAAATACAATCCCTGATACTCTCCGCAGCAGTACAAATCTACCCATGTGCATTCCGGTGTTCCGGTGAATCCTATCTTACGGGCCGTGTCAAGAATAATCTTAGAGTGCATTTTATCATATTCATAATAGAGTGCCAGCAGTTTCCAATTTTTAGCGGAACTCAAATCACATAGCGGATAACTGTCTTTTAAAGAAATCGCATAAGGTTTTTTGGCGGCCTGCCATGTCATATTCCCACGGCCTGATATTTTATTCAAGTTTCCCGTATATTCTATATGTCCGTCTTTTTCAATGATTGTCAGCGATCCTGTTTCTTCATACTCTTTATCCGCCCATACGGAATCCATATTTCCACTGGAAGTATAAATAAAAAAAGCCGGCAGATTTTCGGATTTCATAAAAGTGATCCGCATGAAATCGCCATCTATCCTCAGAGAATAGATTCTATCTTTCTCCCACACCCATTTTGCCCTTTTATGTATCTTATTTCCGTCTATCTCTACGCTATGCCGGGACGAATCAAAATAAACGGTTTCATCATTCACACAAGAAGGCAGAAAAAAATAATAGACGCCTTGTGTCTCGTCGTACCAGGGCATTATTTTTTGCGTGCTCTCGTCCGCTTTTACAGAAACATAAAAATTTCCGCCGTCATCTACAACAAACTGGGTTTTTCTTTTACTTTCGGAAATCAGGAAGCCCAGCATACACAGAAAAATCAGAAAAATCCCTAATAGCGCAATTCTCTTTTTCATGCTAGATCCGATACTCCCCATCATGCTTCACCAGATGAACCTGGTCAAATTTATATTTTTTATGGAGATCGTTTACCAGATCCGCCTCTCTGGAAGTTTTGATTTCATAAATCACTTCCGTCTGGCTGTTTTTCAAACTGCGGGATTTTTCTTTATGATATTTTGAATATTTTTTTATTTCCTCACTGATCTGTTTCCAATCAATATTTTCATCGCACGAACACAGTACGAGGAGCGCCGGCGCTTTGGAATTGGGAACACGATCCAAAGCAGCCAGCATAACCGTCATAACAATACACAGACAGAAAGCCAGTATGGACAACCCGACGCCGCATATGATACCCGCGCTGACTGCCCAGAACAGATAGAGCAGATCCAATGGATTTTTGATGGCGCTGCGGAACCTGACAATGGAGAGCGCACCGACCATACCCAGTGAAACGATCAGATTGGACTGCATCGCAATCATGATCGCCGCAACGATCACCGGCATTCCTGCCATTGTGATATTCAGATCTTTGGAATAAAACGCCGCTTTACTGGTCAGCTTATAAACGGCAAATATGTATAACCCGATCAGGCAGGACAGAAGCAATATAACGAGAATGCTTCTGGCTGATAGACTCGTCCCCCCCCCCTAAGCTATTGTAAATGCTTGATTTTATCACATCTTTTACCGATAGCATACCTTATTCCTCATCTTCCTCTTTCGGCAGCGTTACTTCTTTATCATCGTCTTCCACGGGAAGATGGTATCGCTCCTCCTCCGGGATATCTTCCATCGCGTCCTCGATATTCTCAAACTCCTGATTGCCGTCGCTGATCTTCTCGCGCACTTTGGCGATTTTTGCGACCTTCACATTCTGGTCGAGATTGATCATCTTGACGCCGGAAGTGATTCTTCCCAGAGTGGAAATATCTTCCATGCGAAGCTGTATGATAATGCCCTCCGTTGTAATCATCATGATTTCATGGTCGTCGTTGACTGCCTTGACGCCCACCACGTCGCCTGTCTTTTCCGTGATCTTATAGCATTTCACGCCCTTACCGCCGCGTTTCTGTACCGTAAATTCATTCAGATAGGTGCGCTTTCCGAGGCCGTTCTCCGAGACAATCAGCAGGGAGTCGCCCTGATGGTCTAACTGCATTCCTACGATCTCGTCCTGATCTGAGAGATTCATGCCGATAACGCCCATAGAGGAACGTCCCGTCGGGCGCACATCCGTCTCCTTGAAACGGATACACATACCGTGCTTTGTCACAAGGAAAATCTCTGTCTCCGCGGACGTGGTCTTCACTTCGATCAGCTCGTCGTCGTCGCGCAGATTGATAGCCATTAGGCCGTTTTTCCTGACATGGCTGAACTCCATCACGGAAGTTTTCTTTACCGTGCCTTTCTTAGTGACCATAAAAAGGTTCTTGTTTTCTTCATATTCCTTGATCGGAATCATCGCCGTGATCTTTTCGCCCGGATTTAACTGCAGGATATTAACGATGGCAATCCCTCTGGACGTCCTGCTCGACTCCGGAATCTCGTAAGCCTTCAGTCTGTAAACCCGTCCCAGATTGGTAAAGAACATCAGATAGTGATGGGTTGTCGTCATCAGCAGGTCTTCTATATAATCCTCCTCGATGGTCTGCATTCCCTTGATGCCCTTGCCGCCGCGGTTCTGCGCCTTGAAATTGTCTACGGTCATGCGTTTCACATAGCCCAGACTGGTCATGGCGATCACGGTATTTTCCCTCGGAATCAGATCTTCCATGTTGATGTCATAGACGTCGAAACCGATCTGGCTTCTTCTGTCGTCGCCGTACTTCTCGGCGATCATCAGCATTTCTTCTTTGATCACGCCGAGCAGCAGCTTCTCATCCGCCAGAATCGCCTTTAATTCCGCGATCTTCTCCATCAATTCCTTATGTTCATTCTCGATCTTCTCCCGCTCCAGACCTGTCAGCGCGCGCAGACGCATATCCACGATAGCCTGTGCCTGTGCGTCGGACAGTTTGAAACGCTCCATCAGCCTTTCTTTTGCGATCTGGGTAGTCTGGCTGTTTCGGACGATCTGGATCACTTCGTCGATATGGTCTAGGGCAATCAGCAGACCTTGCAAAATATGATCCCTCTCCTCGGCCTTATTCAGATCATACTTCGTCCTTCTGGTGACGATTTCCTCCTGATGCTTCAGATAATGAGTAAGCATATCGAGAAGATTCATCACCTTGGGCTCGTTATTCACAAGCGCCAGCATAATCACGCCGAAGGAATCCTGCATCTGCGTGTGTTTATAGAGCTGATTCAGAATCACATTGGCGTTGGCGTCCCTGCGGAGCTCGATCACGATCCGCATTCCTTCGCGGTTCGTCTCATCGCGGAGATCCGTGATGCCGTCGATTTTTTTCATTTTTACCAGATCGGCGATCTTGAGGATCAGATTTGCCTTGTTTACCATATAGGGCAGTTCCGTGACGATGATCTGCGTCTTGCCGTTGGGGAGCGTTTCGATATCCGTCACCGCGCGCACGCGCACTTTGCCGCGCCCGGTGCGATAGGCTTCCTCCGCCCCTCTCGTGCCGAGAATAATACCACCCGTCGGAAAATCCGGCGCTTTGACGATATTCAGGATTTCATCGATATCGGTCTGCCGGTTTTCATTCACCCTGTTGTCGATAATCTTGACGACGGCATTCGTCACCTCACGCAGATTGTGGGGCGGGATATTGGTAGCCATGCCGACGGCGATACCGGAAGTGCCGTTTACCAGCAGATTCGGATAACGGCTCGGCAGTACGACAGGCTCCTTCTCCGTATCGTCAAAGTTGGGAACGAAATCCACCGTATCCTTGTTGATATCGGCGAGAAGTTCCATCGAAATCTTGCTCAGTCTCGCCTCCGTGTAACGCATCGCCGCGGCGCCGTCGCCGTCCTCGGAGCCGAAATTGCCGTGGCCATCCACCAGCGGATAGCGGGTAGACCATTCCTGCGCCATATTGACTAACGCGCCGTAGATCGAACTGTCGCCGTGAGGGTGATATTTACCCATCGTATCACCGACGATACGTGCGCTCTTTCTGTGCGGCTTGTCCGGACCGTTATTCAACTCGATCATAGAGTACAGAACGCGCCTCTGCACCGGCTTCAGGCCGTCTCTCACATCGGGAAGCGCACGAGCGGCGATAACGCTCATGGCATAATCAATGTAAGAGTCTTCCATTTTTTTCTTGAGGTCTACTTCCTCGATTTTGTCAAATATTTTATCGTCCATGATATATCCTCACTCCGAAACGTTTTCGTGTTTCTTTGCACTTTACCGCGCGCCGTCAGATATCCAGATTCTTAACGAATTTCGCGTTTTCTTCGATAAAGATACGTCTCGGCTCTACCTTGTCGCCCATCAGCGTGTTAAACGTAAGATCCACTTCCGATTCTTCTTCCTCGTCGATATTGACGCGCAGCAGAATCCTCTTTTCGGGGTCCATCGTCGTCTCCCATAGCTGCTCCGCATCCATCTCGCCCAGACCTTTGTAACGCTGTATTTTATTGTTCTGGTCGCGGCCTACTTCCGCGAGAATCTTGTCCAGCTCCTCATCACTGTAGGCATACCATACCTGTCTGTTCTTCTCCAGCTTGTAGAGCGGCGGCTTCGCCAGATAGACGTGGCCCTGCTTGATCAGCTCCGGCATAAAGCGGTAGATGAAAGTGAGCATCAATGTCGCGATATGCGCGCCGTCCACATCGGCATCCGTCATAATAATGATTTTGTCATAGCGCAGCTTCGTAATATCAAAATCGTCGTGAATGCCCGTGCCGAAAGCGGTAATCATCGCCTTGATCTCCGCGTTTGCATAAATCTTATCCAGACGGGCTTTCTCTACATTCAATATCTTGCCGCGCAGGGGAAGGATTGCCTGTGTCGCGCGGCTTCTGGCTTTCTTTGCGGAACCGCCCGCGGAATCTCCCTCCACAATATAAATCTCACAGTTTTTCGGATCTTTGTCGGAGCAGTCCGCCAGCTTGCCGGGAAGGGAACTTCCTTCCAGAGCCGTCTTACGGCGCGTCAGATCTCTCGCCTTTCTCGCCGCTTCTCTGGCGCGCTGCGCCAGAATGGATTTCTCGCAGATCGTCTTGGCGACGGCGGGATTCTGCTCCAGAAAATAAGTAAGCTGCTCACTGACAACACTGTCTACGGCGCCTCTCGCTTCGGAATTGCCTAATTTCTGCTTCGTCTGTCCTTCAAACTGCGGATCTTCGATTTTAATACTGACAATACCCGTCAAACCTTCTCTGATATCTTCCCCGGAAAGATTCTGCTCACTGTCTTTTAACAGTTTATTATTACGCGCATAATCGTTAAATGTTTTGGTCAGCGCGTTCCTAAATCCCACCAGATGCGTGCCGCCCTCCGGCGTGTTAATGTTATTGACGAAGCTATAAACACTCTCATTGTAAGAATCGTTATGCTGCAGGGCCACTTCTACGTAAACGCCGTTTTTGGTGCCTTCAAAATACATCACATCCTGATAAAGAGCCTCTTTGCTCTTGTTCAGATAAGTGACAAACTCCTTGATGCCGCCTTCATAATGAAATTCTTTTTTCTGTTCAATGCCCTCTCTCGCATCTTCCAGAATAATTTTAAGCCCTTTCGTCAGAAAAGCCGTTTCGCGGAGCCGCGTTTTTAACGTATCATAATCAAAAACAGTTTCTTCAAAGATCGAGGCATCCGGAAAAAAGTGCACTCTTGTTCCGGACTTTTCCGGACTGCACTCACCCACGACTTTAAGAGGGTAGCATACGTGCCCTCTCTCATACCGCTGCTGGTATATTTTTCCTTCGGTAAAAATCTGAACCTCCAGCCAGTCGGAGAGCGCGTTTACAACAGAAGCGCCCACGCCGTGAAGCCCGCCGGAAACCTTATATCCTCCGCCGCCGAATTTGCCGCCGGCATGAAGAATCGTAAATACAACTTCCACCGCCGGTATTCCCGCCTTGTGGTTGATTCCCACGGGAATGCCCCTGCCGTTATCTTCCACGGTAACGGAATTGTCGGGATTGACCGTCACATGAATCTCGTTGCAGAATCCCGCCAGCGCTTCATCCACCGAATTGTCCACGATCTCATAGACAAGGTGGTGAAGTCCTCTGGCAGAGGTGCTTCCTATATACATTCCGGGCCTTTTTCTTACCGCTTCCAGACCTTCCAAAATCTGTATCTGATCCGCGCCGTACTCGTTCGCCATCTTTCCACCATACCCTTCTTTGCACAAAACTCTTTCTGAACCGTAATAAAATATCGTTACTCTTGTGATGAAATATCTTTATCTATAATTCTGCCGTTCTCAATATGAAAAACCTTATCAATTTCAAATCTGTTATTTACAAATTCATCGAGGCCCGTACAGGTGATAATCGTTTGCAGGTCTCCGATCGTGCTTAACAGATAATTCTGCCTGTTGCTGTCAAGTTCCGAAAGCACATCGTCAAGCAGCAGGACGGGATTGTCTTTCGTCATTTTCCTGACCAGCTCTATCTCCGACAATTTCAGTGACAAAGCTGCCGTCCGCTGCTGCCCCTGAGAGCCGAATTTGCGGATATCTATGCCGCCGACGAGAAAAGAAAAATCATCTCTGTGCGGCCCGGTGGTCGTCTGTTTTAATTTGACGTCTTTCTCCTGATCCGCCGCAAGTCTCTTTTCATATTCTTCTATCGCAACATCAGGTTCATAACAGATCAAAATTTCTTCTCTGCCGCCGGACAACTTTTTATGTATGTCGCAGATAATCTCATTTAACTGCTTTACAAACAACTGTCTTCTCTCGATAATCTTACTTCCGAAAGAAATAAGCTGAGAATCCCATATATTCAGAGTGTCTCTGAGAGAAAGATTGAAATACATATCTTTCAGTAGTTTGTTGCGCTGGTTTACAATCTTATTATAATGATTCAGATTATAGAGATAAAATTGATCTAACTGACACAATTCCATATCTACGAATCTTCTGCGTTCCGCCGGCCCGTTCTTAATGATGCTCAGATCCTCCGGAGAAAAGAAAACAACATTCAAAAGACCTAATAACTCGGCGGCTTTTTTGATTTTCTGTCCGTCGATGGCTATGCCTTTCGATTTGTTTTTGCGAAGGTGCATATCCACTCTCACGGTAAGGCCGTCTTTTTCCAGAAAAGTTCTGATATGGGATTCCTCTTTATAAAAATTGACAATGTCCTTATCTTTGCTGCCTTTGTGCGATTTTGTAGTAGCGGACAGATAGATCGCTTCCAGAATATTGGTTTTGCCTTGGGCGTTGTTGCCATATAAAATATTGGTGCCGCTGCTGAAATCAATATGTAAAGAATCGTAATTTCTGAAATCCGCCAATTCCAATGATTTTATAATCATCAGTTTTCTACCTTAACCTGCTGCCCTTCATACTCGATCACATCACCGGCGTATAATTTCTTACCGCGTTGTAACTCCGTCTTACCGTTTACTTTAACCGCGCCTTCCTGTATTCTGAACTTGGCTTCAACGCCGGAATCAACCAGTCCCGCGAGTTTCATCGCCTGACCGAGTTTGATAAATTCATCTTTAATTTTGATTGTCTTCATCTTTACCAATCTGTCCTATGCCACTGTCGTAAAGTTGACGGGAAGAATAACGTAAATATAACTTTCTTCACTGTTTCTGATAAAGCAGGGCGCTTTCGGGTTCACCATATAGAGATCCACTTCCTCATCGTCTATCACACGGAGGGCTTCTATCAGGAATTTCGGATTGAATCCTATCATCAGATCCTTTCCTTCCTTCGTTATATCAATTTCTTCGTCCATACTTCCCATTGTGGAATTTAGTTTTAGTTCCATCGAAAGATCGGAAATATTGATGATAACGGGCTTTTTATCTCCCTCTTTGACCAGTACGGTAGCTCTGTCGATACAGTCAAGCAGCTCTTTTTTATTGATTTTTACTTTTGTCTCATAATCGTTGGAAAGCATCTGGTCGATATTGAAATATTCGCCCTCGATCAGCCTCGATACAACGATGGTTCTGTCAAATTCAAACAGGATATGTTTGTCCGTAAAATAAATGTTGACGTCTTTGTCCATATCGCCGGACAGGATCTTGCTGATCTCGTTGAGCGTTTTGCCCGGCACTACGACTTTTTTATGTTCATAAGAATTTTTAAGAGCAATCTTTCTGACGGATATTCTGTGTCCGTCGAGAGAAACCACTTTCAGCATATCGTCGTTGATTTCAAAAAGTTCTCCCGTCATCAGCCTGTTATTGTCGTTATCGGCGATGGAGAAGATTGTCTGTCTGATCACTTCTTTCAAAGTAAACTGAGAGATGACAACACTGTCATTTTTTTCTACTTCAGGAAGAAATGAAAATTCTTCTCCCGATTTGCCGGGAATCGTCATTTTTGATTTTTCACACAAAATCTTTGTCATAAGAGAATCGTCCGTCTCCACCGTGATGTCGCTGTCGGGAAGTTTTCTGACGATATCGGAAAAGATCTTAGAGTCTAAGGCTACCATTCCCTTTTCTACAATCTCACCGTCGATCACGGTCTCTATGCCAAGCTCCATATCATTGGCCGTCAGTTTGATCACTCCGCTTCTCGTATCTATGAGAATACATTCCAGAATAGACATCGTCGTCTTGCTGGGAACGGCTTTGGATACGGTCTGAATCCCGTTTAGTAAGTTGGATTTTGAACATACAATCTTCATCTGTGCATAAATTCCTTTCTTGTTTTTGACAAAAATGAGCGCCGCCTTAAAACAATTTATAAATAAATAATTTCGTAATCTTAATCATAAAGGATGTTGATATGTGTATAACCTTATCTATTATACTATTTTTCAGCCGAAATGAAAACGATTAAGATGTTAAAAACTCAGGATAACTATAAAAAAAATTGTGAATTATCAACATACGGCTTTTTTTCATCCGGAAGGCATTCCGGTGAAAATTAAGGATATCAACATTTTTTCTGTCAAATGTGGAAAAATAAGAGGATAAAAAGTTTTAGGAAGGATTTATCTTCTTTTTGATGATATCCACTTTATTCTTAATGTCTTCATCCGTCTCGATCTCTGTCGTGATCTTCTTAATGCCGTGAATCACGGTAGTGTGATCTTTCTTTTCAAGGAGCTTCGCAATATCCGTCAGGGACATTCCTATGATATTCCTGCAGAGATACATAACGATCTGCCGCGGCAGCACAAATTCCGAATTTCTTTTTTTGGACGTAATATCACCGGGATCTACTCCAAAATGTTCGGCGACCACTTCTATAATAAGAGAAGGCGTCACTTTCTTGGGCTGGTTCGGATAGATGACATCTTTCAGGGCTTCTTCCGCATTTTCAAGGTTGATCTCCACGTTATTTAACTTGGAAAACGCTATGATCTTATTAAAAGCGCCTTCCAGCTCCCTGATGTTGGATTTGATGTTGTTGGCAATATACTGAAATATTTTATCGTCTATCTTCTTATTATATATGTCAGCATTTTTTCGCAGGATGGCCATTCTCGTCTCATAGTCGGGCGGCTGGATATCCGCGATCAGGCCCCACTCAAATCGGGAACGGAAACGCTCCTCCAGCGTTTCCATATCTTTAGGAGGTTTGTCCGATGAGAGAATCACTTGTTTTCCGACGGAATGGAGCGCGTTGAACGTGTGGAAAAATTCTTCCTGGGTACTCTCTTTTCCTATGATAAATTGAATATCGTCTATCATTAGGACATCTACTGTCCTATATTTTTCCCTTAATTTATTCATCTTGGAGGCGTCGCCGCTTCGGATGCAGTCGATCACCTCGTTTGTGAAGGCTTCGGAAGTGACATAGAGCACCTTCATCTCAGGATTCTGTTCCAGAATAAAATGTCCGATGGAGTGCATCAAATGCGTTTTGCCCAGTCCGGCGCCTCCGTATATATAGAGAGGGTTGTAGACTTTGCCGGGGGATTCCGCCACTGCGAGGGAGGCGGAATGTGCAAATTTATTGTTGCTGCCGACAACGAACGTGTCAAAAATATATTTCGGGTTCAAGTTGGCATTTTCATAATTGATATTATAGGTAGTCTTATTATTTAGGGCGGAAATACTGTCAGAGTCATCCCCCTGCGCGTCTTTTTCCAAAATAAAAGTAACGTCGTATGTGTGATTCATCATTTCAGAGATCGTGACCTGAAAAAAAATCCTGTATTTGGACGAAATGTAATTCAGCGCGTGGGCCTGATCGGAAGGGATCATAATCGTCACAACGTCGTCCTTGACCTGATGAAAAGTAAGAGGTTTGATCCAGGTATTATAAGAAATGTCGGAAAGGTCATACTCCTTCCGCAGCGTTTCCTTGATTAAGTCCCAGTTTTCCCTGATAGAATCCTTTTCTTTGATAGAATCCATTACAAAACCCACCCGTACAAAATAGTGCCGCGGCCCCGCCTGCGGTTATGTTATGATATCGAAACTAACCTACATTATATAATAATATAAATATATTAAAAATTCAAATGATAAGTTATGAGAAAGATATCGGGATTTTTACACATAAGTTTACATATTCTGTATTTTATGATTTTATCATGTGTATAACAGAAGCAAAAGTTATAAACATCTCTGTCTATTTGTTTTATATGGGGATTTTCGGCAGAGATTTCTATTTATAAACATGGCTAAGATAAGTTATACACAAGTTATACACATTATGTGGATATATTTATGTAAAGTGGATAAAAAAGACAGAATACCATATCTTGATTTATTTTTTTCTTTTTAATCAAGATATAGATCCAAAAAAAATTAATTTTTTTCAGGATTTTTTCATCACAAAAAATCCCTGTATTTACTTGACGTTTGGCATTTAATTATATATAATCAAACTGTTGTTTTTCCAATGAAATGAATCAGAATGACTGCCTTATAGATGTGTTAAGGTTTGGAAAAGGGAGGTGCATCGTATGAAAATGACTTATCAGCCCAAGAAAAGACATAGGGCTAAGGTTCACGGCTTCAGAAAGAGAATGAGCACGAAGGGCGGAAGAAAAGTATTGGCAGCCAGACGTGCAAAAGGAAGAAAGAGATTATCAGCATAGGCCGCAGATTTGTGGCCTATTTTTCTCCGATAAAATAGGTCGCGGAAAGGTACGGTTCCAGATGATATTTTCGGAATCCTTAAAAAAGACAAGAGATTTCCAGAATGTTTACAAAAAAGGAAAGAGTTACGCGAATAAGTATCTGGTAATGTATGTATGGAAAAACAACACGGAGAGAAACAGACTGGGAATAAGCGCCAGTAAAAAGATCGGCAACAGTGTGGTGAGACACAGGTTTGCCAGACTGGTGAGAGAGAGTTACCGGCTACACGAAAATATATTTAATAGTGGTTTAGATATAGTAGTCGTTGCTAGAAAAAGTGCTGCCCTCGCGGGATATCGTGAGATTGAGGCGGCGTTGTTACATCTTTCAAAGCTCCACCGTATCATTCAGGTTTCTTGTTACGGTGAAGAACATTAGAAATTGATATGAAAAAAGCACTAATTTATCTTATTAAATTCTATAAAAAATATATTTCTCCGATGAAAAGCACGAAGTGCCCTTATTTTCCTACCTGCTCGGACTACGGACTGGAAGCGGTCGAGAAATACGGCGCCGTCAAGGGAGGACTCTTGGCCCTGTGGAGAATATGCAGATGTAATCCTTTTTCAAAAGGCGGTTATGATCCCGTTCCGTGACGGAGCGGAAAAGAGTTTAAGGAGGTAATTTTATCGTGTCAGTTATGTTGTTGACCCAGTATCAAGGTAAAATTGCGGGGCCTATCGCAAAATTGCTGGGTTATATTATGGAAGGCATTTTTTTCCTTTTGGACAAGATCGGCCTTCCGAACATCGGACTTTCCATTATCCTGTTCACGATTGTGATCTATCTTCTGCTGATGCCTCTCACGATCAAGCAGCAGAAGTTTTCCAAGTTATCGACCAAGATGAGTCCCGAACTGCAGGCGATTCAGGCTAAGTATAAAGGAAAAACCGATAATGAGTCCATGATGGCGATGCAGACGGAGACGAAGGCCGTCTATGCAAAATACGGCGTATCGCCGTCCGGAAGCTGCGTGCAGCTTTTGATTCAAATGCCTATTCTGCTGGCGTTGTATCGCGTTATCTACAATATGCCCGCTTACGTAGGCAAAATTAAAGAGGCTTTTTTCCCGCTGGTAGACAAACTGATCGCGCAGAAGGGAAGCGCTGATTTTATTCAGACCTTTTCTCAGGCAGGGATGTATTCCAAGCAGTTTACCAACGAATCGTTTACGGGCGGTGTGACTTCTTATGTGCAGAACACTTTTATCGATGTATTAAATAAGGCGTCCTCCGCGGAATGGCTCAGTATCAAGGATAAGTTTCCGACGCTTTCTTCGGACGTGGATCAGACGCTTTCCCTGCTGAACCGTTATAACAGTTTTTTGGGGCTGAATATCGCAAACTCTCCTTCTTATATGATGAAGGAGGCGATTTCTTCCAGATCTTTTCTTCTGGTGATCGCGGCGCTTTCGATTCCTGTCCTTGCGGCGGCAACACAGTGGATCAACGTCAAGCTGATGCCCCAGCAGCCCACGGATCAGAATAACAAGAATGCCAACGACCAGCAGAACGCCATGATGCAGTCCATGAAGACAATGAATATGGTTATGCCTATCATGTCGGCGTTCTTCTGCTACACGCTTCCTTCCGGTATGGGACTGTACTGGGTGGCAGGCGCGGTCGTAAGAAGCGTCCAGCAGGTCGTGATCAATAAGCACATCGACAAGATGGATCTGGACGAAGTCATTAAGAATAATGAGGCGAAAGCCAAAAAGAAAATGCAGAAGCTGAACGAGAGAAACGAAAAAATGGCGGCTTATGCAAACATGAATACCAAAAATGTGTCGGGTATTCCCAAGAGCCAGTCAAAACCGGGCATGACGCAGCAGGAAAAAGAAGAAGCGGTGAAGAAATCCACGGAATACTACAACCGGAATGCGAAACCCGGCAGTATGATGTCCAAGGCGAACATGGTAAAACAGTATAACGAGAAAAATAATAAGTAAGAGGAGGAACTGACAATGGAAGAATATATCGAAGTATCGGCAAAAACGCTCGACGACGCCATCACGGAGGCGTGCCAGAGACTGACGGTGACAAGCGATAAACTGGAGTATGAGGTGGTTGAGGAAGGTTCTTCGGGATTCCTCGGAATCGGCTCCAAGCCATTTGTGATCCGCGCGAAAGCGAAATGTTCCGTGGAAGATAACGCGAAAGATTTCCTGAAAAGCGTGTTCGAGGCGATGAACCTGACGGTAGTCGTAGATGTGAAGTATGACGAAGCCGAGAGCAGCATGGAGATCAATTTAAACGGCGACGACATGGGCGTGCTGATCGGCAAGAGAGGACAGACATTGGATTCCCTGCAGTATCTCGTCTCTCTGGTAGTCAATAAAGGCGCGGAAAATTATATCAGAGTCAAAGTAGATACGGAGAATTACCGCGAGAGAAGAAAAGAAACCCTCGAAAACCTTGCGAAGAATATTTCTTATAAGGTTAAGAGAACCAAACGCCCCGTCTCTCTGGAGCCGATGAATCCTTATGAGAGAAGAATCATCCACTCTGCGCTCCAGAACGATAAATATGTGACGACCTACAGTGAAGGGGAAGAACCTTTCCGGCACGTGGTAGTCGTTCTGAAGAAATATGAGAGAAATGCGTAATATGAAGAACTGATTTGTCATACAAAGACATATCATACAGGAATATAAGAAAGTGTCAGAAGGCGGCGGGATGATAGGTCTGTCGCCTTTTCTTTCCCATAGGCAGAAAGAGCAGGCTATAGTAAGCGCATATCCATCCGGCGGATGCTATGGGATGAGATGTTATGGATTGATTCAGGCCGGTACGGAAGGAGGTTGTTTTTCCTATGAAAAATACATCTGTTTCGGATTGCGGAAAAAGAGAAGATACGATCGCCGCGATCGCTACGGGTATGTCCGGGTCCGGTATCGGCATCGTGCGGATCAGCGGCGGCAGCGCCATTGAAATTGCAGATAAAGTATATAGAAACAAGAAAAATGAAAAAGTTCTGAAAGAATATGATACACATACAATTCATTACGGTTTTGCCGTGGACAAAAAAGGAAACATCATCGACGAAGTGATGGTTTCCGTCATGAAGGCGCCAGCCAGCTATACGGCGGAAGATACGGTTGAGATTAACTGTCACGGCGGCGTCATGGTAATGCGTAAGGTACTGGAACTCGTCATGGAGGCAGGCGCCCGCGTCGCCCAGCCCGGAGAATTTACCAAGCGCGCTTTTTTAAACGGAAGAATCGATCTGTCCGAGGCGGAGGCGGTGATGGATCTGATTCATGCCAAAAATGAATTTGCCCTGCAGTCCTCCGTGAGACAACTGAAAGGATCTGTGTCGGTTATTGTCAGGGAGCTGCGGGAAAAGCTTCTGCATGAGATCGCCTTTATCGAGGCGGCTCTGGACGATCCGGAGCATTTTGATCTGGAATCGGAAGGCTACGGCGAAGTGCTTTACAGTCTGCTCGACAAGACGGCGGCCTCCCTACATCATCTGATCCAGTCTTCGGACGACGGAAAGATACTGTCCGAGGGAATCCGCACCGCGATTATCGGCAAACCCAACGCCGGTAAATCCTCTCTGCTGAATCGGCTGGTCGGCGAGGAGCGGGCGATCGTCACGGATATCGCCGGCACGACGCGGGATATTCTGGAGGAGACGGTTTCCTTAGACGGCATCCCGTTCCGCATTATGGACACCGCCGGCATCCGTTCCACGGACGATGTGATAGAAAAAATAGGGGTAGACAGGGCAAAAGACGCCGCGGAAGCGGCGGATCTCGTGTTGTATGTGATCGACGCCTCCGTTCCTTTGGATGAGAACGACAGAGCCGTTTTGGAAATGATAAAAGACAAAAACACGATTATTCTTCTCAATAAATCCGACCTGCCTCCCATTTTGACGGAAGAAGATATCCGCTATGTGGCTTCTCATCTTTCCGGGAACGGCAAGATCATCAGAACTTCCATGAAGGAAGGCGAGGGTATCGATCTGTTTCTCACATCCGTGAAAGAAATGTTTTTTCACGGCGGGATCACGTATAACGACGAAGTGTATATTACCAATATGCGGCACAAAGAAGCGTTGTCGGAGGCGTATGACAGTATCCTTCAGGTGCAGAAAAGTATTGAAAACAAAATGCCAGAAGATTTCTACACGATAGATATGATGAGCGCTTATGCAAGCCTTGGCAGGATCATCGGCGAGGAGGTCGGCGACGATCTGGTCGACGAGATTTTCAGTAAGTTTTGTATGGGAAAATAGTGTGAAAAATAAGGGGAAAGCAGGATGCCTGAGATAAGGGAGCAAGTGGATATATGCGTTGTAGGGGCGGGCCACGCGGGATGCGAGGCTGCCTTGGCCTGCGCGAGATTAGGGCTGGAGACGGTTATTTTTACGGTGAGCGTAGACAGTATCGCGCTGATGCCATGCAATCCGAACGTAGGCGGCACTTCAAAAGGACATCTTGTGCGTGAGGTGGACGCGCTGGGCGGAGAGATGGGTAAGAATATTGACAAAACCTTTATCCAGTCCAAAATGCTGAACAAATCAAAAGGCCCCGCCGTCCACTCGCTGCGCGCTCAGGCTGACAAAGCCGATTATTCCAGAGAAATGCGCAAAGTTCTGGAAAATCAAGAGCATCTGACAATCAAGCAGGCGGAAGTGTGCGAACTGATCACAGAAAAAGTGGAAAATCCGAATCCGTCCGAACAGTTAAATCCGTCTGATCAGTCGAGTCTGTCTGATCAGTCAAATTTGCTTGGACAATCAAATTCGCTTGGACAGTCAAACCTGCTCGGACAGTCGAATCCGCCTAGACAAGCGGAAGAACCTGAATTGCGGGAGCCATCTGAGAGCAGGGAGCGGTATAGGATTCTGGGCCTTAAAACCCATACGGGTGCGGTTTATGAATGTAAAGCGGTGGTACTCTGTACCGGCACGTATCTGAAAGCGAGATGTCTCTGCGGAGATTCCATTACCTACACAGGCCCCAACGGACTGCAGGCGGCCTCCCATCTGTCGGATTCTCTCAGAAAACTGGGAATCACGCTGCGCAGATTCAAGACCGGAACGCCGGCCAGAATGGACGGCAGGACGCTGGACTACAGCAGGATGGAGGAGCAGCACGGGGATGAAAAAGTGGTGCCTTTTTCTTTTTCGACCAATCCAGACGACGTGCAGATCGATCAGGTATCCTGCTGGCTCACCTATACGAATGAAAAAACCCATGAGATCATCCGCGCAAATCTCGACCGCTCACCCATTTATGCCGGAATCATCGAAGGAACAGGCCCCCGGTACTGCCCTTCCATCGAGGATAAGGTGGTGAAGTTTGCAGACAAGGACAGGCATCAGGTTTTTATCGAGCCGGAGGGCCTTCACACCAATGAAATGTATGTGGGCGGTATGTCTTCGTCCATGCCGGAGGACGTCCAGCTCGCCATGTACCGCACCGTGCCGGGACTGGAACACTGTAAGATCGTGCGGAATGCCTATGCCATTGAATATGACTGCATCGACGCGCGCCAGCTCTATCCGTCTCTGGAATTCAGAAAGATCAAAGGACTTTTCAGTGGCGGGCAGTTCAACGGCAGCAGCGGTTACGAGGAAGCGGCGGCGCAGGGATTGATTGCCGGTATCAACGCGGCGATGTCCGTATTGGGAAAAGAAAGTCTGGTGCTGGATCGCTCTCAGGCATATATCGGCGTGCTGATTGACGATCTTGTGACGAAGGAAAGTCTGGAGCCCTACCGCATGATGACCTCCCGCGCCGAATACAGACTGCTGCTGCGGCAGGATAACGCGGATCTGCGGCTGCGTGAGACGGGGTACAGAATCGGTCTGGTGCCGCAGGAAGTCTATGAAGCTACACTGCACAAGAAAGAATTGATCGACGCAGAAATCGCGCGGTTAAAAAATACGATTGTGGGGGCTTCCCATGAGATACAAACATTTCTGGAAGCCCGCGGCAGCGCCGCGCTGAAAACCGGCACAAGCCTTGCCGAACTGATATGCCGCCCTGAACTGAATTATGAGCTGCTGGCGGGAATCGACGAAAAGCGCCCCTCCCTTCCGTCCGATGTGATCGAACAGGTGGAGATTGAGATCAAATATGAAGGCTATATTGATCGGCAGCGCCGTCAGGTCGAGCAGTTTAAAAAGATGGAAAAAAAGCGCATTCCGGATGAGATCGATTATGACAAAATTCCGTCTCTGCGTATTGAGGCGAGACAGAAACTATCAACATACCGTCCGGTTTCCGTCGGGCAGGCGTCCCGCATCTCCGGCGTATCGCCCGCGGATATTTCCGTGCTGCTGGTGTATCTGGAGAGGGAAAAAGGTAAATACTGATGTGGCACGAATATAACCACAATTACAATTATAACCTAGAACAATTTCATCAAAATCTTGCCTCGTTTTCTATTGCATTGTCCGACCACCAGACGGAGCAGTTTGTTGCCTATTATGAGATGCTTGTGGAAAAAAACAAGGTAATGAATCTGACTACAATTATCGATCCGGACGAAGTGTTTCTGAAACATTTTATCGACAGCCTCTCGCTGGTCAAGGCGTGCGGGCTGGCGGATGCCGAGTTGTCTGTCATAGATATCGGGACGGGCGCGGGCTTTCCGGGCGTGCCGCTCAAAATCGCTTTTCCCAATCTGAAAGTCACGCTGCTGGATTCCCTGAATAAGCGTGTCGATTTCCTGAAAGAAGTGATCGACCGTCTGCAGATCGACGGCATAGAGGCGATACATGGCCGCGCGGAAGATTTTGCCGGGCCGGATCAGTTCAGGGAGAAATTTGATCTCTGTGTGTCCCGCGCCGTGGCAAATCTTTCCGTGCTCTCCGAATACTGCCTTCCTTATGTAAAAATCGGCGGCAGATTTATTTCCTATAAATCGGAGAAGGCGGCGGCGGAAATCGCAGGCGCAGAGAGAGCACTCGCGATTCTGGGCGGCAGGATCGAAAAAGAAGTTTCCTTTACGCTGCCGGGCTCTGATATTTACAGGGATCTCGTCGTGATTTCCAAGAGAAAAGCGACGCCGCCCGCCTATCCGCGCAAAGCGGGAACGGCAGTAAAGAAACCTTTATAGCTTGTTTTTTCTTTTCTATAAAAAATATATGCCGGACGCTCTTTTCTAATCAAAAAGTTTGTTATATGATAAGAATGTGATCAAAAATTGCTTTTTTGTTAGTCCCTTTTCTGGATTGTGGTATTATGTTAGTGAAACAAATCAAAAGTTGTGGAAGTGTTCTATGAAATTATTATTTATAATTGGTGATGCTGCTGTCGGAAAAATGACAGTTGGCCAAGAACTGATGAAAATAACTGAATTAAGGCTCTTTCACAATCACATGACCATCGAACCTGTGATAGAAATTTTCGGCAGATACGATGGGAAAACGATATCAGAAATGCGAGACATTATTTTCAGGAACTATGCAGCTTCTGACAATTATGGGATGATTTTTACATTGATGATGGATTTCGATTTACCTTCAGACTGGGAGTATCTGGAGCACGTCAAGGGTATATTTGAACCGTATGGGACAGATTTCTATTACGTTGAATTGATTGCTCCGCAAGAAATCAGGCTGAAAAGAAATGTTTCAGAGAACAGGCTGAAAAATAAGGCTTCCAAAAGAGATATAGAGACTTCGAACCAGCGTTTAATCAATGATGATAAAAATCACAGGTTTGTCAGTTATGAAGGCGAGATTGTTTTTGACAACTATCTTAGAATCGATAATTCTGATAAAGAGCCTGATGAAGTTGCAAAAATGATTAAAGAAACCTTTCATCTATAAATTCCTGTAATAGTATTTATAATCTAACTAAATAGCAACATAGGTCTTTTTTCAGAATTGTGGCTAGTAAGGACTTTTGTTATAAAAAGTGAAGAAATAAGTGTTTTATCTGTGGTAAGGGTTATTATTATTTAACGGGGAATTCATATGGAAACAGAAGAATATGAGATTTTGCGGGTTCTGCTGGACGAGTTGAAACGGGAACAGTCTGAACTGTCGAAGCAGTTCCGCGAAAAGAAAAACGGGATTGCTGAAATCGACGCATATCTGCGCGGCCTTCTGGATAAAGACGCAAATGATCTGCAGGTGTTTCTGCCCAGAAAAGTGGAAGACATCTATCATGACAGAATAGAACAGAACAACAGGGAGAGAGATCGTCTGCAGTCTGAATGCGATGAACTGGACAGGCAGTATCATATCACTTCCAACAGAATAAAGCAGTTGGAAAAGGTTATCTCCGATTCTTCCATGTTACACGTGAAACAATTATCTATTCTCGACGTTCAGGAAAAAGAGCGGCAGAGGATAGCCAGAGATCTGCATGACACTTCCCTGCAGAATCTCACACATCTGGTGCACAAGGTAGAGCTTGGCTCGCTCTATATCGATGAAGATCCCGTGAAGGCTAAGCTGGAATTGGCGACTGTCGAAAAAGGAATCCGCGAAGTGATAGAGGATATTCGCAACAGTATTTTTGATCTGCGCCCGATGTCCGTGGACGATCTCGGCTTGAAGGATACGATTGAAAAGCTGGCCGCCGTTTTGAATCAGGAAAATAAGTTTCGTATTGTCATGGATATAGATGACATACCGACATCAGACAACGGCGAGACTTCTTTTCGTATTTTGCAGATTTCTATTTATAGAATTATTCAGGAATGTCTGCATAATTCTATGAAGCATTCCGGCGGAAAAGAGATCGATATCAGGTTAAAAGATAACGGTGACAGATATTTTCTTACGGTAAAAGACGACGGCACCGGATTTGATGTGGCCGATGCGCTGAAAAAAGAGAAACATTTCGGCCTTTCCGTTATAAAAGAGAGAGTCCTGTTTCTGGGCGGAACATTCCATATCGACACCGCTGCCGGAACATCTGTCGAGATAGAGATTCCGAAAAGATTTTCCGATGAACCTATAGGTTTTTGATGTAATCTGCCGTGCACAGAAGCAAAAAATAAGTTGTGTTTATAAATATATGTGTAAAAGAGAGGGTGAGTAACAATGGCTATCAATGTAATGATTGCGGACGATCACAGTCTGGTGCGTGAAGGGATTCGCCAATTGCTTGAATTTGACGGAAGTATCAGTGTGACATCGGAAGCGGCTGACGGCGCAGAGTGTATTGCCAAGCTGGAGAATTATCTTCCGGACGTTTTGCTATTGGATATCAATATGCCGGTAAAAAATGGGCTGGATGTATTGAATGAAATCAAACAGAGGAAATATAATCTCAAAGTTCTCATTCTTACCGTACATAATGAACTGGAATATCTGGTTAAAGCGGTCGATCTCGGCGTGGACGGATATATTCTGAAAGATTCGGGATCTTCCGAATTGAGAAAGGCGATCTACGCAGTCTATGAAGGAGAGAGTTATATCCAGCCCAGTCTGATTCCGGCATTAAATAACCGGATGGCGAACAGGGATATTGATAAGGATAAAATTGATTCTCTTACCGGGCGGGAGAGAGAAGTCCTGATTCAGATTGCAAACGGAAAGATTAATAAAGAGATTGCTACGAATCTGAACATTACAGAGAGAACCGTCAAGAATCATATTTCCAATATCTTTAAGAAGATTGACGTTTCTGATCGGACGCAGGCGGCGGTTTTTGCTATTAAAAATAATATCATAACGCTCTATTAGAGCAGGGTTTTGTGGGATATTTGTATGGTATTTATGTTTCACGTGAAACATTTTTGTGATTTAGATCGTGGACACAAGATAAAGTTTCACGTGAAACATTTTCGCCCAAGATATTGTATGATATCCGTGAAACATTTCAATAGTGACGAAAAAACGACCGTGAAACATTTACATCGATTTTCTTGTTTTGCTGCGCCTATCTATGGGCAGAAATCGAAACTCGCCTGCGGCTCAGACAGTCGATTTCTGCCCATGCTATGCTCGCAAAACTGCGAAAATCTTCCTAATCGTTGGCTTGCAGACAATATATATGGGCGGCGGTGAACGCAGTGGAGCAAATTTAGAAAGTTCCTTTTCTAAATTGTGGATTTGGTCGAAGCCCTGTTCGATATGGTAAGCGCTCCGTTAGGTATGGTTGATTTTCTAATTTTCCGAAAAGGGATGGCGGAACAAATTTAATGGAGACGTAATATGTAAATGAGCATGATTGTAGTATTATGTTAGTGGAACAAATCGGGATTTAGGAGAACACCACGCATGATAAAACTTCGATATGGGAATACAAATACATTTTTACTGTGCGGGAATGCTGCCAATTTACTGATTGATACAGATTACGCCGGAACACTGCCGGCATTTTACAAGGAGATAAAAAGGCATAGCATAGATGTGCGGGATATAACGTATGTGATGGCTACGCATTATCATCCAGACCATATGGGCCTTATCGGTGAGCTGATGGAACACGGCGTAAAACTGTTGTTGATCGATGCGCAAACCGAGTATGTTCATTTTTCTGATGAAATCTTCGGCCGGGAAAAACAGATAAAATATACTCCGATAGATGAAAGCCTCGCCACGGTTATAAGCTGCGCTGAAAGCCGTTCGTTTCTTATCTCAATGGGAATTAATGGAGAAATCATCAGCACGCCAAGCCATAGCGAGGACAGCGTTTCTGTAATTTTGGACGATGGGGATTGTATTGTCGGCGATTTGGAGCCTATCGACTTTTTGGACGCTTATGAAGATAATCCAAGGCTTGAAAAGGACTGGAGACGCATCATGAGCTATAAACCAAAGAGGATTTTATATGCCCATGTAAACGAAAAAGTAATGATATAGTGTGATAGATATTCCTGCTATTCGGGAAGTGAATCGGAACGATAAATTCCCATTTGTCGAACTAACAGTATTTATAATTATAACTAAATTGCAACAATTGTTCTATTTGGCAGGAGCTGCATTTTATATTGCACTCTATCATTTTATATCAGAAAGGTATGTGCCGGATCATTCATCAGTTGGCGGTATGTTCGACCAACTTTATGATTTGTTCCTTTTCGGAATCGTGGGTTTCGTATAAAGTCTTGCCTGATTTAGCAGGCACTACAGTAAATGTGTTCGATAGAAGGAGGATACAAGTGATAATGAACAGGATGGTTTCCTTATTTGCTATCGGTATTTTAGTCGTTTCCGTGATGTGCGCTTGTGCCCAACAGGACTTAGCGGATATGACTGCCGGAGAAGGCGATGGGTATGCAACCATAGTATGGGGTGATAAGACATATGTACCGTACGGTGCATTAGCTGACTATGGCGAGCGAGGAAAGCAAATCGGAATTGTAGACGGAGATAAGGACAATCGGGTTTATGAATTGAAAGGATATTCAGTTGATGAGTGGATTGTAAATGCGTTCCCCCACGACGGCGGTATGCTGCTCCGAGAAATAGACGCTACCAATATCCCTGATGGCTGGCAATCGGAATACGAATGGAACCAATAAAAGAAATCTTGCAGTAGGGCGTATTTACGGTTCTGACCATTGGTGTTTATATACCATTCTGCAGGAAAAAGGCAATCTGCATTTATATGAAAAGATGGGATATCATCAAACAGGCCAGATAGAGCATATTAACGACCGCATGGATATTGTGTTTTATGAAAAAGATATGGAGATTAAAATGAACGAAATTACTTTTTTAAGATGTGATGGGAATAACAAAGACTTTATAGAAAATTGCAGGCTGCTTGACGAAGACTTAGATTTGCGAGTTGGAAAAATAATCAAACGAGATAAATACGCTCAATACAACCTAATTGATAAAATAAATGAAGCGATAGTTGTTTATCGAGACAATCATCCAATTGGCGGTGGTTCGATACGTCATTATGATGAAAATACGGTAGAGCTAAAAAGAGTGTTTGTCATACCAACGGAACAGGGAAAGGGCGTAGGAACAGAATTGGTTTCCAAACTAATAGAGTGGGCGAAGGAACTGGGATATAAGAAAATGATTTTGGAAACAGGAGAACTTCTGGCGGAATCTTGCCATGTATATTCAAAATTAGGATTTAAGAAAATTCCTAATTATGGTGCGTATGCAGATATGCCGGAATCTCTTTGTATGGGAAAAGAATTGTAAATCGAAAGTTTCCATTTATGTGCCTGCACTCACGTTTTATATTCAAATAAATAATATGGCTGCAATTCGTATTAGGTATGCTGCCGATGAGTTAATTCGGGAGATTTATTATGCCAAAAACCATAAATCATATTTTGAATCGTATTTTGGACATAGTGATTGGTACGTGCGTTGGCGTTTTTATTGGATATGGAATATTTGTGTTCTGGGACTATAAGACTCACCCTGATTTGTATGCCATGCAATCTGCTCCATGGTACACAGGGATTTTGTTTTATGGAATAGCCACCGTTGTTGTTTTGATCGTGCTCATTATGATAAAGCTAATGATTCGTATTTGTAATAAGCATTAAAGGAAATGACAGATGAAGCCCTGTGGATCTGTGTTTCGATGGCGGAGACAGTCGGAGGTCTGCTGCTGATGATCCGTTACCATCATTATCTCGAAAACAAGTATGTGACACGCGGCGGGGCACTCTCTATAGAAAATAAAAAGTTTCACGTGAAACACACCGGATATTTTGACAAGTAATACAAGATAATGTTTCACGTGAAACAATTTGCCCAAGATGTTGTAAGCATTCCGTGAAACACTTTTATGATACTGTGAAACGTCGCGAGAAATGGAACGGTGCGATTTGTGTTTATTCTCTGCTATTGATTATAAATCTACATAAAAAAGCATAAAGTCCAAAACGACATCAAACTGAAACAACACCGAATACGCAAAAATGCCTTAAATCGCCGAATCCTCCCCCGCCGGGCCGTAAATATGTCTGCAAGCCGATAATTTGAAAGCTCTGCCGCAGAACACCCGATAAACATTGAATACGCAAAAATGCCTTAAACCGCTGAATCCCCCACGCTGGGCCGTAAATATGTCCGCAAACCGATAATTTGAAAGCCTTGCTGCAGAACACCCGATAAACATTGAATACGCAAAAATGCCTTAAATCGCTGAATCCTCCCCTGCCGAGCCGTAAATATGTCTGCAAGCCAACGATTAGGAAGATTTTCGCAGTTTTGCGAGCATAGCATGGGCAGAAATCGACTGTCTGAGCCGCAGGCGAGTTTCGATTTCTGCCCATAGATAGGCGGCGCAGCAAAACAAGAAAATCGACGTGTTGGCGGCAGACATATTTACGGCCCGGCGGCACATTCTACCCCATCGTTGCATTTTCAGACATGATGTGGTGTAATGAATATGCGGGCACGGGCATCCGCCCTGCCTGTTTCTATAAGATTTACTGACTGGAGGAAAAAATCATGTGGTTTGTATTTGCATTACTGTCCGCAGTATTTGCGGCGCTGACTTCGATTCTGGCCAAAGTCGGCATCGAAGGCGTCAATTCCAACCTTGCGACGGCGGTCAGGACGGTGGTCGTTGTAGTGATGGCATGGGGAATGGTTTTCGTCACCCACGCGCAGGGCGGCCTGTCGGAGATCGGCAGAAAGAGCTGGCTGTTCCTGATCCTGTCCGGGTTGGCGACCGGCGCGTCGTGGCTTTGCTATTACAGGGCGCTGCAGATCGGCGAGGCATCCAAAGTAGTTCCCGTAGATAAGCTGAGCGTAGTCATCACGCTGGTTTTGGCTTTTCTCTTTCTGCATGAGAAATTCACGCCTAAATCCCTCGCCGGCTGCGTTTTGATCGGGATCGGCACCCTGCTGATGGTTTTATAGATTCTGCACTGGCGGTTTTGTGCCGACGGTTTTATAAATTTTCCAGTGGATTCTCCTACGCATTAGTGTTATAATCGTAGACAGGCACGAAAAAGAGCAGAATCCGGAGAGAATGCGTTTTGTTGAAATACAAAACGAAAGCAGAGGTTAAGTAATTATGGGAAGAACGATTGCGATTGCAAACCAAAAAGGCGGCGTCGGCAAGACAACGACGTCAATCAATTTGTCGGCATCACTGGCAGATAAGGGCAAAAAAGTGCTGGTGATCGATACGGACCCGCAGGGCAATACGACCAGCGGCTTCGGCGTGGAAAAGAACGAACTGGAAAATACCGTGTACGAGCTGATCTTAGGCGAGTGCTCCATTAACGAGTGCATCCTGAACGACGTGATCCCCGGTGTGTCACTGATTCCGTCCAATGTCAATCTGGCGGCGGCGGAGATCGAGCTGATTGGCGTGGACAAAAAAGAGTACATATTAAAAAACGAAGTGGACTGGATCAAAGACAAATACGATTTTATCATAATTGACTGTCCGCCGTCGCTGAACCTGCTGACGATCAATTCCATGACTACCGCGGACACCGTCCTCGTCCCGATTCAGTGCGAATATTATGCGCTGGAAGGACTGAGTCAGTTGATCCACACGGTCAATCTCGTCAAAGAAAGACTGAATCCCCGTCTGGAGATGGAGGGCGTGGTATTTACCATGTACGATTCCAGAACCAATCTGTCCGTACAGGTAGTTGAAAATGTAAAAAATCATTTCAAGCAGAATGTTTTTCAAACGGTGATACCCAGAAATATCCGGCTGGCGGAGGCGCCGAGCTATGGGATGCCGATCGCGATGTATGATCCGAAGTCCGCAGGCGCGGAGGCGTATATGATGCTGGCGGATGAAGTGATCAACAGAAAGGATGTGTGATATGGCGGCGAAAGTAAAAAGAGGGTTAGGCAAAGGGCTGGACGCGATGATTCCGATTCAGGAAACTCCCGCATCCGGCAGAGACGGCGCGGACAAGGCGGCAGGCAGCGGCGCGGAAACGATCGTCAGAATTACACAGGTAGAGCCGAACAGAGAGCAGCCGCGTAAGAACTTTGACGAGGACGCGCTTCAGGAACTCGCGGATTCTATTAAGCAGTTCGGACTTTTGCAGCCGATTCTCGTACAGGACAGAAAGACCTACTACGAGATTATCGCCGGAGAACGCCGGTGGCGCGCGGCGAAGCTGGCCGGTTTAAAAGAAGTGCCGGTCATCATCCGTGATTATACGGAGCAGGAGATCGTGGAGATTTCCCTGATCGAAAATATCCAGCGGGAGGACTTAAATCCGATCGAAGAAGCGCAGGCATATAAGCGGCTGCTGACGGAGTTTCATCTCAAACAGGACGAGGTGGCCGAGCGTGTGTCTAAGAGCAGAACCGCCGTGACCAACTCCATGCGGCTTTTGAAATTATGCGATGAAGTGCAGCAGATGATTATCGACGATATGTTGTCCACCGGGCACGCCAGAGCGCTGATTTCCATAGAAGATCCGGAGCAGCAGTATACGATAGCACAGAAAGTTTTTGACGAAAAACTAAGCGTCCGCGATGTGGAGAAGCTGGTCAAAAGCCTGAATAAACCTGATAAGGCAAAGAAGGCCGCAGAGACCGACAAGAGTCTGGACGTCGTTTATCAGGATATTGCCGAGAAGCTGAAACAGGCATTGGGAACGAAAGTGGATATTTCTTCCAAAGGCGGCGGCGCGGGAAAAATCGAGATCGAATTTTATAATCACGACGATCTCGACCGAATCATAGATCTTTTGTCAAAATAGAACTGTACTTTGCGACAATCCGAAACAGAAAGGTACAAAAGCGATGAATTACAACTATTCATTACTGGAGAAGATGGGGCTGGCCGGTCTGGATCTGACATATTTGTTTCTTGCGGCGTATGCGCTGATTCTGATTCTGCTCATTTGTGTTATCGTTCAGGCGGTGAAGATAGGACGGCTGACCAAGCGCTACAGAAAATTTATGTCGGGCAAGAATGCCGCCAGTCTGGAACAGGATATAGAAGGCATCTACGAAGACAACAAATTCCTCAAGGCATCCACCGAAAAGAACCGCAAGGACATCCATGCGCTATACCGCAAGCTGGAGAACGCCTACCAGAAAGTCGGCATCGTCAAGTACGACGCTTTTAACCAGATGGGCGGGCAGTTGAGTTTTTCGCTGGCGCTGCTGGATGAAAATGACAACGGCTTTATTTTAAATTCCGTCCATAGCACGGACGGCTGCTATTCCTATACCAAAGAAGTGAAAAACGGCATCTGCGAAATTTCACTGGGAGACGAGGAGAAGAAAGCCCTTGATATTGCGATGGGTACGGCGGACGTTGCGCTGGGGAATTAGAAACAAGGTTATTGTATGAAAAAATGCAGGGTTGACGATTTGACGGGGACCGAGATCTTGGCCAAAGATGTCTTTACGCCGGAATATCAGATACTGCTTTCGGCAGGGATGCCTCTCAAATCAGAGTATGTCCAGAAGCTACATGAACTGGAAATCAAAGAAGTGTATATTGAGGACGATGAGCCGCATACTAAGACTGTTGCGATCCTGAGAGAAGAAGTGGAGGCTTCTTTCAGATCCAAGGTAAAAAACATACTGGAGCGGTACACATACAACCGTAACGACCGGCTGGAGGAGCTATGTCAGACGGCGGACCGTATGATTACCAATATTCTGGAAGAAGACAACGTGGTGGCGCAGATCTACGATATCAGGGAGAGAAGCTCGGATCTGTATGAACATTCGATTAATCTCTGCAGTCAGGCGATCATGGTTGCACTGAAAATGGAGCTCCCGCATCAGACCGTGCACGACATAGGCGTCAGCTGCCTGCTGCATGATCTGGGAATCCGGTATCTGACGATTGATTACGCCGACCGGAATATCGAAGAACTGTCCGAAACGGAGTATGCGGAATACAAGAAACACCCTATATACGGCTACACGGCGCTGCGCGGTGAAAATTGGATTTCCAATGAGAGCAAAAATATGATATTATATCACCATGAGCGGCTGGACGGCTCCGGATATCCGCTGCGGGCCACCGATATTCCGATGGAATGCCGCATCGTTCAGGTGTGCGACGTCTTCGACGAGATGATCTGCGGGATCGGCTGCAGGCACAGGAAGGTCTGTGAGGCGGTAGATTATCTGCGGCGTTACAGGGATAGCAAGTTCGACGGCCACGTTGTGGATACACTGCTGGAGTTTACCGCCGTCTATCCCGCCGGAACTACCGTGCGCACCAGCGAGAAGGAAACGGGAATCGTTCTTTACCAGAACAAAGAGTTGCCGGACAGACCGGTTCTGCGTATTATTAAGGATAAGAACGGCATCAATGTAGATAAAGTCAAGGATCTGGGCGAAGCCAATGATATCTATATCGAGGAAGTGATCGATTAGCGGAGCGCCCGCCCTGTCAGCCGGCATCTTATAAACCGCAGCCAGCGCATCATGACTGCACACAAAAGGAGACAACCATGATAGACATTAAATTTTTGAGAGAAAATCCTGATCTGGTAAAAGAAAATATCAAAAAGAAATTTCAGGACAGCAAGCTGGCGCTCGTAGATGAGGTCATCGAGCTGGACGCGCAGGTGCGCAAGGCGCAGCAGGAGGCGGACGACATCCGCGCCAGCAGGAATAAGATCTCCAAAGAGATCGGCGCGCTGATGGGGCAGGGCAGAAAAGAGGAGGCCGAGGCGAAGAAAGCGGAAGTGGCCGCCAATGCCGCCCGTCTTGCCGAGCTGGAGGCGGAGGAGAACGAGCTGCGCGAAAAGATCAAAAAGGACATGATGACGATTCCGAATATCATCGATCCGTCCGTGCCGATCGGAAAAGACGACTCGGAAAATGTGGAAATCCAAAAATACGGTGAGCCGGTCGTTCCCGATTTTGAGATTCCGTACCACACGGAGATTATGGAGAGATTCCACGGCATAGACATGGACGCCGCGGGGCGCGTGGCGGGCAACGGCTTCTACTACCTGATGGGCGATATCGCCAGACTCCACTCGGCGGTTCTGGCTTATGCCAGAGATTTCATGATTAACCGGGGCTTTACTTACTGCGTTCCGCCTTTCATGATCCGCAGCGCGGTGGTGGACGGTGTTATGAGTTTTGCCGAGATGGATGCGATGATGTATAAGATCGAGGGAGAGGATCTGTATCTGATCGGAACCTCGGAGCATTCGATGATCGGAAAATTTATCGATACGATTATTCCCGAGGAGGAACTTCCCCAGACGCTGACCAGCTATTCGCCCTGCTTCCGCAAGGAAAAAGGCGCCCATGGCATCGAGGAGAGGGGCGTGTACCGCATCCACCAGTTTGAGAAACAGGAGATGATCGTCGTGTGCAGACCGGAAGATTCTCCGATATGGTTTGACAAATTATGGCAGAATACGGTAGACTTATTCCGTACCATGGACATTCCGGTCAGGACGATCGAGTGCTGCTCCGGCGATCTGGCGGATTTAAAGGTGAAATCTTACGACGTGGAGGCGTGGTCTCCGCGCCAGCAGAAATATTTTGAAGTCGGAAGCTGCTCCAATCTGGGCGACGCACAGGCGAGAAGACTGCGGATACGTGTGAACGGCAAGGATGGCAAATACTTTGCGCACACGCTGAATAACACCGTAGTTGCGCCGCCCCGTATGCTGATCGCTTTTCTGGAAAACAATCTGCAGGCCGACGGCTCCGTCAGGATTCCCGAGGCGCTGCGCCCCTATATGGGCGGCATGACAGAGATCCGCTGAGCGCGGCATATGCGCCTGGGCGGTTTGGCGGCACGGAGAGACGACGGCACAGGCCGGCAGACACGGACATAAGGAGGTGAAATCTTTGCACAAATATATGCGGGCGATCGGTTTCAGCGGACTGACAGACCGGCGCGAGCAGCAGAAGCTGATTACCGATATTATTCTGAATGCGTCGCACCGTTCCTATACATCCAACGGCGACGAGACCATATTTGCGCAGTTTTGCGAAGATTTTGCCCAAGATCTGGGGATTGCCGTCTGCGGCGAGTTCGACGAGGCCGACAGATTTACTTATGATTATTTCTACCCGTATCTTCGCGGAACCGGCATCAGCTCCTGCGAGGATGTGTCCGTGGAGCGCCATGCGGACAAGGAATCCTATGCGGGCGTATGCGACGATATCAAGGTGGGCGTCAGCCTGATCTTTTATCTGCAGAATATCATCCCCTATGTGCAGGCGCAGTACGAGAACCGGCTGCCGATCCGGGGAACGACGCTTACATTGTCCGGATTGTCTCTGTCCGGGCGCATCCTGCTGCCGATCAGCAAGAATGAGAAGCAGCGGCAGAAAGTCCAGAAGGCTTCCATCAACAGGAACCACCTGATCGACGCGGCGCGCCGGGGAGACGAGGACGCGATAGAAAGCCTGACGCTGGAAGACATGGACACCTATACGTCTATCTCCAAAAAAATTCTGACGGAAGACGTGTTCAGTCTGGTGGATACTTATTTTATGCCCTATGGCGTGGAGTGCGACCACTACTCCGTGATGGGCGAGATTCTGGATATCGCCGAGAGAGTCAACCGGCTGACGAATGAAGAAATGTATATCATGCGCCTAAGCTGCAACGATCTGCAGTTCGATATCTGTATCAACAAGATGGATCTGTACGGCGAACCGCAGATAGGGCGGCGGTTTAAGGGCACGATCTGGATGCAGGGATACATCAATTATCCCACGGTTTAGGTTTTATACCTGCCTATCTGTCTCCGTAGCTCAGTAGGATAGAGCGTTCGCCTCCTAAGCGAAAGGCCGCTGGTTCGAATCCAGTCGGGGACGTTTCGGACTGTAAGATTTTGAGAGAGTCTTGCTTTATGAATTACATTATCATGGATCTGGAGTGGAACCAGAGCAGCACCGGTCAGGAGGAAGTCTCTAAGGTTCTTCCGTTTGAAATTATCGAGATCGGCGCCATCAAACTGAATAGTGACAGAAAGATGGTCGATGAGTTCAGCGAGCTGGTGAAACCGCAGGTTTACCATCGGATGCACCATGTCACCAGAAAGCTGATTCATCTGCAGATGGAGCAGTTGGAGCACGGACGTCCCTTCGCCGAGGTGATGGAGCAGTTTCGGGAGTGGTGCGGCGGCGACTATATTTTCTGTACCTGGGGGCCCCTCGATCTGACGGAGCTGCAGCGCAATATAAGATATTACCGGCTGGAGCCTCTCTCCGACGGGCCGATTCGTTTTCTGGATGTGCAGAAGCTATTCAGCATCGCATACGAGGACCGGAAATCCAGAAGAACGCTGGAATATGCCATCGATTATCTGCATATCGAAAAAGACATTCCGTTCCACCGCGCGTTCAGCGACGCCTATTATACCGCGAAAGTGCTGGCCTGCATGGAGGAAAAGGTGCTGGGGAACTATTCCTACGACGTGTTCCATCTTCCGCGGGACAAGGCATCCGAAATACACGTCGTCTTCGATACCTATGCCAAATATATCTCACGGGCTTTCGACGACAAGACGGAGATTCTGGAAGACAGGGCGATCATGGGGACGAACTGCTACCTCTGCCATAAAGGACTGCGCAAAAAAGTCCGCTGGTTCTCTCCCAACGGCAAACATTACTATAGCGTGTCCTACTGCGACCGGCACGGCTATATGAAAGCGAAGATCCGCATCCGCAAGGCCGAGGACGGCGCGGTGTATGCGGTCAAGACGGAGAAATTCATCACGGAGCCGGAGATGGAGGCGCTCCGTGACCGACAGGAGAAAGCGAAGCGCCAGAGAAAGGGCAGGCGCGTTTCTAAAAACCGAAATCGTCAAAATCGGAGTGATACCGGGCTCGCCGGCTCTGTCTCCTCCTGACGCGGTTTTTCCGCCTGCGGGCATTCCGGTTGTTCGCGGCGATGGCATGACCGATAAAGAGCACAATAAGGCTGCCGGCTATGAGTATAATGCCGAGCAGCACTTTTTTTACATTGATAAAGATCGTATTGCCTTGTGATGCGCCGCCGTCTGCCGCCCCCGCGTCTATGTCCGCCGTGCCGGAGGCCGGGCCGAACTCATAGGACGACGTATCGGAGGACGCGAGATTCAGATAGGCGCATCCCAGATAAACGCCGTGGTACGTGTAGTTGATCTGCGCGATGCGGCTTTCATCGGCGGCGCCGTAGTCGATCGCGGAGTCCAGTTCGTCAAAGGAAACCGTGTTCGGAACAATCACATAACTGTCGGTATCCACGGACAGGATCGGCTTGGAACTCCCGAAGATATCGTTGCCCGTCTGCCAGAAGCCGGACGGTTCGATCTGGTATTTCGTCTCGTTTTCGGAGACGTTCATCACCCGGAAATTGTGAAACCCATAGTCAAACAGTTCCACCGTGTCCGTAAACTGCGCGGGGGATTCTTCCTTAAAGATGACGCAGACCAGCTTCATGCCGTCCCGCTCCGCACAGGTGACTAACGTCTCCCGCGCCAGATCCGTGTAGCCGGTCTTGCCGCCCATGATGCCCTCATAGGGGATATCGCCGTTGATCAGACTATGTTTGTTTTTGAGATAGAAATCGTCGGGCTGCGTCTCGGTGGGCTCGAAATGATAGCGCGTCGTATTGCCGATCTTGCAGAGCATCTCGTTCTGAAAGAAAGCCGACGAGATCAGGCCCAGATCGTAGGCGGAGGTGTAGTGGTTTTCGTCCGGCAGGCCGTTCGTATTGGCAAAATGGCTGTCCGTGCAGCCCAGCTCGGCGGCGCGGGTATTCATATCGGCAACAAAGGCGTCGATGCTGCCGGAGATATGTTCGCCCACGGCGTTGGCCACTTCGTTGGCGGAGCCCACCAGAATACCGTAGAGGCACTGCTCCAGCGTGATCGACTGGCCTACGTCCATCCCCATATTGGAGCCGTCCGCGGGCACGGAGAAGACGGCGTCGTGGGAGAACGTGACCATATTGTCCAGATTGCCGCGCTCCATGGCGATCAGACAGGTCAGAATCTTCGTGGTGCTGGCCGGATATAACTTTTCGTGGATATTTTTGGCATACAGGATCACGCCGGTATTGGCGTCCATCAGGATAGCGGATTCCGCGCCGATGGAAGGGCCGATGGGCCAGCCGTCCGTCTCGTTGGACTGGATGGGCAGCTCCTTGCGCGCCTCCGCCTCTGCCTGCAGCTCCTCCGCCGTGGCATGGGCGGTCAGCGGCGTACACCACAGGGCTCCGCAGACGGCAGAGACCGTCAGTAGCGCCAGCGCTCTTTTGCCGAGGCGTGCGGGGCGATGAAATTTAGGATGAAAACCAACCGGAAACATACGTCGGAACCTTTCTGACCGGACTTTACTGTTATGTATCATCATACACTATTTCCCCCAAAAAATGTAGTGCTTTTCAAAAAAACAAAGTGGAAGTCAAAAGGAAAATCAAGGTGGAACTCATAGCGGAAACCAAAGCAGAAATCGTACAGAAGCCAAAGTGGAAATCATCGTGCAAATCGGGAAATCGGGAATTGAAATCGGGACAGGCAGATGGTATGATAACTATGCAGACAGGAGACGGAAGGCAAAAGCTATGAGACTACGCAATATCAGCGGCTCGCGGGAAGCGATCGCGGCCAGCCGCTACGTGATACAGGAACCGGAAGCCATGAAGGGCAGATGGAACGAGGCGTTCGGAAACCGCCGTCCGATCCGCGTCGAGATCGGCATGGGAAAGGGCCGGTTTATCATGGAGCAGGCCGGACTGCATCCGGAGATCAACTACGTGGGGATCGAGAAATATTCCAGCGTGCTGCTGCGCGGGATTCAGAAGATGGAGGCCGATCCGCTGCCGAATCTTTTTTTTATCAGGATGGAAGCGGAATACATCACCGACGTGTTTGGCCGGGAGGAAGTGGATCGGATTTACCTGAATTTTTCCGATCCGTGGCCCAAGGACAGACACGCCAAAAGACGCCTGCCGTCGCGTGAATTTTTGCAGCGGTATGACGCCATACTAAAAAAGGACGGCGTCATCGAATTTAAGACCGACAACCGGGAACTGTTCCGGTTCGCGCTGGACGAGATAGAGCCCGCGGGATGGCGCTTGGAGCAGATGACAGAAGACCTGCACCATGACGAGCGGATGATGCGGGACAATGTTATGACAGAGTACGAAGAACGGTTTTCTTCCATGGGAAATCCGATTTACAAATACATTATTGCCAGATGAGAAAGGAGAACAGACTTATGGAGTACCAATTTACAACCGCCAATTTTGACAAGGAGGTTCTGGAATCCGACATTCCGGTTTTCGTGGATTTCTATGCGGACTGGTGCGGCCCGTGCAAAATGATGGCCCCTATCGTGGAGCAGTTGGCGGAGGAGTACGCGGGCAGAGTAAAGGTCGGTAAATGCAACATCGACGAGGAGGAGGCGATTGCCATGAAATACCGCGTCATGTCGATCCCGACCATGAAAGTTTTTGTAAACGGCAAAGAAGAAGTCTCCGTTGTGGGCGCCATGCCCAAAGAAGCGCTGGAGGCGGAGATCGCCAAAGCGCTATGACGCGGGCTTCGCGTCTCTGGAATAGAGGAATTTCAGAACGATCGGCGTAGCGATCGACGACACCAGAATCAGGAGGATTACGGCGGTGAAATAGTCCGCCGTGAGCAGACCCGCCGCCAGACCTTTCTGCGCGACGATCAGCGCCACCTCTCCGCGTGTCATCATCCCTACGCCGATTTTCAGCGAATCGGATGTGCTGAAGCGGCAGATTCTGCTGACGGTGCCGCAGCCGAGGATTTTGGCGAACAGGGCCACCAGAACGAAGCAGATGCAGAAGGCAAACAACCTGCCGTCCATCGCGTCAAAGGAAGTCTTCAGGCCGATGCTGGCAAAAAAGATCGGGCCGAAGAACATATAGGACATCACATCGCTCTTTCTCTCGATATATTCGTTGTCACTCAGGCTGCACAGTACCACGCCGGCGATATAAGCGCCCGTGATATCGGCGATGCCGAAATATTTTTCCGCGATATAGGCAAGAAACAGGCAGAAAGCGAGGCTGACGATCGGAATCCGCCGCGTATGCGGATAGCGCTGATCCAGCTTGGCAAATACCTTGTAGACGATGAAGCCGCCCACGACCGCCACGATAAAGAACAGGACGGTCTTGAGGATCACGATGCCGGGCCTGGAATCGGGATTCTTAAAGCCGATCACAAAGGTCAGCACGATGATGCCGATCACGTCGTCAATGATGGCGGCGCTGACGATCGTGGTGCCCACTTTCGTCTTGATCTTGCCCAGTTCCTGCAGCGACGCCACGGTGATGCTGACGCTGGTCGCCGTCATGATCGTGCCGATGAATACCGCCCGGAAAAATGCTTCGCTGCCCCAGGGGGCCATGCCGTAGAAGCCCATGTAGAGAAGCGAGCCTAAGACGAGCGGAACCAGAACGCCCGCGCAGGCGATCAGGAACGCGACGGGCCCGGTCTTTAACAGTTCTTTCAGATCCGATTCCAGACCTACCTCAAACATCAGGATCACCACGCCGATCTCCGCCAGCTCCGAGATGAAGCTGCTCTCCGCAATCAGGCCCAGCACACAGGGGCCGATCAGAAGGCCGGCGATGATCTGGCCGACGACCTGCGGCGCCTTGCACTTTCTGGCGATAATACCGAAAAATTTCGCGGTAAACAGAATCACCGCGAGGTCAAACAATACTTGATAAGATTCCATTTTTTTCACCCTCATAACAGTCGGATCGATTTTCTAAAGACAGTTATACTCGCGGGAAAGTCCGGTGTCAATCGGCATTTTGACATATTTCTTATTACGGAAAAAATATTCTTGCGGAAACATTGACAAATTCCCATGAAATATTGTATTATTTTAGTTGTCTGCAAGTAGCGAAGCGTGGCTCAGTTTGGTAGAGCGCTGCGTTCGGGACGCAGAGGTCGCAGGTTCAAATCCTGTCGCTTCGACTGACAAGGCTTTACGGCTCACGTGGCTGTAAAGCCTTCTTTGCTATATGGTATCGAATCACGCGCTAAAATGTGACAAAGCGGCGCGGAAAATAAGAAGAATGGGGGCAGCAGGGTATGGGAGATCTGAAATGGATCAAAAAGTTTAAGATGGGGGACGGTTTCTGGGGCAGATATGCGAAGCTGGTCAGGGATGTGGTGCTCCCCTATCAGGAGGACGCGCTGAACGACCGCATCGAGGGCGCGGAAAAGAGTCACTGCATCGAGAATTTCCGGATGGCGGCAGAGAAGCTGCGCACCGGGAAATGCAGCGGCGAGTTTTACGGCATGGTCTTTCAGGACAGCGATGTGGCCAAGTGGCTGGAGGGCGCGGCGTATTCGCTGGCCCAGAAGCCGGACGCGGCGCTGGAAAAGCGGTGCGACGAGATCATAGAGCTGATCGGTGCGGCGCAGCACGAGGACGGCTATCTGAACACGTATTTTACCGTAAAGGAGCCGGATAAGCGCTGGACGAATCTGCAGGAAGCCCATGAGCTCTACTGCGAAGGGCATATGATCGAGGCGGCGGTGGCCTATGCGGAATGTACCGGCAAGACGAGGCTTCTCGACATCATGTGCGCGATGGCGGATCACACCTACCGGCATTTTGTGGAAGAAGGCGCGGAGGGGTATCCCGGACACCCGGAGATCGAGTTGGCGCTTATGCGTCTGTACCGCTGCACCGGACAGGAGAAGTACAAGGAGCTGGCGCTTCACTTTATCAATGTGCGGGGCGTAGACAGCGATTACTACGACCGGGAGAAACAACGGCACGACTGGTCCGTATGGGGCAACCGCAGCGGCAGCCACGACAAGGAATACGCGCAGAACGCGGCGCCTGTCAGGATGCAGACCAAAGCCGTCGGCCACGCGGTGCGCGCGGTATATCTCTACACGGGCATGGCGGATGCGGCGCTGGAGACCGGGGATGAGAGTCTGGCGCAGGCGTGTAAGGTCCTGTGGGAGAATATCACGCAATGCAGGATGTATGTGACGGGTTCCATCGGTTCCGCCTACGAGGGAGAGTCCTTTACCAAAGATTATCATCTGCCCGGTGATACGGCGTATGCGGAGACCTGCGCGTCGGTGGGGCTGATCTTTTTCTGCAACAAGATGTTGTATCTGGACAGAAACGGCAGATATGCGGATGTGATGGAGCGCGCCCTGTATAACGGCGTGCTGGCGGGAATGCAGCTTGACGGGCGCAGATTTTTCTATGTGAATCCGCTGGAGGCGCTGCCGGGCATCTCCGGCGAGGCGCAGACACACCGACACGCGCTGCCGGTCAGACCGAAGTGGTTTGCCTGCGCCTGCTGCCCGCCGAATGTGGCGCGGCTTCTGTCTTCCCTGTCGGAATATGCGTGGCACAGGGACGGCGGTACGTTGTATTCCAATCTTTTTGTGGACGGCACGCTGGACGTGAGCGAGGAGTTTGGCGGCACGGTGGCGCTGGAGACGGCTTATCCCTATGAGGGCAGGCTTACCTACCGTTTTACGCCCAAGGGGGAATCGATGGACGTGCGGTTTGCCATCCGGGTGCCTGCATGGAGCGGCGGCGTCGAGATCCGTGTGAACGGCGCGCCCGCGCAGCAGGAAGTGGAGAGTAAGGACGGATATGCCTATTTGCACGGAACGTTCCTCGCGCCGACGGAAGTGACGGTCGAGTTTGCCATGCCTGTGCGGAAATTGTATACAAAT
Organism: uncultured Lachnospiraceae bacterium; assembly: GCA_947630025.1. Classification (GTDB taxonomy): domain Bacteria; phylum Bacillota; class Clostridia; order Lachnospirales; family Lachnospiraceae; genus UBA3282. The sequence goes on from CANRFZ010000009.1 coordinate 87,142, forward strand.
AGCAAAGTCGCGGCCAATACCGGCAAGGCGGCGCTGGAGAGAGGGCCGCTTATCTACTGTGCGGAGGGCGCGGACAATGGCGGAGACGTACTCTCCCTCTCCCTGAAAAGGGGCGGAACGGTAACGGTAAGCGACTATCTGCCGGAGAAACTGTGCGGTATTCGGGAACTGTACGCGCAGGGATACCGCTCGGAGACAGGCGGGGCGCTCTACAGCTACGAGGAACCGGTGCGGCGGGAAGATACGATCACGTTCGTTCCCTATTATACATGGGCCAACAGAGGGCTGAACCAGATGCGGGTGTGGATACCGGAACAGTAGAAGACGGAAAGAGAGAGGGTAATCTATGAAAACAGAAATCAGAAACGGCGCAAAGAAGACGGAAAAAGAAATCGAGAAGCTCCTAAAGAAAATGACGCTGGAGGAAAAGATCGCCATGATCCACGGAGCGGCCCTGTTCCGGTCGGGCGGCGTCCCCCGGCTGGATATTCCGGGACTGTCCACCTCCGACGGGCCGATGGGCGTCCGGGCGGAATTTATGGACGACAGGTGGATTCCGGCGGGCAATAACGACGACGCCGTATCCTATCTGCCCAGCAACAGCGCGCTGGCGTCCACGTGGAATCCGTACCGGGCCTACGAGATGGGCAAGGTGCTCGGCGCGGAGGCGAGAGGACGGGGCAAGGACGTCATACTGGCGCCGGGAATCAATATCAAGAGAAGCCCGCTCTGCGGACGGAACTTCGAGTACATGAGCGAGGACCCCAAGCTGACGGAGTCGATCGCGGTGCCTTTTATCAAAGGCATACAGGAAAACGACGTGGCGGCCTGTGTCAAACATTTTGCCGCCAACGTGCAGGAGACGGACCGGCTGATGGTGGACGAGGAGATCGACGACAGAACGCTGTACGAGTTGTATTTTCCGGCGTTTAAGGCAGCCGTGCAGAAGGCGGGCGCCTATTCCGTTATGGGGGCTTACAATAAGGTCAACGGCTATCACTGCTGCGAAAACAAAGCGCTGCTGGACTGGGTGCTGCGCGGCGAGTGGGGCTTCGACGGCGCCGTGATCAGCGACTGGGGCGGCGTGCATAAGACCAAAGAGGCGGCGGAGTGCTCGGTGGATCTGGAGATGTCCGTATTTCCGGATTTCGACCAGTATAAGCTGGCGGCTCCGTTAAAGGCGGCCATTGAGAACGGCGAGATCGCGGAGGAGGCGGTGGACGCCAAAGTGCGCAATCTGCTGCGGCTGATGTTCCGACTGAAGATGATCGGCAAACAGAAAGGCGAGCGGAAAACCGGAGCTTATAATACCCCCGACCACCGGCAGATGATCCTGCGCACGGCGGAGGAGTCCATGATCCTGTTAAAGAACGAGAAGCAGCTCCTGCCGTTGGACCGGAAGAAGATCAAAAAACTGGTGGTGATCGGACAGAACGCCGCCAAGATTCACTCCGACGGCGGCGGCAGCGCGGAGATCAAGGCGCTGTATGAGATCTGTCCGCTGATGGGGCTGAAATGCAGTCTCGGCGGCGGCGCGCAGGTCGCGTATTACAAGGGCTACCATGTGCCGGAGAAGCGGAAAACCTTTGACCACAACTGGCAGGCGGACAGTCTGAACAGTCTGGACGATCTGAAAGGTACGGACATCGGGCAGCTTACCCGGAATGACGACACCATCAGCGAAGACCACCGCCGCGACGCGGAGGAGCGTCTGGCGCAGGCGGAGCGGGATAAGGCCGAGATACACGAAAAGAACAAAGCCCTCTTTGCACAGGCGGTAGAGGCGGCGAAGGACGCGGACGCGGTCATCTTTGTAGGCGGCCTGAACCACGATATCGACAGCGAGGGATTCGACAGGGCCGATATGAAGCTGCCCTATGAGCAGGACGCGCTGATCGAGGAGTTGTTAAAAGTCAGAAAAGACCTGATCGTAACCCTGATCGGCGGCTCGCCGGTGGAAATGCCGTGGAAGGACAAGGCGCAGGCGATTCTGTGGAGTTATTATGCGGGCATGGAGACCGGCACCGCGTTTGCCGGCATTGTCTTCGGCGATATCAATCCGTCCGGCAGGCTGGCCGAAACATTCCCCAAGGTCTATGAAGACTGCGTGACCGCGAAGAACGGACAGTTCGGCAAGTGGGGCAGCATCCGGCTGGAAGAAGGGTTGTACTGCGGCTACCGCTATTTTGACAGGGAGCATATTGCGCCTGCCTTCTGTTTCGGGCACGGCCTTTCCTACACGCAGTTTTCCTATAGCGGGCTGACGATCCGCGCGGAAAAGACCAAGGAGGTCAAGCTGACCTTTACGATCAGGAATACGGGCAAAAGGATCGGCGCGGAAGTGGCGCAGGTCTACGTGGCGCCGATCGCGCCCAAGGCAGACAGGCCGGACAAAGAATTAAAGACATATGCCAAAGTCGAGCTCGCGCCGGGCAAGTCCCGGAAAGTGTCGCTGACGCTTCACGAGGAGAGTTTCGCTTATTTTGATCCCGACCTGCACGCATTTACAGCGGATGCGGGCGATTATGAGATTCTGGTAGGCGCGTCCGCCGAAGACATCCGTCTGCGGGGCGTGGTCACGCTGCCATAAAAAATCAGAAGAAGCGAATAGTCCGGGCGTCTTCTGCCAATACTGACAAAAACGGAAAACAAACAGGGCAGGAGGCGGAAGCATGGACTATAACAATCTACCGTTGGGACTGGGTATCGCCATCGCGTCGAACCGCGCGGCGATGGACAGATTTGTGGATCTGTCGGACGAGGAAAAGAGCGACTTCATCGAGCGGGGCAGGGCGCTGATGTCCCAGAAGGAGCTGGATGAATTTGTGGGCTCGCTGATCAAAGAGGAAAAGCCGGACGTTCATCTGGAGGATGTGAACGATATTTTTGACGGGCCGGTCATCGGCTGACGGCGGCCCGCCAAGCTCCCGCGGGGAGTCGAATCCCCGCCGCGGGGTACGGCCTGTCTACATAGGAATGAGGACGAATATGCAGATCGCACTGCCTGAAAAAGTACATACGATTCTGGAGACGCTGACGGCAGCAGGCTTCGAGGCGTACGCGGTGGGCGGCTGCGTGCGGGACTGCGTGCTGCACAGAGAGCCTAATGATTGGGATATCACCACTTCCGCAGAGCCGGCGGAAGTCAAGAAGCTGTTCCGCCGGACGGTGGACACCGGCATCCGGCACGGCACCGTGACGGTTCTGCTGGATCGGGAGGGCTTCGAGGTGACGACCTACCGCATCGACGGAGAGTACGAGGACGGACGCCACCCCAAGGAAGTCACCTTTACTTCCAGTCTGGAGGAAGACCTGAAACGGCGGGATTTTACGATCAACGCGATGGCCTATAATGAGAGGGCCGGTCTGGTGGATCTTTTCGGTGGCATGGACGATATCGCGCGGGGCGTGGTGCGCTGCGTCGGCAGCGCCGGGGAGCGGTTTACGGAGGACGCGCTGCGTATGCTGCGGGCGGTGCGCTTTTCCGCGCAGCTCGGCTATGAGATCGCGCCGGAGACGAAGGAAGCGATCCGGCGGCTTGCCCCGCATCTGGAGCGGATCAGCGCGGAGCGCATCCAGGCGGAGCTGGTGAAGTTAGTCACTTCGCCGCATCCCGATTATCTGCGGACGGCCTATGAGACGGGCATCACCGGACAAATCCTGCCGGAATTTGACCTGTGCATGGAGACGCAGCAGCACAATCCCCACCACTGTTACAGCGTGGGGGAGCATATCCTTCATGCCATGCGGGAGGTGCCCCCGAACAAGGCGCTGCGGCTGGGGATGCTTTTTCACGATATCGCCAAACCGCAGACATTGACGGTGGACGAGGAGGGCATCACCCACAATAAGGGGCACGCGGAGATGGGCGCGCGGATGACGCGGGACATCCTACGGCGGCTCAAATTCGACAACGACACGACGGACACGGTATCCAGACTGGTGCTCTGTCACGACCGCGGCACCGAACTGACGCCGCGGGGCGTCAGGCGCGCCGTCAGCCGGATCGGGGCAGATATCTTTCCGATGCTGCTGGCCGTGCGGTACGCCGATATCATGGCCCAGAGCGATTACAAAAGGGAGGAGAAGCTGCAGCGGTTAGAGCGTCTGCGGGAACTGTATGAGGAGATCCTGCGGAAAAACGAATGTATCAATCTAAAGGGCCTCGCCGTGGGCGGCAGGGATCTGATCGCGCTGGGCATCCCCGCCGGCAAAGCCATCGGCGATATGCTGCAGGAGCTGTTGGCGCTGGTGCTGGAGGAGCCCGAAAGAAATACGAGAGATGAGCTGCTGGCCGTGTGCAGGGACAGAATGCAGAGTTTCCGCAAATAATTCATACTTTGAAAACCCTCTACATATGATAGGATAGACAACATGGCGGAGGGAATACAGTGAATGATAAAGCGGTGAATTTGTTGGAGCAGTACGAGATAGAAGTCAGCCGCACGTGGAAGGGGCGTGGCGCGATCCTGTGCGACTCGGACCGCGGGCTGCTCATCTTAAAAGAATATGGCGGGCCCGCCGCTAAAATAAAATTTCAGGACACGCTGCTGCGCCATATCAGAGAGAGCGGCACGGTGCAGACGGAAATCCTCCTGCCCTCCGCAGAGGGAGAGCTGGTGGTCTACGATCAGGACAGGACGGGATACATACTGAAAACCTACTGCGACGGCAGGGAATGCAGCCACCGCGACCCCGGCGAGTGCCGTCAGGCGGCGGCTACGCTGGCCAGACTGCATCTTGTCTCCGACGTTTCCGCGGACGACGAACTGGCCGGGCAGCCGGCATTCCGGCTCGACAAGGAATATGAAAAGCATAACCGGGAACTGAAAAAGGCGAGGAAATTTCTCTGGGAAAAAAGCCAGAAGACGGATTTTGAGATCTATTTGATGAGGCATTATGATTATTTCATGAATAATGCCTTGCAAATTACCGATGAATTGCGTTATTATGCCTATGAGGAAGACTCTAGGGATGCTTCCGTCATATGCCACGGCGATTATCAGTACCACAATATCATGCTGACCGGCGGCGGGTATATGCTGATCAATTTTGAAAAATGTGTCCGGGACTGGCCCGCCCGCGATCTGTGCCTGTTTCTCCGCAAGCTGCTGGAAAAAAATAACTGGTCGCAGACGCTTGGTGACGCGCTCATCGAGAGTTATAATAAAGTAAAGACGCTGACCAAGCGGGATCTCGGGGAGCTATACTACCGGCTGGCCTACCCGGAGAAGTTCTGGAAGATCGTCAATTTTTATTACAATACGGGCAAAGCGTGGATTCCCGGCAAAAATATGGAAAAGATAGAAAAACTGTTTGCGCAGGAGCGGGATAAGCAGCTTTTTCTGGAAAATATATTCACGCCGCGGCGGTGACTGCGGCACAGAAGAAAGGATAAGAACCCAGATGCACACAAGACTGATACGGACGGCGCTGGCGGCGGCAGCGGCCATGATGTGGATAACGGGCTGCACCTCTCAGGCGAGCAACGTCGGCATGGCAAAGGGCAAAGACGACGGAGGCGGTATGGCGGCCACCGGTTTTACGGCGGCAGCAGTGGGAAGCTATGATTCGGCGGACACCGCCGTGGTCATGTCGGTGGATCAGCAGAACAAAGCCGTTGTCTGTATGAATATGGACGCGGGCAGACAGTATACATTGTATTACGACGGCGCGACGAACGTGTGCGACAAGTACGGCGGCCCCATGACCATTTCCCAGATCGGGGAAGGCGATATCGTGGACGTCACATTCCTGAAAGGGCAGCGCAGACTGGCCGGCATACAGCTCTCTCCGCAGGCGTGGTCCTATGACAAGATACAGAATTATGATCTGGGCGGCCTCAACAAGACGGCATCCATCGGCTCTGCGACCTATTCGCTGCCGGACGACGCCGTGGTGTTCTCCCGCGGCAGGCGCGCCGAGGTGATGGATATCGTGGCGCAGGACGCGATCACGGTCAAGGGCGTCGGCCACGAGATCTACAGTATCAGCGTGGAAAGGGGACACGGCTATATCCGCCTGAAAAACGAACAGGCGCTGGTCGGCGGCTGGATCGAGGTAGGGAACGCGGTAATCCGCGAGATTTCGGAGGATATGCTTCTGGTCGTGCCGGAAGGATCGTATCAGGTCAGACTGTCGAATAACGGTGCGGACTGCATCAAGGACGTCACCGTGGAGCGGGATAAAGAAGTGATTCTGGACGTGGGAGACTTGGAGATCGCGCAGGACAGGACAGGCAGGATTTTATTTTCCGTCACTCCCGAGGAAGCCACGGTCAAGATCGACGGCAGTAAAGCAGATATCAGCAGCCCGGTGGAATTGGCTTACGGCATCCATCAGGTCAATCTGGAAGCGGAGGGATATGATTCCCTGACGAAATATATTCAGGTCGGCTCCGATTATGCGCAGATTTCGTTTACCATGGAGAAGACGAAGACGTCGGACGATGACAATACGGTCAGCGCCAACAGTGCGGATCGGACGGGAGACGCCGACGAGGGCGATAATAGCGATCAGGCATCGGACGGCACGGAGGACGCGGTAGGCGCCAAGACGGGCAACCGGGTATATATCGACGCTCCCAAGGGCGCGGAAGTGTATGTGGACGGCAATTATCTGGGCATCTGTCCGGTCAGCTTTAACAAGGTGCAGGGGAGCCATACGGTCACACTCCGCAGGAGCGGTTATGTGACCAAGAGCTACACGATCTATCTGTATAACGACGGCGAGGATATTACCTATTCCTTTACGGAACTGGAGAAGCAGACCGGCGTCAGCGGCAATAGCAGCTCCGTTTCTGACAATAGCACATCGGGCGGCAGTGCATCGGGCAATAACGCCGACAACGGCGCTTCCGGCAGCAGCGCATCGGACAATGACGACGGCGGCAGCGCGTCCGATAACGATTAAAAAGGATAAAAGAATTTGAGGACGGCAGAGATGGATAACGCGGAGAAGAAATATACTTACGAAGATTTTCTGAAAATTATGGCGACGCTCAGGGGCGAAAACGGGTGCCCGTGGGACAAGGTGCAGACGCACGACAGCCTGAAACCCTGTATGACGGAGGAAGCGGCGGAGCTGCTGGCGGCGATCCGGATCTATGACCGCACCGGCAATCCGGAGAATATGCGGGAGGAGCTGGGCGACGTGCTGCTGCAGGTCGTCATGCACGCGCTGATCGCCTCCGAGGAAGGGCTTTTTACGATGGAGGACGTCGTGGACGAGGTCAGCCGCAAGATGATACGCAGACATCCCCATGTGTTCGGAACGGGCAGCGCGGACACGCCGGAGGAAGTGCTGGTCAACTGGGAGGAGATCAAAAAAGAGGAAAAGAAGGACAAGGAATGGGTTCCGACGCCGCTGCGGGAAGTGCCGGTGGAGCTGCCCGCCCTGACGAGAGCGGCCAAGGTGCTGAAAAAGGCGGACAAGCATTATGGGTATAGCAGCAGCTATGAGCAGGACGTGGAGGCGCTGGCGGCGGCGGTACAGAAGCTGCAGGGGCGCGGCCTGCAGGAGCAGGATCAGGAGCTGGAACAGATTCTGGCGGATATGCTGATGCGGGTGTCCGATATCGCCAGACTCGCTAAGATATCCCACGAACAGGCGCTGGCCGACAGGGTGGATGATTTTATAGAACAGTATGAAAAGACGGCGCCCTGACAGAGGGAAAATGCCAAATGCAATTTACATAACATTCCGTCGATGCCGGAAAATATAAATTTACCGAAAAATAGCGTAAAATTGGCATTATTGGGCTTGACAAGCATGGAAAAAACGTTTATAAATGTATGTAGGCTAGGCGTTTCAAAAGAGAAACATCTAACAAAGAATATGAAAACTCATTATAAGAGGAGGAGTTCAAGATGAACAAGACAGAATTAGTTGCAGCTATGGCTGATCAGGCAGGCTTATCTAAGAAAGATGCAGAAAAGGCATTGAAGGCATTCACAGACGTTGTTGCAGGCGAGCTGAAAAAAGGCGGCAAAGTACAGTTGGTTGGATTCGGTACTTTTGAAGTTTCCAAGAGAGCGGCAAGAGAAGGCAGAAATCCTCAGACCGGCAAGGTTATGAAGATCGCAGCTTCCAAGGCTCCTAAGTTCAAAGCCGGCAAAGCTCTGAAAGATAGCCTTAACTAATCATAAGCAGTGAGGGTAAAAGCCTGTATGCGCCGCATATGGGCTTTTTTTCATGCGCAAGACGGCAGTCCGGGCCGCCCGCGGGCGTTCCGGTGCCGGGAGGAGGGAACATGAGGCTAGACAAATATCTGAAGGTCTCCCGTCTGATCAAACGCCGGACGGTGGCCAACGAAGCGTGCGATGCCGGGCGGGTGATGATCAACGACAGACCGGCCAAGGCGTCCGCCAATGTCAAGGAAGGGGACATTATCACGATCCGGTTCGGCAACAAGGAGGTCAAGGTCGAGGTGCTGGACGTTCAGGAGACGGTGCGCAAGGAGGAGGCCAAGGAGCTTTTCCGCTATCTGACGTAGATGAAACGGCACAAACGAGTCATATCAGGCGGCGGTCCGACATACATTAAATAAGAGCACAACCGTATTGCTATGCGCTGCGGTTAGGGAGGTATGTATGGAGGATCTGAACAATACGGGCAGAAGATCTCACAGACTGACGCTGGTCGACAGAAAGAGCTGCACGATAAGCGGTGTCAGCGACGTGCTTTCGTTCGATGTCAACGAGATCCTTCTGGAGACGGAACAGGGAATGCTGATGATCAAGGGCAGCGAGCTGCACGTTGGCCGGCTGGTTCTCGACAAGGGGGAAGTGGACGTAGAGGGAAGGATCGACAGTTTCACCTACTCGGAGAACGCCGGGTACGGCGGCAAGGGAGAGTCGCTGTTAGCCAGACTGTTCAAGTAGCTTCGGGGGATCGGTCTATGAGTCAGGATATTGTGCGGGAAGTTACCTTTTTTTTCCACTCCGTCGTCATGGGGATTGTCATCACATTTGCGTATGACTGGCTCCTGATCCTCAGAAGGCTGGTTCGCCACGGCAGGGTGCTGACGTCGGCGGAGGACTTTGTCTACTGGTTTCTGTGCGGTATTTTTGTATTTTATATGCTCTACCGGGAGAACAGCGGCGTTCTGAGGTGGTTTGCCGTAGCGGGGGCGGCCCTCGGAATGTTTTTTTATAAAATAATTTTTAGAAGCGCATTCGTAAACGTTATGTCAACGTGCATCCACAAGATCATGTGGTTCCTATTTCGTATCATACAAATTGTGCTAAAACCGATAAAGTGCGCATTTTCGGCGGCCAGAAGATGTGTTCGATACGGCGGGAAAAAATGCAAAAAAGGCGGACAATTTCTAAAAAAACGGTTGACGGTTTGCATAAAAACACTTAGAATGGTTTTATGTAAACAATAACCGGGCAAAAAGATGGGGTAACGTCAACGGCATGGCAAGGAAAGCAGCATATCGCAGAAAGCGCCACAACAGGATGGGAATGCTTCTGGTGATAACGGTCGTCCTGATGATGATGACCGTGGTGGCAGTCAAAAGCATAGAACTTCGGGAGAAGCGTACCGCCTACCAGTCGCGGGAGGAGGCGCTGATGCAGGAGATCGAGGCAGAGGAAGCGCGGTCGGAAGAAATAGCGGAATATGAAAAGTATACGCAGACCAAAAAATATGTGGAAGAAGTAGCAAAAGAAAAGCTCGGGCTCGTATATGAAGGCGAGATTATATTTAAAGATGAGAATTAAGCAGATTTCGGAACAGACTTCGGAATCTGCTTTTTCCATAGCAGGCGGAATAACGTCAAAAATCTGTGAGTCATAATTTGGACAACCCCCTCATATATTGAATACTGACCTGTAAACAAGCGGTTACAGAACAGGAATGATACCGGTCAGGGGGTAAGTCATGAGAAAACAGGCGACAGACAGAATAGCGGACAGGGCGGCGGTTCTGACGGAATACGGCAGGCAGCGGCTTCTGAATTATGCGGAATCCTTCCGGGATCTGGCGGATCTGCTGGAAGACGAAACCGAACAGGAGACGGAGCGGGACAGCGCGGCCCGGACGGAGGCGGCACGGCAGGCGGAGGCCGGCACACTGACGCCCCAGAGCCGCCAGAGTTATCTCTGGCAGCGCAGGGCGCAGGAGAACAGGGGCCTGCTGGCGCAGCATCTCAAAGAGACGGCGCACATCATGGCGCAGGTGGCCAGAGAGACCTATGCGTACCGGCCCACCAGCGAGCGAAAGTACAGGCGGATGGCCAGACTGTTAAAGGAGAACGGCATTCTTCTGAGAGATTTTCTGGAGCTGGAGCACGAGGACGGACACCGCGAGATCAGCCTGACCATGCGGGCGGCGGGCGGCAGATACGGCAGGCCGGGAGAGCAGGAGCATATCGCGGCGGAGGATGTGGCGGAAGTGATATCGGAGGCGGTGAACGTCCGGATGCGTCCGGCCAAAAGCGCGCCCCTGTATGTGACGCCGGAGTGGACGGCCTACTGCTTTGCCGAGCAGCCCGCCTTCCAGCTATTGAGCGGAACGGCCAAGGCCGTCAAGGAGACGGAGAAAGTGTCGGGGGACAATTTTTCCTTCTGCGAGACGGAGGACGGAACGATGAAAATCCTTCTGTCCGACGGGATGGGCTCCGGGGAAAAGGCGCGCCGGGATTCCGGGCGGGTGATCGACCTGATGGAGAGTCTGCTGGAGGCGGGCTTCGGCAAGGAGACGGCGGTGCAGCTCATCAACGGCGCGCTGGCGTCGGCGGGGCAGGAGGAAAATATGTCCACGCTGGACGTATGCGATATCAACCTGTATACGGGCGAGTGCGAGTTTATCAAAGTGGGGGCGGCGTGCACCTATATCAAGCGGGGGCGTCTGGTGGACAGGCTCTCCGCGCAGAATTTTCCGCTGGGCGTCTTCGGGCAGCTGGAGCCGGAAGTCATGTACCGGACGCTGCAGAGCGGCGATTATGTGATTATGCTGTCGGATGGCGTGCTGGACGCGCTTTCGCAGGGAATGGGCGAGGAAATGCTGCCGGAGATCCTCGGCAGGATGGAGGAGGTAGGGCCGGGCGAGATGGCCAATCAGATCCTGACCTGCTGCTTAGCGCAGAGCAGGGGCCGCGTCAGGGACGACATGACCGTTCTGGTGGCGGGACTCTGGAATCAGGGCGGCGATTGCAATTTATAACAGAAATGATATGATAAAGACAACCGATGCGGTAATAAGACACGGCGGAATGCGGAATGGATGCGGAATACACAAAAGTAGTAAAATATGTGGAAAAATATCATATGATAGAGGCCGGTGACGTGGTCGCCGCCGGCGTTTCGGGCGGCGCGGACTCCGTCTGCCTGCTGCATATGCTGCACAGACTGTCGCGGCGGATTCCGTTCCGGCTGCTGGCGGTTCACGTGGACCACGGCATCAGGCCGGAATCTCCGCAGGACGCGGCTTTTGTGGAGGAACTGTGCGCGGCGTGGGGGATTCTGTTCCGCCTGCGCAGCGTCGATCTGACGGCTTACGCCGGGGAGCGGGGCTTGTCCGAGGAGGAGGCAGGCAGACAGTTCCGCTATGAGGCGTTCCGGGAAGCGCTGCGCGGGCAGCAGGGGAACCGCCCCGGCAAGATCGCCGTGGCCCATAACGCGGGCGACCGCGCCGAGACGATGCTCTTTCATCTGTTCCGGGGGAGCGGCCTCAGAGGGCTCTGCGCCATCCGTCCGGTGCGGGAGGATGTGATCAGACCGCTTCTGTGTCTGGAGCGGCGGGAGATAGAGGCGTATCTGGCGGCGGAGAAGCTGACATACCGCACCGACAGCACCAACGAGACGGATGCGTACACCCGGAACAGGATACGCCATCATATCCTGCCCTATGCGGAGCGGGAGATCTGCGCGGGCGCCGTGGCGCATATGGGCGAGCTGGCGGATATCGTGGAGGAGACGGAGCGGTATCTGCAGAAGCAGACGGATATCCTGACGGAGCGGTATGTCCGGCAGGAGGAGATGCCTTCCGGCGGCACGTGTCTGGTGGTACGGTGGAAAGAACTGTCGGCGGAGGATGCCGTCATGTATAAGCGCGTGCTGCTTCTGTGTCTGGAACGGCTCACGCCCTATCGGAAAGATATCTCCGGGCGGCATCTGGAGGAGCTGCTGAAACTTCTGTGCACACAGGGAAGCGGGCAGGCGTCTCTGCCCTGCGGCATCCGGGCGTACAAGGAATATGACAACCTGTTCCTGTACCGGATGACTGGGGCGGACAACGACGGCTGCCGGGCATGGGCGGCGAGTCTCTCCGCATCGGAACAGGCCGCAGGCAGTTCCGCCGGGGCGGGGCAGGCTGCGGGCAATCCCGTAGAAGCGGACAACGCCGCCGTATATTCCGTCGTGCCGCCTGCCACCATCGACGTGGGCGGCGGACAGGTTTTTTGCTTTACGCTGGAGGAAAACAGCGGGGATTTTTGGAAAAATGGCAAAAATATTGCACAAAACAGATATACGAAATGGTTTGATTATGATAAAATAACAGGGGCTCTTGTGCTGCGCACCCGCCGTCCGGGAGATGTGCTGACCATCGACGGCGCGCTGCATACCAAGACCATACAGCGGTACATGATCGACGAAAAGATTCCCGCGGCATGGCGGGACAGAATGTATCTGCCGGCGGACGGGCAGCATATTCTGTGGGTTCCCGGTTACCGAACCAGCCGGCGCTACTGCGTGGAGGAAAGTACGAAGCGTATCTTACAGATACAGCTAAGAGGAGGCTATCATGGCGGAGAGAATTGAAGTATTACTGAACGAGGAAGAAGTAGACCGAAGGATTCAGGAGATCGGCAATCAGATTTCCAAAGATTACGCCGGCAGGCAGGTGCATCTGGTCTGCGTTCTCAAGGGCGGCAGCTTTTTTATGTGCGAGCTGGCCAAACGGATCACCGTTCCGGTATCGCTGGATTTTATGTCCGTGTCGAGTTACGGCGGCGATACGAAATCCAGCGGAGTCGTTAAGATCGTCAAGGATCTGGACGAGCCGCTTGCGGGCAAAAACGTTATCGTCGTGGAGGATATCGTGGATTCCGGGAGAACGTTAAGTTATCTGCTGGAGATGCTAAGGGACAGGGGGCCTGCGGACGTCAAACTGTGCACGCTGCTGGACAAGCCCGACAGACGGGTTGTGGACGTCAGGGTGGACTACACGGGCTTTCAGATTCCGGACGAATTTGTGGTGGGCTACGGTCTGGACTATGACCAGAAATACCGCAATCTTCCTTATATCGGCGTCGTGAAATTTGATTAACGTTTTGATGAATTGATAGGAAAGAGGTTTACTTTGAGCAAGAATAACAAAAATTTCTATCTGTATTTTATTATTATCATCGGGCTTCTGATGCTGACGGTCTGGATCGGCACGCTCCATGTGCAGAGCACGGGCTACACGAAAGGGCAGTTCGTCGATCAGCTCGACAATAACGAGGTGGCGATGGTCAACATCTGCCCCAACAAGGAGACGCCCACGGGTTCCTTAGAAGTAACGCTGAAAGACGGACAGGAACTGACGTTGTACGTCACCGACGTGACGGAGATGGAGGCGTTAGTCAGAAGCTACGGAATCGATCCGCGGGTGGAAGACGTTCCGCAGGAGAGCTGGTTCCTCAACAGCATACTGCCGATCCTGATCGTAGTGGTCGTGTGCGTGTTCTTCTTTGTGATGATGAACGCGCAGAACGCCGGCGGCGGTGGCGGCAAGATGATGAACTTCGGCAGAAGCCGCGCCCGGCTGACCATGGGCGGCGAGAATACGATCAAGCTCGACGGCGTTGCCGGATTGAAGGAAGAAAAGGAAGAACTGGAGGAGATCGTGGAATTTCTGAAAGAGCCCGCCAAGTTTACAAAGGTGGGCGCGCGCATCCCCAAGGGCATTCTGCTGGAAGGCGCGCCGGGCACCGGCAAGACGTTGTTGGCCAAGGCCATCGCGGGCGAGGCGAACGTGCCGTTTTTCAGCATATCGGGTTCGGATTTCGTGGAAATGTTTGTCGGCGTGGGCGCGTCCCGCGTGCGCGATATGTTCGCGGAGGCCAAGCGGCATTCGCCCTGCATTATTTTTATCGATGAGATTGACGCGGTGGCGAGACGCCGCGGCACCGGTATGGGCGGCGGACATGACGAGCGCGAACAGACGCTGAACCAGTTATTGGTAGAGATGGACGGTTTCGGCGTCAACGAGGGAATCATCGTGATGGCGGCCACCAACCGCGTGGATATTCTGGACCCCGCAATTCTCAGGCCGGGCCGGTTCGACAGAAAGATCACGGTGGCGCATCCCGACGTGCGCGGCAGGGAGGAGATCCTCAAAGTGCACGCGGCGAACAAACCGCTGGGCGACGACGTGGATCTGGCGCAGATCGCCCAGACTACGGCGGGCTTCACCGGAGCCGATCTGGAGAACCTGCTGAACGAGGCGGCCATCAACGCGGCGATGGACAAGCGCGTCTTCATCCGGCAGGATGACATTAAGAAAGCCTTTGTGAAAGTGGGGATCGGTACGGAGAAAAAGAGCCGCATCATCTCCGACAAGGAAAAGAAAATCACGGCCTATCACGAGGCGGGGCACGCGATTCTGTTTCATGTGCTGCCCGATGTGGGGCCGGTATATACGGTGTCGATCATTCCCACCGGACTGGGCGCCGCGGGCTACACGATGCCGCTGCCTGAGCGGGACGATATGTTTATGACTAGGGGCAGAATGCTGCAGGATATCATGGTATCGCTGGGAGGACGGATTGCGGAGGAGATCATCTTTGACGACGTGACCACCGGCGCGATGAGCGATATCAAGAAGGCGACGAAGGTCGCCCGCCGCATGGTAACCCGCTACGGAATGTCGCAGAATATCGGCATCATCAACTATGACGACGATGACGACGAAGTCTTTATCGGCAGGGATCTGGCCCATGCCAAGAGCCACAGCGAGGAGGTGTCCGGGCAGATCGACCGCGAGGTGAAGGCGATCATCGACGACTGCTACCAGAAAGCAAAGAACATCATTTTGGAGCAGAGCAGTATTCTGCATAAGTGCGCGCAGCTCCTTCTGGAAAAGGAAAAGATCGGCAGGGACGAGTTCGAAGCGCTCTTTGACAAAGAGTACCCGCAGCCGGAGGATTCCACGTTATCGATGGCATAATTGTGAAAAATGCACAAAAACAGATAGACAAAATTGTAATATTTGTGAATCCTTAGTATTGTGGTATGAATCCGGGTATGCTACTATACACTTGTAACCCCCAATACATTATAGTTTTTTGCTATACCCCATAAGAAAGAAATACCTTCTCTAAAAAAGGCAGTTTGTATAAACTGTCTTTTTTACCGTTCTGGGCCTGTATCCGCAGCAGAGCGGCATCTCCCGCGACATCGAACCAAAGCTGCAGAATCAGATATCGATCAGAGATAGAAAGAAGCCGGGGCGACCGCGGCGGCAGCAGGGCGGCTTCTCTCTAAATCATGGATAAATCAAGGGAAAAAATCTTGAATAAACACAATATATAGTATACAATATCCATATATGCTTTTTGGGGAGGATGGCGTACCAGATGGATATCAGTCAGTTTCAAAGGGCAGAGAGGAACCAGCAGTATCTCGCATCGATGAGGCCGGTTTTTAATAGAAAGGCACTGTTCTCGGATATGACGGAGGATTATGTATATCCGCCGGAGCCCAGCGCCTACGGTGAGGTCAACATTCATTTCCGTTCCAAGAGAAACAACATCGACCGCGTGTTTCTGGTCATCAAAGGGGAGAAGCACCTGATGATGAAGACGGAGACGGATAATTATTTTGACTATTACTCGCACTCTGTCCAACTGGAGAATGAAACGCTCACCTATTATTTCGAGGTGCACGTCGGCAAGATTCTGTGTTACTACGACACGAGAGGCGTGTGCAAGGATGTCAATGAATATTACCATTTCCGCCTGATCCCGGGCTTTAAGACGCCCGAATGGGCCAAGGGCGCGGTTTTCTATCAGATCTATGTAGACCGGTTCTGCAACGGCGATCCCACCAACGACGTGCTGACAAACGAATACCAGTATATCGGCGACAAGACCGTGCGCGTGGAGGACTGGGGCAAATACCCGGCGGCGATGGGCGTCCGGGAGTTCTACGGCGGCGATCTGCAGGGTGTTCTGGACAAGATGGACTATCTGCAGGATCTGGGGATCGATGTGATTTACTTCAATCCGTTGTTTGTATCGCCGTCCAACCACAAATACGATATTCAGGACTATGACTATATCGATCCGCATTTCGGCAGGATCGTGCACGACGAGGGCGAGCTGCTCGCCGACGGCCAGACGGAAAACCGCTTCGCAACCCGGTATATCGACCGTGTATCTAATCGGGAGAATCTGGAGGCCAGCAACGAGCTCTTTGCGGAGGTGGTCAAAGAGGCGCACCGCAGAGGAATCAAGGTGATCCTCGACGGCGTGTTCAACCACTGCGGTTCTTTTAACAAGTGGCTGGACAGGGAGCGTATCTACGAGAATGTGGAAGGGTACGAGAAGGGCGCCTATATCACGCAGGACAGCGCCTATCACAATTATTTCCAGTTCCACGACGACCATAAATGGCCGTATAACGGCACTTACGACGGCTGGTGGGGGCACGATACCCTCCCCAAGCTGAATTATGAAAATTCCAGACAGCTTATGGACTACATCCTCTATATCGCGCGCAAATGGGTTTCTCCGCCGTACAACGCGGACGGCTGGCGTCTGGATGTGGCGGCGGATCTGGGGCATTCGCCGGAATTTAACCACCATTTCTGGAAAGAATTTCGCAAGACCGTCAAGATGGCGAACCCGAACGCCATCATACTGGCGGAGCATTACGGCAATCCCAAGGACTGGCTGGGCGGCGACGAGTGGGACACCGTCATGAACTATGATGCGTTTATGGAGCCGGTGACATGGTTCCTGACCGGAATGCAGAAGCACAGTGACGACTACAGAGAGGATCTGCGCGGCAACGCCTATAGCTTCTGGGGCGCGATGCAGCATCACGGCGCCAGCTTTACGACGCCGTCCCTGCAGGTGGCGATGAACGAACTGTCCAACCATGACCACTCGCGTTTCCTGACGCGCACCAATCGGAAAGTGGGGCGGACGAATACGCTGGGGCCGGAGGCGGCCAATCAGGGCATCAACAAAGCGGTGTTCCGGGAGGCGGTAGTCATACAGATGACATGGCCGGGCGCGCCGACGATCTACTATGGAGACGAGGCGGGCGTGTGCGGGTTTACCGATCCCGACAACCGGCGCACCTATCCGTGGGGGCATGAGGATCAGGAGCTGATCGACTTTCACAGGGAGATCATCCGCATTCATAAGACGCACAAGGAATTTCTCACGGGCTCCCTCAAGTACGTGGAGGGCGACTATAATGTGCTGGGCTACGGCAGATTTACCAAACAGGGCCAGTCGCTGATCTTTGTGAACAACAATGACCATGAGATCACCAAAGAGGTGGCGGTGTGGTATCTGGGCGTGCCGATGGACTGCATGATGAAGCGGCTCCTGCTGACCACCGCCGACGGCTATACGACGCAGGAGACGGAATATCCCGTGATATCGGGCAACGTCACGGTGACGCTGCCGCCGACGTCGGCGATCATACTGCGGTATGAGAACCCGATCATCAAAAATTTCCTGCAGTTTCAGTAAATGACTTTTTTGATCCTGTGATGGAGCGGCATTTTCCGCTCCATCGTCTGTCTGAGAGAAAAAGAGCGGAACGGAGGTTGTGATGGAACAGAGAATCCTGCATTACAGAAAATACATCGACGAGCTGCTGGCGCAGGATGATGCGGACTGGGAGAGCGTCATCCGGGAGCATCTGATTCAGATCTCCTTTTTCCAGCACGAGCGGCTGATCCATCTGATCGTGACGGTGACGTTCGCGCTGCTGGAGATCATCGCGGCGGCGCTGGCGGTGACGGCCTTTTCACCGGCCACGGGCCTGCTGGCGCTGGTGATTCTGGTGCTTTTGATTCCGTATGTCCGGCACTATTATATTCTGGAGAACGAAGTCCAGAAGATGTACCGGCAGTACGATCAGATGGCGGCGAGACGGAAATAAAAAATTTTTTTCAAAAACTGCAACGTTTTGCTCTCCTCAAAGGTATTCTTAATGACGGCAGGGATTGAGACAAAGGGATTCAAACAAAAACAGATAGCCGTGAAAAGAGGAGGAAACAGATGAAAAAGAAAGTATTGGCGCTGCTTCTGGCAGTAAGCTGCACGCTGGCGGTGACGGCCTGCGGAGGCAGAGACACGTCGGACGACGAGGAAACGCGGGAGGAGGACGCCGACAGAGAGGAAGAAGACGAGGCGGAGGAGGAAGGCGACGCAGACAATCAGGATGCGGACGCAGAGGAAGCGGACGAGGATTCCACGGAAGATGCGGCACAAGACGAGGCGGAGACAAAAGATACGGATTCCGGAAAAGTCTCTGCAGGCGCGGCGGAGCTGTCGGACGATCTCTATGATTTCCAAATGTCCATCAACGGAACGGTGTACCAGTTCCCGATGTGGTATTCCGATTTTGAAGCGCTGGGATGGACGCTGGACGATGATGAGACGACCACGCTGTCGACCAACGAATATACGCTGGCGACATGGGAGATGGACGGGTGCGGCGCGACGACCAGAATCGCCAATCTGTCCATGAACGCGGCGCCGCTGACGGAGTGCATCGTGGCGAGCCTTTCGCTGGACGATTACGAGGTCGGAGACTCCGGATGGGAGATTCTCCTGCCCGGCGGCATCCAGTACGGCGTGTCCGGCAAGGACGATATTCTGGCGGCGTACGGCACGCCCACCGACGACTATGACGGCGACCTGTATTATAAGATGACCTATGAGGCCGATAGCTACAGTGAAGTCAGCCTGTACGTATACCATGACGACGGCACGTTGAAAAAGATCGAAATGGAAAATATGGTGGAGCTGGAAGGCGCGGACAATTCCGTGAGCGAGGAAGTCCCCGAGCTGGTCACGGCTTATCAGGCGCCGGACGCGCTGGGAGACGATTTCTATGCGTACACGGCGCAGATGGAAGGCGTGGTATACAGTCTGCCCTGCCCGGTGGCGGCGTTATTGGACAACGGCTTTACCATCGTTGAGAGCGACTCGGACAGCGTGGTGGGGGCCGATTCCTACGGCTGGATCACGGTGCGCTACGACAATCAGGAGCTGAACGTGATCGCGCAGAACTACGCGGACTATGCGACGACGATCGAAAACTGCTTTATCACGTCGATGGAATCCAGTATCTACGGGCCGGAATTTGATCTGGTACTGCCCGGCAATATTAAAGTGGGAAGCTCGGAGGCGGACGTCGAGAAGGCGGTGGACGGCTTTTCGTGCGAGACGGAGACATCCGACAGCGGCTATACTTATTACGAGATATCCTATCCGGCCCTGAGCGTGCTGGACAGATATACGATCACGGTAAAGGACGGAAGCGTTATCTCCGTCGAGATAGAGAATTCCACAATGCCGGAATACTAAGCGGGCAGCCGTAGCGCTTGCAAGACTCTTTTCGAAAAATCCCTGTCGTGTATCGGAAACGGAAACAACGGATATGACGGCAGGGATTTTTTATGCAGAAACGGGAGCGGATCACTGTGCAGGGAGCGATCGACAGATACGCCGATATGGTGTACCGTCTGGCGCTGGCGCAGATGAAAAATACAACGGATGCGGACGATTTGTTTCAGGAAGTGTTTGTCAGGCTTGTCAGCCACATACAGGATCTGGAGTCGTGGGAACACGTGAAGGCGTGGCTGATACGGGTGACGGTCAACTGTGCCAAGAAGCACTTTGGCCGGTACTGGAACAAAAACGTGGATCTCGTGGAAGACCCCGGACGGATCGCCGCCGGCGGCAGCGGGTACGAGATGCCGGAGACAGATCCGGTGTGGGAGGCGGTTCTCAGGCTGCCGCCCCGGTATCGGCTGGCGGTGCATCTGTATTATTACGAGCAGCAGACGGCGGCGCAGATCGCGGCGCTGACGCAGCAGAAGGAGTCCACCGTGCGGTCGCAGCTATACCGGGCGCGGGAGATGCTGCGCAAGATGCTCGAGGAGGAACGGTAAGTGTCTGCACAGGCAGGGCGGCACGAGCGGTGCAGGGCGGTTGAGGAAAGAGCGGCTATGGCGGAGTGGAATGATTGGCAGCAGGACGGCGGAGAATTTCCGGCGGAGCAATATCGGGAGGCGGTTTCGCACCTACACCCGCAGGAGGCGATGCTGCGGCGGACAAAAGAGGCGGCAGCCGCCGAGGAACGGCGCATCCGGCGCATACGGCAGCGGCGGATCGTCTCGATAGCGGCAGCGGCAGTGATCCTGCTGGCTGTCGGAGCCGTGTCCATGCAGTCGCTGCGCACGCGGCAGGATGGCGGCATACAGGCGGACGGAACCGAAACCGCGGCGGTGTCCCGGTATCTGGGCAGGGCGCAGTCCGCGGAGGGTGGGCCGCAGCCTGTCGGACGGGGCGGCGCGGATGAGGCAGCAGGCGGCGGGACATCGATCCGGCTTACGGCGGACACCGAAGCGCCCTCATACGCGGACTGGATCGGAACGGAAGAAATCACCGTGCAGGACATGACACTGTGGGTGGGCAGAAGCGATACCGACGGAACATGGCGGGCGTGGGCGCCGTCTGATGACGGTACGGCGGGCTATACGGCGGTGTCCGATCTGACGGAGGAAGATCTGACGAAAGAGGCGTTCGCGCAGGAGGTATATGCGCTGGTGCAGGAAACGGCGGCAGAGAGCGAGTAGACGTCCGCAAGCCGCGGGAGACAGAGAGCATGAAGTTTGAGAACGATTATATTCGGATAGAAGTCGAAAAGAAGCAGCTCACTCCGGAGCAGCGGGAAGCGCACCGCAGGAAACGGAGGAAACGCCGTCCTTATGCGATCACTGCCGTGGTACTGGCGGCGGCGCTGACGGGCGGTATTTTGTATGGCCATTTGCAGGCCCCGCAGGGGCCAAGTGGCAGCGAGACGGCGGCACAGGGCACGAACGCTGCGGGAGCCGGAGACAACGGACAGACGTCAGGCGGCGGTACGGATGCGCCGGGCGGAGGCGGCGGTCAGACGGCGGGCACGGACGGACAGGGAAGCGGCCAGCCGGAAGACGGCACCTATGTGACGGCGCGGCAGCTCGCGGCGGCGGCCAAGGAGAACTATAAGGATATGCCGTTGTACGGCTATGGATACGGCCAGGCGATAGAGAATCTGGAACGCAGCCAGCCGATCACGGTGCATCTGGGCTTTGATCCGTATGCCACGGACGAGGATCAGTGGAGCTCCCTCTGCGCCATCTACGAAAACCCGGACTTAACCGGGGAGATCGTGGGCTCCGCCTACACGTGGGACGAGGAGACCGGCACGCTGACTATCCAGCCGCCCAACTGGGGGCCGGCCAATGTCAGCACCAGCGGACTGCCGGCAGATACGGCGGCCCGGTACGACCATTCGCAATATCTGCTATTTGACCACGGCAGCGGGATGTCATGGGGAAATATAGGAACGTTGTATCTGGCGCGCTATTACGACGAACAGACCGGAGTCCGTCTGGAGCAGCCGGTGGTGAGCATCGTCACGCTGAAAGGGGAGCTGGACGATACGCCGGTTCTAAGCTATAGCATACTGGATGACGGGCGTGCCCGGCTCTGCTGGACCGCCGTGGAAGGCGCGCAGGAGTATATCGTCTGCCGTCTCGTCTATGACGAGGAGGAGGGGTTTGAACATATGATGACGCCGCTAGGCGTTACGGCGGAGACGGACTGGGCCACCGCCGCCGCGGAGTTTGGCAGAAGCGCGCTGGTCAATGGGGAGTTCTGCACCTACTCCGTCAGCGAGGACGACTGGCAGAATCCGTATGCCGAGGAACTGTATGGGGATGCCTATGAGCCGGGCACGGTCGTCGGACGCCGGGCGGAGGGCATTAAGGAGGCCGTATGCGTCATCGCGGTCAGCGAGGGCGGCACCTCCATGATCAGCAACGTCATCTATTATGAGGAGCTGGCGCGGAATCTGCCCCACGCTATCGCCCGCTACACCGAGGAGGCGGAGGGGTTCGGCGGAGAGCCGGATTCCGTGGAGAAATTTCCCGCCTACGACTATGTATCTATGTGCGACGGCCATACCAGCCGGAAACTGATCTGCTATGAGACGGAGAATGCGTCGGTGGCGCCGAAGCGGATCTGGTACACCGACGAGGAGGGCAATTATCTGGAAGGCAAGACGCAGGACTGCCTTTCCGTGCCCTGTATCGTGGAGGGGACGCCCTTTGCCTACAATGTGGAGATCATCGGCTACGACGGCTCCCGGCTGCAGGAAGACATGGCCTTTCTGGAGGACAGGGAGGCGCAGCTTGGCCGGAAGGCGGGGGACAAACCGGTCACATCGCTGCGGGGCAGCGGGATCGGGCAGCAGGGCGCGCACTCGGAGCAGCAGGTACGGCGGATCGAGGATATCCGCGTTTTTGCCAACAGTGCGCTGGGAGAATATCTGGCGGAAAATATGCTGGCCGGGGTGGAGTGCATCGATCTGTCCGCCTTTGAGGAAGCCAGAGACTTGACGCTGCTGGATGATGTGTTTATGGAAGCCTTTTATCAGAATCCGCTGATTCTGGGGATCGACGAGTACCATATCGACCGCAGCGGGCGGCTTCTGTATGTGACCTACGCCGATGATGCGGCGGTGCAGGCTAAGAAGCAGCGGGAGCTTAAAGATAAGATCGGCGGGATCATGGAACAGATCGTGCAGCCCGGCATGGGCGACGCGGCGATAGAGATCGCCATCAACAAATATCTGTGCGATACCGTCGAATATGATCAGGACGCCCTCTACAGTGCGGAGAGAAACGGTTATGACGCCCCGGACGAGAGCTTCAGTGATTCCTTTACGGCTTACGGGGCGCTGATCAACGGCAGGTGCGTGTGCAGCGGATACGCGGCGGCGTTTCAACTGCTGGCGGAGGCGGCGGGCATGGAGAGCATCGTCGTCACCGGTATTCTGGACGGACTGCCCCACGCATGGAATAAGGTGAAGCTGGACGGAGAGTGGCGCGTCGTGGACGTGACGAACAATGATGCGGAATACATCGCCAACGCGATCTTAAATCTGCCGGATCATGCCGCGGAGCGGATCTACGTAGAGGACAGGCTCTATATGACGGACAGCAGGCTCCGCGATTACGCCGGAGACAACGAAAACTGCGAGTATTATCACATCACGGGCAGATTTTTCCCGGAGAATGAGATCGCGGAGGCGCTTGCGGACGCCCTGGAGCGGGACGGATCTGCCGCGCTGCGGACAGGGTACGATCTGACGGACGGACAGTTCTACCAGATCACGGACGAAATCTATCAACGGCTGGAGGACGGCACAGACCTGTACGGCTATCACTGGCTGGGAGTTATCTATCTCAGAAAGGAATAACGGCGCGGCCAACTTACGGACGCGGAAACGCCAAAACCCCGCCGGGTCCCGACGGGGTTTTGGTTGTGTGTTGAGGAAAGGAATTTGGAATCGGATCAAATCATATGGCTTACTTGATCTCGATTTTCTTTGTTTCTTCTTTTGCGGCAATCTCTTTCTTAGGGAATTTGACTTCCAGAATGCCGTTATTGTAGGAGGCGTCGATATCGCCGGCCTCTATGTCGTTGACGCGGAAGCTGCGGGAGTAAGAACTGTAATAGCGCTCGCGGCGGATATATTTGTTCTTATCCTCGTCGTTCTTCTCCTCCTTGTGGGAGGCGGAGATCGTCAGCAGATTGTCCTTCAGGTCGATATTGATATCGGACTTGTCGAAGCCGGGCAGCTCTGCCTGCAGCAGATAACTGTCGCCCTGATCGATGACGTCCGTCTTGAATGCGTCGAACGTTGCCAGTTCATTGTTGCCCCAGAAGTTCTTGAACGCATTGTCGAACATCTCGTCGAAAGAATCGTCAAAAAACATGGGTTTGTAACTGTGATTGTTGAATAATGCCGGTCTTAACATATAAATCACTCCTTTTCTATTCTATGCTATCAGTATGACCGGATTTGGAAATCCAATTCATGTGATAGTTGTTTCTTTGTTTATACTTGTTATATACCATATATAACAGACAGTCAATTATAGAATTATAAAGAGTTTCTTAACAAAAAATAAACGAACGGCAGCCGGATAGCTGCCGTCAGACGATAGACATCATTCTGGAATTTCTGCGGCAGCTTGGCGGCTGCCGCAAGATGAGAGACAAAGTCTTGGCGTATCTACGGCAGCCTAACGGCTGCCGCGTTTCTTTTTCCTGTGTTTGATCAGAAGAATCGTCAGAAGCAGAATCACCGCGGCGGCTGCCGCTGCCGCTATGAGATAGGGAAGATAGCTTCTGTTTTGGACGATGCAGAACGATTCGCTGTCGCCGGTCATGTCCACCTGCAGATATTGTCCGCGGACTTTACTGTCTAGCAGGCTCCATCTGCCGTCCAGATAGCCCCATACCGCCGCCTTGTCGCCGTAAGGATTTAACAGTCTGACGGCAAAGGTGTCCGTGGGGGAGATGCCGCCGTTTTCCAGCGTGATATCGTAGATCACATATTGGTCTTTTTCACCGACGCTGTCAGGCGGCGTCAGGTCGCTCAGCGTGGCGTTCAATACGGTATCTTCCGTGAACGTCTGCTCCACCAAAGCGTAGGGCTTCTGCCATACGGGGGCCGCAGCGCTGTCGGTGTTCTCCGTCTGCGTGCTCTGCACGACAGTGACGGTATCTACATAAGAGCCGTCGATGAGCAGATTGCCCGTCATGATCCGGTCGGAATAATCGGGCCATGCGCCGTAGTACCCATCCTTGGCAGGTATCTGCGGATAGTCCAGCGTCGCCAGACTCTCGCCGTATGCCACCTCCTGCGTTCCGAGGTAGGTGTCCTCGATACGGTAGGTGACTTTCAGGTGCCAGAACGCCGTGGGAAGCTGCTCCACCGTCAATAGCTCCTCGTAGGAGATAGGCTCTGCCATGCCCGCATAGCTGATGTCGTCGATGCCGAAGATATCGCTGCCGACATAGTAATTGCCGGTGACGTCCGCGTCGTCGGCGATCTGTCCCGCGACGGCGCCCACCTTGCCGATGGAGGCGTCCGCCGACACGATGGCATAGCAGTTCCGTAAGGTATTGCCGTATCCGGCGATACCGCCCACGTCCTTGCCGCCGGACACGGAGCAGAGCGCGTAACTGTCCAGAATCGCCGTGAGGGACTGACCGGCGATACCGCCCACATAGTCGCCCTCCGTGCTCTCCACGTTTCCGTAGCCCTCGGAGCCGGAGACGATACCGTGCTTCATATAGCCCACGATGCCGCCTGCGCCGTCCTTTTTGGCGGTGATATAGCCGTTGTTGATACCGTCGGTGATGATACATTTGGTGATAAAGCGCTGGCCGGGCTGGTAGGAGATATTTCCGGCGGCGTTATCCTCCGGATCTTCCTCGTCGATGGACATCGCGCCGGCGATGCCGCCGATGTTGATGTCGCCCTTGATGACGCCGTTGTTGATGCAGGAATCGCACTTGCCGGTCAGGATAGAGTCGATTTCCTCCTCGTCCACTTCCTCGTAGAGCTGATCCAGATTCATATCCGTCGCGTCGGTCAGATGGTCCGCCAGCAGTTGGAACACAACGTTTAACTGGTCGTTGACGGCGCGCAGATCCTCATTCACCAGATCGGAATACTGAGAAGTGTCGCCCGTCAGACGCTTCAGACTGTCCGAGACGCCCATAAGCTGCGCGTGCAGATTTTCCCGGTTGGCGTCAAATTCCGTGCCGAGCGTCGTAAGCTGCACATCTGGCTGCGCGTTCATATAATCGATGATACCGCGGCTGTTGTCGTGGGCGCCGTGAATCGAGTCCACCATGCTCTGCGCCAGCTCGGTGGCGTCGGACAGATCTTTCAGGGAGCTCTCCGCGGAATCCTGTATGTAGGGCGCACAGACTTGGGCGAGCGTGCTCAGTCCGCTCAGAACCGACGAGGCGGAGGAGGACATACGCGCCAGCGGCTCGGACATATTGACTACTTCATCCATGATTTTCTGCTGCTCCTCTGAGTTTAGTTCTCCCCACTCTTTCTGGGTGCCGTCCCCTTTATCCCTGATCGCGTTGATGCGGTCGAGGCAGCCCCGCACATAGTCGGACTGCTGCCTGAGCTCGTCGATGGAGTTGTATACGTTGTCGATTTCCTTCTGTGCGTCCTCTCCGAGATCGACGTCCAGATCAGCCACAAACCGGTCAAAGGTGTCCGACAGCCGCGTGAGGGAATTTCCCGCGGCGGACGTCTGATCCATAACGCCGGGGAGCAGGTCGATGATGTGTTCCATGCGGGCCGTGACAGACTGCACCTGCGTTATGTTGCCGTCGACAAATCCTGTCAACTGATCCGCCATGAGATTGCCCGAATCCAGTACGCCGTCCCCGAATGAACTGAGACTGTCCAGATCCGCCTTCATCGCGTTCTTGCCCGCCTGCATATCGACCAGCGTCTTGTCGATCAGATCGTGCAGCTTATCTACGGCGTTCCGCAGAGACTGCCCCTCGTCCACTTCGATATCGGGTTCCATCTGCCCGATGATGCCGCCCACGTCCTTGCGGCCATAGACGCTGCCGCTGTTGGTGGACAACAGGACGACGCCCGTCTGCCGTCCGGCGATGCCGCCGATATTGTAGCCAGTATGCTCGTAGCCCACCGTGCCGTCGTTGGCGCAGCGCTCGATCAGGCCGTCGGAATATCCGGCGATACCGCCCGTATCGACGCCGCTGTAGATCTCCACTTCATCATCCGTGGCCTGAATGCTGAAAAAGATGCCCGTGCCCATCTCGTCGTCTTCTTCCACCCATGCGGAATTGTCGTTGACGCCGGCATGATTGCCGCAGAAAGTGATGACGCCGTGGTTGATGCCGGCAACGCCGCCGGTGTCATAATATCCGATCACGCGCCCCGATACCGAGCAGGCGCTGATGGTGCCCGACGCCTCGTTGATGCCGGTGATGCCGCCTACGGTGCTCTGGCCGCTTACCGTGCCCTGAAAGTCGCAGTTCTTGATGGTGCCCCGGTTGACGCCGCAGAAACTGCCAACGCATTCCTTTTCATCCGAGGCGGAGATATTGCCCTTGAGCGACAGGTTCCGGATGACGCCCTGCGCCTGCACATAGCGGAACAGGCCGATAATATAGCCCTGCTGCTCGGGGCGGTAGCCGGAGATCGTATGGCCGCCGCCGTCAAAGATTCCCGCAAAGATCGGGATCATCGTAAAGTCCGTGCCCGACAGATCGATATCGGCCTCCAGCCGGACGATCTTGCCGGAGGACCAAGAATCCAGATGGCAGTTTTCCGCAAAGGCGAGGAAATCCTCCGTGGAAGCGATGGAGATTTCCTCCATCTCGTCTTCGCTGAGGATGACGGTTTCGGCTGCGCCGTCTTCCGCGCCGCTATTGTCCGCGTCCGTGGAAGCCGCTGCGCCGCTGCCGGAAGGAGCCGCCGCCACGGACAGTACGGGAGCATTCTGCAGCAACAGCGCCGCCGATAATAGTAGTGTGAAAAATTTACATTTCTTTATTTTCATGACTGCTGCCCTCCCGTCGTGCTGCCATCCGGTGTTTCCGCCGGGGTATCTTCCGGCAGTTCCTTTAGGCTATCCTCGGATGCTATCGGCTGCCCGGTGTTATCGCTCTCCGGCAGCGCAGGCTGGCCGTCTTCCGGCTGCCCTGCCTGACTGTCCTCCAGTTTCTCCACTTTACCCATATTGACAAACACGTTGGCGTCGCCGCGGATAAAACCGTGCATCTCGCCGATGACCGTGCCGTTGATCTGGCCCCGCACCATGCCGTCTACCCGCATCAGGCCGGAGATACGCTCCAGTTTCAGCGGAATGGATACGGCGAAGGAAGTCCTGTCGATGATCTTTTCACCCAGCAGTAATATCTGCGGCAGTACGAACATGACAATAAATATGGAAATAATCGTGCCGCGTCCGAGGCACTGGCCGATACCGCAGATCGCGCCGTCGGAGGACATCTGGCCGATAAAGATGCCCGCCAGCGCCAGCATGGAGCCGGACGTGACGATCGTCGGGAACGCGAAGTTCATCGTTTCGATGATGGCGTCACGTTTGGACATTTTATTTTTTAATTCCATGAAGCGGCCCGAAATAACGATGGCATAGTCGATATTGGCGCCCATCTGAATGGAGCTGACGATCAGGTAGCTCATGAAAAACAGGTTTTTCTGCTGCACGGCAGGGAACGAAAAGTTGATCCAGATCGCGCCCTGAATAATCAGGATCAGCAGCACCGGCATTCCCGCCGACATAAAGGTAAACAACAGTACCACCAGAACCGCCAGAATCGACACCACATTTACTACGGTGTTATCCGTCTGGAACGTCTTATACAAGTCGTACTGGCTGGTGGCCTCTCCCGGAATCAGGACGTCCCCGCCGTAGTATTTGCCGGCGATCTCGTGCATTTTGTCCAGAAAGGCAAAGGTCTCGTCGCCTTCCTCCGGCAGATTGAGGTAGATCAGCATACGGCTGTAGGATTCGCCCTGCAGTTGGTCCAGCGCGATCTGCATCTGCGTGTGGGCGTCCTCCAGCGTCTCCATCATGTCGTCGTCCAGCGTGACGTAACCCTCCTGCACCTCGTCGTACAGGAACATAAACATATCGATTAACGGCACACTGTAGGTGGACAGTCCGTTGATGATCTTGGCGTAATTTTCATCATTCACCGCATACGCCATATACAGGAGCTCCGCCACCTCATAGTCCAGCTCGAGCAGTTCCGAGAAATCGCGGGCGGTCAGCTTGTCGGTGAGCATATAGCCGCCCAGCGCCTCCGTGTTGGACAGCCCCAGCGTGCTCTTGACCTCCGGCTGCTGCTCCAACTCCCGCAGAAGCGCCTTTTCCTTTTCATAATCACCCGCGGGCACTACCAGCGCCACCATATTGGACGCGCCGAAGCTCTCCTCGATCATCTCGTCTACGATCATCGCGTCGCTCTGCACCGGCGTCTCCAGCATCGAGTAGCCGTACACGTAGGGACATTTGGACGAGATCAGGTAGGCGCCGACGATCAGCACCAGAAACAGAGGCGGCATGATGTGCCTCGTCTTATAGGCAAACTTGCCGACGAAAGGAATCTTGGGGATAAAACTTTTGTGATAGGTCTTATCCATCGCTTTGCCGAACAACATGAGCAGGCCCGGCATCAGCAGGAACACCGCCAGCAGGCTCAGCAGTATGGCGCGGATCAGGCACAGGGCCATATCGCGGCCGATGCCGAACTGCATGAACATCATCGCGATCAGACCGCCTATGGTGGTCAGCGAACTGGAGGAAATCTCCGGAATCGCTTTGCTCAGGGCGACGATATCCGCCTCCCGGATCGGCAGGCTGGCGTGTTCTTCCTTATATCTGTTACAGAAAATAACAGCGTAGTCGATGGAGAGCGCAAGCTGCAGCACGATGGTGACGGAGTTGGACACAAACGAGATCGTTCCCATCAGGAAATTCGTGCCCTTGGTGATCAGCGCCGCCGCGATGAACGTCAATAGCAGCACGGGAACTTCCGCCCATGTCTGGGAAGTCAGCAGCAGCACGGTCACTACCACGACGGCCACGAGCACGCTGATGACCTGCATCTCGCTGGCGATCTGCTCCGCGGAGGCGTCGCCCATGTCGGTGGAGACATAGATGTCGTAGTCCGACAGCATCTGTTCCACCTCGTCCAGCGCCTCCAGCGCCCGGTCGTCCTTCTCGTCATAGCCGAAAGTAATGTCATATAATGCGGAAAAGTTGTTGTAGTGCTCCGAGGTATTGTCAAACGTCAGCATGATGATGGAATCCATCGCTTCCAACTGCTCGGAGATGTCCTCGGCGGTTTCGTAGGGGATATTCGTCACCATGACTTTGGCGGTGCCGTATGTAATAAACTGCTCCTCCATCCGGTCAAGCCCCTGGCTGGTCTCGGTCGTATCGGGCAGATAAGCGGACAGGGCATTCTCCACGGATACCCAGTTCATCGCGATGACAGAGAAGATAATAGCGATTCCAAAGAGAAGGAAAAACAGATTTCTCCGGTCAACAATAAATGTTGCGACTTTGACCATAAAGCCGGCGTCTTCTTTTTTGTCCTTTGGATTTTTTCCCACGTGCAACACTTCCTTTTCAACAGTCTGCGGTATTCTTTTTCCACGCAGTATTATAATACGCGGAAAAACGCGGTACAATAAACACATTTTGCGAGAATGTGCAAAATAGAACATAGTGTTGATTTTTGCGGCATTTTGTGTTAAATATATGTCGTACCGGCGTGGAAAAGTACAGAACGGACAGGCTGCGCCGAAAGAAATGACAGAAAAGGGAGAGCGTATGTCTGATAAAGCCGAATACAGAAGCTCCATACGATCCAAAAAACTGATCCGCAGCGCGCTGATCGAGCTGCTGCAGGTCAAGGAGCCGGACAAGATCACAGTCACCGATATCGTGCAGAAGGCGGATCTGAACCGGGGAACTTTTTATGCCCACTATGCGGATATCCACGCGCTGGTGCAGAGTATACAGGAGGAAGTCACGGACAGTCTCTACAGGCTTCTGGACGACGCGGAGTACCCCAGACTCCTCAACAATCCGCTGCCGATGTTCCTAAAGATATCGGCGTATCTGGAGGAGAACCGGGAGCTTTTGACTGTATTGATGAATTTTCAGACCGCCAATCCCTTTATCACGCAGCTTCCCGATCTGATCGCCGGGCACCTGTCGGCCTCCGAGGATATCGACGAGGAGGTTCGGAACAGCGCCGCATTTAAGGCGCGGTGCTACTTCTATGCCGGCGGTGCGGGCAGTCTGTATATGGCGTGGTTCCGCGGAGAGGTGGAGGGAAGTCTGGAAGATCTGGCCCACAGTCTCACCGGGATCATATGGGCGGCACATTAAGGGATGCCGTGTGAAAATGATTTTTCACAGGGATGGTTTTCACAGGGATAAAAATAAGGATTGACATAAGAACCCCAATATGCTATCTTTAGGTTAGCCACAACTAACCGGCGTGCAGAGGAGTTCTTTTGAAGGAATCTGCTGCGTTTCCTATGCCATACGGCATTTTAACATACGAGCATGAATAAAATCACAGTCAAAATTGACGGCATGATGTGCGGTATGTGTGAGTCCCACATCAACGATACCGTCCGAAAAGCATTTTCGGTAAAAAAAGTCACATCTTCCCACACAAAAGGCGAGACGGTGATCCTGACAGGGACGGATATTTCGGAGGAAGCGCTTCGCGCGGCGCTTGCGCCGACGGGCTATCGTGTACTGGAAGTCCGTACAGAAGAATACGAGAAGAAGGGGATATTCGGTTTCCTGAAAGGGAACAAGTGATGGCGGGGAGGGTACTTTAAATTTAAGACTTTAATCAAAAATACAGGCCGATGCTTGAATCGATTTTAGCGATTGCGCCAATCATATCAGACGAAACAATATATAACGAAAATGAATGCTGCTATACGTTCGATTTTCCAAGGCTAAATGATGACATTCAAAAAAATATGTATTTCTTTTATGCAAAGGAAGAAAAGGCATATAAAACTTGCATTAACGGAGTGAAGAAAGCCTATCCGAATGCAAATTATGAAATTGTGGAAGGCTGCGGTCATTTAACTTATTCTGTGAAGAATAGGGATAAATATATAAATAAATTAAAGAAAATTGTAAAATAAATGATAATTCTGATAAAACCTATCAGACCATCCTCATTCAACGGCATTCCGCAGCACTGACAAATAAGCTGCCGTGGAGAACCTAATAGCGTATTGATGGATACGTCAAAAACCTGCGACAACAATTTTAAGGTATCTGTATTTGGCTGCGTCTCGCCTGTTTCCCAGCGGCTAACCGCCTGTCTGGTAACCAGCACGCGCTTGGCCGGCTATTCTTGTGTAAGGTTATTTTTCTCACGTAAATTTTTAAGAATATCTCGTATTTCCATACCAATCTCCATTCCGCCGCCTTTCAGTTGGCGGCACAAATAGTAATGAAAGTCTCGACTCCCTCTACATTTTCTCTTA
>CANRFZ010000010.1 GCA_947630025.1 uncultured Lachnospiraceae bacterium
AAACCACACACATACAAGGAAATGGAGCCGAAAAAAGGGCTCCATTTCGCATATACAAGTGGCAAACTCGGGTTATATCACATTAACATGACATTTTCAATGTTTAGACAGTCGTTCGCAGATTTTCATTTGAAACAAAAAAGGCCTTCTGAATCCTTCAGAAACCTTTTTTGTTCTTTCATAATAGCATTATATAATTCACTGTCTACATTTATTTTTTGAGCAAAAATACCTCCACTCAATTATTCAGCACTCTCCGCATTTCCTCCGCAAACGCAAGTATGGTTTTCTCTCCATACTTTCTTTATATCTGAAACAACATTTCGTTCTCGCATGGATTTTAAAATCGCTTCTATTTCCTTAACCGTCATTGTTGAATCTTTCTTTTTAGCGATTTCTTCTATCAACTGAACACCATTAAATATTTTCAATGAATATTTTCCTAATTGCATTCTTCTTTCAGCTATATTACGCAACATCTCAATATCCGAATCTTCCGTTAATAAAATGGGCATTTGTAAATAGGCGGCCATCAGAATCATATGAACGTCTCCCATGCTGCTGCCCTGCTTATGTGTATTGTATATCGTTTGGCCCTTTTTCAAACACAATTTTCCTACTTGCTTCGGGCTATTCATTGCTTCCAACGTTTTCCTCATTTCTTCATATAATACATCATAATACGCTTCATAAGTTTGCTTATCTGTAGCGTCTGTTTGAAACTCATTATAATCAATTACCCTTATGTATCCGCTATCAACTAAACGGACAAAATAGGAATGTAAAGACAATTCCTGCGCATAAATATATGGATGCACCACCGGGGTATATTCTAGTTCATCCAATACCTTTTTGATATTGTGTATTGCCTGACCTTCTGAAGATAATTTTTGAAGAAAACAGGTATCTACAATAACCTCAGTTTTCCCCATACTTGTCTCCTTCTATAGAAATTACCACAATATCTTCCGTTTCACTTTCCTTTATATCATCAATATCAAAATCTCTTTTTATTTTATTAATTGTATAAATGCTCAATTCTCCGTTCTTTTCAGCTATTTCCAGCAAATTTCTTAGGCCGGGAATTGTTTTCTTTGCAGTCACTCTATCCAGTATTGTATTTTGATCTTTTGAAAAGGCACTAACCAGCGGTTCTATGGATTCTTTACTATTCAAAAGTACTTCGCCCAACTCCGGCGTAATTATTTTTGTTTCAACAGTTCTTCTTCTTACGGACTCATAGGGAACCATATAATCATTCATCTGTAATACCATGACTTGAATCAAATCAACAAGCCTCAGCCTATTGGTATCAAGACCCAACTTTTCTATATGGGCCAAAAAAGTCTTCCTAAATTCTTTTGTCGGCATCAACAACTCGGCTGCAAATCTATTAATTATTTTTTCTTCTGTCTTGCTCTCTAGGGTACCTTGTTCTCCTGCCTGTTCCCATACTTGAACGGCAACCCGCCATATATGCCCCAGTTCGTGAGCGGCCGTAAATACTTGTTCTGAAACAGTTTTTGCTGTATTGATATACACAAAATCTTCTAGTTTATCTTTAACAAAACGTTTGGTATGAAAGCCACGATTCATTTCATCCTCTATCGGATAATATATAACAGTACAATGCTTTTCCAAGATTCCAAATATATCATCCTTAATTATCTGGTTGTTCAAAATATAATCTGTTCTGATTTTCTCTATTACTGCCGGAATTTGCTCAACTAACTTTTCCCAATCCATTTTTCACCTCAAAAAAGCTATACTCTCGTATAGCTTTTCCTCTTACAAAACATCTCTCAGTTCCACATACTCATCCATCAAATCCAAAATTCTATCCAGATTGTCCGGATTGCTAAATTCTTTCCTGTACTGCAAATCAGGTATAGGACTATCCGATTCACGATTAAGCAATTCATTCTTTGTTATTTCGAAAAGATTTGCAATCTTCTCTAACTCAACCGGAGGAATGATAACCTTTCCTTCGATAACATTCCACACATCTTTCATCGAATACCCCAAATACCTAGCAAAGCTATCAAGACTAATGCCAGCTTCCTGCATACATATTCTAATGTTGGCACCGAGCTTTCTTCCCACATTAGTCATATTGCATCCTCCTTATTATCGGTATTTCCTAACTTACGACAAAATAATGTACAACGCGAAAATTATATCATTCTGACGTTGACACGTCAATTGATTTTAACGTGCCTGTGTCTATTTTCCACACTTCTGTCGTTTATCACTTATATCTCCTATCTTTGATTATATTGTAACACATTTTTAAACTTTCATGTATTTTTATTTTCTTAAGCCACCGGCTTTATATTTTTCCGTATCTCTTTTCAGCCGTTCCAAGACATTAAAAAGGGCTCCCCTATTCTTCGGAAAGCCCCATAAAATCTAGCTTTTTATTGATTACTCAATTATAGTCGCAACCCTACCAGAACCAACCGTTCTACCACCCTCACGGATCGCGAACGTAAGGCCCTGCTCCATAGCGATCGGATGGATCAGCTCGATGGTCATCTCTACGTTATCGCCGGGCATACACATCTCCGTGCCTGCAGGCAGGTTGCACACGCCTGTGATATCCGTTGTTCTGAAGTAGAACTGCGGTCTGTAGTTATTGAAGAAAGGTGTGTGGCGGCCGCCCTCGTCCTTGGTCAGGACGTATACCTGAGCGGTAAATTTCTTATGGCACGTTACTGTGCCGGGCTTTGCCAGAACCTGTCCTCTCTCGATATCTGTTCTCTGGATACCGCGGAGCAGTACACCGATGTTATCACCGGCCTGCGCCTCATCCAGCAGCTTACGGAACATCTCGATACCCGTAACAACGGATTTCTGTGTCTCCTCCTTAACGCCGATGATTTCTACTTCATCAGACATATGGAGAACGCCGCGCTCTACTCTACCGGTAGCAACGGTACCACGGCCCGTGATGGAGAAGACGTCCTCGATAGGCATCAGGAACGGCTTATCCGTATCACGCTGAGGATCGGGGATATAGGAATCAACGGTATCCATCAGCTCCATGATCTTGTCGCCCCACTCGCCGCTGGGATCTTCCAGAGCCTTCAGAGCGGAACCCTTGATGATCGGGCAGTCTTTGAATTCATACTCCTCCAACTGCTCGGTGATCTCCATCTCAACCAGCTCCAGCAGCTCGGGATCGTCAACCATATCGCACTTGTTCATGAATACTACGATATAAGGTACGCCGACCTGACGGGACAGAAGGATGTGCTCCTTGGTCTGTGCCATAACGCCGTCGGTAGCTGCCACAACGAGGATCGCGCCGTCCATCTGAGCCGCGCCGGTGATCATGTTCTTTACATAGTCGGCATGGCCTGGGCAGTCAACGTGCGCATAGTGTCTCTTTTCCGTCTCATACTCAACGTGAGCCGTAGAAATCGTGATACCTCTTTCTCTCTCCTCGGGAGCTTTGTCGATATTCTCGAAATCCGTTGCAACGTTTCCGGCAACTCTCTCAGCAAGCACCTTGGTGATCGCTGCGGTCAGTGTTGTTTTACCATGGTCAACGTGACCGATGGTACCGATATTACAATGGGGTTTGGTTCTTTCAAATTTCGCTTTAGCCATTTCTAAAGTCCTCCTTACAATGATAGATAAATTTTAATAGTTTCTGTTTAATCAGCTACCTTTGATTATATTAAAGATTGCCAAGTTTTTCAAGCATTATTTCATCTTTGCCGCCAAAACCTTTTCCTGCACGCTCTTAGGCACCTGCTCATACTTTTCAAAGAACATCGAGTAGTTGCCGCGGCCCTGTGTCTTGGAACGCAGGTCGGTGGAATAGCCGAACATTTCCGCCAGCGGTACGAAGCCTTTGACCATCTTGCCGCCGCCAATATCCTCCATGCCTTCGATGCGTCCGCGTCTGGAATTGATATCGCCGATGACGTCGCCCATATATTCCTCGGGCATCGTCACTTCGACTTTCATGATCGGCTCCAGCAGCACGGGGTTCGCTTTCTTCATGGCCTCTTTGAAGCACATGGAGCCTGCGATATGGAAAGCCATCTCGGAGGAATCGACCTCATGGTAGGTGCCGTCGTATACGTCGGCGTGTACGCCCAGTACGGGGAATCCGCCCAGCACGCCCGCCTTGGCAGCCTCCTCGATACCTTCGCCCACCGCGGGGATATATTCCTTCGGAATCGCGCCGCCAACGACGGAGGACTCAAACTTAAACGTCTCCTCGCCGTTGGGGTCCATCGGCTCAAACTTAACTTTACAGTGGCCGTACTGTCCGCGGCCGCCGGACTGCTTCGCATATTTATATTCCTGATCGACAGGTTTGGTAAAGGTCTCCTTATAAGCAACCTGCGGCGCTCCGACGTTGGCCTCCACCTTATACTCACGCAGCAGACGGTCTACGATGATCTCCAGATGCAGCTCGCCCATACCGGCGATAATCGTCTGTCCCGTTTCGGGATCGGTATGCGCGCGGAAAGTAGGATCTTCCTCCGCCAGCTTTGCGAGAGCCTCGCCCATCTTGCCCTGTCCCGCTTTGGTCTTGGGCTCGATCGCCAGCTCGATAACCGGCTCGGGGAACTCCATGGACTCCAGAATTACCGGATGCTGCTCGTCGCAGATCGTATCGCCCGTGGTCGTCAGCTTGAAGCCGACTGCCGCGGCGATGTCGCCGGAGTACACTTTGTCCAGTTCCGCCCTCTTATTGGCGTGCATCTGCAGGATACGCCCCACACGCTCTTTTTTATCTTTGGTCGCATTCAGCACATAGGAACCGGCGTTGAGCGTGCCGGAATACACACGGAAGAATGCCAGCTTGCCGACAAACGGATCGGCCATGATCTTAAACGCCAGCGCCGCAAAGGGTTCGTCGTCGGAAGAATGTCTCTCGACTTCGTTGCCTTCCGCATCCACGCCCTTGATGGCCGGGATGTCCGTAGGTGCGGGCATATACTCCAGAATCGCGTCCAGGAGCTTCTGCACGCCTTTGTTCCTGTAGGCGGACCCGCAGCATACGGGAACTGCCGTACATTCACAGGTCGCCTTGCGCAGCGCCTTCTTCATGTCTTCCACGGAAGGCTCCTCGCCCTCCAGATACATCATGGTCAGATCGTCGTCCAGTTCGCAGACTTTCTCCACGAGCTCGTCATGGTACAACTTCGCGTCGTCAGCCATGTCAGCCGGGATGTCCGTCACCGAGATGTCTTCGCCTTTTTCATCATTATAGATGTAGGCTTTCATCTCAAACAGATCGATGATTCCCTTGAAATCATCCTCCTTGCCGATCGGAAGCTGCAGTATGATCGCGTTTTTGCCCAGTCTGGTTCTGATCTGGTCTACCGCACCGTAGAAATTGGCGCCTAAGATATCCATCTTATTGATAA
Source organism: uncultured Lachnospiraceae bacterium (assembly GCA_947630025.1). GTDB lineage: Bacteria > Bacillota > Clostridia > Lachnospirales > Lachnospiraceae > UBA3282. The sequence goes on from CANRFZ010000010.1 coordinate 5,391, forward strand.
AAGCCATTCTCGGCACGTTGTAGGTATCAGCCTGCCTCCATACGTTCTCTGACTGCGGCTCCACGCCGCCCTTTGCACAGAATACGCCTACGGCGCCGTCCAGCACACGGAGCGAACGCTCCACTTCTACGGTAAAGTCAACGTGACCCGGTGTATCAATGATATTGATACGGTGCTCCAAAGCGCCCGGCTTGGGCTTGCAGTTCTCCTCCAGCGTCCAGTGGCACGTGGTAGCGGCTGATGTGATCGTGATACCTCTCTCCTGCTCCTGCTCCATCCAGTCCATGGTGGCAGTGCCTTCGTGCGTATCGCCGATCTTGTAGTTTACGCCAGTGTAGTACAGGATACGCTCCGTCAATGTGGTTTTACCCGCATCGATATGAGCCATAATACCTATATTTCTGGTTCTCTCTAACGGATATTCTCTTCCAGCCAAGGTCTTTTCCTCCTTTATTTACACTAGAAGCGGTAGTGTGCAAACGCCTTGTTTGCCTCTGCCATTTTGTGCATATCTTCTTTTCTCTTTACTGCTGCGCCGGTATTGTTCGCAGCATCCATGATCTCGCCTGCGAGTTTGTCCTCCATGGTCTTTTCGCCTCTCTTGCGAGAAAACATGACCAGCCAGCGGAGCGCGAGAGCCTGACGTCTGTCCGGACGGACTTCGATCGGCACCTGATAGGTAGCGCCGCCGACACGTCTGGCCTTGACTTCGAGAACGGGCATGATATTATTCATAGCCGACTCAAATACGTCCAGCGCGGGTTTCCCGCTCTTATCTTCTACTTTGGCAAATGCGCCGTATACAATCTTCTGCGCCACACCTTTCTTACCGTCCAGCATAACGTTGTTGATCAGCTTGGTGACGACCTTATTATTGTATAAAGGATCTGCCAATACGTCTCTCTTTGCAATATGTCCTCTACGTGGCACGGTTCTTCCCTCCTTATTATACTAACATAATTCATCGGTACTCACATATGTCGCCTAATTCAATGTGTTCGTGCGGTTTCTATTTCCGAGAATACCAACACTAAATTAGTTCTGTTTGTGGTCCAAATTTTCAACCTAAAAATCCGGCGTAAGCGGGCTTATTTGCCTGCCTTCGGCCTCTTGGCGCCGTACTTGGAGCGAGCCTGCTTCCTGTTGGCAACACCCGCGGTATCCAGCGTGCCTCTGATGATGTGGTATCTTGTACCGGGCAGATCCTTTACCCTGCCGCCACGGATCAGAACAACGCTGTGCTCCTGCAGATTGTGGCCTTCACCGGGGATATAGCTCGTCACTTCGATCCCGTTGGAAAGACGTACTCTGGCAATCTTTCTGAGCGCCGAGTTAGGTTTCTTAGGAGTCGCTGTCTTGACAGCGGTGCAGACACCGCGCTTCTGCGGAGAAGCGGTATCGATGGCGGTCTTGTGAAGGGAGTTGTACCCTTTCAGCAGAGCCGGCGCCGTAGACTTCTTGGCGGATGTCTGACGTCCCTTTCTGACTAACTGGTTAAATGTTGGCATTCTTTTCACCTCCTGCGATTATAATGCGTGCCCGAAGGCACTTAACAAGCCGTGTCCGCGCCCTCAACGCCGCGTAAAAACGGATTCCGCGGGCGTATGCGTAAAAAAGCGCATTCACGTGCACACTAAGATAGTATAATTGCACGTGAATGCGTTGTCAATACATTTTTTTGCGAAAATAGTGATTTTTCGCTTATTCTACGACTTCCAGCTCCGCCGCTTCTTCTTCTGCGGCAGCCTCGTCGTCCGCCTCGTCATCCGCTTCGTTATCCGCATCGGTTTCTGCGGCTGCCTCCTCGTCGGCGTCGGCGTCCTCGGCGGCTTCCTCATCTTCCATGCCGGCCAGCTTCTCGTCCAGTTCTTCCTCGTCGATATCCTCGTCGAAGTTCAGCTCGTCTTCCGCCGCCAGACGGCTCAGCAGATTTTCGTCAGTGCTGAGCTTCGTGTCGCGGTAGCGCTTCATGCCCGTTCCGGCAGGAATCAGCTTACCGATGATGACGTTCTCCTTCAGGCCGATCAGCGAATCGATCTTGCCCTTGATCGCGGCCTCGGTCAGAACCTTGGTCGTCTCCTGGAAGGATGCCGCCGACAGGAACGAATCCGTAGCCAGCGCCGCCTTGGTGATACCCAGCAGGATCTGCTTGCCTTCCGCGGGCTCTTTGCCCTCCCGTAGCAGCTCCTCGTTCAGATCCTCATAGTCCAGAACATCTACCAGCGTGCCGGGCAGGAAATCCGTGTCGCCGCTGTTCTCGATGCGCACTTTCTTCAACATCTGCCGGACGATCACCTCGATATGCTTGTCGGCGATGTCAACGCCCTGCAGACGGTATACGCGCTGCACCTCGCGCAGCATATAGTCCTGCACCGCGCGGATGCCCTTGATCTTCAGCAGATCATGGGGATTGACGCTTCCTTCCGTCAGCTCGTCGCCCGCCTCCAGCACGGCGCCGTCCGAAATCTTAATCCGGGAGCCGTAGGAGATCAGGTACGTCTTGGACTCGCCCGTCTCGTCGTTGGTGACGACGACTTCCCGCTTCTTCTTGGTGTCCTTGATCGTCGCCGTGCCGCCGAACTCCGCGATAATCGCCAGTCCTTTGGGCTTACGCGCCTCAAAAAGCTCCTCTACACGGGGAAGACCTTGCGTGATATCGTCGCCGGCCACGCCGCCCGCGTGGAAGGTACGCATCGTCAACTGCGTACCAGGCTCGCCGATGGACTGCGCGGCGATGATGCCGACCGCCTCGCCCACCTGAACCGCCTCGCCGGTGGCCATGTTCGCGCCGTAGCACTTCGCGCAGATACCCACATGGGAGCGGCAGGTCAGGATCGTGCGGATCTTGACCGACTCGATGGGTTTTCCGTCCTCATCCACGCCCACGCTCAGAATCTTTTCCGCCCGGGCGGGGGTAATCATATGATTCCTCTTGACGATCATATTGCCGTTCTTATCCTTGATGTCCTCGCAGGAGAAACGGCCCATGATACGGTCTTTCAGACTCTCTATCGTCTCCTTGCCGTCCATGAACGCCTTGACCACGATGCCGGGAATCTCGTCCTTGCCCTCGCAGCAGTCCGTCTCACGGATGATCAGCTCCTGAGATACGTCAACCATACGTCTGGTCAGGTAGCCGGAGTCCGCCGTGCGGAGCGCCGTATCGGACAGACCTTTACGCGCGCCGTGCGCCGACAGGAAATATTCCAGTACGTCCAGACCTTCACGGAAGTTGGACTTGATCGGCAGCTCGATGGTACGGCCCGTCGTATCCGCCATCAGGCCGCGCATACCCGCAAGCTGCTTGATCTGCTGGTTGGAACCGCGGGCGCCGGAGTCGGCCATCATAAAGATGTTGTTGTACTTATCCAGCCCGGCCAGCAGCACATCCGTCAGCTCTCTATCGGTCTCGTTCCATGTCTCCACGACGGCGCGGTATCTCTCCTCCTCGGTGATCAGGCCGCGTCGGAAGTTCACCGCGATCCTGTCTACCGTCGCCTGCGCCGCTTCCAGCATCTCCGCTTTCTTGGCAGGCACGGTCATGTCCGAGATGGATACGGTCATAGCCGCCTTGGTGGAGTATTTATATCCCGTAGATTTGATCAGGTCGAGCACCTCTGCCGTCTTGACGGCGCCGTGGATGTTGATGACCTTCTCCAAAATCTGTTTTAACTGTTTCTTGCCCACATGGAAATCCACTTCCAGTTTCAGCAGGTCTTCCGGCTTGGTTCTCTCCACGAATCCCAGATCCTGCGGAAGAATCTCGTTGAAAAGGAGCCGGCCCAGTGTGGATTCCACGTTGCCCGTAACCGTAGTGCCGTCGGGCGTCTCTTTGGTGACTCTGACGGTGATTCTGGAGTGCAGCGTGGAATAGCCGTTCTCGTAAGCCAGAATCGCCTCGTTCAGATTCTTATAGTGTTTGCCCTCTCCTGCCGCGCCGGGTCTCTCCTGTGTCAGATAGTAGATGCCCAGCACCATATCCTGCGAAGGAACCGCCACCGGCCCGCCGTCGGAGGGCTTCAGCAGATTGTTCGGGGAAAGCAGCAGGAACCGGCACTCCGCCTGCGCCTCTACGGATAGCGGCAGATGCACCGCCATCTGGTCTCCGTCGAAATCGGCGTTGAACGCGGTACATACGAGCGGATGCAGCTTGATCGCCTTGCCTTCCACCAGAATCGGCTCGAAAGCCTGAATGCCGAGTCTGTGCAGCGTAGGCGCACGGTTTAACATCACCGGATGCTCCGTGATGACTTCCTCCAGCACATCCCACACCTGCGTGTCCAGTCTCTCCACCAGCTTCTTGGCGTTCTTGATATTCTGCGAGATGCCTCTGGACACCAGCTCTTTCATGACGAAAGGCTTAAACAGTTCGATGGCCATCTCCTTGGGCAGACCGCACTGGTAGATCTTTAACTCCGGGCCTACCACGATAACGGAACGTCCCGAGTAGTCCACACGCTTGCCCAGCAGGTTCTGACGGAAACGTCCGGACTTACCTTTCAGCATATCGGACAGGGATTTTAACGCCCTGTTGCCGGGGCCCGTCACCGGACGGCCTCTCCTGCCGTTGTCGATCAGCGCGTCCACCGCCTCCTGCAGCATTCTCTTTTCGTTGCGCACGATGATGTCCGGCGCGCCCAGCTCCAGCAGCCGTTTCAGACGGTTGTTTCTGTTGATGATTCTCCGATACAGATCGTTTAAGTCGCTGGTGGCGAAACGTCCGCCGTCCAACTGCACCATAGGCCGCAGATCGGGCGGGATGACCGGGATCGCATCCATCACCATCCACTCGGGACGGTTGCCGGACTCCCGGAACGCCTCCACCACTTCCAGTCTCTTGATGATGCGGGCGCGCTTCTGTCCCATGGAATCGCGCAGCTCCGCCTTTAACTCCGCCGCCTCGGTCTCCAGATCGATGGCCTGCAGGAGCTCCTTGATCGCCTCGGCGCCCATGCCTACGCGGAATTTATTGCCCCATGTCTCTCTGGCATCCTGATACTCCTTCTCCGTGAGCACCTGTTTGTATTCCAGATCGCTCTCGCCGCCGTCCAGCACGATATAGGATGCAAAATACAACACCTTTTCCAGCACTCTGGGCGAAAGGTCGAGGATCAGCCCCATACGGCTGGGGATTCCCTTGAAATACCAGATGTGGGAAACCGGCGCCGCCAGATCGATGTGGCCCATGCGCTCCCTGCGGACGCTGGCTTTGGTGACTTCCACACCGCAGCGGTCGCAGACCACGCCCTTGTATCTGATCTTTTTGTACTTACCGCAGTGGCATTCCCAGTCCTTGCTGGGGCCGAATATCTTTTCGCAGAACAGGCCCTCTTTCTCGGGCTTCAACGTCCTGTAGTTGATCGTCTCCGGCTTGGTAACCTCGCCGCGGGACCACTCTCTTATTTTCTCAGGTGATGCCAATCCAATCTTGATCGCATCAAAGGTCATAGGCTGATAAGCGCCCTGTCTCATATCCGACATCTTCTATCACATACTCCTTCCGGATTTTATTTAGAACACATCCTGATCCTGTTCTTCAAAGTCAGCGTCCAGATCCAGATCCTCGTCGTCAACCTCGTCGCCGAAGTCGTCCTCGTCTTCCTCCTCGTCCTCGCTGTTTACCAGCTCACCGCTGTCCTCGTCGAACTCCTGTTTCTGGTATCCCATCGAGCCGAGCGAATCCTTCTCGTAATCGTAATTTCTGGAATCGCCCTCCAGCTCGTAACGGTAGTCCGTATCGGCGTAATCCACCGTCTCCATGATCTCCACTTCGGTGTGATCCTCGCGCAGCACCCGCACATCCAGTCCTAAGGACTGCAGCTCCTTTAAGAGAACCTTGAAGGATTCCGGAATGCCGGGCTCCGGTATATTGTCGCCCTTGATGATGGCCTCGTAGGTCTTCACACGCCCGATCACATCGTCGGATTTCACCGTCAGGATCTCCTGCAGCGTGTAGGCGGCCCCGTATGCCTCCAGCGCCCAGACCTCCATCTCGCCGAAACGCTGTCCGCCGAACTGGGCCTTGCCGCCCAGAGGCTGCTGCGTTACGAGCGAATAAGGGCCGGTGGCGCGGGCATGGATCTTATCGTCTACCAGATGGTGCAGCTTCAGATAGTGCATATGCCCGATCGTGACCGGCGAATCAAAATACTCGCCCGTGCGTCCGTCGCGCAGCTTCACCTTGCCGTCCCGGGAGATCTCCACGCCTTTCCACAGTTCGCGGTGGTCCCTGTTCTCGTACAGATATTCCATGATATCCGCCGGAAGTTCTTTTTTATGTTTTTTCTCAAACGCTTCCCACTCGAGGTTGACATAATCGTTGGCCAGCTCCAGCGTGTCCATGATGTCGTCCTCTTTGGCGCCGTCGAATACCGGCGTCGCCACGTTGAAGCCCAGCGCCTTGGCCGCCAGAGACAGATGGATCTCCAGCACCTGCCCGATATTCATACGGGAAGGCACGCCCAGCGGGTTTAACACGATATCCAGCGGGCGTCCGTTGGGCAGATAAGGCATATCTTCCACCGGAAGCACGCGGGAGACAACGCCCTTGTTACCGTGGCGGCCTGCCATCTTGTCGCCCACGGAAATCTTTCTTTTCTGTGCAATATAGATGCGCACCGCCTGATTGACGCCGGGAGACAATTCATCGCCGTTCTCCCTCGTAAATACCTTGGCGTCCACCACGATGCCGTATTCGCCGTGAGGCACTTTCAGCGAAGTGTCGCGCACCTCTCTGGCCTTCTCGCCGAAGATCGCGCGCAGCAGTCTCTCCTCCGCCGTCAGCTCCGTCTCGCCCTTGGGCGTTACCTTGCCCACCAGAATATCGCCGGCGCGCACCTCTGCGCCGATGCGTATGATGCCTCTGTCGTCCAAGTCTTTCAGCGCGTCGTCGCCCACGCCCGGAACGTCTCTGGTGATCTCCTCCGGCCCCAGCTTCGTATCGCGCGCCTCGGCTTCATATTCCTCAATGTGCACGGAGGTGTAGACATCCTCCTGCACCAGTCTCTCGCTCAGCAGTACCGCGTCCTCGTAGTTATAGCCTTCCCATGTCATAAAGCCGATCAGCGGGTTTTTGCCCAGCGCCAGCTCGCCGCCCGATGTGGAAGGGCCGTCCGCAATCACCTCGCCCTGCTCCACATGGTCGCCCTTGAATACGATGGGCTTCTGGTTGTAGCAGTTGGACTGGTTGCTGCGGGAAAACTTCGTCAGATGGTACTCGTCCTTCTCTCCGTCGTCGCAGGTCATCCGGATCGTATCCGCGGATACATAGTCCACGGTTCCCGATTTTCTGGCCACAACGCAGACGCCGGAATCCACTGCCGCCTTGGGCTCCATGCCCGTACCTACCGTGGGCGCCTCCGTGAACAGAAGCGGCACGGCCTGTCTCTGCATATTGGAACCCATCAGCGCACGGTTGGCGTCGTCGTTCTGCAGGAACGGAATCAGCGCCGTAGCGACGGAAAATACCATCTTCGGAGACACATCCATATAGTCGAACATCGTCTTGGGATACTCCTGCGTCTCGTCCTTAAAACGGCCCGATATATTGTTCCGCATAAAATATCCCTTTTCATCTAACGGCGCGGACGCCTGCGCTACGTGGTAGTTGTCCTCCTCGTCCGCCGTCATGTAGACTACCTTGTCGGTAACACGCGGGTTCTCCGGATCGGACTTGTCGATCTCGCGGTAAGGCGCCTCGATAAATCCGTACTCGTTGATCCGCGCATAGGACGCCAGCGAGTTGATCAGGCCGATGTTCGGGCCCTCAGGCGTCTCGATGGGGCACATTCTGCCGTAATGCGTGTAATGTACGTCCCTGACCTCGAATCCGGCGCGGTCCCTGGACAGACCGCCGGGCCCCAGCGCGGACAGACGCCTCTTGTGCGTCAGCTCGCCCAGAGGGTTATTCTGATCCATGAACTGCGATAGCTGCGAGGAGCCGAAGAACTCCTTGACCGCCGCCTGCACGGGTTTGATATTGATCAATACCTGCGGGGAGATCTCCTCCGCGTCGTGGGTAGTCATCCTCTCGCGGACCACCCTCTCCAGTCTGGACAGGCCGATGCGGTACTGGTTCTGCAATAGCTCGCCCACCGCGCGGATACGTCTGTTGCCCAGATGGTCGATATCGTCGTCGCTGCCGATGCCGTACTCCAGATGGATATTATAGTTGATGGAGGCAAGGATATCCTCCTTTGTAATATGCTTGGGAATCAGTTCGTGCACGTTCTTCTGGATCGCCTCGGCCAGCATCTCGGGATCGTCGCTGTACTGCTCCAGAATCTGCTGCAGAACCGGAAAATATACCAGTTCCGTAATGCCCAGCTCGCGGGGATTGCACTCTACAAAATGCGTGATGTCCACCATCATATTGGAGAGAACCTTGACGTTCTTTTCCTCCGTCTGGATCAGGACATAGGGAATCGCGGCGTTCTGGATCACGTCCGCCATCTCCGCCGTCACCTTGTCCCCCGCCTTGGCCAGCACTTCCCCGGTCAGCGTATCCACCACATCCTCCGCCAGAATATGATGTCTGATGCGGTTTCTGAACATTAACTTCTTATTAAATTTATATCTGCCGACTTTGGCCAAATCATATCGTCTGGGGTCAAAAAACATGGATGTAATCAGGCTCTCCGCGCTCTCCACGCTGAGCGGCTCGCCGGGACGGATCTTCTTATATAATTCCAGCAGGCCCTCCTGATAATTCTCCGCCGTATCCTTGGCAAAGCTCGCCTCGATCTTGGGCTCGTCGCCAAAAAGCGCACGGATCTCGTCGTTGGTGCCCACGCCGAGGGCGCGGATCAGCACGGTGATCGGAACCTTTCTCGTCCTGTCAACGCGCACGTAGAAGACATCATTGGAATCCGTCTCGTATTCCAACCATGCCCCTCTGTTCGGGATGACGGTAGAAGAAAACAACCTCTTGCCGATCTTGTCATGACCGATCGCATAGTAGATGCCCGGAGAACGCACGAGCTGGCTGACGATAACACGCTCCGCGCCGTTGATGATAAAAGTGCCGGTCTCTGTCATAAGCGGTAGATCGCCCATGAAAATCTCATGCTCGGTGATCTCGTCCTTCTCCTTATTGATCAGACGAACCTTTACTTTTAAAGGGGCCGCGTAGTTCGCATCTCTCTCCTTGCACTTTTCGATCGAATACTTCACGTCGTCCCTGCACAACTCAAAATCCACAAATTCCAGACTCAGGTGTCCGCTATAGTCTGAAATAGGCGAGATGTCATCGAAAACCTCTTTCAAGCCTTCCTTCAGAAACCAATCGTAAGAATCCTTCTGGACTTCGATCAGATTGGGCATCTCCAGAACTTCTTTCTGTCGTGCATAAGTCATACGCATATTCCTGCCGGCGGCAGTTTTACGTATCCTGTTCTTTTCCATCGACAATTCACCCCGTTCTTTATGATTTGCGGCTTATCCGTCGTAAAAAAAGTCCAAATAAGCCTACCACACCACAATAGTGCATCATCCATTATATTACAAGCAATTTGCGGAGTCAATCATTTTTTGACGCGCCTGCCGGAAAAATTTTGCCATGCCTGCCGGAAAAAAATTTCAGCGCTGGTCGTCGAAGGAAGAACCCTTGACCTTTTTGATGAACCGGGCGGGAACCCCGCCCCAGATTTCTCCCGCCGGCACGTCTCTGGTCACTACCGCGCCCGCGGCGATCACGGAATTGTCGCCTATCGTCACGTCGCCCACGATAATCGCGCCCGCGCAGATCCGCACGTGGCTGCCTATCACCGGCTGCCGGTCCTGCTCGTAGCCGATGGTGACCTGCTGGTTGATCCAGCACTCCTCACCGATGGAGCGCGCGCCGATCAGCGTGGAGACGCCGTGCTGGATAAACAACTTCGGGCCGATCACCGTGCCGTCGCCGATCACAAGCGTACCTACCGGCGGGAACAACTTTTTCAGCAGAAACCGGTGCCTGCGGATGCGGAACTGAAAGAGATTGCGGAAACACTCGTGTTCCAGCAGCAGATGGCCCAAAAGAAGCAGGTCGCTATCGCACTGTATCCGCCTGCGCTCCTTCCAGAAATACATATCCTGCCGTATCACTTCCCTGTCGGGAGAGCGCTGCCACATAAAATATGCGGGAATTACCCTGCACATTTTCACGTAAAACACCAATTTCTTTAGTCCGTTCATTTGTCATCTCCTTATCATTGGCAAAAGGGCAGGAACCATGCGATATGGTACTGCCCTTTCCGTTTTCATCCGATATGCGGTTCTGCCGATTATTTCAGAGTAACCTTCGCGCCCTCTGCCTCCAGCTTAGCCTTGATATCGTCAGCTTCTTCCTTGGATGCAGCTTCCTTCAATACCTTCGGAGCCGCGTCAACCAGATCCTTGGCTTCCTTCAGGCCCAGACCGGTCGCCTCACGGACAACCTTGATGACCTTAACCTTGTTCGGGCCTACTTCCGTCAGCTCTACGTCAAACTCGGTCTTCTCCTCGGCTGCGTCTGCGCCTGCGTCACCGCCTGCCGCCGCTGCAACGACTACGCCTGCCGCCGCGGATACGCCGAATTCTTCCTCACAGGCTTTTACCAGATCGTTTAATTCCAATACTGTCAGTTCTTTGATTGCGTCAAGCAATTCCTGAGTAGATAATTTTGCCATGATTGTTTCCCTCCGTTATTTTCTGTTCTTAAAAATGATAATTGGTTTTCCGTGTTACATCGAAGCGCTATGCTTATTCCGCCGGAGTCTCTGCCGCCGCTTCTGCGGGCGCTTCCTCTGCGGCTGCTTCTGCCGCGGGAGCCTCTGCTTTCTCCTCTGCGGGAGCTTCTGCTTTCTCCTCTACGGGCGCTTCTGCCGCCGCTTCCTCTGCGGGAGCTTCCTCAGCCTTGGGCGCGGATGCCTCTCCGGATGCGCCGCCTTTTTCCGCCAGTTGGTTCATGACGCGGGCAAAATTGGTGATCGGAGACTGCAGGCTGCCAAGCAGCTTGGACAACAGTTCTTCTCTGGACGGGATCTTCGAGATGTTCTCGATCCCTTTTGCATCGTAGGCCACGCCTTCCACAACGCCGCCCTTGACTTCCAGAGCCGGTGCAGCCTTGGCGAACTTGCACAGGATTCTCGCCGGAGCCGTCGCGTCGTCCGTGGAGATCGCAACCGCGCTGGGGCCTTCCAGATAGGAAGTCAGAGACTCGAAATCCGTACCCTTGAATGCAAAGTTCATCATGGTGTTCTTGTAAACCTTGTAGGCGATTCCCGCTTCGCGGAGCTGCTTACGGAGCTGCGTATCCTGCTCTACCGTAAGTCCGCGGTAGTCCACCAGGACAACGGACTGCGCATCCTTCACGGCTGCCGAAATCTCATCTACGATAGGTTTTTTCAGTTCGACTTTTGCCATTACATTTACCTCCTTATAGATTTTCCGCCGAAAGGAGTCCTTTATAAAAAAATCCTCCCTGAAGACAGGAAGGATCTGTTCTGCAAAGCAACTCATCTCCTCGGCAGGCGCTGGTGCTTACGCCGTCAATACGGCACCTGCTGTCTTCGGCACGGTCATAACGACCTTGACTAATATAGCACATATCAGTATAAATTGTCAACTGTATTTCTGCTTTTCCTGTTCTTCCTGTTCTCCTGCCGCCCGCTCTTTCTCCGCCTGCTCTTTCTCCGCTTTCTCCCGCATCGCCTTGATCTCCGCCCGCAGCGCTTCCTGAAGTTCCTCCTCTGCGTCGTCGATCTTCTCCAGCAGCTTCTTCCACTCCTCTTGGGTGTACTCCTGCGCGCCGATGCGGATCTTGGGCTGGATCGTGCCGTGCCGGACGCGGTCTGCCATCTCCTCCATATGTTCCAAAAGCTGCTGCCTGTAGTCCGTATCGCCCGCGGTTTCCTCCGACGTCTGCCTGTCCGCAGCCGTGGCCTCCCTGTCGGCCTGCTCCCGCGCAATCTGTTCCCGCGTCTGCCTGTCCGCAGCGCCTTGGGCTTCCAGCACATCGCCGAAATTCCCCTGCGCGTTCTTCGTCTGCCGTCCGCCGGTATAAGCCGCGGCGGTATGGGCCTCGGAACCTGAAATCTGCACATGATTTGTCATAGCCAGTCTCCTCCTGCTTTTATCTATAATACGAATCACAGGCCCGAAAAGTTTCACCGGAGCCAATTTTATCAAAAAAATTTCACCGAAACAATTTCACCGGAATCAATTTTACCGAAACAAATTTCACCGGACCATTTTTACAGGAATCAATTTTACCGAAACAAATTTCACCGGACCGTTTTTACAGGATCAATGTCACCGTGGCCACGTCACATAGCCGTCGCCGTCGATCGACACGCCGCCTGAGATATTCCGCAGGAACGCCAGCACCCTTTCCTTTTCCGCGCCGTCTAAAAGCGTCGTCCTGCAGCCGCTCTGCAGGCACGGGATAAACTGAAAGGCCGCCACCGCGTCGTCCCGAACCGTCACCCTGACCAACCCGGTGTCCAATGTCTTGGAGTTAAACCAGAAATTGCCCAGACTGAAAATCACCGGCACGCCGTCCACCACGCCGATCTGCTGCAGACAATGGGGATGATCGCCGATGATCAGGTCTGCGCCGGCCTCCGCCAGCTCTCCGGCCTGCTTCTCCTGCGCCCAGTCCAGTTCCGTCTGGTTCTCGGTGCCCCAGTGGATATAGACGATCACCAGATCGTTCTCCTCGTCGGCCCTGCGCACCGTGTCCAACAGATTGGCGCTGTCCCAGCACCGGAACACACCCGGCGACGTCTCCGACGCGCCCTTGGTGTCCGGATGATCCAGCCGCTCGATCTGTGTCGCCGACACGATGGCGATCCGCATATCGTTCACGATATAGCAGACGGGCCGGGAGGCGTCTTCCAGATTCCGCCCGGCGCCCACATGGGCGATCCCCCTGTCGTCCAGCGTATCCAGCGTGTCCAGCAGGGCCGCCTCGCCGTAGTCGTAGGCGTGATTGTTGGCCAGAGACACGACATCCACGCCCAGCTCCTGCAGATAGTCCGCCGTGTCGGGCGCGGCGCGGAACGTAAACTGTTTCTCCGGCAGCGGCGTGCCGCCGTCCGAGTACGGAAATTCATTGTTGAGCATCATAATGTCGGCGTCCTGCATGATATCGACCACTTCCGGCGCGATGCCCACGGTGATATCGCCGCCCTGCTGCTTGACATAGGACATCACCGCGTAGCGGCTGTCAAAAAGAATATCCCCCGCAAAAACCAGCGTCACTTCCTCCGGAGAAGCCGCTTCTTTCACATAGATTCCGCTCTGTTCCATAGAGGCGGCGTCGTCCAGCAGGCTGCCGTACCTGGTCTGGTCGGCTTCCGCCGCATCCGCGTCCGCATCTCCGCCCACGGGCCGCCCCACCGATTCCCGGTCTACCACGTGTCCCGGCGCGGCGTTTCCTTCCCAAACCCACCGATAGGCAAAAAGCGCGAGAAGTCCCGCAGCCACCACAACCGTAAAGGTGATGGCAAAGGTCTTGAGGAAATGTGCGCTTTTTTTCCTGCCCTTTCTTCTGCCCATACGCTCCGCCGCCGATAAAGCAACAAGGATTCCCGCCGCACGGACAGGAATCCTTGTGTGATTTTAGTATTTAGCCGTGCTCACTTTAATGCCCGGCCCCATCGTGGTGGTCAGCGTGATGCTTCTCAAATACTGACCTTTCAAAGACGCCGGTTTCGCTTTCTGGATCGCTTCCATCAGTGCGTCAAAGTTCTCCTGCAGCTTCGCCTCGTCAAAAGAGATCTTGCCGACCGGCACATGGATGATATTCGCCTTGTCCAGTCTGTACTCGATCTTACCTGCCTTGATATCGTTGACGGCCTTCGCAACGTCCATCGTTACCGTGCCCGCCTTCGGGTTCGGCATCAGTCCTTTCGGGCCGAGCACCTTACCGAGACGTCCCACAACGCCCATCATGTCGGGTGTCGCCACTACGACGTCAAAGTCCAGCCATCCTTCGTTCTGGATCTTGGGGATCAGCTCCTCGCCGCCTACGTGCTCGGCGCCTGCCGCCTCAGCCTCAGCCAGCTTGTCGCCCTTGGCAAAAACCAGAACCCTTACGGTCTTACCCGTTCCGTTCGGCAGTACAACCGCGCCGCGAACCTGCTGCTCTGCGTGACGTCCGTCGCAGCCCGTTCTGATATGGACTTCCACAGTCTCGTCAAATTTTGCCGTCGCCGTCTTTTTCAACAGTGCGATCGCGTCGGGCGTATCGTACTGTACCGTGCGGTCAACCAGTTTGGCCGCTTCCGTATACTTCTTACCATGTTTCATATCCAATCCTCCATTATTCTTCCACTGTGATGCCCATACTTCTCGCGGTTCCGGCGATCATGCTCATGGCCGCCTCCAGACTTGCGGCGTTCAAATCCGGCATTTTGGTCTCTGCGATCTCCTGCAGCTTCGCCTTGGAGATGGTAGCCACCTTCGCCTTGTTCGGCGTAGCGGAACCGGATTTCACGTTGCACGCTTTCTTTAACAGAACCGCAGCAGGGGGAGTTTTGGTTACGAAACTGAAACTTCTGTCTGCATAAACGGTGATGACAACCGGAATAATCAGGTCTCCCTGATCGGCTGTCTTGGCGTTGAACTGCTTCGTAAATTCAACGATGTTGACGCCGTGCTGCCCCAGCGCAGGGCCTACCGGCGGCGCCGGCGTAGCTTTGCCGGCAGGAATCTGTAACTTGATGTAGCCTTCTACTTTCTTTGCCATATGGCACCTCCTGATATAATGTGGTACGGGCGTGCGGATCTGTATCCACACTCCCACAGTATATTTAACATACGCACCGCCGCGGACACACCGCCGAGCGGACGCGCACGTAAATACCGATGAACTGATAACTTACAGTCTCCGCACTTCCGCGAAGCTGATTTCCACGGGCGTCTCCCTGCCGAACAGTTCCACGTTGATCGTGGCCGTCTGCTTGCCGAAGTCGATCTTTTGCACAACGCCGATCGTGTCTTTCCACACGCCGGCCACTACCGCGATCGTGTCGCCCTCCGCGAAATCGACCGTCATATTTTCCATCTTGATGCCGAGCGGCTTCATCTCCGCTTCGGTCAGCGGCACCGGTTTGCTGCCCGGCCCGACGAATCCCGTCACGCCTCTGGTGTTCCGCACGACATACCACGTGTCGTCGTTCATCACCATGTTGATCAGGACATAGCCGGGGAACATCTTTTTCTGGACGGTTCTGCGGGCGCCGTTCTTCATCTCCAGAACGTCCTGCATCGGAACCCTGACTTCCAGAATCTCCTCCTCCAGATGCCTGTTCTCAATCGTCTTCTCTATATTGGCCTTCACCTTGTTCTCATACCCGGAATAGGTATGCACAACGTACCAATTTGCTTCCGCCATACCAATACCATGCCTTTCCCTGTTATTGCCCGGAATTTCTAAAATGTGAGCTTTGTAATAAAATCAACGCCGTACTGCAGACCGAAGTCCAGCACCGTGATGATGGCTCCCACCACAACGGAAATAACGACAACCGCAATCGACTGTTTTACAAGGGAATCTTTGTTCGGCCAAGTGATCTTCTTAAATTCGGCTTTTACGCCGTTCCAGAATCCGGAAATTTTGGACGGCCCGCCCGTTTTTACAGAATCTCCCATGTCATACTCCTTTCGCCAGACGGCAGACGATTATTTCGTCTCTTTGTGCAAAGTATGTCTCCTGCAGAATCTACAATACTTCCTGATCTCC
The DNA here is from genome assembly GCA_947630025.1 of uncultured Lachnospiraceae bacterium. Classification (GTDB taxonomy): domain Bacteria; phylum Bacillota; class Clostridia; order Lachnospirales; family Lachnospiraceae; genus UBA3282. The sequence continues at coordinate 21,097 of CANRFZ010000010.1, forward strand.
ATTCTGTCGGGATGAGTTTTCTTGTCCTTCATGGTATTGTAGTTACGCTGTTTGCACTCTGTGCAAGCTAAAGTGATCTTTGTACGCATTGTAATACCTCCGCATATGTTTGTGTTCAGTGTATCCCATGATCATCTCAGTCATTATTTTTGAGCATAAAAAAAAGACCTGAAACCTATCTTGTTCCAACAATATATCATACGCCGCCCGTGAAGTCAACTGTTTTTCAAAAAAACATTTCCTCTTTTCCCGATTCGTGATATACTATCCGCGAATACAATAAGCCGTGCGAAGACAGCGGACGGAGAAACGGCTGCTGGCAGACGATTTCTCCGGAAGATGGATTCATAGGGCGAATGCCCGCGACCGAGAGGACACGGAGTGTCCGCGAGGAGCACGGCTTATCAGAGATATAAGATACTTATCCGCGAATGCGCGAGCAGGCGCAGGCGCCTTTTTACGGGGAATTTTGGGATGAACAGGTTATTGGCAAAGTACGGAAAGATAAATCTATTGTGCGCGGCCGCCGCCCTTTTCGGCGCGGCCAGCATCATTGTAAGCGCTGCAGGCGGCACGGACACACAGACTGCCTCTGCGGACTCTCCGGCATCCGGCGCGGGCAGCAGCGCCGCCGTCTCGCAGGTCGAGGCCGCGACGGACACTTCTGTTCCGGCAGGCGGTACGGACACACAGGCCGGTACAACGGCGTCTGCAGAGGACGATGCAGCGGAGGCTTCTGAGGCTGAAGCTGAGGCTGAGGCCGACTCCCTCTCCGCATTCCTGCACGGTGCGGGCGCGGGTTATCCGCTGGCGCTGGGCGAAGACGACGACTCCGCCCTCTCCGACACGGCATCCGCCGACGATGGCGCGGCAGACGGCAGCAGCGAAACGGCGCAGGCTGACGGCAGCAGCGAGAACGGCGATGCGGCGCAGGAGGGCGACGATAGCAGCGAAGACGAGGACGAATACGCAGATCTCGCCATCGCCGACGTCCGCGGTTATGTCAATGTCCGTACCGAGCCCAACACCGACAGCGAGATCGTAGGAAAGTTGTATGACGGCTCCGTGGCGCATATTCTGTCGGTGGCCGGCGACGAGAACGACTGGTTTCAGATCGTGTCCGGCAACGTGGAAGGCTATATTAAATCGGAATATTTTCTGTACGGCGACGCCGCCACCGAGGTCATCGACCAGTATGTGACTCTCTATGCCGTCGTCGCGGTGGACAGGCTGAATGTCCGCAAGGAGCCCGACATCGAATCCAAGCGCATCGGCTATATCGACCGCGGGGAACGCGCACAGATCGTAGAAGACTGCGGCGACTGGCTCAAAGTGCAGTACGCCGGCAACGGGCAGGGCTACGTGTCCGCTCAGTATGTGACCGAAGAAGAAGAATTTATCTACGCGAAATCCATTGAGGAGGAAGAAGCGGAGCGCAAGGCGCAGGAGGAGCTTCTGGCCAGAGCCGAAGTCTCCGAAGAACAGGCCGCGGAAAATACGACGGTGGAAACCGCCGCGCCGGACACTTCCTACGCCGACACCTCGGAGCTGCGCAGCAATATCGTCCAGTACGCCATGCAGTATCTGGGCAACAGATATGTCCACGGCGGCCAGACGCTTGCTGGCGGTACGGACTGCTCAGGCTTCACCTGCCTGATCTACAGAGACTTTGGCTATTCCATCTCCCGGACGCCGTCGGGCCAGTTGTCCGGCGCAGGCACAAGCATCGACTATAGCCAGGCCCAGCCCGGCGACATCATCTGCTACGGCTCCGGCGGCAACTGCACCCATGTGGCGCTCTATATCGGCGGCGGCCAGATCATCCATGCGGCCAACTCCCGCAAGGGCGTCATCATCTCCAATGCCACTTATGATACGATCATCGGCGTCAAAAACGTGATTGGGTGACGTCCCGGTCTAGGATATCCTGCTTGGGCAGCGCCATATCCCCGAAGATCTCCCCGCTTTTTTCCTGCAGATAGTCCAGATGCAGCGCTACGCCGCCATAGTTCCAGATGCCGTGGCGCTGCGCCAGTTCCTCCGTATAGTCTTCCAACGCATAGACGTTGCCGAAGCGGACGGGGCCGCTGGTGTAATGGCATACCAGAGGCAGCACGCCGGAATCCTCCCGCGTAAGCGTCACGCCTTCCTCATCCACATGAAAGACAACCCACGCCATCCCTTCCAGCATACTGAGGGCCTGTTTCTGCGTGGACACATAATTTCCCAGAGAATAATAACAGAGCGTTTCCGAGCCGTCGGCGGCGGTGATCCACTCCACCGGCTGCGGCACATGGGGATGGGTGCCGATAATCACATCCGCGCCGGCATCCGCCATCTGCTGCGCGAAATCTCTCTGATAAGAGGACGGCTCGGCGACATATTCCGTGCCCCAGTGCGGGCAGACCACGACGATATCCGCCACCTCGCGGGCCGCGCGGATGTCCTCCGGCACCTGCGGGTTCAGCGTGGTAAAGTCGATGGCGCCGGACTGCTCGTTGTAGGCGCAGAGCATATTCAGATGCCCTCTGAGCGAGGAGGGAAGCGTTTCCATATTGGGGCCGTAGGTATAGTTCAGGACGGCGAAAGTCACGCCCTCCACCGTCAGACAGGGAATGCCGTCGATCTCCGCAACACCGTCCTCCCGGACTTCTTCCATATCCTCGTCGGCAGCGGCGGTGCCTGTGTCTGTGTCAGCGTCCGTCTCTGCGGCTTCGGCGTCTGCATCCTCCGCCGTTTCTTCCTCCGCGTTGATGCCTACCATCAGGATTTCCGGATACTTCTGCCAGAACGCGCAGCAGTTTTCGATGCCCCGCATCTGCTGGTCGAAAGCATGATTGGTAGCGTGGAGCACCACATTAAAGCCCGCCGCCGCGATCGCATCACCCACCTCGGTGGGCGAATTGAACGCCGGAAAGCCCGAGAACCCCAGCTCGTTGCCGCCCAGAATCGTCTCCTGATTGATGATCTTGACGTCCGCGCGGTCCAGATACTTCTGCATATTTTCAAACAGAAAGTTGTATTCGTAGCTGCCGTCGTCCCGCCGCCCGGTATTGACGATTCCCATGTGCATCAGGTTGTCGCCGAACGCCAGCAGCGTGACGTCGTATTCCTCGAAGACTTCTTCCTCCTCCGGCTCGGTCTCGACGGTCTCCCCTTCCACCACTGTCTGCGCATCGGGCAGCGCCCCGCTGTCCGCGCCTGTGCCCGCCGTTTCCGTTCCGGCAGCGGCGCCGTCCGTTCCCGCACCCGAAGCCCCGCCATCCGCAACCGCCGTATCCGACAGGTTTCCGGCAGGCAGCGCCCCGCCGGAGGAGCAGCCGGTCGCCGCAAGGAGCGCCGCGCACAACAGTACCGCACATATCTTTTGTAATTTTTTCATGTTTTTTCTCCCCGTTTCCACGCCGTTTTCAGACAAAAAACAAAAAAAACGGCATTTATCCCTCAACTTTTTTGTTTTTCATACGATAATAACAATATAGGACATTTGCGGCCTTTTTTCCACAAAAAAATTTTTTTCGACTTGATTGATTCGGAGATAGGAAGACAAAGCAGACCATTTTGACATTTTGCATAAAAAAATTTTTTAACTTTTTCATATAATAATATAATAATAAGGAATAAGGGCTTGCATTTTATACCGGGATGGTGCTACAATTAGCTTAACTAATTATGCGCGGCCATGGATGGCCTGCAGGCCTATAGCCTTAGGAGCATATTCCGGGGACATCAAGGAGGAAAGGAGGGGCCTATGGCATACAATAGTATTCAAAATCTGACAAATGTATACAATTTCTATATGACGACTTATGCGCCCAAGTCCAGCACGCCTTATGATTCCCATAAGAAAAGCGAACTACGCGGCGTATACAATTCCATTGTCAAGCTGAACAAAGAATCCCCTCTGTATATTCTTGATACCAGCAGGGACTCCCGCGAGTTTGCGGTTAATGTCAAGGAGAATGCCCGCGAGCTGCGCAATACGATCGCGTCTCTAGGCGGTCTGGACGAGGACACTCTGTTAAACAAGAAAGTGGCCTACTCCAGCAATCCGAACATCGCGACGGCGGATTTTATCGGCACGCTGCCGGAGGAAGGCGAGCTTCCTTCCTATGAGATCGAGGTAAACCGTCTGGCCACTTCGCAGGTAAATTCCGGCAGATATCTGCCCGACGACGAGCCTGTGGGACTTCCCGCGGACACCTACTCTTTTGATGTGGGCATCGACGGCCTGAATTATGAATTTCAGTTCAGCATCAAGCCGAACGACACCAACCGGGATGTGGAGGAACGTCTCAGCCGCCTGATCGCCAATGCGGGCGTGGGACTGAAAGCGCAGGTCGTGTCCGGCGACGACGGCACTTCCTATTTGAGAATAGAATCCAACAGTACGGGGTTAAAGGGCAGCGAGCCCTATATCTACAGAGTTTCCGACAGCCGAACCAGTAAGTCTTCCGGAACGGTAGACTATTTCGGGTTGGATCACGTCAGCACGAAGCCGGGAAATGCGTCTTACGTGGTAAACGGCGAGGAATACACTTCCGCTTCCAACCGCGTCACGCTGGGCAAATCCTACGAGGTGACATTAAACGGCGTCGGCAGCGAGGAAGGCGAAAAAGTTTCCATCGGCCTGAAAACGGATGTGGATTCGCTGACCGAGAATGTCAGCACGCTGGTGCGCGGCTTCAACTCTTTCCTGTCGGCGGTGGCGGAATATACCGGCAACCAGCCTAAGAGCGGGCGGCTTTTCAATGAGATGAGCGGCGTTGCGCGGGTATTTGCGCGGGATCTGACGTCGATCGGACTGAATCTGAATCTGGACGGCACGCTGGAAGTAGACAACGAGACGCTGCGCCAGACCGCCATGAGCGAGGATGCGGCGGAGGCTTTCGCGCCGCTCAAGAGTTTCACCAACGCGGTGCTGCGCAAGTCCAATCAGGTATCGTTAAACCCGATGAACTACGTCAACAACATTATCGTGGCCTACAAAAATCCGGGCAAAAACTTTGCCAGCCCGTATATTACCAGCGCCTATAGCGGCATGATGTTCAACAGTTATTGCTGACGATATGGTTTTTACTACGGTTTTACCACAGTTTTTAGTACGGTTTTAGCATTCCTTTGCCGCGGCCTGCAGCGCTGCGGCAATTACTTTGTCCATATCATAATACCGGTACTGCCCCAGCCGTCCGCCGAAGATCACATGGGGCGTCTCCTCGGCCAGCTTCCGGTATTCCGCGCAGAGCGCGTCGTTGCGGTCGTCGTTGACCGGATAATAGGGTTCGTCGCCCTGCCGCCATTCGGCGGGATATTCCCTGGTAATGACAGTTCCCTTCTGGGTGCCGAAATTAAAATGCTTGTGCTCGATGATGCGGGTGTAGGGCACTTCCCTCTCCGTGTAGTTGACCACCGCGTTGCCCTGATAATTGTCGCAGTCCGGCATTTCTTCCGTCTCAAACCGCAGGGAGCGGTATTCCAGATGCCCCAGCCTGTAATCAAAATACTCGTCCAGCATTCCGGTGTAGACCACTTTCCGGTAACGGTTGCCCTGCCGGTCGACGATCTCCGTGCCGTCCTCTGTCCTGCGCTCGTCGGCAAACTCGCGGTACGACACGCCGGTGCGGATTTCCACGCCCGCTAGCATCTTGGACACCATGGCGGTATACCCGTCCACGGGGATTCCCTGATATCTGTCGTTAAAATAATTGTTGTCGTAGACAAACCGCAGCGGCAGCCGCTTGATGATAAACGCGGGGAGCTCTCTGCAGTCGCGGCCCCACTGCTTCTCGGTGTAGCCCTTGACCAGCTTTTGGTAAACGTCCGGGCCCACGAGGGACAATGCCTGCTCCTCCAGATTCCGCGGCTTAACGATACCCAGCCCGGCGATCTGCTCCGCGATCCGCGCCTTGGCCTGTTCGGGCGTCACGACGCCCCACATTTTATGAAATGTATTCATATTAAAAGGGAGATTAAATACCTCTCCCTTATAATATGCGACCGGTGAATTGATATAGTGGTTAAACTCCGCGAACCTGTTGACATAGTTCCATATGTCCCTGTCGGACGTATGGAAAATATGCGCGCCGTATTCATGCACTTGGATATCCATCACGGAACGGGTGTAAATATTGCCCGCGATGTGATCCCTCCTGTCGATGACCAGCACCTTACGGCCCTGATCGGTCATCTCTCTTGCAAATACCGCGCCGAACAGTCCGGCGCCCACTATCAGATAATCGTACTGCATCAGTTTTCCTCAACCGCCTTGTACTTGTCGAGCTGCGCGTAATCCTCCATCAGCTCCAACGCTTTTCTGCGCCCGGTTTTATTCAGTTTCACATAATACTGCATAACCCGGTTCTCCATGATTCTGCCGCCCAGAATGCTTTTCTGGTTCAGCGGCGTGAAATCAACCGGGTTTAAATACAGTCTGTCACACATTTTGATCACGGTGCCATATGCCATTCCCTCGATGCCTCTGTCTAAAGCGGTGACTAAGGTCGAATATGGAATCTCCATCTCGATCGCAAACTGTCTGACACTTTTATACTGTTTCAGTATCTCTGCTTTAAGAATTTCTGCCTTTGTCATATAAGCCCTCCTGTTGTGTCATACATCATTCTGTTTTCAAGTGTCACGAAAAAGTATATCACATTTTTTACGAAAAAGGAACCACTAAAAGTCTAATTTGAACGGAATGTCGTTAATATTGTTAATTTATTCCTATTTTCCGGACTTTTTTTGGTAAAAAAGTCTAGTACTTTAGTATGACTTCATAGAAAAAAGCGCCGAAAGACCTGCTGAGGCATAGACAACCTGTGCAGGGGCGGCACCGGCAGGACTGCGGTGTATCGGGGAAAAGGCTGCCGCGCCGCGAAAGATTGTATTGTCGTACCCTGCAGAAAATGTTAATATAGATAGTAGGCGGAAACGATGCCGCGACTGACGTAAAGTGAGGGACAAAAATGCTTCCGATTTCGGTCTGCATGATTGCAAAAAACGAGGACAACCATATCGAAGAATGCCTAAAGCGGCTGAGGCCGTGCCGTTTTGAGGTGATCGTGGTGGACACGGGCTCCGTGGACAGGACGGTGGAGATCGCACAGCGCTACGCCGACAAGGTATTCCACTTCGCTTGGTGCAACGACTTCTCCGCGGCCAGAAACTTTTCCATCCGGCAGGCTTCCAACGACTGGGTGCTGATTATCGACTGTGACGAGTATCTGGAAAACGTCAATCTGGCGGATCTGGAGGACGCGCTGGAGCAGAACAGCCGCTCCGTAGGCATGATCGTCCGCAACAACCCTTATAGCATTCAGGGCGTGCGCTCGATTATGTCGGAGCGCATCGGCAGGCTTTTTAACCGGCGCTACTGCCATTTCGAGGGTATCATCCACGAACAGGTGTGCACGCTGGACGGCAGGGAGCCGGCTTCGTTCCAGATTCCGCTCACCTTTTATCACGAAGGCTACGTGTCCGAATCCGGCAAGCGTATGCGCGCCACCCGCAATCTGGAGCTGCTGCTGCAGGACTTGGAGCGCAAGGGCCCCAGCCCGTACACCTATTTCCGGCTCGGGCAGAACTACGTCTCCCTGAACGATCTGGACAAGGCCGCCCACTATTACCAGAAGGGGCTGGAACTGGACGTGGACACCGGCTCCGCCTTTGTGCAGAGCATGGTGGAGACATACGGTTACTGCCTGATCGAGCTGGCCAGATACGACGCGGCGATGGAACTGTGCAGGCGGTACGGCGTCCTGTCCCAGCGCGCGGACTTCGTCTATCTGCAGGGCATGATTTATATGAAAAAGGGGCTTTACGACCGCGCCATCGCCGAGTTTGAAAAGGCTACCGGCTTTGCGACCTGTTCCCGCAAGGGCATCAACAGTTACCAGTCCTACTACAACATCGCGTCCATCTACGAGACCACGGGGGAACTGGACAAGGCGCGTTCCTATTATAAGAAGTGCGGCGATTACGCGCCGGCGGTGAGACGCCTGAAAGAGATCGCGCCGCGGTAATACGGCGCGGCCAAGCCAAGGAAAACGCCACAGTGCGGCGGCGCGGCGGCGCGGACAGGGAAACCGCCCGCGACGGACAGGCCGCGCGCATATAGGAGGTAGCCGGAGCGTGGAACCGATATCCGTCTGTATCATAGCCAAAAACGAGGAAGAACATATCGAGGAATGCTGCAGGAGGCTCGCCCCCTACGGATTCGAGATCGTGGTGGCGGACACCGGCTCCACGGATCGCACCGTGGAGATCGCCGGGCGCTACACCGACCGCATCTGCCGCTTTGACTGGTGCGACGACTTCGCCGCCGCTAAGAATTTTGCGATGGAGAAAGCCTCCCACGACTGGATACTTTCCCTCGACTGTGACGAATATATAGAGTCTGTTGACATGAATGCGCTGGCCGCCTGCATGAAGCGGCACCCGCGGGATGCGGGCAGAATCCTGATCCGCAATACGTTCACGGAGAACGGGCAGACTTCCTGCGAGCAGGTGCGCGTCAGCCGCTTCGTCAACAGGCGGTACTATCGGTTCGAGGGCGTTGTCCACGAGCAGCTCGTCCCGATCCGGGCGGGCGGCGCGGCGCAGGCGGACGGTACGAACGCGACAGACGGCACGGACGCGGCAGACGGCGCAGGCACGGACACGGCAGGCAACACACCACAGGCGGGCGGTGCAGACACGGACGCGGCAGGCGGCGCAGCGCCTCCGGCCAAGTATGTATATGACGCGCCTGTCACCGTTCTTCATGTGGGGTATGACCTGACGCCGGAGCAGATGCAGGCCAAGTCCCGGCGCAATATCGATCTGCTGAAGCGGGAGCTGGAACGGCAGGGCCCCGATCCGTATCTCTATTTTCAGCTCGGACAGAGCTGCCGCAGACTGCACGACTACGAAAGCGCCCTCTCCTATTTCGATCTGGGGCTTGCCATGGACGTAGACCCGGCGCTGGACTACGTGCAGACGATGGTGGAATCCTACGGCTACACGCTGCTGGATCTGAAACGGTACGCGGAGGCGCTGAATCTGCTGGGCGTGTACGACGTTTTTTCCAAGCGGGCGGATTTTGTGTTCCTGATGGGGCTGATCTACATGAACAACGGAATGCTCGACCAGTCCATCAAAGAGTTTGAGAAAGCTGCCACTATAGCAGAGTTTGCCGTAGACGGCGTGAACAGTTATAAAGCCTTTTACAATATCGGCGTGATCTATGAATGCAGCGGCCATATCGAGGAGGCGAAACGCGCCTACCGCAGATGCGGCGGCTACGAACCGGCAAGGAAGCGACTGGAAGTATTATAAAAAGAATGAGGATAGTGTGAAAAATCACACTGATGTGCTGATTGTTTCGCAGAAAGAAGATGGGGATTCTTATGGAAATACGTGAATCGGCAGAAGACTATCTGGAAACGATACTGATCTTAAAGGAGCGGATCGGGCAGGTGCGCTCGATCGACATCGCCACGGAGATGAACTACAGCAAGCCCAGCATCAGCGTCGCCATGAAGAAGCTGCGGCAGAACGGCTATATCGAGATGGACGGCGACGGCTTTATCACGCTGACGGACAAGGGGTTCGGCGTGGCCTCCAATATTTACGACCGCCACCGCGTCCTGACGGATTTCTTCGTGTCGCTGGGCGTAGACCAGACGGTGGCAGCCGAGGACGCCTGCAAGATCGAGCACGACCTGAGCGAAGAAACCTTTGAAAAAATCCGCGAACACGCGCGCGACGCGGCGCAGCAGAGAGTATGAAACTATTTTTTATCGAATGGAAAAGTTTCGGCAACGACGATATCAAGGCGGCGTTCCGGGCGGAGGGCCACGAAGTCGTCTGCTATCCGTTTGACAACAAGGACGGGCGGCGTGACAACGTGCTGGAACAGGATCTGGCCGCGGCCCTGCGGCGCAGCGTTCCGGACGTTGTCTTTTCGTTTAACTATTTTCCCGTGATATCCAATGTCTGCAAAAGGGAAGACATCCGCTACATCTCATGGATCTACGACAGTCCTTACGTGATGCTCTACTCCTATACCGTCGTCAATCCGTGCAATACCATCTATATTTTTGACCGGGCTCTGTATCAGGAATTTCACGACGCCGGCATACAGACCGTGCGGTATCTGCCGATGGCGGCGAACACGGACAGACTGGACCGCCTGACCGCCGGAGCGGACTCCTGCGAATACAATGTGTCGTTCGTAGGCTCGCTCTACACCGAGGAGCACAACTTCTTTGAGCGCATGACCGGCCTGTCGCCGTATAGCAGAGGCTATCTGGACGCGCTTATGTCCGCCCAGATGAAAATACAGGGGTACAACTTTGTGCAGGAGTCATTGTCTCCCATAATGGAAGATTTGTACCGGGCGCTGCCGATGGACCCCAATCCGGACGGCGTGGAGTCCAGAGAATATCTCTACGCACAGTATGTAATCAACCGCAAGATCACCGGGCTGGAGCGGGCGGATCTGATCGGCGCCGTAGCTGGGCAGTTTCCTTTCGACCTGTTTACGCAGAACCGCGAATTTACCGTGGACAATCTGCGCAATCACGGCACGGTTGACTACTATACGCAGATGCCGCTTGTCTTCCGCCGCAGCAGGATCAATCTGAATATCTCGCTGCGCAGCATCAAGAGCGGCATACCGCTGCGCGCCTTCGACATCATGGGAAGCGGCGGTTTCCTGCTCAGCAACTATCAGGCGGATTATCTGGAGCATTTCGTTCCCGGAGAGGATTTCGTCTACTATGAGAGCCGGGAGGATCTGCTGGACAAGATCGGCTACTATCTGGAGCACGAGGACGAACGCCGGGCCATAGCCGCATCCGGTCACGACAAGGTGGCAGCCGCCCATACGTTCCGCCACCGCGTCCGCGAAATGCTGGCATAAAAAAGGCGGCAAGCAAAAACCAAGTTATGTTATAAGTAATACTAAAAAATGCTAACAGTTATCGCTACAAGTAATGCTATAAGTAATGTTACAAGTAACGCTATAAGGAATTACATAAATAATGCTATCAGTATTTTATGATAAAGGAAAGACTTTATGCTGCCGATATCCGTATGTATAATCGCCAAAAACGAAGAACAGAGAATCGAAAAATGTCTGGCCTCCGTCAAGCCCTACGGCTTTGAGATCGTGGTGGTGGATACGGGTTCCACCGACCGGACGAAGGAGATCGCCGCCCGCTACGCCGACAAAGTGCTGGATTTTGTCTGGTGCGACGACTTCTCCGCCGCGCGCAACTACTCGCTGCGGGAAGCCTCCAACAACTGGATCTTTATGCTGGACTGCGACGAGTGGATCAAGCAGATCGATGTGGAGGAGCTGAATTATTTCCGCAAGAAATACCCCGATAGCGTAGGCGCCGTCTCCCGCGAAAATCTCGTGACCGAGAACGGGCAGCTCGTTCTCAACAATACCGACAACACGGAGCGCTTTTTTAACAAAAAGCTCTACCGCTACAAGGGCACGATCCACGAGCAGCTCGTGCCTGTCCACGGCACGGACTTTCCCTGTCTGCTGCTGCACACGGTCATCGAGCACACCGGCTACGACATGACACCGGAGCAGCGCATGGCCAAGGGCAGGCGGAACCTGACGCTGCTGCACAAGCAGTTGGAGCAGGAGCCGGACAACCCTTACGTGTACTACCAGCTCGGCAAAGGCTATGAGATCGTGGAGGACTACCCCGCCGCCTGCGGCTATTACGCCAAAGGACTGTCCTACGATCTGGACCCGACGCTGGCCTACGTGCAGGCCATGGTAGTCTCCTACGGCAATATGCTGCTGCTCACCGGGCGGCCCGGGGAGGCGCTGGGCTATGAGCAGATCTATGACAACTTTGACGACACGGCGGATTTCGTCTATCTGATGGGCCGCATCTACGCCGCCAACGGGATGTACCCGCAGGCGATCGAGCAGTTCCACAAGGCGACGGGGCTGACAATCTGCCGACGGAACGGCGCCAACAGTTTTCTGTGCTACTACGAAATCGGCCTGATCTGCGAACAGTCGGGCGACACGGACAATGCGCTGGCCTTTTACCGCCAGTGCGGAGACTTCCCGCCCGCCCGGAAGCGCACGGAGGAACTGCTGCACCGCCTACAGACGCCCGCTGCGCCGGACACACCTGAGACACCGAAGGCATCCGATACGCCCGCTGCATCAGACACATCCGAGGCATCCGATGCGCCCGCTGCGCCGGACACATCCGAAACGACTAAGGCCCCTGCTGCCGCGCGGGGCGCAAAACGCCTTGTCCTGTTTGGCAGCGACATCTTTATCCTGCAGTATATTATGGAGCAGTACCGGCGCGCCTTCGAGGAGATGGGCTATGAGACGCACGTATTTCCGCCCGCGTCTTCCGCGGAAGCATTTCAGGCCGCCGCCGAGCAGCTTTTCCTGTTCCATGAAAAAGGCATCGACGCCGTTATCACATTTAACAACCGGGGCTTCTGTATGCCTATGTCGGGACAAGGCTCTCTCTGGGATCTCTGGGACGTCCCCTGCTACAATGTGCTGGTGGATCATCCGATGTACTACTTCGACACGCTGGACCAGAGTCCGGCCCGTGGCGTCGTCGTCTGCGCCGACCGCTGCCATGTCAAATACACGCAGCGTTTCTACCCCGCCGTGCGCCGGGCGGTTTTTGTGCCTGCCGGCGGCGAGGAGCTGCATCCGGGCGCGCCCGCCAAGCCTGTCGCTAAGCGCGGCATCGACGTACTGATGATCGGCAGCTACAAATATCATCAGGACTATGTTTATGACGGTGCGGACGAGGAAATCATGGACGATCTGATCCTCCACCCGGACAAGACGCTGGAACAGGCCGTGGAGGAATACACAGTCCGCAGCGGACAGCGGATGACGGACGCCGCGCTGAAAGACCTGATCCAGCGGCACCGCTTCGTGGAGACGAATCTCTGCGCCATGTACCGTCTGGAGCTGCTCCGTGCGCTGGCGGACGCCGGAATCACCGTGACCGTGTACGGCGACGGCTGGGAACAGACCGACTTGGCGCAGCATTCCTGCTGCAGCCTGCATCCACGGACTGCCTTCCGCGACGCGCTGGCGCTGATGGGAGATAGCCGGATCGTCCTCAACCAGATGGCATGGTTTAAGGACGGCGGCAGCGAGCGCGTCTTTAACGCTATGCTGCAGGGAGCGGTCTGCGTGACAGACACAAGCGGCTATCTGCAGGAGCATTTCCGGGACGGCGAGGACATCGTATTCTACTCGCTGGCGGCGCCGGACGGCCTCCCCGGTCTGGTGCGGGAGCTGCTGCAGGACGAGGCGCGGATGCAGCGGATCGCCGACAACGGCTGCAGACGGGCAAAGGCGGCGCACACATGGGCGCACAGGGCCGCTGAACTGGAGGCGCTATGGACAAACTGATCAGCATTATCGTGCCATGCTATAATGTGGAAAAATACATAGACCGCTGCTTCGCATCCCTGCTGGCGCAGACCGTCGGCTTTGAGCGCCTAGAAGTCATCTTCGTGGACGACTGCTCCACCGACGGCACATGGACGCGGCTGACGGCTCTGGAAAGTGCCTATCCCGACTCCGTTCTGATCATCCACTGCGACGAGAACGGGCGGGCAGGCGGCGCGCGCAACGTCGGCCTGCAGTACGCCACGGCGCCCTATGTCGGCTATGTGGACGCGGACGACCGGATCGAGCCGAATATGTATGAGAAACTATATGACAGGCTGCTCCGTTACGACTGCGACATCGCCATGTGCCGGATGTCGCGCGACTATGCCTGGGAGGAGCGCCGCCCCGCCGCGCCGGAGGCGGAAGGGGCGCAGAGCAGGCTGCTGGTGATCGATACGGAGGAAAAGCGCCGCACGTTTCTGACCTGCGGTTCCATCGGCTACTGTATCGTGGATAAACTGTATTCCCGCGATTTCCTGCTCAGGAACCGTCTGTTCTTCCCGGAGAAGCTGGCCTATGAGGATCACTTTTTTATGACGCTGCTCTATCTGTACGCGGAGCGCGTCTATCTGCTGGAAGAAACTCTGTACCACTACTTCGTCAACCCCGGCTCCACCGTGCTGACGCCGGATGCGTCCTATCACTTCGACATACTGACCGTGAACAGGCTTTTGTGGGACGAATGCGCGAACCGCGGTTTCCTCGGACAGTACCGGGCGGAGATGGAATACCAGTTCCTCACCCTGTGCTATCTGACCGCCATGAAGATGATCAGCCTGCGGATGTCGCACGCGCCCTATGACTTTTTTGTGACATTAAAAGAGGAAACGCTGCGGCGCGTACCGGACTATCACGCCAATCCCTATGTGGAGGAATATGTGACCGAGCTGAACCGGATGCTGCTGCGGCTGCTGGAACTGCCGATCGGCGAGGCGGATCTGGATGCCGTCTGCGGCGCGGTGGCGGCCCACTACGGCAAAGGGATTCTCCAGATCTACGTCTGCACCCACGTGCCTTTCCGGGTGCCGGAGGACCCGATCTACCGGCCCCTGCAGGTGGGGCGCGCCCTGCGGCCCGACTTGGGATATCTGCGGGACGACACCGGAGACAACATTTCCCGGCTCAACTTCCTCTATTCCGAGCTGACCGGCCTGTACTGGATCTGGAAAAACGTGCGCGGCGCGGAGTATGTGGGCCTGTGCCATTACCGCAGATACTTTCTGACGGCAGAGGGACACATCATGTCCCGGGCGGATTTCCTGCCGCTGCTCTCCCGCTATGACGTCATCATCTCGCAGCCCGTCGCTTCCGACATGAGCTACCGGGAAGTCTACGCGCAGGCCCACAACGCCGGAGATCTGGAAGCCGTCCGGGAGGCGGCGGCCGCGCTCTATCCCGGCTGCGCGCCTATCTTAGAGGAAGTGCTGGCGGGACACCGGCTATACTGCGGCAATCTGTTCGTCACCTCCAAGCGGTTGTTTGACGAATACGCCGCGTGGCTCTTTGCCGTTTTCCACGAAGCCGAGCCGAAAATCCACACGGAGGGCTACGACGACTACCACCGGCGCGTCTACGGTTTTCTCTCGGAGCAGCTCGTCTATGTGTGGATTCGCTACCGGG
The DNA here is from genome assembly GCA_947630025.1 of uncultured Lachnospiraceae bacterium. GTDB lineage: Bacteria > Bacillota > Clostridia > Lachnospirales > Lachnospiraceae > UBA3282. Next base: position 36,170 of record CANRFZ010000010.1, read on the forward strand.
GGCTCAGCCACTATGAGGCGCCCATCGGTTTTACACAGGAAAAAGCGGAGACGGTGGAACTGAAAGAGCGGCTGGCCGCCCTGTTTCGCGAGCGCAGGATTCGGCAGGCCGGAGAGCTCTTTGACGAGACGATGCGCTCCCGTCCGGATCTGACGCTGCCGGGATCGGACTTCGACCGGGAGCTGACGACGATCTCCCGCATCCTGCGGGATTGTCTGGAGGCGGAAAAAACCGGCGGCCCGTCGCCGTTAAACCATAGCACCGACTTAAACGAGCTGATCCGCCGGTACAGAGAGCAGCCGGAAACGTGAAAACGAGTTGATCCGCTATTACAGAGAGCAGCCGGAAACGTGAAAACGAGCTGATCCGCTATTACAGAGAACAGGCCGAAACGTGAAAATACATGGAGGGAATGAGATACCATGCGATTTATTCTTTTTTATGAGTCAACCGAATCTTTCAACTATTTTACCGACGAGATCGCCAAGGAGCTGCAGCGGCGGGGACATGACACCTTTATTCTGGATCTGCTGGACTTTGGCCGTCCGTCGCACTCGATGGCGGAGCTGATGACCTACTGCGAACAGAAGGCGGACGCCGTGATCTGCTTTAACCGCGCCGGCATCCACAACGATACTTTTATCAGTCTGTGGAACACCATGGGCGCCTGCACGCTCCATATCCTCATGGATCACCCGCTGCGCCTGCACCCCACGATGGAACACCATCCCGACCGGTATATCCAGTTCTGCCCCGACGAGGAGCACGTGGCCTACGTCAAGCGGTATTTTCCGAACGTGGAGCACGTGGAATTTCTGGCCCACGCGGGAACGCCGGACGACCAGCCGCCTATCCCCTTCCGGGACAAAAAATACGACATCCTCTTTTCCGCCACTTACTATGTGCCGGAAAGTATGCTGCACAATCTGGAAGAATTATTTCCAAAGGACTCTCCGATGTACGGCCTTTTTATGCAGATCGGCGACGACCTGATCCGCCACACGGACAAGCCGCTGATCCGCGCCGTGACGGACGTCCTGGAGGAAAACCATATGCCGTTAAGCGACGGCTCGGTCAAGACGATCATGCGGAACATGACGCCCATCGACTGGATGGTGCGGATGCACTACCGCGGCGAAGCCGTCCGCAGACTGGTGGAGGCGGGGCTGGACGTACACGTGCTGGGGCGCGGCTGGGAGGATCACCCCTGCGCCGGCGCGGACAATCTGCACATCCTGAGCGACCGCATCGGCCTGTACGACACCTTTTCCTATATGCGCGACGCGCGGATCAATCTGAACGTCATGCCGTGGTTTAAGGCGGGAACCCACGACCGGATCTTTAATACGATGCTGCGGCATTCCGTGTGCCTGACAGACTCCAGCACATGGATCGACGCGCACTACCGGGACGGCGAGGACATCGCGCTCTATCATCTGGAGCATCTGGACAGGCTGCCGTCCATCGCGGAATACTGGCTGACGCACCCCGACGAGTCGGAGGCGCTTCTGGAGAAAGCCTGCGCCAAGACCGCGGCGCACTACACATGGGCCAACTGCGTGGACTCCCTGCTGGATGCGCTGGAGCGCTGCTATGGAGGAAACGGCATATGATACCCATATCCGTCTGTCTGATTGCCAAAAACGAAGAAAAGAATATCGCGCGCTGCCTAGAGGCGCTGCGGGCATACGACTGGGAAATCCTCGTCGTGGACACGGGCTCCGACGACCGCACGAAGGAGATCGCGGGACAGTACGCCGACCGGGTGCTGGATTTCGTCTGGTGCGACGATTTCTCCGCCGCCCGCAATTTTTCCATCGGGCAGGCCGCTCATGACAGGATTCTGGTGGTGGACTGCGACGAGTATCTGACGGAAATCGACGTGGAGGCGCTGCTGCGTCTGGGCGAGGCGCACCCGACGGCGGTGGGATGTGTCGAGCGGCGCAACCACTACCCGATGAACGGCGCCGACAGCGTCTATACCGACCGGGTGGAGCGCTTCTTCTCCCGCAGATATTACCGCTACGAGGGAATCATCCACGAACAGGTGCGCCCGCTGGAACCGGGGCGGCATCCCTACCGGACTTACCCTGCGCCGCTGACTCTGGAACATTCCGGTTATGACGGAAGCGCGGAGGCGCTGCAGCGGAAGGCGCAGCGCAATCTGGAGCTTCTGTTCCGCGATCTGAACAAAGAGCCGGACAACCCCTACACCTGTTTCCAGATCGCACAGTGCTACAATATGATCCACGACGACGAAAATGCGCTGCGGTATTATAGCAGGGGGCTCTCCCACGACGTCGATCCCGCCGCCGAATACGTGCAGATGATGGTCATCGGCTACGGCTACGCGCTGCTCCATCTGGGCCGGGCCGAGGAAGCGCTGGGACTGTGCGGCGTCTATGACGACTTCGCGGGGAGCGCGGATTTCCTGTCGCTGATGGGGCTGATCTATCTGCGCAACGGCCAGTACATGAAAGCGCTGATGGAGTTTGTCAAAGCGCTGTCCTGCGAGACCGCCCATGTGGAGGGCGCCAACAGTTTCATCCCCTCCTACAATATCGGCCTGATCAACGAGATGATGGGAAACCGGGAAGCCGCCCTCACCCACTACCGCAACTGCGGCGATTTCCCGATGGCGCTGGAAAAAATCCGAGAACTGACACAATCCTAGAAAAAGGGCCACCCGAAAATCGGATGGCCCTTCTGGTAGTTTACTCTGCGATTTTTCTCAATCCCAGCCCGTTCATTAGCCAAGTAAGGACAGTGCCAACTGGTTGGTCTGGTTCGCCTGAGACAACATCGAGGTGCCTGCCTGCTGCAGAATGTTGTTGTTCGCATACTTAACCATCTCTGTTGCGATGTCCGTATCACGAATCTCTGCCTCTGCAGATGTGGTGTTCTCTACGATGTTATCAAGGTTCTTGATCGTGTGATCCAGTCTGTTCTGAACTGCACCGAGGTCATTACGCTGTTTGGATACTTCCAGCAGTGCGTACTTAACAACCGAGTTCAGGCTTGCGAAGTCGCTCTCTACTGCATAGGTGTCAAAGTCATCCTTGTCAAAGTTCGTGTAGAACTTATCATAAACCTTCTGCGTAGCACCGGAAATCTCAGTGGTTGCACCGCCGCCGCCGTAGGTCTTGTCGCCGTAGTTCGTCTTTACGCGGTCGAACAGAGCCTCAACGGACATACTTGCGATAGAGATCTCGATATGCTGACCGGATTCTGCGCCGACCTGCAGAGCCTTACCGGAGAACTCACCTGTCAACAGGTTCTGCTCGTTGAATGTGGTCGTGCTCTGTACGCGGTCGATCTCGCTCATCAGCTGCTGTACTTCCATCTGGATGTAGGAACGATCCGTGGAGGTCAGTGTAGCGGTCTCACCCTTAACTGCCAGCTCGTTGATACGCTGTAACATATCGTGTACTTCATTCAGCGCACCTTCTGCCGTCTGTACGCAGGAGATACCGTCCTGAGCGTTTGCGGATGCCTGTGTAAGTCCTCTGATCTGTCTTCTCATCTTCTCGGAGATCGCCAGCCCTGCTGCGTCATCCGCTGCACGGTTGATCTTGTAACCGGAAGATAACTTCTCGGTGGCCTTTGCCTGAGAGCTAGTCGTCAGACCAAGCATTCTGTTAGAGTTCATCGCTGTAATGTTGTGTTGTACTACCATAATATATTCCTCCTTGAATTTAATGTGGCTTCCCTGCCACTATGATTTTTTTGGAATGGCACCTCCGGCTCGTACGCTGCCTTCAGTTCCATTTCCGGTTCCGTAAGTAAATGTTCTTTACTTTACTTGTAATATATATCGGATGACTTTCCATTTACTTTAGGGCTTTTTAAAAATTTTTTTTATTTTTTAATTCTGCCAGGCCATCTGCACGCTCTGGCTTTCCAATTCCTTCACCATAGCAAGCGGCAGTTCGGTATAATCGGCTATATCTTCCAAAGGCATTTTCCTTGCCTGAATCATGCGGATTGCCGTTCGCTTGGCCTTATTCAGCTCCGCCTCATTTCTCATATCTTCCAACATCTTGCACATCGACCTCACTCCTTCCTCGTCCTGCTTGAAATATCTCGCTCTTTCCGCAAGTGCGTCATAGTTCATATCATCGGGATCGGTACAGGAAAAATCGTGCATCAGCCTGCCGATTTCATCATCACCGCGATATTTCCCATTCACATATAGGATATGCGAACCGTCGCCAAACAATACTTTTTTCCCTCTGACCGTTGCATACCGCTCTACAGGATAAATCGGCTCTCCGCCCTCCATCACATCATTTTCTGTAATAAAGATAACATAGCTGTCGGGAATGTCCTCCGTATCCTCGCCGGGCTTTAAAATATGAGCATCCAGCAGGCTGCTGTTGTGCCTTGCACGCTTGGCGCCTGCCCCGGCATCGGAACGTTGTATTTCTATGTCCATTTCCTTGTTGTTACTGCCTATCGCGTGGACATCCAGCACTGCCGATCTCCCCTGCAGATTTTTCAAAGATTCCTGCGTGCGGACAAATTTAATTTTTATGTCTTGTCCTAAGACAATCCTGAGAATCAGTTCCACCGCTTCCACATTATCCGCGAGGCAGACTGTAAAAAAATCATCATCCATGTATCGGAGTGCCCGGAGACGTTCCAAATCCTTCCGGTGCATCTGTTCCGCCGTATTCAACAAATATCACCTGCTTTCGCTTTTATTATATTTTTTATTCCAATAAAAATCAAATGAAATTTTTCTCAGCAAATCAAAGGTTTTTCTGACAAAACAAATATCATCCCACATTTTCTAACAAAGCAGATGTACTATATAACAAAGGCAGCACTTTACCGTGCTGCCTTGCGTGAAACTATAATTCTATCTGTAACTGTAATTCCGCCTGTACGATCACTCTGCAATCCTGTGCCGGCCCATAACTGCGATTCCGCGTCTGCCTGCGTCTGCTATCACCCGCATTCTACTTCTTATTATCGTAGAACTGCGGCCCTACGTAGTTTAGGTTGTTCATACTGTTATAGTAATTGCGGGCGACTCTGTTCTTTGAGACGCCCTCGCCGATGGCCTGCCGCCTCTTTTGGAACTGCTTCTCCGCCAGCGTCTTGTTGCGCATATTGCCCGCGTTGATCGTAACGATCTTGTCCGTGATCTGCTGGATCTGCTCCTGCATCCGGGCGATCTCGTCACGGTAGCGCTCACGGTTGCCGATCAGCTCCTCCCGCACCCTGTCGTATACCGCCTCAAATCCCCGGTCGATCCGGTCGAGCTGCTCCACATAAGCGCCCTGTGCATCCAGCGCCTTGTCAAAAGCCTCCATGTCAAAATCGTCGCTTTTCAGAATCTTCTCCTGCGCGTCGATCTGTCCGATCAGTCTGTCCAGAATCCGGTTTTTCTTTTCAAGGCTCTCCAATAGTATCTGCGCACCGCTCTGCTCCATACGATATCCTTTCCAAACAACTATGCTTTGTTGCAGCGTTTCATGACTTCCTTCCACGTATCCCGCAGGCTTCTGAGGTGGGTGTTCACTTCCTCCAGAATGTCCTTGTCCTTATTGACATTGGCCTCAAAAAGCCGCCGCAGCACGTAGACGTAGATCTTGTCAAATTCTTCCGCCACCGGATATTTCCGATCCAGCGTATTACGAAATTCTTCTATAATACGCTGCGTCTTCATAATATTGATGTGCGCTTTCTCTATCTCCTTCTGCTCGATCGCCATAATCGCGATATTGCAGAATTTGATGGCTCCCTCGTACAACATCAGCGTCAGCTCTGCGGGCGAAGCCGTGAGTATTTTGTTTCTCTGATATTGTTCATAAGGATTCTGTACCGGCATAAGTCTGCTCCTCCCTGACCGTACTTATACTTATCGTACCGACGCGCGGCCGCCCGATCAGCCGCCGCCGAGCAGACTGCCGAGGCCGCTGCTCTTGGACTGCAGCTTCGCCATCGCCGTCTCCATCTGGGAGAACTTGTCGTACCATTTGTCCATCAGCGCGTTCAGCCGATCTTCTTCCTCGCTGATCTTCGTCGTATACTCTTTGTATTCCTTCTGCATCGACAGGTCGTTGTAGACCGTGAACATACTGCTGGTATCCTTGATGTTCTTCATCTTATCCGTCAGCGTGTCGTACAGGTTGTTCGCCAGCGATGTAAAGAAATTCATCACCGTATCGGGATCGGATGAGATCATGGAGCGCAGCTTATCGTCCTCGCTCTTGACCGAAGCGTCGTCAGGATCGCCGTCGATATGGTAGGCGTTCCGCTCGTTGTCCTCCGCCTTGAAGTAGCCCAGCGTGTTGATGCCGAAATCGGACAGATACATCGTCTTGCCGTTCACCGTCGCGCCCTGCAGCAGCACGGTCGTCATCGCGTCGCTGACGTCGCCCAGCGTACTGTCGCGCCGCAGCAGCGAATCCTTGATCTTCTTTTCCCACTCCTCGATCTCGGAGTCCGCCAGCTCCGCCTTCTCCTCGGAGAGCAGCGGCTCGTATCCCTTGGCGGAATCCGCGTTATACAGCGCGTTCATCTCGTTGATCAGGCTATTGTACTCCTTGAAGAAGTCCTTAATCATATTGTAAATGCCGTCCACGTCGTCCGTTGTGGTGACGGTGACGTCATCCTGCGTCACGTCGTAAGCCGTGATCGTCATGCCGTTGATCGTGAACTCGTTGCTGCCGGAAGTAAACTCCACGCCGTCCAGCGTGATAACCGCATCCTGTCCCACCGTCCTGTTGGCAAACTGCAGGCCGGGCACGCTGCCGGCATAGCTGCCGTCCACTACCGACTGCGCCAGTTCAACCTTTTCCTTCAGGTCGTCCGTCACGTCGCTCACCAGATCCGCCGAAGCCTCTATCGTCTGTAAGCCGTCGTCGCCTTCCTTCACGGTGTAATACTTACTGTTATCCGCGATCTTGCCGTTATTGGATGTGATCTGGCCTTCCTTCTCCTGAATGGTCTTATCCAGCGCCTCGATCTGCTTCTCGATCGCGGCCCTGTCGTCGTCGGTCAGCGTCTCGTTATCTTTCTGTGCTTCCAGAGCCGCCTTCTTGCCGTAGAGACTGTCCTCTGCGGGCACATCCTTATTGCCGTCCTTGCCGTAGAGCTCCTCGTTCAGCGCGTCGTTCTTCTTCTCCAGCGCGTCGTTGGCCGCTTTGTAAGAAGCGGCGCGTCTGGCTGCCTCGGCGTCGATGGCCTGCTTAAAAGCGCCCGTCGGGTTGCCGTCCATGTCCTTGTCGCTGGCATAAGCCGCCCACGTCGCATACTCGCCGTTCTTGAGATCCGACTCGGTCAGGATGCCCAGCGCGCTGAGAGCCTGCAGGCTGGCGCTGTCGTCCGCCGTGAGCTGGAAGTCCGCCGCCGCGCCCGTTGTGGCAGCGCTGATAAAGAATCTGTGGTTGGCATCGTCAAAGCTGGCCTTGACACCCGCGTTGTTCAGCTTGCTCACCACGTCGCTGATCTTCATGTCGCCGGACAGTTCGATCTTCGTCGTCTTGCCGCCCACCGTCACGTCAAAGCTGGCGTTACCGCTAATGCCCAGATCTTTGAGTTTGGTGGAGCCGGTAGCGTCGCCCAGATCCAAGCCCGTCAGCTTACCGCCTCTGGCGAGCTGCTTCACGCCGACGCTCTGCACGCCGTTGACCGCACTGTTGCTGGCCACCACGCTGACCGCGTTGGGATTGGACACCTTCGTCGCTTTCTTGAGGAACGAAGCCTGCCACCGCATATTATCCAATGAATTAGTATAGAAATTGTAAATCTTCGTATTCAGAGACTTCCACGCATCCATCTTCCAGCTCAGCTTCGTCTGCGCCTTGACGTAACTGTTCTTCTTTGCGCTCTGCGCGGACACCAGCTCGCTGATGATGGATTCCGTATCCAGTCCCGAATACATACCCGTGATCCTGATTGCCATTTTCTACCTCCTGACGCGCGTACCGTGCGCCGTCTTCTATCTCTTTTCGTCTACAAGAATGCCTGCCATCTCCCAGAGCTTCGCAATCATGTCCAGCGTCTTCTCCGGCGGGAACTCCTTAATGACTTCCTTGGTGTCCTTATCCATGATCTTGATCGTGATCCTGTTGGTCTCCTCATGGATGCCGAACATCGCCACCTCGTTGCTGTTGTTGATCTTCTTGTTCAATTCCTCGATCTTCTTCTTCAACTGGTCGGGAGTCGCCTGCGCATTCTTGGCTGCCTGCTGCTGTTGACTCGTGCTGCTGTCGCTGCCGCTCTTTTCATCCTGTGCCTGCGGCTGCGATACGGCTGCCGTCGTCTCGTCAACGTTTACTGTCTGACCATTCTCGGGAACTTCCGTGTTCACTGGTGTTACTGTCTGCGGTTTTGCAACCGTCTGTGCCTGATAAGTCATGGCACTGCTTAATGGTTCGATTGTCATCGTCGATCACCTCCGTGTGATATTTTGGTATTTACAGAATCGTCCTTCGACACGCATCCAACCCGGTACGCGCCGCCGCATCCGCTGCGGTATAGGCGCAATAATAGAGAGTCTTCGCGTAATCTTTGCTATATATATCGGAACAATTTTGAATTTGTTTAGAGGCCGTGCGCACAAAATCTCAATTTTTTGCGCCGCCGCGCCGCCGTGCATTTTTATGCCTTTACTTCCCCTCCGCTTTCCATTATACTGGATGCAGGCACAGAAAACCAGAACAAATTACGTGCCCTGCGGCGGTGCCTTAGCATAGCGCCTCGACGGACAATATCGCAAGCAGGGCATTTAGGAGCCGCCGGCACTTAGCGAGGTTCTTCCGAGCTTAGTGCCGCTGCGTGCGGATAATAGCGCAAGCGTGCCCTGCGGCGATTTGTCCGGAGAGGCGCGATAACTTATGAACTGCGGAGATTTTATGGAAATCCTTTTTTACCGCTACAACAACATATGCGAGCCCGACATCATTCAAGTATTCCGCGACTTCGGCGTCACGGTGCACACCGAGGAGGCCGAGATGACGGATAAGTCCGTCACGCCCAGACAGTGCGCGGAGAAAATCACCTCCTGGATCGTCTCCCGCCCGCTGGCCTTTGTGTTCAGCATCAACTTCTACCCGGCGATCTCCTACACCTGCAACCGCTTCCGCGTACCCTACGTCTGCTGGAGCGTGGATTCTCCGGTGCCGGAGCTCTTTTCCAACGCGCTGCGCTGCGAGTGGAACCGCATCTTCCTGTTCGACCGGGCACAGTACGAATATTTCCGCCCCCAAAACCCGGAGCGGATCTTCTATCTGCCGTTAGCCGCCAACGTAAAGCGCTGGGAGGACGTCGTCCTGAACATGACGGAGGAGGATTTCGCCCGATACGGCGCGGACGTCAGCTTCGTCGGCTCCCTCTACACGGAAAAAAGCCGCTACGACGCGCTGCTCGCCTCGCCGGACTGCGGGATCTCGGAATATACGAAAGGGTTTGTGGACGGCCTGATCGAAGCGCAGCTCCACGTATACGGTTATAATTTTATCGAGGAAAATCTGACGGACCGGGTGGTCGATGAGATTGCCGGAGCCGATCCCGGCTTTTATCAGGGCAGCGACACCTACGCGGACACGAGACGCTACCTGACGGCGCACCAGTATATCGGTGTCCGGCTGGCGGCGGTGGAACGCAAAAGGACGCTGGAGCGTCTGGCCCGGCGGTTCCCGGTGACGCTCTACACCGCCAGCGACGCCTCCGCACTGCAGGGCGTGGACTGCCGCGGCAGCATCGGTACGCTGACCGGGATGCCGAAGGTGTTCCACGCCAGCAGGATCAACTTAAACATCACCATGCGCCCCATCGAGACGGGGCTGTCGCTGCGCGTCTGGGACGTGCTGGGATGCGGCGGCTTCCTGATGACCAACTATCAGGCGGAGATCCCCGACTTCTTCGAGATCGGCAGGGATCTGGAAGCCTATGAATCGCTGGACGAACTGGAGCAGAAAGTGCAGTACTATCTGACTCATGATGAGGAACGGACGCAGATCGCCCTGAACGGCTACGAAAAAGCAGCGCGGTTCCACACCTACCATGCCCGGATCGCGGAGATGATACGCATCCTCGACGGGCAGGCGCCGGCATTATCCCAGTAAGTTCTTTAATGCCTCCATGCCGTCCACATTGACGGATTCCTTGTTGGAATCCTGTATCTGCACGTACACTTCCTTGCGGTATACCGGCACTTCACGCGGTGCGCTGATGCCCAGCTTTACCTGTTCGCCTTTGATGTCCAGCACCGTAATCTCTATGTTGTTGTTAATCACAAGGGCTTCATTCTTTTTTCTGGATAAAGCTAACATCTACTCACCTGCTTTCTTCTGATTTAAAATATCGTAGATCGGGAATTTGACCTTATACTCGTCGCCTTCCACGATGATCTGGATCGCTTTCTTTTCGGCTGCGTTGATGACGATGGGGCCTTTGAGGTTTACGGTCATCTTCGTCAGGTCGCTGGGAACCGTCACCGTCACCAGCACCAGCAGCTCGTCGGGCTTGATCTCCCCGATCGCATCCAGCAGCTCGTCGTCCGCCTCCGGGTTATAGTCCGGGCAGACGATCAGCGGGTCCATCACGGGCATGGCAAACGCCGGCTCCTGCAGCGACTGCAGCCAGTGGATAGAATCCGTCCCTTTCTCCTCGTCATGCACAAGCGTAAATTCCGTCAGATCCGGAAAGCCGATGATTCCCTTGGGAAAGTGGATGATCTTCTCGTCGTCGATTTCAATCTCGCCAAAAACTTTTGTCAGTATCCGCATATTGTTACCGCCTTTCTTCTTTTTCCTTCCGCCGCCTTACTCCGGATGCCGTCAGCCGCCGCCCGCGCCCAAGCGGAGTTTAAATATAGTTCATCAGATTGGTCTGCATGATCTTGCCGGTGGCCATCAGCGCCGCCTGATAGGTCAGCTCCGCGCTGGACATCTCCACCGCCACCTGTGTGACGTCGATGCTCTCGTTGTCGGTCTGCAGATCCTTGAACGTCGTCTTCTGGTTCATCAGGCGGGTGGTGATCAGCGCCAGACGCTGCCCTCTCGCCGCGCTGTCGGTGTTGGCGACATTGGCGTCGTTCATGTACTGCTGGTATCTGGTGATCTGGTTTTCAAACTGTGTCTGCAGATCCTCGCGGATGTAGGTCGCGGCTTTCTCCGCCGCCTCTTTCTTCTTGCTCAGGTTCTTGTACTCGTCGCTGTCCGTCGGGTACTGCGCCATCTCTTTTTCGATATCGCTCAGTTCCGTCTCGATGCCGCGCAGCTGCGTCAGGTTGCGCTGGAAGTCGTCCAGATCGCGGCGCACGTCGAGGTTAAACACCTCGGTCGCCAGCGTGTTGACCTGAATCTGCTGGTTAAATCCCACATCATAGAAGATATCCTGCGGCTGCGTCGTGGGATCGGTATTGTAGGCGATGGTCTTCGTCTCGCCGTTGCCGATATCCCTCGTCTCGGTACATTCAAAATAGTGTACCGGGTTGACGTCGCCCTTGCTCCACTCTGACTTCTCGTAAGTCACGCTGAACTGGTTGCCTTCTTTGAAATTGTCGTTGTAATAGCTTTCGCTGAACACCATCTCGCCGGTGGACGGAATGTAGGCGATGCCCGTCTCCGTGCCGTTGGCGATGGCCTTGTATGCTTCCTCGGCGTCCGCGTACTCGGTGATCTGGCCCGCCGCGATATCCCGGCCCAGATTGTCCTTAAAGCTCAGCTTCATATCGCCGCCGTCCGCGGCGTCCAGATTGTTGTAGGAAAGGCGCAGACGGTACATCGTGTTGTTGGTGACGTCCTGCTCGTAGCTGCTGCCGTCGCCCCGGATGCCGTCGCCCCCTATGTCGGTGGACAGGGTGCTGTAGTCCGTATACTTAAACGAGCTGATATCCTCGAAACCCAGCTTCTCCGTGATCTCATAGGTGGAGGGATGTCTCTCCATCTCGGCGATGTCCTCCGCGGAGAACGTGATAGCCGTGTCCGTGCGGAAGCCGGAGAACACGTAACGCCCCGCATAGTCCACGTTGCCGCTGGCGTAGAACTCGTCGGTCAGCGCCTTCATCTGGGTGATATAGATGTCCAGATCGCCGGAGGTCAGATACTTGTTGGCGGAGCCGGTGGTCTTGTTATACAGATCTTTGAGGATGTCGCCGATCGTCGCCATCGCGTCGCCGGTGACGTTCAGCCACTGATCCGCGTCCTTTGCATTGTTATCGTAATACTGCGACACATAGGTGACGTTGCTGCGCAGACGCAGCGCCCGGATCGCCACTACCGGATTGTCGGAAGGTCTGGCGATCTTGCTCTGGTTCGTCATCTGGTTGGTCAGCCTGTCTTCCAGAAGTTTGTTCTGGTTCAGGTTATACAGCGAATTGTTCCGCATGATTTTATTGGTGATTCTCATATGCCGCACCTATCCTTTCTTTTTTAAACGACTAAACGCCCGTTCAACTTAAACGCCCGTCTCCAGAATCAGTCTGTCGTAGACTTCCGTCAGCACGGAAATCATCTTGGACGCCAGTGTGTAGGAATTTTCATATTTAATCAGGCTGATCGCCTCCTCGTCCTCGTCCACGCCGGAGATCGATATCCGCTGGTTGTCGATGTTGCTCTCCAGACTGTAGTAGGTCGCGTAAAACGTGTTCGCGTTGCTGGAATTGAGCATGGAATCCGACAGTACGCACTCCAGGAACCCGCCCGCGTCCCTGCCGCGGAAGCTGAACTGGTTCTTGTCGGTCAAGAGCGAGATCAGCTTTCTGACCTGATTGCTCTGCTCCACGCCGTCCTGCTCCACGCCGTTGTCAGCGTCCTCGTCGGAGACGTTCTCCCTCGTACCTAACAGGCTGCCGTCTTTTAACAGTTCATCCATCACCGTCACGTTGCCGGCGGTCAGATAGTAATATCTCTTGCCGTCGTGCCGGAAATCGTTCAGCTCATCCTCCCGGTACTCGCCGGTCTTGTCGGGATAGACGCCGGTAAACAGGATGCCCGCGTCGGCGTCGTCCTCGGTGAGGCCCTCGGTGAAGATCTCGTTGACCTTTTGGGTGAACTCGCGAATCCACTGGTTCATCTGCGCCATATAGTAGGGAACGCCCTGATAGTCCACTTCGCTGCCTATCGCCGCCTCCCTGCCGTTCTTGACCGCGGTGAGCGGCTGGTCGCTGGCCTTATTGTCGATGGTAAACGTGTATTTGCCGTCGCCCTCGTAAGTCCAGTCGGTGAAATAATAGAGCTGGTCGCCGATATTGATGACGCCGCCGGTATCGGACAACGTACACTGGCTCATCTGCTGCAGATAAGCAGCCGTGGCGGTGATCGTCACCTTGCTGGTGTCGCCGCCGTAGACGACGTCCGACGCCGTACCGTGAAAATACTCGCCGTTATTGCCGTCCCGCAGCTGGATCAGCCCTTTCAGCTCGCCGCCCATGGACTCGTTATACAGGCCGAAATCGGTGCCGTTGGTCCAGTAAATATTGTAGAGGCCGTCCACATCCGTCTGGTTGACTTTTTCGTCGGAGGTGCGCGCCTTGCAGACTAACTGGTTATAATCGTTCATATCCACCAGCACCTGCCCGCCCGCGATGCGGACGATACATCTGGTGGCGCCGGTGTCGTTGCCGAACTGGTCGTAGATCGGAGACTCCTCCACATCCACGTCCACGATCGCGGACAACTCATCGATCAGCATATCCCGCTTGTCGCGCAGCTCGTTGGGGGTGCTCCCCGTCATCTCGATCGTGTTGATCTGCTTGTTGATCGTCGCGATATCCTGTGCGATGGAATTGATGTGATCCACCCGGATCTTGATCTCGTCGTTGACGTCCGTCTGCAGATTCTGCAGATTGCCGTACATCGTATTGAAATAATCCGTCAGCGATTTGGCCGTGGAGATAAAATTGTCCTTAAACGAGGTGACGCTGGCATTCTTGGAGAGCTCCTGCAGCGACACGGAGAACTGGTCGAAGACCGATTTGAATCCGGTCGTGCCGTCGTCTTTCAGATATTCCTCTACCATCTTGCAGTAGTACGCCTTCACGTCGAACTCGCCCAGCTTCGTCTCGTTCTGGCGGAACTTCGTGTCGTAGAACTGGTCGCGGATACGCTCGATGGCAAGCGTATTGACGCCGGCTCCGGCGCAGCCGTATGTGGCGAATACCCGCAGGGGATTCATCGCCTCCTGCTTCACTTCCTGCCGGCTGTAGCCTTCCGTATTCGTATTGCTGATATTGTTCGCCGTGGTGTTGAGCGAGGCGTTGGATGCCCGCAGCCCCGATGACGCGATTTCCAGTCCAAAAAATGTAGATGGCATATACTTCACTCCTTCGTCTGATCGGCCCGATACCGTCTGTTCCGTTATGAAACCCTATCGTCCCCGCCCGGTCTTACCGGCCCAGCGTAGTCAGAATGTGCTCCAGCATATCATCGACTACGTTGATATACCGGCTGGACGCATTGTATGCGTTCTGAAATTTAATCATATTGGTCAGCTCCTCGTCGGAGGACACGCCTACGACCTGCTCTCTCGCGTTCAGCAGCGAGTCGGTGGCGTTGGTCTGCGTCACCTGCACGCCCCGCATGACCGAACCGCTGTTGGCCACCTGTGACATCAGGCCGACGTAGTAATCCTTGAATGCGAAAGGCGTCTGCACATTGGGATTCAGCGTGTAGATCCTCTCCTCGAAAGCCGCTTTCAGCGCTTCCATGATCGGGATGTCCTCCGAATGGTCATCCCTGCGGAATGTCAACAGCGCCGGATTCTGGCGGAGCTTCTGGTTGATCGTGATATTGGAAACCGTCCAGTCCTGCGTCTCGTTTAACAGGACGAAAAGCTGGAACGGCTCGCCGTCCTCGTCCCGCAGATATCCCTGCGATCCGTCCGGATCAGCGCGCAGCGCCTCGTCGTGCAGGATATCGTTGATCTTGGTCACGACGGAATGCACGAGCTGGTCAAACTCCGCCTCCACGTTCATGATGACCGACTGCGAGATATTGCGGTCATACCAGCCTGCCTCGTACTCGCCGTCCTTATTGTAGTCTTTCAGCTCCCGGTAGGTGGCCCTGTGGTCGCCTCTGGCTAACAGCATACTCTTTAACGAACCGATGTCCGTATTCAGGTCGGAGGAAACGGTTCTCGTCAGGTCGAAGACCTGTGCGTTCCGGATGCCCTCCTCCGTGGCCACCGGATTGCCGTCCTCGTCGTACGTGTAATCGGCCAGCATCTTCCAGTAGGGGGTGTAAAAGCCCGTGGTGGGATCGGTATACATACAGACTTCGTTGACCAGTCCGCCCTTGACCAGATCCACGCCCTCGAACCTGACGCTCACATAGCCCATGTAATCTTCCGAGTACGTGATATTGCCCAGCCCCGCCAGCTGATCCAGCAGATAGTTCCGGCGGTCGCGCAGATCGTTGGCGTGCTCGTTGCCCGCCTCCACCGCGACGATCTTTCTGTTCAGCGCTTCGATCTCCTGCGCGTAACTGTTTAAGTTGTTTACTTTGCCGACGATGCTCTGGTTCAGGTTATCCTGATATTCTCCCAGACTCTTGTATACCGCCGCCGCTTTATTGATAAATTCATAGGAACGTGTCACAAACAGATTCTGGTTGACCGAACTGGTGGGGTCCTTGCTCAGCTCCTGAATGGATGTCCACAGATTGCCGATGGACTCCGAAAATTCAGTGCCTTCGATGGAGCCGCCGCCGTTGACCTCTCCCAGAATATACTCTATCTCCTCCAGCGCCGATGCGGAAACGTCATAAAAAGCGCTGCGCCCCGACTCCCGGCGATAGTTCTTGTCCAAAAAAGCATCTCTTTCCTGTCTTGTGAGGGAATAATTAACGCCGCGGCCGATCTGCTGCCAATTCGGTCTGCCTTTGTAGACCGTTGTGTAGCCGCGTGTCGATAAGGATACCTGTTGTCTCGTATATCCCGTGGTATCCAGATTAGACATATTGTGCGCCGTTGTATTCAGCGCGTTGTTTGAACTCTGCAGGCCCGAAACGCCTACCCAAAAGCTCCCCATTAACGACATAACGCTACCGTCCTCAACAATTACTGTTTGGCGTCAAAATTCATGTTGCTCATGCCGATCACATCGCCCGTGTTGTACGCGCCCCGGTTGTAATTCGCCGTCTCGGGGGCTTTGTTCGCCGCCTGAAGAACCGTCATGTTAAAATGTACCAGTTCTAACGCCTGCTCGATCAACTCGCGGTTCTGCTCGTTGGTGCGCTTTACGTGGTGCACGTTCTCCTTCAGCCGGTCATACACGGAAGCCAGTTTCGCCTGTTCTTCCGGCCTTGCCGCCAACATTTTGACCAAATCTACTATTTTCAGCTTTTCAACATCCTTGTTGAGTACATTCGCAATATCAAGGAAGGCTTCCGTCCTCTGGGCGTCCAGATGGTTGATCCTGCCTACGATGATCTGCTCCTCATCCGTGATCTTTGCCAGTTGCTCCAGATCTTCAGACACAATGACCGGAGTCTTCTTTAACGTCAGGGCAAGCAGCTGTTCATACGCCTGATTTTCTTTCTCCAAAACGTCGATCAACGTTTCCATCAAACTTGCCACGTCAGAATCTCTCCTTCACTGCCACTGTGTCTAAAGGTTCCGGATTTCCTCATACTTCTCCATCAGCTTCTCCGCAAAGCTCTCTCCGCTCACCTGATAGGTGCCGCTCGCGACAGCCGCCTTGATAGGAGCCGTCAGTTCCTCTCTGATATCGGGCGCCGACGCAACCGCGCTCTTGGCGGTCTGGATATCCTTGCCGATACTGGAGATCTGAATCTGGTCAGCAGCGGACGCTTTGGCCTTTTCCTGTGTCTTGGTGACCTTCTTCGCATTATAAAGCTGCTGTACCTGCGTGTAAGCCTCTATACGCATAATGACTCTCCTTTCATCAGAATCTTTACAGTAATAGTATCGGATGATTTGGCAAAGACTTTAGAGATGAAAGTAAAATTTTCAAATTTTCGTGCCGTTCTCCCCTTTCTCCGGCCCGGCCGCCTTCCTGCGCGCCAGCTCTAAGCAGCCCAGAATGCCCTGCCTGCCCTCCAGCGCGGAGGGCACGATATAGTCCTCCATGTGCCGCAGCGCCTCCGCCTGCAGATAGCCGCCGAGCATCCGCGCCACGTTGTCCCGGATCAGCGGAAAAAGCTGCCGCTGCTGCATCACGCCGCCGCCCAGAACGATTACTTGGGGCGACAGTGTCAGGATATAGCCCGTCAGCGCCTGCGCGATGTAGTCCGCCTCCAGCTCCCACACCTCGGGCCTGTCCGCCAGCCGCGCCGCCGGACAGCCCCATCTCTCCTCGATGGCAGGCCCCGACGCCATCCCTTCCAGACAGCAGTCGTGCCATGGGCACCCGCCGCGGTAGGTATCGCCGCTTCTCCTGCGCACCGGCACGTGCCCCGCCTCCGGGTGCATCATGCCGTGGAGCAGGCCGCCGTTGACATAGATACCGGCGCCTATGCCGGTGCCGACGGTCAGATAGACGGCACATTCCATGCCCCGCGCGCGCCCGAAAGTCACTTCTCCCAGCACCGCCGCGTTTACGTCGGTGTCAAAGCCCACGAGACAGTGCAGCGCCCGCGCGAAAGTCTCCGCCATGGGATAATTCTGCCACGCCGTCTTCGGGGTGGAAGTGATCGTGCCGTAGTGCGGGGATGCCTCGTCCAGCTCCACCGGGCCGAAGCACCCGATTCCCAGAGCGTCTATGTCCCTGTCCCGGAAATACGAGATCATCTCCGGCACGGTCTGTTCCGGCGTCCGCGTGGGAAATGCGGTCTGTTCATAAACGGTTCCGTTTTCATCGCCGACGGCGCACACCATCTTGGTGCCGCCGGCCTCCAAAGCGCCCAGTTGCATTTTTTCATTCCTTTTCCATAAAGTACAGCCGCGATGCGAAGTCGGGGAAGTGCCGCACCTCGCTATTGTAACCCGTGGCGGCAAAACCCTGCTTAAGCCGCACGCCGCCGTACATCAGCGTGTCGCCCCCGGCATGGCAGTCCTCCGTCTCGCCGTCCATCTTGACGAATCGGGCCACCGTCCGGTAGGCCAGCGAATCCTGTTTGAGATGGATGGGCGAAACGGTGTTGACCAGATCGCCGAACTCGCGCACATTATATTGTAACGCCCTGTTATAGAAATGATACCGGCTTCCCTCGTCCAGCCCTTTGGCGTGATACCACTCGAACTGCATATTGGGAGACGCCAGCCGGTGCATCAGAAAGCCCACCGCCAGAGAGCGGTCGGGTGACACGCAGGTCCACTCCGTCACGTTGCCGTCACAGTAGCCCAGACTGCTGCCCGCGCCGCCGCCCGCGGCAAACGTCCTGCCCCGGTAGAACGTGCCGTTCTGCAGCACATCCCGCCACTTCTTATAGAGGGCGACCTGTTCCCTGACCGCCCGCAGATCCTCCCCGGACATATCGCACAGGTTGCACTCATAGCCGAAGATGCCGAAGCACGCCACCTGAAATCTCGTCTCCAGCGGCGTATTCCGCAGCGTCTGGTGGTTCGGGCAGGCGGACACATGGGCGCTCACCACCGACATCGGATATCCGTAACTGTACCCGGTCTGGATCTCCGCCCGGCACAGTGCGTCCGTGTTGTCGCTGGCCCAGATCTGCGGGAAATAACACAGGATGCCGGGATCGAAGCGGTTGCCGCCCGCCGAGCAGCCCTCGAACAGAATATGCGGGAACCGCCGCGTCAGCTCGCCCATGCAGCGGTACAGGCCCAGCACGCAGCGGTGCGCCGTCTCGCCCTGTCTGTCCGGCGGCAGCGCAGCCGAATAGCAGTCGGTAAACGTGCGGTTCATATCCCATTTGACATAGGAGACGCCCGGCACGCCGAACACCCTGCTCATCGCTTCGATCAGATACTCCTGCACATCCTCTCTGGTGAGATCGAGAATCCGCTGGTTCCTGCCCTCGGAGTGGGGCTTATCCGGTATCTGCAGCACCCAGTCGGGGTGTTTCCGGTAGAGATTGCTGTTGACATTGACCATCTCCGGCTCCACCCACAGGCCGAAATCCAGTCCCAGCGCCCGCACCTTGCGCGCCAGCCCTTCCAGTCCGCCGGGGAGTTTCCTGCGGTTGACTTCCCAGTCGCCCAGCGACTGCGTATCGTCGTCCCGCGTGCCGAACCATCCGTCGTCCATGACAAAAAGCTCCGCGCCCACGCTCTTGGCCGCTTTTGCAAGTTGCAGCAGCTTGTGTTCGTTGATGTCGAAATACGCCGCCTCCCAACTGTTCAGCAGCACGGGCCGCGCCTTGTGCTTCCACTCGCCCCGCACGATATGTTCCCGAATGAAATCGTGCATATGGCGGCTCATGCCGTTAAAGCCGTCCGGCGAATAGGTCATCGCCGCCTCCGGCGCCTCAAATGTCTCCCCCGGCGGCAGGGCGTACGCAAACGACCGGGGATTGATGCCGGTGATAAGCCTCGTCTTGCCGTAACCGTTCACCTCCGCCGCCTCGTAGTGGTTGCCGCTGTATAACAGATGGAAGCCGTAGCAGTCGCCCGCGTCCTCCGTCGTCTTTTCCCGGCTCAGCATGACGAACGGATTGGCGCGGCTGGACGACGTGCCGGTGTAGGATTCGTTCACGTGCCGTCCGGATATGACACGTGTGTCATGTCTTTTCATCTCTCTGGCCCACGTGCCGTTAAACGTCGTGAAGACATATTCCGGCGTGTCAAAGTCGAGCTGCAGGCTCATCAGACGCCGCAGGCTGATCTGCTCGTCGCTGTCGTTGACCAGCACGGCGCTCCTGCTGATCACGTCACAGTCTTCGTAGACATCATAGTACAGTCGCAACGTCAGGCTGTACTGCCTGTCCCGCAGCGTCACACACAGGCGCTGCACGTTCCCGGTTTCGTCGTAGGACGAGGGCAGCGTCTTCACGGGCTCTTTGCCCTGCGTGATCTCGGCGTCCTCAAACAGAAAATCCGAGGTGAAGCTGCCGTCCGCGTGGACGATCTCCACGAAGGGATCGCGGATGTCGCCTTTGCCGTAAGAGGACATCTCCAGCCGGATATCCTCCAGCGAAAAGTGCGTGTTGTCCTGATCGTAGGCGTTGGTGTTGCCCGGCATAAAAACGTGCTTTTCCGCCAGCGCCTCGACGTCCTGCTCCGCCGTGACGGTGATCCGCCTGCCGTAGTGCAGGTGCTCCAGATGCCCGCTGGGGAGCGCCCGGAAACAGTATGTGGTATGTGCCGTGTCCAGCACAAAGCATCGGTTGAATTGTCTGATCATATCCTTTTACTCCTGTTGCCTCCGTTTTGCGCGGATCTCGCCCGCGATCTCCTCCACCTTCTGCTCGGTGAGGATATATTTTCTGTGGAAAAGGTATACCGCCGTCAGCAGTCCCACGATGGGGAGCACCGTCATCGTCATCCGCAGCACGAAGATCGACGAGCCCGACGCCTCCACGGAAACCGCCGCAGCCGTGTCGTTGCTCAGCTTGCAGATCGAAAGACAGATGGAGACAATCAGCACCGCCACGCCGGAGGCCAGCTTTACCACAAAGGTCTGCATGGAGAAGATCACGCTCTCGTCTCTCCTGTTGTTTTTCAGCTCGCCGTAATCTACCGTGTTCGCCAGAAAGACCGTGGTCAGCACCGTCAGCATACCGAACGCCGTAAACACGAAGAACGCCGGAACGAACAGGACGAATACATTCGTCATGCCCAGACACATCAGGAGAAACAGTACCGCATAGCCCGTGATCGCCATCGCGAAACTCACATAGAAGACCTGCAGCGAGTTGATGAACTTGCGCAGCAGCGGGTAGAACAACATCATCGACAAAATCTGGATGCCGCCGCCGAACATATTAAACAACGTATAGCCGTTCTCCCACGCTTCGCCGCCCACGTCATATTTAAAGAAATAAATGAGCAGATTGGAGGTGATATATAACGAGCAGTTGATCAGCACAATCGCGATCACGACGATCATCGTCTGGTCGTTCTGCACCAGCGCGCGGAACATCTGGCCCACCGAAGGCGCCTCCACGTTGACGGTGGATTTTTCTTTAATATTAAAACAGGTGATTGCGATAAAGACCACGAACAGTACCGCGATAATCAGCGCAAACCGCTGGAAACCGATGCGCTCGTCGCCGCCGCCCAGATTCTTGACGCAGATCATCGTAATGATCGTGATCAGCGCGGAGCCCACGCCCGCACAGGAACGCGCCAGCGTGCTCAGGCCCTCGCGCTCCTTGCCGCCCTCTGTAAAAGCCGGGATCATCGACCAGTAGGGAATGTCCATCATCGTGTAGGTGACGCCCCATACGACATAGGTAGCCGCCGCGTATGCCACAAGGCCACTGCCGTTGAGCGCCGGCGGCGCGGAGAACATCACGAACAGGATGATTGCATTCAGGATGGTGCCGACCAGCAGCCACGGGCGGAACTTGCCCCATCTGGTTCTCGTCTTGGCCACCAGCACGCCCATCACCGGATCGTTAAAGGCGTCGAACACGCGGGCCGCCATCAGGATAATGCCCATCGCCCACGCGCTCACACCGAGAATATCCTGATAATAGTACAGAATATAGCTGGCAGAGAGCATATAGACCATGTCTTTTCCCACCGCGCCCAAGCCGTAGGATATTTTTTCCTTTACTGTCAGTTTCATACCGTAACCTCCTCGTTTTTTTCATTCTTCACTTTCTATTTTTCACTTTCTATTTTTCACTTTCTTTTTTATTTTCTATAAAATCATTTCTGTTTCTTCGCCCCATTTTTCAGGCCCATCGCCAGCTCCACTACGCGGTACGCGCCGTCGTAGACGCCGGCTGCCTTGTTCTTCACGATATTGCCGCACATATCCGCCAGCAGGCTGCGATCCGTCACAAAAAGCCGGATCATCTGCAGCGTGTGGGGAATATCCCGGCACTCCAGCGTGCCGTCGCCGATCTCCGCCGAATGGATCGCGCCCCACTGCTCATGGCCGCCCACGCGCTTGATAAACAGCTTAGGCACCGGATAGAAAGCCAGCTCGCTGGGCTTCGTCACCAGCACGTCGCAGCTTCGGATCAGCAGATTCGTGCAGTATACCGCCTCAAATATATTTTCATGCCAGAAGGCGTGTACGCCGCGCACATCGCCGGTCAGCGCGTCTGCGGCGAACCGCTCCGTCTCGCTCCACTGATTGAAATGCTCCGTGGACACGCCGCCCAGCTCCGGGATCTCGCGCAGCAGCTCCTCCCAGACGTTGCGGTAGTCGCCCACGTTCACATAGAGCGCCGCCTTGTCCTTGCGGATCAGCGGGAGCAGATATTTGATGATCGCCGCGAAGATCTCCTTCTGCGCGCCGGCCCCGCCGATCGTCAGCAGGAACCGGAACGGCCTGCCCTCCTGCTGCCGCTTCGTTCTGGCGGCGCAGTCCGCTTCGATATTGCTCACCATCTCGTGATCGATATAGTGTCCCGTATAAATCAAGTCCGTATCCGGCATCGGCTGCAGCACATCCCTGCCCTGCATTCCGTTCAGGATGCGGTAGCCCTGATAGGCGAAATGCGTCTGTACCGTGTGCAGGCTGCCCTCGGACAGATGGAGCGCCATCGGCCAGTTGTCGGGAATGGCGTTGACCACGTTCTTCATGCCCGCGTGAACCGCCGCCTGCGCGGGCCACACATGAGTCGCCACCACCGGCATCTCCTTGGGCACGTTCCGATAGACCGCCGCCATCAGCTCCGCGTTCTTCTGGTCGGAGGCGTTGTAGCTCAGCTTGCGGAAGCCCTCATAGTTCATCGGCTCCCACACCAGCCTGTTAAAAAGCCTGCTCTTGCCAGACAGTCTCGATCCCAGCGAATACAGATCGTTCTGGGCGCTGATGACCTTGGTGCAGGTGGTGTGGCGGTAGGAATTGAGATCCATCCAGTAGGGCACGTACCCCATGGATTTGGCCGCGGAAGCGATGGCCATCGAGATTCTGTAATGACCGAAGCCCATGCGGATATTGCCTACGATAATGCCCCGCTCCGTGTCAAAGGACGCATCGGAGCCGGGCGCGCCGCCGTCCTCGCCCAGCAGCACATCCATGACGCCCAGCGAATCGCCGATGTGGGCGTTCTTTGCGACGGTAACGGGATAATCCGCCGCCGAGTCGTCGCCGAATTTCTTCGCATACTTCTGCTTGGACTTTACCGCCTTGCGGTACACCGATGCCGGCATCGGATTGCCGAAGATCACTTTGGATTTTTCTGTCGCTTTCTCACTCATTTCTGCCTCTCCCTTTCTGATTCTCAGTTTGTTACTTTCTTTTTTATGATTATGCAGCTATTCTTTCGTTCCTGTCTTTTGTTCCGCGGTTCGGTTATGCCGCTGCCCTGATCTGTCGGATATTTTCCTAATGCACCCGAATGCCTTCCATCAGGATACTGACCACTTCGTCCAGCGCCGCCTGATAGGACATACCGTTGCGGATCAGGATGTCCCTCTGGAAAAACTGCTCCAGCGACGCCTCCAGCATCATCTTCAAAATCGGGATGCTGACGGGCTTGATGCAGCCCTCATCGATCCCCTGCCGGATCAGCTCTATCGTCGTCTCCCAGCCCGTCTCCAGCCGCAGCTCGACCTGTTTGTATATTCTGGGATATTTGTCTTTCAGCAGATAGAGCTGGTGAAGATTGACGTCTCTGTAGCCCTCCGGCAGCACGCCCAATATCCGGTGGACTTTCTCCACGGTTCCCAGCGCGTCGTCCTCCACCACACGCTGCTCGCTCTGCTTGATGGAGTCAAATATGTAGTCCACCGTCGCCAGAAACAGCGCCTCCTTGTCGTCGAACACTTTATATAAGGTCTTTTTGCTGATCTGCATCCGCTCGGCGATGTCGTTCATCGTAAATTTCAGCCCTTTGTCGTTAAAGACCTGTATCGTCGCTTTCAGAATTTCTTCTCTTAATGCCGCTGTCTTTTCGTCCATATGCACCGTGCCCTCTGTCTCCGTTTTCGTTCCTGCTCCCGCTTCCTATTGCCACCATATCCTGCCGCCATGCGCGCCGGCCCGCGGGACTGCTCCTTTTGTGCCGTTCTTTCTTTTTGCGGTTCGGCTCTGGCGGAAACTCATTTTTATTTTTGAGTTTCCTTTATTGTATCACCTTGCTCCGTGTATCACAAGAAACTATTTTCACAAAAAGAGTTTCCTGTTTTTGGGAATATTGACGAGGGAATGCCGACAATGCCTGAATCCCCATCGGCAGCCCTGCCTCACCCACATCCCCCCCCCATTTTCATAATGACTTCCCTTTTTTCCCGCCGTGTGCTATAGTTATTTTGTTGACAAAATTCGCAGAAAAGCATCATATACGAGGGGAGAGATATTATGTTTTGCAGTGAATGTGGAGCACCGCTGGATGACAATGCGGTCTTCTGTAACGTATGCGGCGCCATGGTGACGCCGGAAGCGGCGCAGCAGAGCCCGGGGCAGCAGGGCCCGGAGCAGCAGATTCCAATGCAGCAGGGCCCGGAGCAGCAGATTTCGACAGGGCAGATGCCGCCGCAGATACTACCGTCCGTTCTGCCGGACTTTCGTTACGCCGGAGACGGGCCTGCCATTGAGCAGCCCAGGCAGAAGCACGGCGCAGTGATCGCGTTAAGTATCGCCATCGCCGTTATGCTGGCCGGCATCTTCTTTACCGCCACCGTCGTATTCGGCGGCGTGGACGGCATCAAGAGCGCACACCTGTGCAGTCTGGGCAGCCGCTACCTGTCGGAGCTGGAGTACGAGGAAGCGGTGGCTGCCTATGAGGATGCGATCGCCATTGAACCCAAACTGGAAAAAGCCTATGTCGGTCTGGCGGACGCTTACGTCGGGATGGAAGATTACGCTTCCGCGATCGAAGCATTGGAACGCGGTATCGACGAGACCGGTTCCGAGAGCCTGCAGGACTACCGCGACGAGATCCAGGGCGAGTGGGACGACCGCGAAAGACGGCTCTGCGGCACGGTCTACGCCGTGGACACGGATCTGGACGATTCCAACAATGCCGGACTCGCGGGACTGACCGTAACGCTGACCGACGACAACGGCGACAGTGAGATCTACGTGACGGACGACGACGGCAGCTACGAGACCGATCTGCTGGAAAAAGGCACTTACTCCGTTTATTTCTATCTGGACGGCTTTGTGGACTATGAATGTGAGATGGAGCTGACCGGCGGCAGAGAGGAACTGGACGTCTATCTGGAGCCTGACGCCACCGCCACGCTGTTTGGCAGCATCCACATCGCGGACGCGGATATGGACTATACCAACAACACGCCGCTGGAAGGCGCCCACGTCAGTCTGGAAAAACTGACGGGCAGCAATTCCTACGAGACGGAGATTTCCTCGGACAATAACGGACAGTATGAAATCGACGGCCTGTGGATGGGCGTATACAAGCTGGTCATCACCAAGGACGGCTACATCACCGCCGAGGAAAACGTCACCATCTACGAGGGGCAGAGCGTAAGCTACAATACGATCGTGGAAATGATCGACACCGAATGGGACGGTATGGGAACGGCTTCCGGCAAAGTGTACGACGCGCTGACAGGCAGCGGCGTGCCCGGCCTGACGCTGACCGTGCGGGAGGGCATCAGCACCCGCGAGGGCAGCGCCGTGGAAGTGCTGGAGACAGACGGCGAGGGCCGTTATCAGACGTCCTCCTTAGACTGCGGCAACTACTGTATCGAGATCACGGACGAGCGGGACGACGTGGCCGAGGAGGAGCGCTACGGCAGCTCCCTGATCAACATCAAGATTCTGGGCAGTATGGATATCGACAATCAGGACGGCACCGTCAGCAACACCATTATGACCGGACAGGTACGCATCGTGCTGACATGGGGCGAGCTGCCTTATGATCTGGATTCGCATCTGCAGTGCGATCTGAATAGCGGCGACCGGTATCATATTTTCTACATGGAGCCCACATTTACCTTAAACGGCGTGCGGATCGCGGATCTGGATCTGGACGACACGACCAGCTACGGCCCGGAGACGACGACGATCTATGTCTCCGATCCGGGAGAGTACACTTTCGGCGTATACAATTACTCGCACAACAATAGCGACGAGCTGGCGTCCTCCGGCGCCTGCGTACAGGTGTATGTGGAGAATAGCCAAGTGCCTGCCTACGTATTCTACGTGCCCCGCGAGAGCGGCTATTATTGGGAAGTCTTCCAGTACAACAGCGTGACCGGCGTACTGACGCCTACCAACGTGATGCAGGAAGAATACGCTTACGGCTACAATTACGGATACTATTAAGAAACGGACGGACAGACGCTATGGATCTGCAGAATACCTACACAGACATGGTTGAAATCGGCTCGGGCGGCGGCGGCACGATCTTCCGCGCCTACCATGTGCGTATGCAGAAATATGTGGTCTTAAAAAAGATACACGACAGGCTGCAGGGCAACGTGGACATCCGGGCCGAGCTGGATATTTTAAAAAATCTGCGCCACTCTTTCCTGCCTACGGTGCTGGATTTTATCGAAGATACCAACGGTTCCATCTACACCGTTATGGACTATATCCCCGGAGAATCCTTTGAAAGTATGCTGCTAAGAGGCGTGCGGTTTCGTCAGGCGCAGGTGGTCAAATACGCGCGGCAGCTCGGCGAAGTGCTTTCGTATCTGCACAGTCGGAAACCCGCCGTCATCCACGGCGATATCAAACCCGCCAACATCATGCTGACGCCGCAGGACGACATCTGCCTGATCGACTTTAACATCTCGCAGGTGCAGAACGGCAGCCACACTCCCAATCTCGGCTATTCCGCCGGATATGCCGCGCCGGAGCAAGTGGCCGTGGTGGAAAACTTTAAACGCCAACTGGCTGCAGGCATCAGCCTCAACGCCCTGTCCATGCCATCCGACATCCCGGATGAGCGGTCGGACATCTACAGCGTGGGCGCCACACTCTACGCCATGCTCTTTGGCGCGGCCCCCGGCTACGCGGGCGGCGGACAGACGCTATCCCCGGACAGTGTGGAACTGTCGGAGGGCTTGGTCTCTCTGATCAACCGGTGCCTCGAAGCCGATCCGGGCGACCGTTTCCGCAGCGCGGAAGCCTATCTGAAAGCCGTGGCCAATATCACCAAGGTGGACATCCGGTACAGGCGTCTCGTGTTCCGGCAGAACATTTCGCTGGTGATCTGCATCGTAGGCATGGCGATCTGCATCATCGCCGCCGCCATCGGCCGCGAGCAGATGGGGCAGGAACAGGTGATGGCCTACAACGCTCTGGTGGAGCAGATGGACGACGCGCGGACGGACGGCAGCGCCCCGGACGAGCTGGATGACCTTTTTGCGCAGGCGGTGGAAATGTTCCCCGAATACGCCGGCGCCTACTATCAGAAAGCATTGTTCCTCTACCAGTCGGGGCAGTATGAAGAAACCATCGATTTTATTTCGGACGAAGTCCTGACGAAGAACGACGCCTTCAGCGGCGCGGAGACCGGCGATATCTATTTCCTGCTGGCCAATGCCTATCTGGAAAGCGGCGATGCCGACACCGCCCTCACCTACTACCGCACGGCGGTAAAGTACAGTCCCGGCGAAAGCATCTATTACGCCGACTACGCGATCGCGCTGGCCCACTCCGGCGATCTGTCCAAAGCGGAAAAAATGCTGGAGAAGGCGGTCACGGTGGAAGGCGCGGACGACCGCGTCCTGCTGGCGCAGGGTGAGATCCACGGCATTCAGGGCGATACGGACGATGCCATATCCTGTTTTCAGGAATGTCTGGACATCACCGAGGACGAATATATCCGCCTGCGGGCTTATATCATGTGGAGCAGGCTATATGACGATACGACGGACGCCGACCAGCTCTCCCGCCGGGCTTCCATTCTGGAGGAGGGAGAAAAAGACGTGGCCGACTCGTACCAGAGTTTTATTCTGGAAGAACTGGCGCAGGTCTATATCGACTGGGGCACCCTGACCGGCTCCGGCACGATCTATGAACAGGCCATCGACAAGCTGGACACCGTCGTCAGTCTGGGCTGGGACACCTACCTGACGCATAGCAACATCGGCATTCTGTATGAAAAGATGGGGCGCTACGACGACGCGCTGGCGGAATATACCGCGATGTTAAATGATTACGGCGAAGACTACCGCACCTACAAGCGGCTGGCTTTTCTGGAAGTCAACGTGCAGGCGGCCAAAGACAATCAGGACAGATCCTACGACCGGTTCTTAGAGTATTACGACAAGGCGCAGGAACTGTTTGAGGAGCGGAGCGGCAATACGGACGACGACATGGAAATGCAGCTTCTGGAGCAGGTCTATGGGCAGCTCCGGGACGGCGCGTGGTTTTAAGGCCGCACGGGAAACGCACCGGAAAGGAAACGGAAAAGACAATGACGGGAAGCATTCTTTTTTACGGCGGCATCGCCGGAGCGGTGCTATTGGCGGTATGGCTGCTGATCCTGCTGGCCACCGCCGGACGCAGACGCAGAAAAATGCTGGAAAAGCTGCAGAACGAAATCTAGGCAACGCAGGCATTCGCAGATTGGCGAAAGCGGCGGCTCGACGAGAGCGGCACCGGAGTAACGAGAGCGGCGGCGGCTCACTGTTGGCTGAAATGCAGGCTGCGCAGCCCCTCCACTTCGTCGCAGACCGGCTTCAGCCTGCAGGAAGAACAGTCCATCACCAGATGGTTGTATATTTCATTCAGCGATTCTGTCACGCCGTCCATCAGACGGCTGATCCGCGCAAATTCTTCATAGGGAAAATCCGGCTCGGTGACAAAGAGAATGCGGACGCCCAGCACCTCCGGGTGTCTGTGGTACTGCGCCGCAAAGAGACTGCCCACCCGGGCGAACGTAAGCCCTTCCCGCAGCGCCTCCCTGCCAACCCGCACGACCTCCCTGTTCTGTGCGGCGGAGATCCGCATCATAAATCCCCTGGGACAGACATGATATCTGGTATATTCCAGCCGGCGCAGCGTTCTGTAAGTCTGCTGCCCGCCGGCCCACGCACTGTCGTCCACGCATAGCAGCGTCAGTCTGGCATAGGCACAGTCCTCCCTGATCTGCGGCAGATCCGGCCCGTATACCCACACCTCGTCCCCGATTCCCGCGTCCGAGGTAAAAGCCGCGCCGCTATAGGCCGGGCGCCCGCCGCCGCCCAGCTCGTAGGCCGTATCCTTTTGAAAGAGAATGCGCTGCTCCGCTTCCTGCTCCCAGCCGGGAGAATCGGCGTCAAGCCTGCCTCCCTTCCGCCTTTCGGCAAAGGGCGCAAGCAATTTTTCTGCCTGCGCCGTCAAATTATCATAGAGATTCATGTTCTTTCCTACTTCTGTTTCTTTCCTATTGTTGTTTCTTTCTGTTTCTTCTTTTTTTATATTTAGTCCTTACTTTCCTGTTCTACATTTCGTTCTTTTTTCTTGCGTTATCTGTCTTTTCTTTTTTCTTCTTATCCTCAGCCCTTTGGCGCTTCGCGTCTCCCCTGTCGTATATCCTGTTCATCAGGGGAATCATCGCCGCCGCCAGCTTCATATCCAGATTCAAAAAATAGACCAGAAGCGTCAGCACAAACAACGCCGCGGCTATCGCCAACAGAATCAACAATATTTTTACCATGTCGTTCTCCTCATCCCGTCCGGTTCTGTACCACAGTCTGTCACGCACCTTCGCATCTGCGCGCATACGTCTGCGTCTGCATCCTGCCTAGCACGCATTTTACATCCTGCGCTGCGGCCCTATGCCTGCATCACTCTGCGTCTTGCGAACTCCGCTGCGCCCAGCGCGCCCATGAGCTGCGGATCTACAGGCAGTTCCACGACTTTCAGCTTCAGCACTTTTTCGATGGCGTCCTTCAGGCCGTCGTTCTTGGCGCAGCCGCCCGTCAGCGCCACGTTTTCCACGGCGCCCGCTTTCTTGGCCATGACGAAACACCGCTTCGCCACGGACATCTCGATCCCGGCGGCAATCTCCTCCATGGGCTTGCCCTCGCCCACCAGCGAGATCACCTCGCTCTCCGCGAACACGGTACACTGCGCCGTAATCGGGATCACGTTCCTGGCCCGCAGGGACAGTTTGGAAAATTCGTCCAGCGGCATCTCGAACGCATTGGCCATCGTCTCGAAAAATCTGCCCGTTCCCGCCGCACACTTATCATTCATCGCAAAATCCAGCACCGTGCCGTCCGTGTCCACCGCGATTCCCTTCACATCCTGTCCGCCGATGTCGATAACCGCCCTGACATTGGGATCTGCCGCGTGGACGCCCATCGCATGGCAGCTGATCTCCGATATGTTTTCGTCCGCAAAGGGCACTTTGTTCCGTCCATAGCCCGTACCCACCAGATAGGCCAGCTGCTCCGCGCTCTCCAGTCCGTCGATCTGCGCTATGGCCTCATCCAGAGCGGCCTGTGCGCTGAGCACGGGATTGATGCGGCTCTTATTTGTCACACTTGCCGCGATCCGCCCTTCCTCATCCAGTATCACGCATTTTGTATAGGTACTTCCGGCATCGCAGCCACCAAAATATCGCATTGTTTTCCTCTTTTCTATTTCTATTTTTCTGTCATTTCTGTTTTCCGCACTTGCCGCAGATTTGCATCACGTCTGTCCGGCGGTTTTTGCGCTTTTTCAGGTATTCATCACCATGCGTTCTCGTCGTCGATGTCTTCCAGACTCGGATCTAACGGCTCCTCGCGCAGCACCGTGCGCATATAGCGGTTGACCTCTGTCCGCATATCCTTGCGGGACGCGCCTCTCGCATCCATCAGTCCATGGGTGGCCCACACCAGATGGATGCCGTGGGCTCTCGCCTCCTCCTCAAACAGTCCGTGATAGCCCGACATCGACTTGCAGCCCATATGGGCGTACATGATGACCATATCCACGTGGAAGCTCTCGCAGAACCGCCACAGATCCGCCACGCCCACCTCATAGCCGCCGTTGGAGCGGCTGCGCATAATCATTTTTTCATAGA
Organism: uncultured Lachnospiraceae bacterium; assembly: GCA_947630025.1. Classification (GTDB taxonomy): domain Bacteria; phylum Bacillota; class Clostridia; order Lachnospirales; family Lachnospiraceae; genus UBA3282. The sequence goes on from CANRFZ010000010.1 coordinate 67,084, forward strand.
GATACGCCAGATCGTACAGAGCCTTGTCCTTGTCCTCCGTATCCACCATCCGGGTGGAGCACAGTGTCAGCATATCCACGATCGGCACGATCCCCCAGCAGTTCTGCAGCCAGATGCCGAAGGCCGTGTAATAGGCGGACTGGACGCCCCACGTGATCGCCCGGTGGCGCACTTCCTTCGCCATCAGTTCTTTCCGGGCATACCCCTTCATCGCCAGCTTCGTCAGCTTGCGGTCGGTGGTCAGGAAATCCTCCACCCTGCCGCCCGCCGCCATATAGACCGCGTAACGGTACAGAGACAGACTGTTGCCCGTGATCTGCGGATAAGGCGTCCGGGAGATATCGTACCACTCCAATAGCTGCTCCGTCTCCTGATTAAACCGTTTCATCGTCTCGAAGAAAGCGTTCCAGTCAAACGTTTCCCCGGTCTGTTCCTCTATAAAATGAATCGCATTCAGAATCTCCTCCGCCGCATACTGCTGCACGCTGTCCTCGTCGTGCCGGATCGGAACGGCCAGTTGGAACGTGGGAATATCCATCCGCGACGCCATGATGCCGTTTCCCATCAGGCTGCCGTCACAGGTGGTGTTGCACTGCACGGCGCATTTACCGATCTTAGGGTAGTCGCCTTTCAGCGCCACGCCCAGCTCCGCCGCGGGCATCGGGCACACGTCGCCCGGAATGCCGTAAGTCTGCGCCGCGTCGATATAGTACAGTACGCCGTCCTGCGCCATCATCGCACAGGTATAGACCGCCGGCACTTCCACGGACACCCATTTCAGATTCGGGAAACCGTTCATGATCTGGCTCATCATGTTCTCGTCGAACACGACCAGCTTTTCGTTCAGCGCCTTGTCGTTGCCCAGCTCCGGGTCCGCGCGGAACATGATGCCCATACTCTTGCACATATCCCGCACGACCAGCTCCAGCGCGACTCTCGCCACACGTAACTGCGTGCCCCGCATCCCTTCCGTATGGCGGTCAAAAAAATCCGGAACGGCCAGATAATTGACCATCCAGCGGTAGCGGAAAAAGGCTTTCAGGTTGGCGGGATGCAGCATAAACCCAATCAGCGTTCCCCAGATACCGAGCCAGTGCACGTAGTCGTACCAAGTGTCCCGCAGGCCGCGCCACTCCCTGCGCCTTTTTGCTTTTTTGCCGTGATACAGTCTGCCCAGCGGCTCGCTTCCCATGGCTTTTCCCATACTCAGTCCTTCCTCCCTGCAGGCTTCTTGATCCCGATGCTCTCCACGAAAGCCTGCACGCGGGTGCGGAGCTGCCCCGAACCACCCGTCACATATGGCCTGTCCACGGACAACACCGGATAGCCGTACTGTGTCCGCATCACCTCCGCGGCGTGGGCCCGCTCATATCCCCAATAATCGCAGAATTTGATCTGCTGGTAGATGATGCCGTCCGCATGGTACTCCCGCACCAGATTGTCCACATATCTGTAACGCTCCTGAATCTTCTCCGTATTCATAAAACGCGGGCACTGCCCCTGTTCCATATAGTGGCGGCATATCCCGGTCAGCGCGTCCTCCCCGTCCCGCAGTGTGATGGGCGTCCGCTCCGGGTAAGAACCCAGACAGTAGCAGTCCGCCGCGACATAGGCGCCCGCCTCCTCCGTCAGACGGATCAGGTCGGGATCGTCAATCTCGGAGCCTGCCATGACCACTCTGGCGCGCCAAGGCGTCTTGGCGTCCGGCTCTCTCGTCTTTAACTCTGCCAGCGTCTCCTCCAGAATCGGCATCATATATTCTTTCGGGGTGACAAAAGTGGACAGACACAGTACCGCAAACTCGTAGCCCGTGATGCGGGGGCGTTCCTCCCGGCGGTACGCGCCGATCTCCATAATCAGGCCGTTCAGTCTGTTCTGCCGCTCCACCGACCGCCGCAGCGCCCCGTCTGATATATCGACACCGAACTTCTCCGCCAGCGGCTCCAGCACATACTGCCGCATCTGGCGCACATAATGGCGCAGCGCCGTCTCGTCGGATTTCATCGGCACATCCGCATAGGTGACGAAGAAGTGCTCCTGCCGGCACAGGCGCAGCTTGTCGATATTTTCCACGCAGCGGTTCATCTGCGCGCAGGCGTCCGGCGCGATGATACAGTCGAGGAAACCGTAGCCGCCCTCGATGGCGCGCTCCAATAACGCCCTCGCGCACTCGCACATGATACTCGTCATGTAGTAAGTGCCCATCTCCATCGAGCCCGTCCGCGGCGCCCTGAGCCGCACCGAAAAGCAGCCCTCCAGATTCAGCAGCGGTTCCGGAATCATCGCACAGACGCTGCCGATCACACGCTGCCCCTTATCCTGCCAGACGCGCACCGCGTCGTTGTGGTTTTCCTGCAGCAGCTTTTCCAGTTCATAGATATGTACCAAGTCCTTCAAGCCGTCTCCTCCAGACGCGCAAGCGCGCGCGCAACGCCCTGTACGATGGCCGCATCCTCCGGCAGATAGAAAACGTTCTGTCCCGCGATGTCAAAGGCGGCCAGCTCACTGTCCGTTCCGATGCAGGAGAGCACCGGGAGCCCTCCCAGATCCATCTGGTTTATGACACTCATGTCAGGTACGCGGTTTACGATCACGCCGGCCTTTTCATACATGACCAGCTCGTCCGCCACCTTTTTGATCGTCTGCACTACCTGTGTCCCTTTGCGGCTTGCGTCCGTCACCAGAATCAGGTGCGTCACCTTCTCCATCACGCGGCGGTTGATCTGTTCGATGCCCGCCTCGCCGTCTATCACGATATCGTCAAAATTGTCCGCCACCAGCGCGATCACTTCTTTCAGGTAAGAATTGATCTTACAGTAGCAGCCCGCGCTCTCCGGCCTGCCTACCGCGAGAAAGGAGAAGCCGTCCTGCTCCGTCATCGCGTCGAAAATATGGTAGCGGGATTCGCCCAGAAGCTCCACCGCGCTTTTCGCATCGCCGTCCTCCACGGCTGCGATCACCTTCTTGCGGATATCGTCGATGGTCATCGTCACCTCGATCCCCAGCGCCGTGGACAACCCCACCGCCGGGTCCGCATCAATGGCCAGAATCTTTCTGTCCGGATGCCCGGCGGCCAGCAGTTTCACCATCACCGCCGCGATCGATGTCTTCCCCACGCCGCCCTTGCCGGCGACCGCGTATATTCTCGCCATAACCTTTTGCCCTTTCTGTATGGAAACCAGCGTCCCGCGAATCCAAGATTCCCAGAGATACGCGGTATCTCCGGCCGCAGCGCCGCACGGCCTTGTTGCTTTCACGCAATCATTTTAACTTATCCATGGCGAAAAGTAAAGCAGAGACGGCGCGGACGGTACAGGCAAGACGGCGCAGACAGTACAGGCAAAGGAGTTTTTCACTTAAAAAGTGCTATGAGTTTGTGCTTTAGCTGGCTATTGTGCAAAATAGATGCAGATATTCTTGTAAGGATATGAATATACTTCTGCTTGGTGTTGACATCTCCTCCTGTTTCACCTAAAATAAAATTATACTTTAGATTAGTCGAAATGAGGCAGAAAATGACTTATATTGAAAGGGCGATTACGCCCCTCTTAAAAAAAAGAGTCTCCGCCAGCAAGTGCACGCTTGTCACCGGCGCCAGACAGGTCGGAAAATCGACGCTCATCAAGCACGAGTTTCCCGAATACAACAGGGCTGACTTTGACGACAGGCTGACTCGGCTGCAGGTCAAAGAGGAACCCCGACTGTTTTTTTTGAACAATCCGTGCCCCCTGTTTATCGACGAGGTGCAGAAAGAAAGCGCGGTTCTGGAAGAAATCAAGAGGAAAGTCGATGCCTCCGACAACCGCGGCCAGTTTATTCTATCCGGCTCGCAAAGTCTGGAGCTCCGAAAAGGCATGAGCGAATCGCTGGCCGGCAGAGTGTCGGTCACAGAGCTCTCCGGCCTCTCGCTGCGTGAAATCTACAACGTCGGATTCAACCGGCATTTTGTTCCCACAGACGACTATATCCGCGAGCGGGAAAAGGAACTGAAGCCCTACGATAATCTGTGGGAGATCATCCACCGGGGTTCTTATCCTGAACTATATGACACGGATAGAGACTGGCAGGAATATTACTCCTCCTATGTATCGACATACCTCGAACGGGATATCAACGAGCTGATTGCGGCTGACAGCATTACTTTTGCCAAATTTCTGACGGCGGCTGCCGCGAGAACGGGAGAACTGCTGAATTATGCCAATATCGCAAGTGAAATCGGGGTGAGCGAACCGACGGTGAAGACTTGGATTTCCATTCTGGAGAGAACGGGAATCGTCTATCTGCTGCAGCCTTACCGTGCGAACGCATTGGCGCGGGCCATTAAAAGCCCGAAATTATATTTCCGTGATACCGGCTTGGTGTGCTATCTAACCCGGTGGCTTACCGCCGATGCCCTGAAATGCTCCGCCGTCGCCGGCAGTCTGTTTGAAACTTTTGTCGTGTCTGAGATTCTGAAATCCTACACCAACGCGGGGATGGACTACCGGTTCAGCATCTTTTATTATAGGGGAAAAGACCGCAGCGCCGCCGGTGAAAACGAAATCGATCTGGTGATAGAGGAAAACGGATGCCTGTACCCCGTCGAGATCAAAATGTCCGGCAACCCAAAGGCTTCTATGGGCGCCGCCAATCCCGTGCTCGACAAAATCCAAGAAAAAAGCAGAGGAACCGGTGTTATCCTCTGCTTCATTGACAAAAAAACTTATCTGCGCGACAACCTGATCGCCCTTCCGATCGAGTATCTCTGAGCTCAGCAGATTCTCGTTCCCTCCGGCACCAGATCGTCCACAAAGATGACTTGGCAGCCGCAGGCGTTGTTCGTCGCCGCCACCAGCATTCCCTCGCTCGTAACGCCCGTGATTCTGGCGGGCGCCAGATTTGCCACTACAATGATCTTTCTGCCGACCAGTTCCTCCGGCGTGTAGTAATCTTTGATGGAGGACACGATCACCCGCTCCCGCAGGCCGTCCTGCAGCGTCAGTTTATAACAGTTGTGGGACTTGCGGATCTCTTGGCATTTCGTGATCTTGCATACCCGCAGATCGATCTTATTGAAATCGTCCAGCGTGATCTCATCCTTCACCGGCGCGACAGGGTCCGGCTCGCCGTATTCGACGGTCTTTTTCTGCGGCTCGTCTTTCTTTTCCAGCTCCGACAACGGAATCTGCTCCTGCTCCGTTCTGGGTGTGCTGAAATCGAGAAGGCTGACGTAACGCTCCTTTTCGATGGCATACAGGAACAGGTACAGTCTGGGGCCCTGCTCCTTGTTCAGCAGCAGCTGGTATACGTTCCGGAAAAAGGCTCCCTGCAGTTTCTTTAACTCCGGCGCGTCCTCGCCGAACACCTTCTTGGGAATCGCATACAACTCCGTGTTCAGCTCGTCCAGCGTATAGCCGCTGCCGGAAAGATATTCGTAGAGCAGCGCGATCTCCTTCTTTTCCTCGTCGGACATCGCATCATATTTCTCCCAGTTGCGGTAAGGTATGATCCGGTTGGCATTCTCCGGCGCACAGTTTTCCAGCCAGTATTTCGCCAGATCCAGCCGCTCGGAGAACTGTTCGTATTTATACGGCTGGCCGATTTTTTCAAAAACCGTCTCCAGCATCGGCACATTGAAATCCACGACGGAGCCGAGCTGCACCAGCAGGGACATCGGAACAGTCTGTATCTGTCTGTCCCCGATCAGGCAGCTCTCCATAATGGACGCGGTATGTTCGTCCGCGCCGCCGTTTCTGTACTGGTTATACTGCTTGTCAAACTCAAAATACTGCCGCAGAATCCCGTCGTCAAAGCAGAGGTCAAAAGCCTTGTTGGGCTCCACTCTCGCGTACAGCCACAACAGAATCTCCGGCTGGTAGATTTTCAGCAGCGTATCGGGCGTCAGGTTCAGTCCCGAGGAGCCCGACATCTTACCGGTCGTACCTTTGATGCCGATAAATTCATAGCCCTTGAAGACCGGCGCCTGGATTCCAAAAATCTTTTCGGCGATCACGCGGCTCGTATCATAGGAGCCTCTGGGGGCCGCATGATCCTTGCCGCCCGGCTCGAAGTCCACGCCCTCGTGCATCCACCGCATAGGCCAGTCCACTTTCCACGCCAGCTTGCAGTCAGTGTCGGTGCGGAAGTCAAATTCGCCGCAGTGCCCGCATTTGCACTCATATTTCGCGGTCTTGGTTCCGTCATCGTAAGCGGTAATCTTCGTGGTGTCCTTCCGGCACACGGGACAGTAGATGCTGACGGGGTAGTATTCTTCCCGCTCCCCCTCGGCGGCGTCCTGCGTGCGGAAGCTATCCAGAATGTCAAAGATCTCCGTCCGTTTGTCGAGCGCCGTGAGCACGTGCTGCGTGTAAGCGCCGGAACGGTACATCTGCGCCTGATGGCGGTAGTCCATCCGGATGCCGAACTTCTCGATGGCGTGTTCAAACTCGTTTTCAAAATAAGCCGCGTAGCTTTCTTCCGGCGTGTCAAAAGGATTCGGGATGTCCACATACGGATATCCGATATAGCGTTCAAAATCTTCCGTCACCACGGCGACGTTCACAGGCACTTTGCGCAGTCTGTCATACTCGTCCCATGAGAAAAGCAGTCTCGCCTTCCTGCCTTTCCGCTCCAGCGCCCTCACTACAAAGAGGCTGGTCGCAATATCCCTGAAATTGCCTATATGGATAGACCCGGAGGGACTGATGCCCGCCGCGCACACATATTCTTCCTTATCGGGATTCCTGCGGATCAGTTCTTCCGCTATCGTATCTGACCAATGCATACCGTCTCCTTCTGCCTGTGCATCTGCTGCCGCACGATGTTTTTCTCTAGTTGGATCTCTGGATCTCCAGCACTTTATACTTGATGACGCCCGCCTGCGTCTCCACCTCCACCGTGTCGCCGATCTTGGCGCCGATCAGCGCTTTTCCCACGGGAGACTCGTTGGATATCTTACCTTTCAGGCTGTTCGCCTCAGTGGAGCCCACGATCTTATATTCCAACTCCTCTTTCAGCTCCACATCCAGAATCTTAACCATACAGCCGATGTTGATCTTGTCCAGATCCACCTCGTCCTCGACGACGACTTCCGCGTTCTTTAATATCTTTTCCAGCTCCTCGATTCTGGCCTCGATGTCGCGCTGCTCGTCCTTGGCCGCGTCGTACTCGGCATTCTCGGACAGGTCTCCCTGCTCGCGCGCTTCCTTGATCTTCTGTGCGACTTCCTTGCGGCGCACCACTTTCAGATCGTGAAGTTCGTCCTCATATTTTCTCAGCCCTTCATACGTTAAGATATTTTTTTTCTCCTGCATAGTAGTTCTTCCTTTCCCCTTTGCTTGCGGGCGGCGGCGTGCAGAAACATGATGTCATTCTTGCTGCTGCACCGCTAATTAACTAATCTATCATAACTATTTTTTACCATAGTGTCAAGATATTTCGATGGCGAAACGTACTGTTTCGCCAGCGCCGTGCGCGTCAGCCGCATCTGCTTGTCGGCGGCGGAAACTGTGTCCACATAGACAAGCCCGGTACTGTGCGTCAGCTTGGGATAACGGTACTGCGCGCAGTAGTCCAGAATCAGGCCGCCGCACGGATTCCTGCCGCACCGGAAGCCGTCCGCCGCCTCCGTATACGCCTGCACCTGCGCCACCAGCCCATACTCATAATAATAGCCGTCCAGTTCTTCCTCTATGATCTCCCGGCAGGCGTTTTCTTCCTCCTCCTGATAAAAGACCGTCAGCCGGTTAATCTTCTCCATATAGGGCTTTAGCAGGCTGTCCGTCAGCCGCATCTGCTCCCCGGCCTCGTCCGGCTCGCCCAGCAGGACGGCCGCCTCCTTGCACTGTCCTATGGCGGCTGGCGCATACCGATCTACCAGATGCCCGATCAGCGTCCGCACGGTCTCGGGCCGCGGCCGGAAACGCGCCGCAGCATCCTCCGGCAGCATCCTGACGATCTGCGGATGCAGCCACACGTCGGCGCCGTCACCATAACGCCGCAGCGTCTCCTCCATCACCCGCTGCAGTCTGGCCGGCTTCCATGCCTTATATCGATAATAAAAAGGCGGCACGGCGCAGCCTGCAACCTCCAGCGCACCGCACCCGCCCAACTCATGCTCCGCCAGCGCAGGCTTCTGCAGGCGGCGTCTGATGGCCGCAAGACTCTCCCGCTCCGTATGGCCCTGTCCCGCCGCCGGATAAAAATAAATCAGTTTCTCCATAGGATAAATATATGCGCAAAACGCCTATCCTATGCACCCGCGGGGCTGCAGCTCCGGCAGCCGTCACACCTTTGTCATACTGCTCCGGCAGCGTACCCTTATCGCACTGCTCCGGCAGCCGTTATACTGCCGCGGGCCTGCACTACAGTTCCTCCACCAGCCGCATCAGTTCCTCGTAACTCTCCGTCTGGTTCACGCTCTGCCTGAGCCGCGCCGAATTGGGGATGCCGGCGGTATACCATGAAATGTGTTTGCGCATCTCCCGCACGCCGACGTACTCTCCCTTATGCGCGGCTAACAGGCCGGCGTGCCGCCGTATCATCTCCCGGAGCGCGTCCCGGTCCGGCCTGTCCGCCACGACGCCGTCCCGCAGCCAGGACGCGATCTGACGGAAGATCCACGGATTCCCTCTGGCCGCCCGGCCCACCATCACGCCGTCGCATCCCGTCTCCTCCATCATCCGCGCCGCGCCTGCGCCGTCCGCCACGTCGCCGTTGCCTATGACCGGGATGGACACGCGCTCCTTGACCTGCCGAATGATATCCCAGTCCGCCGCGCCCGCATAATACTGCTCCCGCGTCCTGCCGTGCACCGTCACCGCCGCCGCGCCGCTCTCCTGCGCGATGTGCGCGATCTCCGGGGCATTGACATGAGCCTCGTCAAATCCTTTCCGTATCTTGACCGTAACCGGCCGCTCCACCGCCCGCACCACCGCCGATATGATCCTGCCCGCCAGCGCGGGCTGCTTCATCAGCGCGGAACCTTCGCCGTTATTGACGATCTTGGGCACCGGGCAGCCCATATTGATGTCCAGAACGTGAAACGGCCTGTCCGCCAGACGCTTGGCGATATCGCCCATAATAGCGGGATCTGAACCGAATAGCTGTAGCGATACCGTTCCTTCCTGGGGATGGATCTCCAGCAGGCTTTCGGTGTTTTTGTTCCCATACAAAACCGCCTTGGCGCTGACCATCTCCATGCAGCACATTCCGGCTCCCTGCTCATGGCACAACAAGCGAAAAGGCAGGTCTGTCACGCCTGCCATGGGAGCTAATATGATATTATTGTCCAACGTCACGCTGCCGATACGCAGCTCGTGCCACAGTCTGCCCATATCCTCTCACTCTGTAAAAATGAAAACCTCCGACACCGTCATTCATCCTCCGCTTCGTCCAGCACCGACCGGTCGTGGAGAATAAAGACTCTGTAATATAGCTGCAGCGATTCCAGCATCTCCTGACGGTTCCGGCGGATCTCGCCGATCAATAACCCGCTGCCAATCTCGTCATAGAGCAGATCGTCCTCCTCGGCGTCCGTCTCCAGCGAAACGCTGCCGTCCTCCTCAAACACGATCGTAAAGACGCCGCCCACTTCCTCCGTAAAGAGCACACAGATCACGTGCAGCTCGTCCTTGACGGATTCGGGGATTCCCGCAAACTGTTCGTTAAAATAATATTTCTGCTCATAAGCGCTGGCGCCGCACAATACCACCCTGCCGTTTTGGTTCTTCATCTGTCCTTCGCCGCCTGTCCTGTCTGCCATCACACATACCCATAGAGACCGCGCACCGATACTTCGCCCGCGTACACTTCCACAGTCTCTCCGTCCGCCTTTCTCACGCGCAGCTCGCCGCGGTCGTTGATTCCCTCCGAGATTCCGGTGTACGCGCCCGCCAGATCGAGCACTTTCACTTCCTGCCCTATGCCCTGCAGCCGCTCCTCATAAGTCTGCCGCAGGCCGGAGAAATCTTCCGTCCGCATAAAAACGGCGTAATTCTTTTCCAGTCTGTCCAAAACCCCGCACAAAAGTCCGGCCCTGCCGATCCGCCGTCCGCTCTCGATCCTGAGCGACGTGGCGTGGTCACGGATCTCCCGGTCAAATACCTCCGGGCTTTCCTGATTGACATTGATGCCGATTCCTGCCACGATATACTGCACTTCGCCCATCTCCGGCGTCACCGTCATCTCCGTGAGGATGCCGCAGACTTTCTTCTGACGGATCACAATGTCGTTGGGCCATTTGATCATGGCCGGCACGCCCGCCGCGGCCTCCACCGCCTCCGCCACGCTCAGCGCCGCCACCAGCGTCAGCATGGAAGCTCTGTCGGCGGCAAACTGCGGTCTCAGCAGCACCGTAAACGCCAGCGCTTCGCCGGAAACCGTCTGCCACGACCTGCCCCTGCGCCCCTTGCCGGCGTTCTGTCGGTCGGCGGCCACGACGGTGCCGTGGGGAGCGCCCTCCTCCGCCAGACGCTTGGCGTCATTGTTGGTGGAGCCCGTCTCATCCAGATAGTAAAGCGTCCGCCCCGCCCAATCCGTCGTCAGGCGGCTGGCAATCTCACTCTCCGACAGAAGATCCTCCGGACTCTCCGCCAGCCGGTAGCCTCTGTGCGGAACCGACTCGATCCGGTAGCCTTCCTCCCGGAGCTGGTTGACCGCCTTCCAGACCGCCGTTCTCGTCACGCCGAAGCGCTCGCACAACTGCTGCCCCGACACATAGCCGCCGCTGCTCCGCAGCAGCGACAGAAGATCCGTTTTATCCGTTTTCATTCGATAACCTGTACTCTCCCAGCGTCGCCGCCATCACCGCCTTGATCGTGTGCATACGGTTCTCCGCCTCGTCGAACACGATCGACTGCGGCGACTCGAACACCTCGTCGGTCACTTCCATCTCGTTGATGCCGTACTTGGCGCTGATCTGCCTGCCTATGCCCGTCTTTAAGTCGTGGAACGCCGGCAGGCAGTGCATAAATACGGCGTCTTTCCCCGCATACGCCATCACCCGGCGATTCACCTGATAGGGCGTCAGATCGCGCAGTCTGTCGTGCCACACTTCTTCCGGCTCCCCCATGGAAACCCACACGTCGGTGTAGATCACATCCGCGCCGCCGGCTCCCGCCGCCACATCCTCCGTCAGCGTGACGCTTCCTCCCGTCTGCGCGGCGATCTCTCTGCAGGTGCGCACCAGACTCTCCTCCGGAAAATACGCTGCCGTCGTGCAGGCGGTAAAGTGCATTCCCATCTTGGCGCAGGCCGCCATCAGCGAATTGCCCATATTATAGCGTGCGTCGCCCATATAGGTCAGGCGGATTCCCCGCAGATGGCCGAAATGCTCCCGGATCGTCAAAAGATCCGCCAGCATCTGCGTCGGATGGAACTCGTTCGTCAGGCCGTTCCAGACGGGAACGCCCGCATACTTCGCCAGCTCCTCCACGATCTCCTGTCCGTAGCCGCGGTACTCGATGCCTTCATACATCCGCCCCAGCACTCTGGCGGTGTCCGCGATGCTCTCCTTCCGGCCAATCTGCGACCCTGCGGGGTCCAGATAGGTCGTGCCGATGCCCAGATCGTGGGCCGCCACTTCAAAGGAACACCGCGTTCTGGTGCTCGTCTTTTCAAAAATCAGCGCCACGTTCCTGCCGCGGTAAAGTTCCGTCGGTATTCCCTTTTTCTTCTTGTCCTTGAGATCCGCCGCCACATCCAGCAGATATGTAATTTCTTCCGGCGTAAAATCCAGAAGTTTGAGAAAATTCCTGCCCGCCAAATTCATATGCACACTAATCTCCATTCCGGAGCGTTTACGCGACGGGGCGACGCGAATCTCAAATTCGCGTCTGCCATCAGAGCAATTTGTGACGCTCCGGCACAAATTGCCGTGTGAAAAATCAGCACATCAGTGTGATTTTTCACACTATTCTCCATTCTAAAAATATACATAAACGGGCGGCTCGTCAGAACCGCCCGCCTGTCATCACAACCGTTTATTTCCACACTTCCTTCACGGAAGAAGCCAGTCCTGCCAATCCCTGAATCTCGGAAGGGATGATGATCTTGGTCGCCTGACCGTCCGCCGCCTTTTCAAATGCCTCCAGGCTCTTGATCTTCAGGACGGCCTCGTCCGCGTCGGCCTCGCGGATCATCCTGATACCGTCCGCCGTCGCCTGCTGGACTTTAAGGATCGCCTCCGCTTCACCTTCCGCCTCGCGGATCATCTTTTCCTTCTGCGCCTCGGCGCGCAGGATCGCCGACTGTTTCTCGGCCTCCGCCTCCAGAATCACGGACTCTTTCTTACCTTCTGCCACCAGCACGGTGGATTTCTTTTCACCCTCGGCGCGCAGGATCGCTTCACGGCGTTCGCGCTCCGCTTTCATCTGTTTCTCCATCGCGTCCTGAATGGCCGCCGGAGGAATAATATTCTTCAGCTCGACACGGTTTACCTTGATACCCCAAGGGTCCGTCGCGATATCGAGGGACGCCCGCATCTTGGTATTGATGACCTCTCTGGAAGTCAGCGTCTGATCCAGCTCCATCTCGCCGATGATATTCCGCAGCGTTGTCGCCGTCAGATTCTCGATGGCCATGATCGGATTTTCCACGCCGTAGGCAAACAGTTTAGGATCTGTGATCTGGAAGAACACCACCGTGTCGATCCGCATCGTTACGTTATCTTTTGTAATAACCGGCTGCGGCGCGAAGTCCACAACCTGTTCCTTCAGGATCACTCTCTTGGCCACCTTGTCGATAAAGGGAACCTTAAAGTGAAGTCCAACGGACCATGTCTGCTGGTAGGCGCCCAGCCTCTCCACAACGTACGCATACGCCTGCGGAACGATCTTGATACAGGACATCACGATCGCCAGCGCCAGAATCAATACAATAATCAGTGCCAATATTCCGCCCATCTCTATACCTCTTTTCTTTCTTCCACGATCAGCTTTACGCCGTTAATCGCCAATATGGTGACAACCGTTCCCACCGGCAGCACCACGCCGTCCGTCACGGTTCTGGCGGACCACTCCGCGCCGCCTACGTTGATCTGTCCGATCCCCTGCAGATTGTCGATCTCGCTGATGACGATAGCCTGCCGGCCCACCAGACTCTCCGCATTGGTCCGCACCCTGTCCTTATTAAAATACTTCACCGCCAGCGGTCTGGTAAAAAACAGGAGCACCAGAGACACCACGAGGAAAAGGACGATCTGCAGCGCCAGCGGCGCACGGAAAGCGGACGCAACGGTAGCCGCCAGCGCTCCTCCCGCAAACCAGACTGTCGTCAGTCCCATCGTCAGCAGTTCGATCACGACCAATACCACCAGCATCACAAGCCAGAATATCGTAAGGTTCAGTTCAGCCAATGCCCGCTCCTCTCCTTCCTCTGCGTTACCGCCCGCCGGACGATGCCGTATACAGGCAGCCGCCGCGCAGCATCTCGCATCTGCCCGGCAGCCGCATAAGATCATTTTTATTTTACTATACCGTACCGGCGCTGGCAAGTGCCAAAATAGCAAAACACATCATAGCGCGCCGCATAATGATACCTTCGTGGCTGCCTGCCCTAGTTTCTGCCCTACGAGCGGGGATTTTCTTCCCCTTGGTACAGTTTCATACATAGGGCCATGGCCTTTTCCAGACTTTGCTTCAGTTCGCGGTTTTCCTCCATGAGCGCACGGATCTTCCGATAGGACGTATCCGAGAAACTGTCCCAGAACACTTCCTCCATCATCTCCACATAAAACGGCGTCTCTTTTGCATAGAGCCACCACAACTTCTCCATCTCATAGCGCGCGTCGTTGCACTTCCAGGGTTTTCGCCCCGCATAGTGCACGATCACAAGCCTCTCCAGCGCATCATCCGTCAGCGCAATATTTTGAGAAAAAACATTATAACAGGTGTTATCAACAAATAACACCCTGCCGCAGTGCACATAGTTCAGCAGATCCTGATCAGGATTGGTCAACCGAAATCCCGCTTTTTCGGCAATTTTAAAATAAGCCTCATAACTGCATTCCGCCCGCAGCCGCTGCATATCGTACAGAATCATGCCGGAATTAAAATATCTGACCTCTCCGCCCAGATCCGCAAAAAGCGCCTTCTGCTCCTCGCTGAAATTCCCCTGTATCATCGTATCGTCCGCAGCCGCCAGCGTCATCCCCTGCAGATCCGTCTCATACAGTCCTCGAAGCGGCTTCTGCACGATCACATCCACATCCAGATAGAGCAGCCGCTCTACCGTCTCCGGCAGCAAAGTCCCGACCAGCAACCGATAGTAAATCTCCTGCGTCCAGCTCTGTGTGGTGGGAAGCTGCGCAAAATACCGTTCCGGGCAAACGTCAACAAAAACCACCGTATGATCGAAGCCTGCCGCCAAATCGCTCAGACATACCCGATCGGCAGCCGTCAGATCGCTCTGCAGCACATACACCGTGATCCTGTCGCCGCCGTTATTTTGGAAAAGAGAGGTCAACATCACATACGCATAACGGACATAACGGCTATTGACGGCAATCGCAATATAGATCATATCGTATTCCTCCGCCTGTATTTCATCCGGTAACGGTAACGACAGAATCCTGCGTGCGCAGTACGATGGCTGCGCAGCCGCTTTACCAGAACACCTGATTGTCGATAATGATACCGTCGTGGCTGCCCGCCCGCCTGAAGTGCGTCGCGGTTCCCACATTTGTCTCGCCGTTGATGGCCGCCTGCGCCGCCTCGTAGCATCCCGCGGCGATATTGCCGCTCTCATACACGCGCGCCACCTTGCCGTTTAAGGCCGGCGTAAACTGTCCCGATGCGAAGATAACGCCCGAGATCGTGCTCGGATAAGCCCCGCTTCTGACGCGGTTCATCACCACCGCGCCCACCGCCAGCTTGCCGTTGTAAGTCTCGCTTCCCGCCTCGCAGTGGATCAGCGCCGCCAGTAACCGCAGATCATCGCCGCCCACAATGACGGCTCCCTGATTGGCGGTCAGCTTCGCCTTGCGTTCCTCCTCCTCTCTCTGACGGATCGCCGCCAGCGTCTCGCCGGCGTCTATGTGGAAATCCACATCCACATATTCCGTGGAGACATAGCCCGTGTCGTCCTGATAATCTACGCTGATCCAGTCGTCGTCCACAAAGTCGATGATGTCCAGCTCGTCGTCCGCCGTCAGCAGGCCGATCACTTCCGCATCGCTGTCCGGCTCCGCGCGGACGCGCAGAATTTCCGTCTCGATCGTCACGATCAGGTTACCCACTTCGTCGGCCATGGCTTCCGCATCGTCGTCAAAAAGCAGATATTCGTCGCTGGCCCAGCCGATCAGATCTCCGCTCTTTAATCTTGTCCAGCCGTCTTTGCGTTCCAGTATCCTGCCCCCGCAGTCCTTATACAGTACCCCGACTTTGTCGGAATCCTCCGATGCGTCCGCGCGCACGTTGAGCGCCTTCTGCACGTTGACCATCACCAGATCCGATTCTTCCTGTTCCTCGCCGTCCGAGCCGGACATTTCTTCCAGCTCCTCCACGGCCTGCTGGCCGTTTTCCAGGGACGCACTCAGAATCTTTTCAATGCCGGCGCTGAGGGAATCCAGATATTCCTTCTGCCCTTCCGCCCGGACATCCATGCGCGGCAGCGCCGCGGACACCAGACAGAGAAGCAGGCTTGCAAGCAGGAACAGACCGTTTCTGCCTCGTCGCATACACTTATTCCTCCACCCGTTTTCCGATTCTGTTATCACAAAAATATTACAAAATTGTTAACTACTAAGTTTGGATAATTTTAGCAAAACACGTATCCTTTGTCAAGTTTATGCAGAATGCACCGATTTTATTACAGAATTTTTAATTATTTGACACAGATGGCTGATGGAGAAAACCGCGCGCCCGACGCGCTATCCTCTCCTCTGCCGATACGCTTCATATAACAAGAGCGAAGCGGCCACCGACGCATTCAAAGACTCCAGCTTCCCCTCCATCGGAATGCGGATCAGGCAGTCGGCACACCGCGCCGTTTCCTCCCGCAGGCCGTTTCCTTCGTTACCGATCAGAAAAGCCGTTCCCGCCTTGTAATCGCAGGCATCATACATCCTGCTGCCGCCCAGATGCGCCGCGTACACGCCCACACCGCGCTCCCGCAGCAGCGCCGCAGCCGCCGTCAGGTCGTCGGTATACAGAAACGGCACGCGGTAGATAGAACCCATCGTGGAACGTATGGTTTTTGGATTGTAAATGTCCACGGTGCCGCGGCTCATAATGATCCCGCTGACGCCCGCCCCTTCTCCGGTGCGGAAGATGGTCCCCAGATTGCCCGGGTCCTGCAGATCCTCTATGATGACCAAAAGCGGTGCGCCGCCTCCGGCATCCAATAGCTGCTCGAGCCGGTACTCGCGCTGCCTGACCAGACACAGGATGCCTTGGGGCGAGCGGGTGTCCGCCATTCTGTCAAACACCGGATCGGCCACAATCTCCGTGTGCAGCCGGGATAATCTGCCGCCGTATCTGCCGTACAGTTCCGCCTCCGCGCGCTGCGCCACAAACACCTTGCAGATCCTGTCCTCCGGCGCCTCCTCGAACATCTTGACGCCTTCCGCCACGAACAGTCCTTCCCGCTGCCTTGCGCGGGATTTCTGATTCAGTTGTATCACGTCCTTGACAGACTGGTTCGCAGTGCTGGTGATCATCTCTTATCGCGCAACTCTTGTAAACAGAACTCTCATAAACGAAAGCCTTATAAACGAAAGTCTTCTACAGGGCAAGCACCTTGGCCACTTCGTACTCGTAATCGTTAATGCTCTTTTGCATATTCAGCGCTTCTTCGATATCAAAATCGACGAACGTGCCGTGCTGATAGCCGACCACCCGGTTGCTCTTGCCTTCACACAAAATATCCGCCGCGTAAGCGCCCATGATCGAAGCGTAGTAGCGGTCCTTGCAGGTGGGCGATCCGCCGCGCTGCATATAGCCCAGAATCGTGGCTCTGGTCTCTATGCCGGTGGCCGCCTCGATACGCCGCGCCATGGAAGTGGAGTGCCCGATTCCCTCCGCATTGATGATGATGTGGTGGGTTTTGCCCTTCTTTCTGTTGGCGATGATATTGTTGATGATGCCCTGTTCGTTATAGTCGTATTTCTCCGGCAGAAGAATGTCCTCCGCGCCGTTGGCGATACCGCACCAGAGCGCGATGTAGCCCGCATTCCTGCCCATGACCTCGATAATACTGCAGCGCTCATGAGAAGACGACGTATCGCGGATCTTGTCAATGGCCTCCATCGCCGTATTGACGGCGGTGTCAAATCCGATCGTATACTCCGTGCAGGCGATATCCAAGTCGATGGTGCCGGGAATGCCTACCGTGTTGATGCCGTGTCTGGCCAGCGCCTGCGCGCCTCTGTAGGAGCCGTCGCCGCCGATGACGATCAGGCCGTCGATGCCGTGCTTGCGGCAGATCTCCGCGCCCTTGGCCTGCCCCTCCTCCGTGCGGAACTCGGAGCACCGCGCCGTGCCCAGTATCGTGCCGCCGTGCTGGATCGTATCGGACACCGTCCACCGCTCCATATCTATGATTTCTTCGTTCAGAAGGCCGCGATAGCCTTTTTTGATTCCCTTTACCTTTACGCCGTTGGCTAACGACTTGCGCACCACCGCACGGATCGCCGCGTTCATGCCGGGCGCGTCGCCCCCGCTTGTCAGAACGCCTATGGTTTTGATCTTCTTTGCCATAACTGCCTTTCATCCCCTTCTGTGGTAATTTCTAACTGTATTCTACTCTAAACCGGTAGGTTTTTCAATACAGAATCTACATCCAGTTCAGCCAGCCGTACAGTCTGAGGAAAACCGTGCTCGCACGAGGTTTTCCGAGGGCTGGACGGCTGAGGGAGCGCCTTCTTATGAGCAAAGGCAGGCGCGAAGCGCCGGTAAGCGCGTCAGCGCGGCTTTGCGAATGGCGCGGGCTGAACTGGAGAAAAGAAACCCGGCCAGTCGCCGGATGCGGGAAGATCATCCTTTGCAATCTCATTTAGCTCCTCATCTGAGATATCTGTTTTTTCGGCCAATCTATTCGCTTGGTTTGAAAGTGCCAATTCAAACAGATTTCTCATTTCACGTCCATTTGCAAAATTCTCCGGTTTGTTCTGGATAAGCCAATGCAAATACGTCTTAAGACAGCACTCTGCTTCTTCACTAAGTTTCATACCGAATGGTTTACAGAAAGCATGAAAGATACGCAACAATTCATCTTCTGTATAATCATCAAACATGATTTTTTTGTTGAAACGAGATTTGAGGCCCGGATTTGATTCCAAAAACTGTTCCATGGAATCTGGATATCCGGCGACAATTACGACAAAGTTCTCCCGATTATCTTCCATTGCTTTCAGGATAGTATCGATGGCTTCCTGTCCAAAATCTGAACCACCTTTTGACAGAGTATAGGCTTCGTCAATAAAAAGAATACCGCCCATCGCTTCATCAATCTTTTCCTTGGTCTTAAGAGCGGTTTGACCAACATATCCGGCAACCAGACCTACACGGTCAACCTCTATCAGTTGTCCTTTTTCGAGGACACCGAGCTGCTTATAAATCTTGGATAGCAGCCTTGCGACCGTTGTTTTTCCTGTTCCGGGATTTCCAAGAAAAACCAGATGTTTGGAGATGTTGGCAGTTTCCAAACCACGCGAATCGCGAATGTTCTTTATCTTTATCATATTGATAAGCGTTGTGACTTCCTGCTTTACTCCTGCCAGACCAATTAGAGCGTTCAGCTTTTCCAACAGTTCCTCTAGGGTTTCTTCTGGTACATCCTCCTGTATGGTACTTGCGGACTCTTTACTGTTCTCGCCTTCCTCCAAATCCGTCCTCTTTGACGGTTGTTTTTGTGAGGCAACATCTATTGCAGCCTTTGCATTATCGTTGGATTGATCTTTATCTTGGTGAAGCAGCGCACTTTGTAGAGACCGAATATAATCTATATATTTCTTAGAGTCAACTTCTTTTTTGTCAAATCTGCTGAGCAGATAAAATTTCCCCAGTTCGGAAATAAAAGACACAAACAGGCCTGCCGTTTGCACCTTATTCTCGCTTCGTACAGAGCCATCAAATTTATTCAAGGCACTAAATGCTCCGGGCAATCCACCGCCTATGGTACAATCCAATTCAGAAGACGGGTACGCTCCCTCTTGGTACACTTCATTAAAGTAACTATATCTTTCCTCTGCTCCAGATTTTGAAATCAGGCATATAAAAGTATAAATATCTTCCGCAAGAAGCCTTTTCAGGGATACTCCATTATTTTGTTTTTGCCAAAGAAAGTCAATCCGCTCACACGCTTTTATGAGCTTCTCAAAAGCATTCTTAACGGAAACATCCATAATTGGCCACCTCATGCCATTGCCGCCTGCTGCATTGCGGTCTGATATGCGTTTCTGACGATTTCTTCATCCAAATCTCTGCCAGCCTCTCTATATGCCGACTCGATGGAATCAGCAACTTCCTTTGCGCTCATTTCTTTAAATTGCCTAAAAAGTTCAACGTCCCCCATGGCTACAATCAGCGCCTGATTGTCTTCAATCTCGCTTCTCAAATCGGCTACCTGATCCAACAAACTTATGTAGTAAATGTCAACATCCGATGTTGATAGTTCTTTTTCAAACACTCCATAATCCTGAAGCTTTTCTGCAACCCATTTGGATGACAAAGTGTCATATACACCCATCCATTTTTCGTGGGCCAGATGCCATGCGTCTTTTTCTCCCAGCATCTGACGATTATTGAAATAATACAGTTCATCAAAATTGCGCAGAGATACCGTGAACATCGCAAGCATCGAAAAGATTGAAAAAATCAATGCACCTCGGTCTCCGGAGATATCCTTTTGAAAAGAATCGATCTGAAGCATCAGAACATTATACTCTCGGTCGACAAGTTCACGCATTTTTTCTTCAGAGTATGGTTGTTGTTTGCGCTGGCTATCTAACATATCTGTATGTTCTGCGAGCACTTTATTGAACTCAAAACCATTCTGGATATCTTGGGTCTGCTTTACTGTTTTCTGAAGTTGACAAAGCTGTTGATTGATTTCCGAGCTCATCGCATCCAGCTTCTCGAACATCATTGCGAAACCGACACAGGTAGCACACAGGTTCAGGCCGTTCAATAGCATTCCGATTTTTTCCAGTTTTGCCACATTACTCAAAAGCTTCAGGTTTCGTTCCTTCAGCAGCGTATTCTTATTAAGCGCATGAATGACTTTTTGAGTAAGCTCCTTTTCCTGTGTTTCCGGAAGATTGCTGATCATGACCTTCTGAAAAGCTTTGAACCGCTTTTTCTGATTCCTGACCACAATTTCCATCACGCCTTTTTCATTCAAAAACGCTTTCAGTTGCTCCAAAGTCTGTATAACTACTGCATCACTCATGATCGGTTTCTCCTTCTACTTTTCCGTCGATAATTAAGTAGAGAATCAGAATCGACAAAATCAACGTACACACGCCATCACTATATAGCTCTTTCGTGTTAAACCGCTTCTTTTTTGAATGCGGAAACCCAATTGAAGTTTCCTCGCTTTTCAGGGCATCAACGATGCTCGCCGGAACAAGACATTCTGCAGCGTAGTCGAAATTATCTATAGGTTTACCGTCGTTTTTGATGGCCGCAGCATACAGGCACATCATAATCCGGGAATAATCAATCAGTTGAGCCATGGATGGTTTTTTCATCCCTTTGATAGTAATAGCCTTCTCGTAATACTTTCTTGCCCGCGGAACGATAATGGGTGTCTTATCACCCTTTTTAACCTGTGATGTTTTGGCGATATGTGGACTCACAATAGAATCCAAGTCATCCAGATAGGATTCAATATGTTTATCGAACGCCCTACCTGTTTTAATTTCAAGCGCGCCAAAATAATCACAGACCTTCTCGGCAAGAATATCGATGGTGACATTCACGTGGTCAATGATGGAAAACGATATGTATTCTCCAAGCAACAACTGTTTGAGTTCTTCAAACACCGGCTCGCTCAAATTACAAATTGTCCCTTCAACAAAATTTTTATATGTCATTGCCGGCCTCCATTACCGAATCGCCCAATCAGAGCTTATTTCAAACTTTCATAGTATTCCCGAATGTACTGCGCCATCATGATCCGACGAGTATCCAAAAATACTGGATAATCAAAAATATCCATGTCCATAAAGGCTTCCGGAACGCAATTTTCCGCAAGGTTAGCTCTCAAGTCATCCATGTCCGTAATTCCACCATAGTATGTCCCTTCACCAGCGACCTGATGTTTCATGCGAGCCATATATTCGCGCGGAGCATCGTCCTTGATCTTGATGTTGGTCTCAGACTGCGTATAGACATAGTTGGCGATCTGGTTATAATCTTTCCGGTTATCCACGCCGTTCTTCTGGAGAAACTTCTTCGGAAAGATGTGGTGAATATCGCCGCGCTGCTCAATAAGTGATTGCACAGTAATCTGCTTGGACAAGAACCCTCTGGCATTCTTCTTCACCTGCGCCATCAGGAATACCAAGAAGTACGGACTGCTTGCGACAGATGTATCAAGCCGTTGGACAAGAACAGTATTCCAGAAGGCGTCAGAGAGCTCACCGGTTTCCGTGGTCTTCAAGAAGGTCTCCGGGTCCTGTTCGGTGAAGCGTTTGATGTCGTAATCAATGACCGATTCCGCAGATCCAGAATAGCGGCCCGTCAGCATCGACAGGACGATCCACCGGCGCACAATGCTTTCAATCATCGCCGGAAACATACCACGATCCTTCAAAGACAGGTACAGTATATACCCGAAGTTCAGTACATTCTTCGATCGGACAAGCGAGGAATCCACAATGCCTGTAGACTGAACTATCATCAAGTAACGTTTGAAGTTTGTCTCGTTCACAAAGGCTTCAACACCCTCTCTCAGTTTGCAGAAAGAATCCTCCGCTATGCTTTCAAGGTTTTCCCTCGTCTCAAAATTTCGACCGGAAAGCAGATTAACCAGATCGGCAATCTTACCTCGCTGGAAGACGTGAGTGAAGGAAACTCTGAGAACATCTGTATAACTGGGGACATAAATATCCTCCTGTTCCTTGGTAACCCATTTAATCTTCTGCAAAGCCTCGGACTTGGCAAACTCCTTATCATTGGCCACGATAATATCGTAGTCCGCGGGCCGCTGCATGAAATGGCAGAAGTAGTCAATCATCTTCCGCGTCTCATTCCCGCCGTAACGGTCATCGGAAGAAATCTTCGACATGGCGAAATCCGCCTGCGACAACACCACACCCTGCGAATTAATTCGGATGAAAATATCCGTGACTTCATCAATAGTAAGTGTCTGGGAAAGCTCAGTAACGCCAAGATTAATTCCCTTGATGGACATCAGCCGCATCAGGGTTTTATTGATCTCGGACTGCTTTCCGGTCATGTTGTTGGTCTCGCAGTATCGGTTGACAAACTCCCATGCGTCAAAGCCGACATCAAAGACTTCAGAAATGTCAGGAATCCATTTGGAATCCTTCTCAATGGCCGGGTTGCAAACCTCGAACACTTCATCGATAGGATTGAAAGCGATAGTGATGCGTTTCTTTTTGTACGAGGAGTCCACAACTTTTTGCCCGACAACCGCTGCCTGAATGGCGGTAATCCGCTGCTGACCGTCGATCAAGATTTTCTTTCCTGAAGACACCTTCCCATCCTTGAGACGGATGTCCGGATTCTTCCAGACGATGATATACCCAACCGGAAATCCCTTATACAGAGAATCCATCAAGTCACGTACCTTGGAACCATCCCATACAAAAGGCCGCTGAATCTCCGGGATAGCGATTTCACCGGCTTTGATCGAACTGATGATGTTTTCAACCGATGTACTATTTACGTCAAACTGTGCCATTTAGCTCTCCTTCCTTTATCAAAACAGATCCTTTTGTAAGGTGTAGTTCGGAAAAAATGTTTCCATCATTGTACTGCCTTGCGCACCGTCTTAACAGATCAGGCATCATTTTTATGCCTTATATCCTGAGATTTTCCGCATACTTAAACGAAATCACATCTCTTGGCGTTGTCTCAATATACGCCTGCTCTTTGTGCATAAAATTGACGATTTCAGTCTTATCCATTTTACCAAATTTATCAATGACCGCATCTAAAATATTTTTATCATCCACTGTGAGAAACGGGAATACCACCTCCCCTTTTAAGGAAAAATGATAGGCGTTTGTTTCTCCCATATCCACTTCCTCACAAGGCACATCCTTTAGATCAATGATAGAATTATGTCCTATCGGGACTGCACCCATCGGCAGCGCTTGGTACACCAAACCGGTTATCGCAAACCCCCTGCGTTTATACGATAGGGCGTCCGCATACCACATAAGTTTCATAAGTTTCACCTTATAAAGAGCAGTAATCTTTGCAGATGCCGCAAAATATCGAATCACATCTACCGTTTTGTCTAATGACAGATTGGTATTCCCATGAAAAAGCTGATTCCCCTGAAACCTCGCATAATCAGCTTCAATCGCCTTTCGCAGATATGCGTCCCGGTCTTCTTCATACAGAGTGGTAGCGATAGCCAAATATTTTTGAAAAGCTCCTGCAGATAAATTTTTCCTAGAATCATTTAATAGCAGCAAAAACCACTCCGGGTCCTGATCTATCTTCTTCAATATTGTATCATGTGCTTTGTCCTGTATCTGATGGCTCTCATATCTGGTAATCGTTTTTCTGCCCCAGCCAAGCAAAATACAAAAATCACTTTGGCTAATTCCAAATTTAGCGCGAATAGCGCTTATCTCGTTTGATGTCAAAAGACCTTCTGATTGTCGATATGCGTCCTTGAGACGTATATCGTTTTCCTGTATCTGTTGTTCATCCATATACAGTTCTTCAGCCTTATCGCAATATAAATAAGACGCTTCGTAAGTAATCTTTTTATTTTTAAAGGCTGCTTCTTCTTTTACAAGAACTGTTTTCACCTCATGTTCTTCCATACAACACATACATAATCGCTTTTCCCTTTTGATAATTTTCAGATCCATGAAAATCCCTCCCTAATTCTTCCTATACGGGAACATCTCCGGAGAAAATAATTTCTCTGCAAAATGAAAAGACATGATAAAGGTTGTCATATTGCCATACAACCCAAGAAGCTCTACCCTTATTTTAATATATACATCGTCCTTTCCATTATAGACTTTCCCAAATTCTCTCATCTCACTTCTCTTGGGAAATCGTAAATCCCTAACTGTCCGCATATAATCTTCCACGGAAAGCGTCAGTAATTCCCTTTTTAGCGCATCTATCGGATTTTCATCAGGAAATAAGGTATTTACTGTATATTGATTTGTGTATTTTTCATCTTTATTTTCATCAACAAGTCTTTTGGCCTGAAAATTAACTTTTGCCCCATTATTAAGTGCATACTTTAAATCTTGTATATATGCCCTGACTTCCACTTCACTTTCAATTCGCGTTTTTATCTCATTTGCCAAACCAGCGCTCCTCTTTGTAGGTATCATTTGATACCTTTATCATATATTAAATTCTCCCTCTTGTCAAGTGATACAATCCGCCAGTTCAGCCAGCCGCCGGATGCGGGAGAAAATCGTGCTTGCACGAATTTTCGACCGGAGCCGGAGGCTGAGAGAGCGCCGGTATACCCCACTCCTTACACCAGCCGCACATTCTCCTGCCCGTACACCTCCAGCAGCCTGCCCATCAGCGGCCCGTCGGCCTTGACCTTCCAGTTTTCGCCCAGCGTTTTCATCGTTTTCGGATTCTCCACGTAGATTACCACCGTGTCGTTTCCCTCGGACATCCGCAGCAGATCGAGGAGCTCCTGCTCCCGCTCCTCATAGGCGGCCTTAGTGGGAAACTTGATCCAGAGTTTCCTTGCGACCTCGTCAAAAGGCCGGACGCTCTCGCAGATCAGTTTGCCGTCCTTTTCCTCCTCCAGACTGACGCGCCCGGTGATAAAGACCTTGCTGTCCTCGCTGAGCACATCGCTATACTTCTCGTACTGCTTCGGAAAGACCACGACCTCGATCATGCCGAAGGGATCTTCCACCTGCAGAAAGGCCATTACTTTATCGTTCTTGGTATATTTGATCTTCTTTTCCTCGATGATGCCGCCGACGGTGGCCTTCGCATTGTCCTCCACCGCCGTGGCGCCGGTCTCCTCGTCCAGCAGGAAATCCGCCGTTGTGTTGGTGATCTGCCTGCGCCAGAGCTCTTGGGATTCCTCCAGCGGGTGTCCGCTGATATAGACGCCCAGCACCTCTTTTTCAAAGGCCAGCTTCATCTCCTTGGAATACTCGCCCACGTCCGGCATCCGGATGTCGAAGCTCTCCTTCTGCTCGTCCGAAACAATGTCAAACAGTGAGAGCTGCCCCGCCATATTATTTTTTTTGTCCTGCTGCACACTGTCCATGACAGAGATGTAGATGCTCATAAGCTGCTTGCGCGTGCCGCCGAGGCTGTCTAACGCCCCCGCCTTGATAAAATGCTCCACGGCCCGCTTATTCAGATCCTGCCCGGACAGGCGGGTGATGAAATCCTGCAGGGTGGTATAAGGCCCGCGGGCGTTCCGCTCCGCCACCAGCGCTTCGATCACCGATCTCCCCACGCTCTTGATCGCCGTCAGCGCATAGCGGATCTTGCCCCCGGTGACGGAGAAGCCTGTCTCCCCCTCGTTGACGTCCGGCGGCAGGATCTCGATCCCCATGCTGCGGCAGGTCATGATATACTCCGATACTTTGTGGGGGTTGTCGATCACGGAAGTCATCAGCGCCGCCATAAACTCCACCGGGTAATAGTATTTCAGATAGGCGGTCTGGTAGGCCACCACCGCATAGCAGGCGGCGTGGGATTTATTGAACGCATATTTGGCAAAATCCATCATCGTATCGTATATGTGCTCCGCCACATCCGCGCTGATTCCGTTGGCCACGCAGCCGGGCACGCCCTCCTCGGGATTGCCGTAGATAAAATTCCGGCGCTCCTGCTCCATCACGTGCTGCTTTTTTTTGCTCATGGCGCGGCGCACCAGATCGCTGCGCCCCATCGTATACCCGCCCAGATCGCGCACGATCTGCATGACCTGCTCCTGATAGACGATGCAGCCGTAGGTAGGCGCCAGAATCGGCTCCAACTGCGGGCAGTCGTAGGTGACGGAAGCGGGGTTGTTTTTGCCTTTGATATATTTGGGGATAAAGTCCATCGGCCCGGGACGGTACAGAGAAATGCCCGCGATGATATCCTCCATGCTCTGGGGCTTTAACTCTTTCATAAAACTTTTCATCCCGCCGCTTTCCAACTGGAACACGCCGTCCGTCCTGCCGGTGCCGAGGGAGTCCAGAACCGCCTTGTCCTCATAGTCGATGCGGTTGATATCAATCTCCCGCCCGGTGCTTTTCTGCGCCAGACGCACCGCGTTCTGGATGACCGTCAGCGTCCTCAGCCCCAGAAAATCCATCTTGAGAAGCCCCAGCTCCTCGATGGTCGTCATCGTAAACTGTGTCGTGATCGAGCCGTCCTGCCCGCGATAGAGCGGCACGAACTTGTCCGCCGCGTCGGGGCAGATGACCACGCCCGCCGCGTGGATGGAAGTATGTCTCGGCAGGCCCTCCAGACGCTTGCTCATGTCGATCAGCGTCTTTACCTGTTCCTCCTCCCGGTACATCCTGCGCAGCTCCGGGTTCATCTCCAGCGCCCTGTCAATCGTGATGTTCAGCTCGTTGGGAATCAGCTTTGCGATGATGTCCACATAGGCGTAGGGCAGATCCATCACGCGGCCCACGTCGCGGATGACGCCCCGCGCCGCCAGTGTACCGAAGGTGACGATCTGCACCACTCTGTCGCTGCCGTACTTGCGGTTGACATGGTCGATCACCTCCTGCCGCCTCTCGAAGCAGAAATCCACGTCGATATCCGGCATGGACACGCGCTCGGGATTTAGGAAGCGCTCGAACAACAGATTGTATTTGATCGGATCGATATCCGTGATTCCCAGACAGTAGGACACGATGCTGCCCGCCGCCGAGCCGCGCCCCGGCCCTACGGCAATATCGTTTTCCCGGCAGTAGTTGATATAATCCCAGACGATCAGGAAATAGTCCACAAACCCCATATCGTGAATGACGCCCAGCTCATAGGCCAGCCGCTCCTGCAGCCTGTCATGGTCGTCCGGGTAACGCCGCACCAGCCCGTCCCGGCACAGTTTGTTTAAGTACGACCACGCATCGTACCCATCCGGCACTTCGTAGTGGGGCACCTTATAGTGGCCGAACTCTATCGTCACATGGCATCGGTCCGCTATGCGCTGGGTATTCTCCACCGCTTCCCACGCATAGGGAAAAAGCCCCAGCATTTCCTCCTCGCTCTTTACATAGTACTGGCCGCCCTCGTAGCGCATACGATCTTCGTCCGCCAGCTTCTTGCCCGTCTGCAGGCAGAGCAGGATGTCGTGGGGCTGCGCGTCCTCCGCATAGGTGTAATGCACGTCGTTGGTGGCCACCAGCGGAATGTCCAGCTCCTTGCTCATCGCAAGCAGCGCCATATTGACCGTCTGCTGCTCCGGCAGGCCGTGATCCTGCAGCTCCAGATAGTAGTTGCCCTTGCCGAAGCACTCCTCGTATCTGCGGGCCACCTTTTTGGCCTCGTCCACCAGCCCTTTCGTGATATAGCGCTGCACTTCTCCGGCCAGACACGCGGACAACGCGATGATGCCCTCGTGAAATTCCCGCAGCACTTCCATATCTACTCTGGGCCTGTAATAATAGCCCTCCGTAAAACCGCGGCTGACGATCTTGACCAGATTCTCATAGCCGGTATTGTTCTCCGCCAGCAGCACCAGATGGTAATACCTGTCCTCTCCGCCCGTCAGCTCCCTGTCGAAGCGGGAGTGGGGCGCAACATAGACCTCGCAGCCGATCACCGGGTTGATTCCCGCTTCGGTGGCCGCCTTGTAAAAATCGATGACGCCGAACATCACGCCGTGATCCGTGATGGCCGCACTGTTCATCCCCAGTTCTTTGACTCTCTTGACATATTCTTTGATCTTATTGGAACCGTCCAGCAGACTGTACTCGGTGTGGACGTGCAAATGTGCAAATGCCATGACAACCTCTCTCTATCGATAAAAACCGTCTCTTTTTCCGCTCATGCTCGGTAAAAACATCTCTTTTGCCGCTCATGCCGCCAGCCATACGGCTCGTGAAACGCCGCGGCTCTCCGGCGGCCCCGCACTGCCCTACTTAAAACTTTATCAAATCATCAGCAGGAAAGCAAACACAAAAATAAAATTCACCCTATGGCAGAAAACACTCTGCCCAAGCGCCATGCCGCAAAAAAAAGCACAGACGCCTAAGCGCCTATGCTTTTGCACACTGTTTCTGCCGCCGCAGATGCCGTTTTATCTCAGAAGCTGCAGGATATAATTCGGCTGCTGGTTTGCCTGTGCCACCATACTGGCTCCGGCCTGCTCCAAAATATTGGCGTTGGAAAATCCCACCATCTCCTCCGCAATATCCGCATCACGCAGCCGCGATTCCGCAGCGGTGGTATTTTCAACGATATTGTTTTCGTTGTCCACCGTATGTTCCAGACGGTTCTGCTGCGCCCCGACGTTACTCCTGAGCTTGGAGACACTATTCAGCGCGCTCTTGACCGCTGTCATGGCCGTCTCCGCCCCGGAGACGGTGGAGACATCCAGATATTTAATCCCCAGCACTTCGGTATTCATCTCCGCCAGTTCGATCCACTGTCCCACGCCGGCCTCTGCACCGGAATGAATCCAGATCGAATGGATTCCTTCATGGTCTACCAGAGGCGCCTTGCTCATCTGAAGCGGAACGCCCAGCAGATTGGCATCCTGCTTCGTGGCCGCTATGCCGTAGTCGAACTCGACCTCCTGCGTATTGCCCGCCGTCATGTCAAATTTCCACATCATGCTGAAGCCCAGATCGTTACGCACCATATTCCGTCCCAGATGGTCATCCAGCGAATCATAGTAATCCCAATTGCAGATATCGTGATAATAGCCGATGGATAGACTGTCCGGCTTTCCTTTGGTAAACGCGACCTTTTCCGAAAAGGAAAGCGCACTGTCCACATCCACGATTGAAAAACTGTCCGGAATGCCGTCGATCAGATTGCTGTTAGTCTGTCCCGCGACAAAATCCGAACCCGGACTGCTATAGATACAGGAGCGTTCGATGCGCTGTCCGTTGGTATAGTATCCTTCGCAGCGGTCATCGTTATTGTATGCGGTATCCACATGAAACATAAAGTCCATACTGCAGTCTACCGTTCCGGTATTTTCAAAAGCGTAGGACACGCTGTACTTTTTCTCCGTGCTTCCCGAATCGTCCGCCACGATTTTCTGGGTGATCTTAATACCCACCCCGTCGTCATTCTGATATACAAAATCTCTCGTCCAAAAGGGCCGTCCGTCCGTGCCCGTTCCGGCATTGTAATTCTCCGGACTGAGATCGGAGAAGGGCACCTCTGTGACAAAATCCTGTCCGTCATAGGTATAGTGCAGCCGGATCGAGGAAGATGATGTACTGCCGTCCCCGAAGACCAGATTGTACTTTCTGCCGTTGGCCAGAGAATCTTCATTGTTGACCACCGCCTGCAGGCGGAGCCGGTCCGCCGGAGCGTGCGCACTAAACGGCGACTGCCCCAGATCCAGATCGGCAATCGTAAAGTCGGCAAACGGAATATCACTTTCCAGCATCAGATTGCCATCTTCGTCATACATGAAAATGTCGGTGCCTTGGAAGATCGGCTGCTCGTTATAAGTTGTAGTGTCGCTGATTCTGTCGATCTCCGTAAGAAGCTGGGCCACCTCCTGCTGGATGGCCTCCCTGTCGCTCTCGGTGTTGGTGCCGTTGGCGGCCTTGACGGAAAGCTCGGTAATCCGGTTCAGCATATCATGGACTTCGTTCAGCGCGCCGTCCGCCACTTGGCACAGACCGATGCCTTCCTGCGCATTCTGAACGCCTTGGCTCAGCCCGCGGATCTGCCTGCGCATCTTCTCCGAGATCGCAAGCCCGGCTGCATCGTCCGCCGCCCGGTTGATCCGGTAGCCGGAAGATAGCTTTTCCGTAGATTTGGCTTTATATCTGCCGGTCAGATTCAACATTCTGTCGGCATTCATCGCAAGCATATTGTGGATAATGCTCATTCCCATCGTTGTTGTTCCCTTCACACGTGGGCAAAAAATTCCCCTGTCTTTTCCTTATATCGGCTATCCCGTCCCAAATGCTTAGGGCTCATGACAAATTTTGTCCGTTTCACGACATATCTTCTCGAATGGCGTCCCGCCTTTTACAACGATTTGCGCTTACCGCCCTCTCCGCTTATAGCAGGCGGCGGCTATGCAGCCGAGCAGTAGAACGGCTATGGAAACGGCCAAAAGCACGACCGCTTCCGTGGAAATCTGCGTTCCCTCTCCTGCTGCGGTTTGTGCGCCTGCATCTTCCGCCGGGAAAGCGCCGTCCTGTCCCGGCATCCGTCCGCCGGCAAAGTCCTCTCCGTCACCGAAGTCTCCCGGGCCCGGCATCTGTCCACCGGCAAAGTCCTCTCCGTCACTGAAATCTCCTTGGCCCGGCATCTGCCCATCGGCAAAATCTTCTCCGCCGCCGAAGCCGCCATGCCCCGGCATCTGCCCGCCGCCAAAACCGTTTCCGCCGCCGAAGCCGCCGCTGGCAGAATTGTCAATGGTCACTTCCGTTTCGTCATCTCCGACGACCAATGTGCAGACATCCCCTGTTTCCATGTCCGGCGTGCTGGCGAGGACGGAAGAAAAGCTGCAGGGCACCGTCTCCGAAAGCAGTTCTTTGCCGCCGGAATCCCTGACCGCCACGGTCGTTCCCGCCTCCCCTGCAACAGACTGCATCAGGAAACCCTGCGGAGAAGAAGCATCAAAGCCCTCCGCCATGCCGCTGCTGCCGCAGGCAAGGACGGTTCCTCCACTAATGACGCAGACGCCGCCGTTTTCGCTGCCGCAGTCAATGGCGCAGCTCCCGCCGCTATCGCTGACACTGACAAGCAGCTTCCCGCCGCTGATATAGATATCTTTGTTGGAATCGAGTCCGTCCGCATCGCGCCCGTTTTCCACCGTGACCGTAATCTCGCCGCCGGTAATATTGATGACGGAATTTCCGCTGTCTCCGCCGGCATTGAGCCCGTCGTCTTCAGATTGAATGTCCAGCGTGCCGCCGGCAACGGTAATCTGCACGGCCTCCAGCCCCTCATAGCAGGACGGAATACGGATCTCTCCGGATTCCACATAGAGAAACGACGTCTCCTCGTCGTTGGAAACCGTGATTCCGTCATCCCCTGCGGAAAGCGTAAGGACGGCGTCCCTGATCCGCACACTGTCGTTTGCGTGAATGGCATCCTGCGCGGCGGTTACATCGACCGTGCCTCCCGTGAGCACAAAATCGTCGTTGCACACAATACCGTGCCGGTACGCCGCCGTCACCCGAAGCGAACCCGCTCCGTTCACCGTCAGATCGTCCTTGGACCAGACCGTTCCGTCCACGCCTGCGGAAACCGCCTCCTCACTGTAAGAGGCGCCGGAGGACAAGGTATTCTCGGCGCCGTCCTGCAGTGTCAGAAATACTTTGCCCGCCTGTTCCACCCGGAGGGCGGCGCTATCCTCGCAGTGGATGGACACGCTGGAAAACAGTAGCCAGATTTTGTCGTCGGCATCCGCTTCGATGATGACAGAGCCGTCGGAAAGCGCGCCGGAAAGCACATATTTTCCCGCATAGACAATATATACGTCCCCATTTTCGACGTAGGCGCCGTTGCCGCTCACCGTACTTTTTTCATCCGAGAGGGTTATGTACGTCGCGGTTTCGGCATCCCACTCTGCATCCAGATCGTTAGACGTGAACATATCGTCACTGTTTTCTTCGCTTGCCATCACTGTGATACCAAACGCTTTGCCGTTCATAAACAGAATCGTCAGCAGCAGGGCACACACCGTGATTCCGATACACACCGCATCGATATGCTTATGTTTTGACATGGTTATTCTCCTTATTCCATATATTATCCCATATATTCCCCATTGAAACTCACAAGCACCGCGCTGGCCACGCCTTCCATTTCAGACAGTTCGTTGATAAAATCCGTGTTGTCGTCCTTTAAGCGCACTTCCAGATTCAGCTCAACATGGCCTTTCTGCGCGGTTTTGCTCTTGACGACACACCGCTGCGTCTGCTTTTCCAGATACGCTCTGGCCGCCTGTTCGCTTTCATGGCCGCTGCACTGCAATACCACGATATACGGATTGCTGTGGGATTTGCGGTTGACAAATACCAGCAGGATCAGGCCGATGATAACGCTGCCGATGACCGCCAGCGGAATCATGCCCGCCGCAAGGACGATACCTACGGCAATCGACCAAAACAGGAAAGCGATGTCCAACGGCTCCTTGATGGCCGTCCTGAAACGGACGATGGAAAGCGCGCCGACCATACCCAGCGAAAGCACTACATTCGAGGTGACGGCGAGAATCACAACCGTGGTAATCATGGTAAGCACAATCAGCGTGACGCCGAAAGAAGAAGAATACATCACGCCGTTGTAAGTCTTTTTATAAATCAGAAAAATGAAAATGCCGAGCCCGAAGGCCAGCAGGAGCGCAAGCGCCATATCGAGGATACTCACACTGGCAATATTGTTTAAAAAACTGGATTTGAATATATCGTTGAAGCTCATGGAACGATCTCCTTTCTAAAATTTCACCTATGAAAATTCCACCTATGAAAATTCCACCTGTCAATGATAGAAAACGGCTCAGCCGTAAATACGGCACTGGGCATATTTCGAGAACGCGGACGCCCTGCGGCCCGTCATCTGGACGGCGTCCCGAATCACATCCGGAAGAAAAGCGTCCCACTTCACTTCCATTAAGATCGAGGAGTCGCCCGCCGGAACCGTCACCAGATCCGCATTGAGGAAATCGGTACACCGCAGGCCGGTGCGGATGTTGTAATCGAATGTGACACGGACATTACCGGGTCGGTAGACAAACGGTTCCCGTGTGTAATCTACCACAACTTTTGGCCGAAGCCCTTCTGTTTTCATTTTATAACAAAACTCCTGCAAAAGCGGCGGCGCGTTCTGCCGGATCTGCGGGATGCTGCCGTCAGCAATCTCCTGCGCCTGTTCTGCCGTAAGCCGCACCGCCTGTTTCCGGCACAGGCCGTTCAGTTTGCTCTTTTTTTCCAGATTTATGAAACCGGTATCGCCGTTATAATAACGGATACGGAATTTTTCGCGCCGGTTGACGCCGTCGATCTTCTCCCGCAGCGCCCTGTCCGTGGGATCGTCAAAGTACAGACTGCGTATCCGGTATCTGCCGTCCGCGGCGTGTGCATCCGGTTCCATCAGAACACGCAGCCGGCTGCGCAGCGCCAGAAGATCGGCTGCATTGATCTCTATTTTCCATTCATGCCGGAAGTCCATCGTCATTCTCCTCCCTTGTACGCGCTTTTTTTCATCCTCGAATCTCTCGTCCTGTAATAGCGCCATCATCTGATCTCTCCACCCTGCAATAGCGCCATCATCTGAGCTCTCTGCCCTGCAATAGCGCTATCATAGCGGCGGAACAGGAAAATCGTATAACCTAAAAGAAACTAGCAAAAGCTCCGGCGTTCTGCCAGACAGACACCGGAGTTTTGCTTCTTTTCCGCGATAAAATCCGCAATAAAATTTGTAATCATGATTCCTGCTAAGGATCGTTCTCAGGATCGCAAGACCTTTATGAAAGTCGTTGCAAAGATCCTTGTAAAACCTTATCAAAACTTATAAATATTTTTTCAGCGCATCCACTCTGTCGGTCTTCTCCCAAGGCAGATCCAGATCGAGGCGACCGAAGTGGCCGTATGCGGCGGTCTGCTTGTAGATCGGACGGCGCAGATCCAACATCTTGATAATGCCTGCCGGACGCAGATCAAAGTTCTCGCGCACGATGTCCACCAGCTTCTCGTCGGACAGTCTGCCCGTGCCGAACGTATCCACCATAACGGATGTGGGCTGCGCTACGCCGATGGCATAGGAAAGCTGGATCTCGCACTTGTCCGCCAGCCCTGCCGCCACGATATTCTTAGCCACATAGCGTGCCGCGTAAGCCGCGCTTCTGTCCACCTTGGTGCAGTCCTTTCCGGAGAAAGCGCCGCCGCCGTGACGGGCATATCCGCCGTAGGTGTCCACGATAATCTTACGTCCGGTAAGGCCCGCGTCGCCGTGAGGCCCGCCGATCACGAACCGGCCCGTCGGATTGATAAAGAATTTCGTATTGCCGTCGATCATCTCCTTCGGAAGCACCGGATCAAACACATATTTCTTGATATCCGCATGAATCTGTTCCTGCGTCACGTCAGGATCGTGCTGCGTGGACAGTACCACCGCCTCAAGGCGTACCGGCCTGCCGTTCTCGTCATACTCAACGGACACCTGACTCTTTCCGTCCGGACGCAGATAAGGCAGCGTACCGTCCTTGCGCACCTTGGTCAACTGCAGCGTCAGCTTGTGCGCCAGCGAGATGGGATAAGGCATATATTCCTCCGTCTCGTTGGTGGCATAGCCGAACATCATGCCCTGATCGCCCGCGCCGATGGCTTCGAGCTCCGCGTCGGACATTTTGTTCTCCTTGGCCTCCAGCGCCTTGTCCACGCCCATGGCAATATCTGCGGACTGCTCATCGATGGCTACGAACACCGCGCAGGTGTTGCCGTCAAACCCGTACTCGGATTTGGTGTAGCCGATCTCCTTGACCGTATCGCGGACAACCTTCTGGATATCCACATAGGCATTCGTGGTGATCTCGCCCGTAACCAGCGCAAATCCCGTGCATACCGCCGTCTCGCAGGCAACGCGGCTCATGGGATCTTTTTCCATGCACGCATCCAGTATAGCGTCCGAAATGGCGTCGCAGACTTTGTCGGGATGTCCTTCCGTCACCGACTCTGAGGTAAATAATCTTTTTTCCATATCTGTTCTCCTTTTATGTATTTTTTGCATTTAAAAAGCCCGCCTACAATGAAGCGGACCTGACAACCATGTGCAAATCCTCTTATTGTTCGATCGCCTTTCGGCAGTTTTTCGCTCAGGTTGGCACCTTCCTACGCAGGGGTTGCCGTGGCTTCACAGATCCTATGTATCTCCACCACTCTGAATAAGAGAAACTTCCTATGAAATTAAAATAAAACTTGTCCGGCGCACCATACCACAACACACCTTCTGTACCTACCATACACCAGTACAAGGCGTATGTCAATAGAAATCTTCAGCCGACCTTCAGCTTGAATTTCTGCAGCTCCCGCTCCGCCTTCACGATCTCGATCTGCGCCCCGAGACTCTGCAGTTTCAGGTGGAAATCTTCGTAGCCCCGCTGGATGTATTTGATATCGTCCACAATGGTGATGCCCTCCGCCGCAAGTCCGGCGATGACCAGCGCGGCTCCCGCACGCAGATCCGGCGCGGCGATACTCGCCCCCGTGTACTTGGGTACGCCGTCTATGATCGCGGTATTGCCTTCCACCTTGATATTGGCGCCCATCCGCGTCAGCTCATCCACGTATTTAAAGCGGTTCTCAAAAATGCTCTCCGTCACGATGCTGGTGCCCGCGGACAGTCCCAGCGTCACCGTGATCTGCGGCTGCATATCCGTCGGAAAGCCGGGATAGGGAAGCGTCTTCACATGGGTGTGGCCCAGCGGTTTCGACGCCACGACGCGAACCGCGTCGTCCGATTCCTCCACCTCGCAGCCCAGCTCCAGCAGCTTGGCGCTGATGGATTCCAGATGCTTGGGGATCACGTTCTTAACCGTCACATCGCCTTTCGTCACCGCCGCGGCAAACATAAACGTACCGGCCTCGATCTGATCCGGAATAATCGTATACTCCGTTCCGTGGAGCTTCGGCACTCCCTTGATCCTGATCACATCGGTACCGGCTCCCTTGATGTTGGCGCCCATACTGTTGAGGAAGTTGGCCAGATCGACCACGTGCGGCTCCTTGGCCGCATTCTCGATCACCGTCTGCCCTTCCGCCATCGCCGCCGCCATCATCACGTTCATCGTGGCGCCCACCGTCACCACATCCATATAAATATGGCTGCCGGTCAGCTTCGCCGCCTCCGTGATAATCAGGCCGTGCTCGATGCGGACATCCGCGCCCAGCGCGCGAAACCCCTTGATGTGCTGGTCGATGGGCCGCAGCCCGATATTGCACCCGCCCGGCAGGGCCACCTCCGCCTTTTTATATTTGCCAAGAAGCGCGCCCAGCAGATAGTAAGACGCCCGGATCTTCTTGATATAATCGTCTTCGATCACCAGATCATGAATCTGGGATGCGTTAATCTTCACCGTATGCCTGTCTGGTTTGGTAATGATAACGCCGATGCTTTCCATCGCCTGCATCAGCACATTCGTGTCCCTGACGTCCGGGATATTTTCTATTACAACGGTGTCGTCCGTCATCACGGCAGCCGCCAGAATCGCCAGCGCCGCGTTCTTCGCGCCGCCGATTTCCACCTCGCCGACTAACGGATTCCCGCCCTTAATCGCGTATTGTTCCATAATGCCACCTATATCATAAACGAATTAAAATTCATACATAGCGTTAATAATTACTTACAGTAGATGATACTCTCTGATGCCAGTACCGTAAATCATTCCGGGAGAATCCCGCAGGGATTCTCTAAGCGCAGATTGCTGAATCTGCGCTTATTATACCATATTTTGTATATTTGTAAATGCCCAGTTCAGCCAACCACTAATTCAAGTAATTAAGCGGATTCACCTGCGTGCCGTTGATCAGGATCTCAAAGTGCACGTGCGGCCCCGTAGAAACGCCGGTATTGCCGCTCAGCGCGATCTTCTGGCCCTGGCTCACGGTCTGTCCCGGAGATACCAGCACCTTGCTCAGATGTCCGTACCTCGTCTGCCTGCCGTCCGCATGGTTGATATATACCACATAGCCATAGCCGCTTCCCCAGCCCGCCTTGGCAACGGTGCCTGCCGAAGACGCCATGACCGCGGTGCCCACCGGTGTCGCCCAGTCAACGCCCTTGTGGTACGTGCTGGCGCCCCGCGTAGGCGCTTTACGCCCGCCGAAGCCCGACGAAAGCCGTCCGCCGGAGATCGGTTTGATATAGGTAGGCGGAATCTTCGTTCCCCGCTCCACGATCTTGGCCACCGCTTCATAAGTGACTTCTTCTTTCAGAATCTCTCTGGACATTTCCTCATTATTCCGATAGGCGACGTCCACCACCACCTTGCGGTGTCCGGCAGAAGGCTCCTGCAGCGTCTTTGTCTGCGTCGTGTACCAATCGTCGTTATCCACATAGATGACGTCCGCCTCGTAGTCTTCTTCATAATACATTTCTTCCGTCCGCTCCACGGACAACTCCGGCTCCGGAACCGTGACGGTGAGCTCGTCCCCCACGCGGATAATGGAATTTTCATCCTCTATCGTCTCGTTCATGGCGATCAGATCCGCCAGCGGAATCTCGTTTTTCTCGGCGATCTGCGACAACGTATCTCCCGACACCACTTCGTAGATCTGCTCTTTTTCCTGCTCCTTGGTGACTTCCTCGATGGCCTGATCGAGCGGCGTGATCTCATAATTCTGCAGATATGCCTCCACCACTTCCACCGTATCGCCGAAGCTGAGCGATTTCAGGCCCAAGTCGTAATCGGAGAAATCCTTCTCCACCTCCGGCTCGACCTCATCAAACATATTGTCCATCTCGGCCACAACGCCGGCGTCCGTCATGACCTGCTGCGCTTCTTCCTCCTCCTTCTCCCGCTCCTCCTCGGAACAGATCTGCGCCGCCAGCGTATTCAGCTCCCGGCTGCCGTCCAGCGTCAGCTCCACATAGTACTGATGCTCCGTGTCGTACCGGTCGACAGACGCCTGCAGCAGCGCCAGCACCTCCTCCGTGCTGGCCAGATTCACGGTGTACTCGTTAATCTTGACCGTATAAGAACGATTCAGCGTCTCTTTCACGTTGCGGCGCAGAACCGCCAGCATATTGGCGGTGATGTCAGCGGTATCGTCCACGGTGCCCCACAGGATCTCGCTGCCCTCATAACTCACCTCGCCGTCCGCCAGCACCAGCTCGTCACTGGTTCCCGCCAGCCTCCTGCGCGCGTCGATCAGGCATAGCTCCGCATTCTTCGGGTCCTCCGTAACGCCCACCTGCTCGCCGTTGAGATAAACCGTAAAAATATTGTCGCCCGTACTTTCCAGTTTCCGGTAATTGGGCAGGAAAAGCATACTGATAAAGATCGCAGCCATCGCAACCTTAATATACCCGATTTTCAGTTTTTTATAATGTCTCGTCAGTTTTTTTATCATAATGTCTATCTATCCGCGCACACCATCTGCGCATATTTCCGGCGCACATTTTCCACGCATACCGCCTGCGCATATCTCCGCGCATATTTTCCGCGCATAGGCGCGCCTGCATCACTCGTCTCTCCAAACGCCGCGCCGTCTGTCCGCGGGCCGGCGCCTCGGTAACAATTCTGTAACATTTAACATTCTATCAGTATTTCCCAAAAAAGTAAAGTGATGTATAATGAGGCCATGGAACGGATCATTTTTCATATCGATGTGAACTCCGCGTTTTTGAGCTGGAGCGCGCTGGAAAAACTGCATAACGGTTCCGAAGTGGATCTGCGCACCATCCCCGCGATCATCGGCGGCGATATGGCGAAACGCCACGGCGTAGTGCTGGCCAAATCCATTCCGGCCAAGGCTTACGGCATCTCCACCGGGGAGCCCATCGTCAACGCCCTGCGCAAATGTCCCGGCCTGACCGTGGAAATGCCCGACCACAAGCTGTACCGCAGGCGGAGCCGCGAACTGATGGAACTGTTGTCACGGTTCTGCCCCGACATCGAACAGGTCAGCGTGGACGAATGCTATATGGACTACACGCCCATCAGCCGCCGTTACGCCGATCCCGAGACGGCGGCGCACCTGATCAAAGAACAGGTCAAAAACGAGCTGGGCTTTACGGTCAACGTGGGAATCTCCGACCGCAAAGTGCTGGCAAAAATGGCGTCGGACTTCCGCAAGCCCGATCTGGTGCACACCCTTTATTCCTATGAGATCCGGCAGAAAATGTGGCCTCTGCCCCTGTCGTCTCTGTTTATGTGCGGCCATTCCAGCGTGGAGGCGCTCCGCAATCTGGAGATTCTGACCATCGGCGATCTGGCGCAGGCCGACCGCTCGATCATTGAACTGCACTTAAAAAGCCATGGACGGCTGCTATGGGAATATGCCAACGGCATAGACGATTCCACGGTAGTCACGACGCACGCAGACGCCAAAGGCATCGGCAACTCCGTCACGCTCAGCGAGGACGCCGCCGACTACGAGACCGCCCACCGCGTGTTGCTATCCTTGGCGGAATCCGTGTCCCGCCGGCTGCGGGATGCAGGACAGGCCGCGTCCATGGTCAGCACTGAGATCAAATACAATACGTTCCGAAAAGTGTCCCACCAGACGACGCTGCCCCTTCCCACCAACCAGACGGACGACATCTACCGGACGGCCTGCAGCCTGTTCGACGAGATCTGGGACAGGACGCCGGTGCGCCTGCTGGGAATCCGCTCCTCCAAGCTCACCGGGGAAGAAGAACCGACACAACTGTCGCTTTTTGACCTGCCGGACATCGGCCAAGACAACACGACGCCTGCACCCGCCGGAACACGGAGCGGCACCCGGCTTTCCGCCGACAAGAAAAAGCAGCTCGACGCCGCCCTAGATGCCATCCGGAAGCGGTACGGACAGGACGCCGTCGTGCGCGGCAGCCTGATGCGCGGCGATCCTAAGAGACAGACAAAAAAATCCTGAGCGGAGCGGCAGGCCGTAAGAAAGTTGTGAAGACCGAATTTTAATTACGGCATCTGTCAGACTGGATTGGGGCAAAAGGCTACCTTTCCTGCCGCTAAGCATTCCGCAAACTCTTATAAATCTCCTCCGTGAAAATCCCCAGCACTTGTCTCTTAACATCATCATTACTAAGCAACAGGGAAAAGAAGTCCTGATTCTGCGAAAGGCCCTCAATCAGCGCATCGTCGATGTCGTCAAAATAGGTAAACTCAAAATCCTTGACAGTGTTGTTCTTTGCGCTGGTTTTCAGTTTCTCGGACTTTAACAGGATGTCACGGATCTGGAGCATCGCTTTGACCGCCACATCATTATCATAGCTCTTTCCCATGCGGCTATTGATTTCGGCGATGATCTCCGACAACCGTTCTTCTTTCGCCGGTGTCAAACCGAAACTCTCCGCTGTCGGGAGCTTGACAATCGGTTGTGCCACAAGGTCGGATTTGGTATGCTCGTCCGTTTTCTTTTGCACAAAATTAGTCGCTTTGATTTTGCCATCGAGATTGTACCCGCCGCCGGGATGCTTGATATTGATGTACGCCATCAGGCAGGTCATAAAATTGTATTTCTTGTGCAGCTCCACGTCCTCAAAACAAGAGACTTGAAGCAGGAACTCATAGAACCGAATGAAATGGCGCATGAGAGCGACGATCTCATGCTGCTTCAAAAGGTCGTATGCCTCTATCATGTTCTTTGAACGTTTGAAATAGAACGTGAGCTTCTGCTTATCCTTGGCATCGATCTTTTCCTTGTATAGCAGGGTATTTGCCTTTTCAATGTCATCCGGGTCAAGGATCGTATATGCGTCAATTTTAGCTTCAAGATCATAAATCGCCGTAGGCGTTACGGAATTGGACAAAAGCGTGGTGGTGTAATACGGCGCAAAGGCATCCATGATGTCCTTGTAACTATTCACAAAATCCAGCACAAAAGTCTTTTTCTCAAAGGGTGGGCAGATGCGGTTGAGCCGAGAGAGAGTCTGCACTGCCGACACACCTTTCAGCTTTTTCAGCACATACATGGCGCAGAGCTTCGGCTGGTCGAATCCTGTCTGATACTTATTCGCTACCAGCAGAACTTGATAATCATCCTTATCAAATTCCTTTGTGAGCCGATCCTCAGGAAAACCGTTCATGGACGTCTCGGTGTACTCCGTATCGTCATCGGGCAGCCTCACTTTGCCCGAAAAAGCTACAAGCGCCTTGATGTCTGTATATCCTTTTTTCTTTGTATAGTTCTCGAAAGCCTGACGATACTTGACCGCACCTTGACGGGAGGCGGTGATGACCATCGCTTTGGCCATGCCGCCAAGCTCCGGCATGACGGATGCGCGGAAATGTTCTACGATCACCTCCACCCGCTGAGAGATGTTCGTCTCGTGCAGTTCTACAAAGCGGGCAATCTGCCGCTTGGCATCCGCCGTCTTGCAGCAAGGATCTTCTTCAATTTCCTTGTTGATCTGATAGAATGTCTGATAGGTGATGTAATTTTGGAGCACATCGAGGATAAAGCCCTCCTCGATAGCCTGCTTCATGGAATACACATGGAACGCCTCGCGCTGCCCCTTTGTGTTGAGGCGTCCGAAAAGTTGTATCGTTGTGGGCTTCGGGGTGGCGGTGAACGCGAAAATTGACACATTGGCCTGCTTACCGCTGCGTCTAATTTCATCGGTAATGATATCCTCTACGTCGCCATAATTCTGTTCCCCTGCCCCGAGAGATTGCGTTACGGCAGCCATATCCTTACCCGCCGTGGAGGAATGTGCTTCGTCAATAATGACGGCAAACCTTTTATTTTTCAGTCCCTTTACGCTATCCACGATATAGGGAAACTTCTGTATCGTAGTAGCGATGATTTTCGTATTGCCGTTCAACGCAATAGCAAGATCAGTGGAATTACACTTGTCATCCATAACACGGATAAGCCCCGCCTTATGTTCCAGTCCCAAAATTGCTTTCTGAAGCTGACGGTCTACCACCACGCGGTCCGTGACGATAACTACATTGTCGAAGATAATCTTGTCCTCTGCATCATGGAGCGAGGTCAGACGGTGCGCCAGCCACGCGATGGAGTTCGTTTTGCCGGAGCCTGCGCTATGCTGGATGAGATAATTCTGCGCGGTGCGGTTTTCCCGCACATCCGCCAGAAGTCTGCGTATCACATCAAGTTGATGGTATCGCGGGAAGATGATATTTTCAGACTTCTTGATTTTTCCGGTCAGCTCATCCTCTTTTTCCTTTGTCTCGATGAAAACAAACTTGCCAAGAAGATCAAGAACGGTGTCTTTTTTCAGAATATCTTCCCACATATAAGAGACGCTATACCTATCCTTGAAGGTCGGATTGCCCGCCCCGGCATTTACGCCCTCGCCGTTGCCCATGTTGAACGGCAGAAAGAAAGTGGCATCTCCCGCCAGCTTTGTGGTCATGCAGACCTGCTCCAGATCCATCGCAAAATTCACAAGACATCCGGCTTTGAAAAGAAATAGCCGAGTCTTCGGATTGCGCTCGGTGCGGTACTGGTAGATAGCATCCTGATAGGACTGCCCGGCAGCGTTGCACTTGAGTTCAAAGGACATGATGGCAAGACCGTTGAGGAAGATCACAAGGTCGATGCGTTCCTTGTCGCTTGCCCAGACTTCCTCCATGACCGAAAACACATTCTTTTCATATTTTGCCAGCAGCTCCTTGTTGAACGCAGTAGCAGGCTTCGTATACATCAGCTCCAATTTCATGTTGGAAAGTTCCACGCCGTGCCGCAGGAGATTCAACAGGCTGCCACGCGCTTTTGTCGCCTCAGCATTGATAAAACCAGCGAGGGTATCCTCCAGCTTGTCCTTGTAAATTTTCCGCAGAGCGTCCATCGTTTCCGGCTGGGTAGACCAGAGGAATTGGAACAATAGCTCCCGATCCATCGCAAAATTCCCGTCAAAATAGGCTGCTTTGCGGATGACGTAGCCGTTGTCCTCAGAGAGACGCTCCATGATATAATGCTGATATTCTTTCT
The DNA here is from genome assembly GCA_947630025.1 of uncultured Lachnospiraceae bacterium. Taxonomy (GTDB): domain Bacteria; phylum Bacillota; class Clostridia; order Lachnospirales; family Lachnospiraceae; genus UBA3282. The sequence goes on from CANRFZ010000010.1 coordinate 109,973, forward strand.
CAGAAAGAATTGGTCCATGCAGTAAGCGCTTCTTATAGGCAGTTACCCGCTTCTCCTGATGATCCGCTCTGTTTTGAAATTCCATATCATTATCATTCATAGGCGTCTCCCTCCGTTTCTTTTTGCATATTGAGCTTAAACGTTTCCTCTGCAATCTCAATTTGCTGCCTGATTTGTTCAGCGGTTGGCAGATACTCCTGAATTTCTTTGATTTTTACATTGTTATAAGTGGCGACTCCCATGGGTGTTGTAATCCCCTCAAAAGCTAACTGCACTTCCGTCCGATCCATATCCTTACAGATCAAAAGTCCGATGGAAGGATTATCACTGTCTCGACGGATCAGTTCATTTACTGCATTTACATAAAAATTGAGCTTGCCGGCAAATTCCGGCTCAAACGGTTTTACTTTCAATTCTATCACGACATAGCATCTCAGATAGATATGATAGAAAAGCAGGTCAATTTTCCGGGTTTTACCGGAAATAATCATTTCCTTTTGTCTTCCAACGAATGCCCAGCCATCGCCTAATTCCAGCAGAAATCTTGTCATTTGCTGCTCTATGGCATCTTCCAGCGCAGTTTCGTTGTATTCCTCGGAAAGACTGATAAATCCCAGATCATAATTTCCTTTGAGCAGTTCCTGTGCCAGTTTGCCCTGAGGAGCAGGAAGCTGCACACCAAAATTTGTAACCGCCGATCCAATGGCATGATACATATCAGCGCGGATGCAATTATCCAGCGCACTGCGACTCAGACCTTTATCAATTGTGCGCTGAATATAGAATAAAGCCTCCTCAACACTTTTACATTTCGTTATGATTAAAATATGGTGTCCCCACGGAACATAACTAAAGAAAAGCGGAAAAGAAATTTCTCCAACAGACTGCTGGAGTGTTTCTTCCTGCAGTGGTGTTCCAATCTGCTGAAGCCGGAAGAAATTTGCCTGCGTAATTTCTCCAACAAGTTGTTGGATTTTTTCTTCACCCAATGAAGCCGAATAGAATTGATACCATTTTTTCATGTACCAGAGATTCGATGTACTGAATCCCTTAACATTGGGAAATTCTGCCTGTAGATCAAGACTGACCTGTTCAACGATTCCCTTGCCCCATTTTTCTTCGGCACGTCTGATGACAAGATCTCGACCGAGCCGCCAATTAAAAAGAAGCTGCTCGGAATTTACTTGGACGGCAGCTTTTATCTGCGCATTACGAAAACGTTGTTTGATTTCGTGCATCCACTGAACATACTCACTATCAATGTTTACATTCCGGGAATGCACGACTGTAAGAGTTTCATTTGACGGATTCGTCATCAGAGCGCACCTCTTTCTTTCCTGTGACATACTCGAAAATAAGGGACTTCCTGTAACTGTCCAATGTCTCAAGCTGATTTATTTTGTCTTCTATTACCGCATTTGTTTTAGCGATTATTTCATCGATATATTTTACGATAGCCTTTTGCTCGGTTATGGGAGGTACAGGATATAAAAGCTCTGACAGTTTGTTCCAGCGCAAATCACAGGAACGAACGCGAATCCCTGTTGCCATCGCAAGAAATACATCACTGTACGCCATGCTGCGAAGATAATACATGATGTACCGCTTGTCCTGCTTGGTATCAAGCACATTCAAAACTGGGGACGCTTTGCCCCTTGAATCGGAGATGCCTATAGAACCGGCAAATCCGTCCATACCATGTACGACCAAATCTCCAACATCGACACCCTGATACCCGATTTCTTTATCGGACATGGTAAACCCATCTTCACGTCTGTTGCTACGGAGCGTAACCTCACCATCTCGGAAACAGGTGATAACACCATCGTCCTCCCGCACAGGCTTTTGGAGATATTTCAATATGTACTTACCGCGAATGATTTCCCAATGCGCCGGCATCCTGCCTATCCACTCAATGCCGCTATCCTTCATCTCTGCATCGGGGTTAAGCCCCTTTGTAACCGCCTCGGTGATGACGGAACGTTTATACTGCTCCAATATGTCAATCTGCGCCTGAATGTCGGTGGTCAGCGCGTCAATTTCGGCGCATTTGGCATCGAGGAAAGCGGCGATAAGGCGTTGTTCAGATAATGGGGGTAGAGCAATTAAACACTGCAACAACCATGGTGCAAAGATATTGCGTTGAATAGTTCCAACACCCCTTGAAGAGGTCTCATATTGCTGAACCATACTTCCATCTCTCAGTGCAAAGTCCATATATTTGGGATCACAACTATTGCTCATCGAAAATACAAAATATGCAGGGCTGATTATCCCGTTAAATCGTGAAACACCAACAGAGCCTCTCCAAGCCTGCTGATTATTCAAAACAAAGTCGCCAAGATATACATTCTGATAATTTGATAAATCTGCGCTGGGCTTATGCACCTGCATTCCAGAAGAATCTGCATAAGATATTACACCTTTATCAAGGTATACCGATAGAAGCTCTCTGTCGCCAGTATTCTTTTCGCTACGAAGGGATAATAGAGTTTTCAATTTTTGCACAGTCCAGTTTTCCGGGATTAAGCCAAAGCTCTTTATTCCGCTGTCTTTCATTTTTCGCATTTCTTTCACCTCACGAACAACGCAACCAGCGCAAGTATCATCGCTATCAATGCTATGACCGCAGACAAGATAGATAGCAGATAGTTTCTATCTGTCATTTTTTCAATTTCAAATCCCGCAATACGAAAAATTCGTCCTAACATAATGGAAGGAAGTGCATACAAGAGCGGTATAAGTGAGAAGGCAAAGGCTTTTTGCTCAAATGAGTAAATGCCAGCTACAACTAAACCGATTGTCAGCAGAAAAATCAACAGCCTGATAGAACTAAACAACAAAGCCAATGCAAACTGCAAAATGCCAAAGGTAGCTTTGTCTCCCTGTGCCTCTTTTCGGCTAAGAAACATTATTTTGAAAAAAGCCACAATGTTATTCCGCCACCGATGCAGGATTTTTGTTATGCAATTCTCATTTGTATAGGTCTTTTGCCCCAATACGTTTAGCCATTCTTGTTGCTGTTCCCCTGATAACTTTTCCTGCTCATTTTTACGCAGAACCTCTGCTTCTTGTTGAGCATGAACGATTGCCTCAGCAAGTTTCTTATAGTCGAAAGCTTGCCCTTGAGTGTTCAGTGTTACAGGCGGTGTGTTTTTAGAACTTTTTTTCTTTCCCATGTAGCAATCCTCATCTGAATAGCTTCGCCACTCGCTCGGAAACGGAAAGCTCCAGCTCCATAAACCGAGCTTCCAGTTCCTCGCTGGGCGTGGGCTGCTGGTATTTGTAGAAATAACGGATGAAGGGTATCTCCGCGCCGGTCTTGATTACGGGCTTTTTTGCGGAAAGGTTTTCCTCAAAGAACGCCTTGGCGTCCGGGATGTGGGGCAGCACCTCCCGTGCCATATAGGTGTCGATGTCTTCCTCGAATTTGACGATCTCGGTGTCCTTCGTCTCCTTGTCGTAGATGATCTCGCCCTTGCGGTCGCGCTGAATCTCCGCCTGCTTGTCCATCACAGAAAGGCCGTCCGCGATTTTTTCGAGCAGTTTTTTGTCGGCAGTCGTCTGCGCCAACGTCTTTGTCAAAACAGGCATGAATGCGTCTGGCGAGTAGAATATTTCCTCCGATACGGCGGCCTCAAGCGCGGCGACGATGGCGTCGTAAACGAGCTTGTTGTTTATGTAACTCTCTAACTTCTTCTGATCCTTGCCGGTCAGTTCCTCCGCGTTTTCCAGCTCGGTGACCTTTGCCTCATCATAGAGTGCGGACAGACTCCCTTTGGAGAGCATGGCGGAAATGCGTTCCTGCGTGATGGCATAGCTGCGCTGGAGGGGCTGCATCACCGTGTATTCGCGATAAATAAACTCCTCTTTTCTATAAATTTTGCAGTTCTCACTTTCCTCAAAGTCAGCGTAAAGTCGTGTGATAGTCGAGCGATCCTCCGGAGATATTTCGTTGCGCTTGTTGCCCAGCGCCTTGCAGAGCTTGTGATAAATCTGGCTGGCATCGATGAGTTGTATCTTGCCTTTGCGCTCCTGCCGCTTGTTTTTGGACAACACCCAAATGTAGGTGGCAATACCTGTGTTATAGAAAAGATCGGTAGGCAGGGCAATAATGGCTTCGATCAGATCCTGCTCCAGCATCCAGCGGCGGATCTGGCTTTCGCCGGACGCAGTACCGCCCGTAAAGAGCGGACTGCCATTTTCGATGATGGCACAACGACCAACAGTGTCATCCATTTTGTCAATGGCAGATTGCAGGAACAACATCTGCATATCGCCGGAGCCGGGCAGCCCTGCACCCCAGCGACCGTCAAAGCCTTTTTTGTATTCTTCATTAACCGCTTCCTCCACGCCTTCGGGCGCATCCTTGCCGCCCCATGCCTGTCCAAACGGCGGATTTTCCAAAACGAACCGCATCTTCGTATTTCTGAAACGGTCTGCTTTCATGGTGTCTTGATAGCAGATGTTTTCCGCGTTCTGTCCCTTGATGAGCATTTCTGCAAGGCACATGGCATAGGATTCCGGGTTGATCTCCTGCCCGAACAACCGCACGTCTGCGGTGGGATTGTACCGCTTGATGAAGTTGTATCCCGTGGAGAGCATACCGCCTGTGCCGCACGCCTGATCCAGTATGGTAATAACTTTCCCGTCGTCGAAAATGTCGTCGCAGCCCTCGGCCAGCAGAATGTTAACCATAAGTTTGATGATGTCGCGCCCGGTGTAATGGTCACCGGCCTCGGCATTCTCAGAAAATTTGCGGATCAGTTCCTCAAAAATATATCCCATCTTCACATTGTCGATGGTGTGCGGATCGAGGTCAAGTTCGGAGAACGCCTTGACTACGGAAAGCAGCCTGTTGTTCTTGTCCATCTTGTCGATCTGCTTATAGAAATCAAGGCCGCGTTCGTTGGAGGAAATAATCTCCTGCACATTTGGAGAGAAACCTTGAATGTAACTTTTGAAATTAGCGGCGAGGTGATCCGAGTCATTCACCAGCTCCGCCAAATCATACCGGCTCGTGTTATAAAACGGGAAGCCGGAGATTCGATACATCGCCTTCGCAGGAAAAGAAGGGTTCTTTTCAGACTGCTCCACAACCGCTTTTTTTGTAGGAGCAAGAGCACACTCAAAACGCCGGATGATCGTCATAGGGATAATAACATCTTTGTATTTATCGCTCTGATACGGCCCACGCAGTTTGTTTGCGATAGACCAGATGAAGTTTACTTCCGTGGTAACATCAACCGGTGAATCATCCCACATCGCGTCAATGATTGCTCTGTCAGCCATTTCTTTTACCTCATTTCTGTCATGGTGAAAACCTTTCCCGATTAGGCAGAAGCCGCCATGTTCCCATAGCAGCCTAGGATTTTTTCTTTTTCACACTATATCCGAAACTCCCGATCTCACGGCCAACCGTCAGATAGCTGCCGTGGGAGTAGACTAACGGCCCCGCGTCGTTGAGGCGGAATTTTCCGTTCTCGTCCATGTATCTGTCGTCCACGTGCACCGCCAGCACCTCCGCAAGAAACATATCGTGGGAGCCCAGCGGCAGTTTCCGCGTCACGCGGCACTCCAGACTGACCGGACTCTCCGCCACCAGCGGCGCCTTGATATAGCGGCCCGCCTCCGGCGTCAGCCGCGTCTCTTTCCACTTGTCCACATCCCGGCCGCTCTTGACGCCGCAGTAGTCGGTGGCATAGGCCAGCGCCTCGGTGGTCAGGTTGACTGCAAATTCTCCGGTTTCCTCTATCATATGGTAGGAAAAACGCTCCGGCCTGACGGAAACGGACACCATCGGCGGATCGGAACACACCGTGCCCGTCCATGCCACGGTAAAAAGATTGGTTTTCCCTTCCCTGTCGGCCACGCTCACCAGCACCGCCGGCAGCGGATAGAGCATATTGCCCGGTTTCCAGATCTGTCTTCCCATCGTTTCCTCCATGCGGCAGATGCGCCTTTCATCGGAATGATAATTTCCAAAAACTGAACGCGATATCCGCCAGTTTCAACAAGCATTAGAAGAATTTGAAATTGGTAATTGCCAGAAGCTGAACGGCGATATCCGCCAGAACCGCGAGCAGAATCAAAATCGTGAGGGGAAGAACGGCACGGCTTGTACGGTTCTCCTTCTGGCTTTTCTTGAGCTCCTCCGTCTGCTTATTCAGCTCGTCCGCCACCGCCGCCTGCACGTTACGGTAGACTTTCACGTTCTCTTTATGCAGGAAATCGTCTGATCTGGCAAACTTCTCGTCCAGCATCGCCTGCATCTGCGAAGCGTCCTGCGCGCCGCTCTCCGTCTCCTCACGCTGCTGCAGCTCCCCGATCTTGTCCATACATTCCTGCAGGGCGTGCTGCATCTGTTCCAGATTCGATGCCGTCTTCAGATTGACCTGACGGATTTCCTGCATCAGCCCGTCATAAGTCTTGAGCTGCTGCTGCATCTGCTCCATCTTGGCGGCCTCCGCCGTCATATTGGCCAGAATCATCTCCTGCGCGTTCTTCTTCTGTGACAGTTTATCGATAAAAGTGTCCATCAGTTTTCCTCCGTTCATCGCATCGTCTCTCTTTTCTGAAATTTTACTTTTCCACACGGCTACAATTTATTTTATCATATCTCCCTTAATATGACAATCACAACCCGGTTGGAGCGCCAAAATCCACGTTCTTTTTTTATCTATTTTGCACAAAATGACGGCTTGATTTTTGACATGAGTTGTAAATATTTACGATAACTTTACATATCGTTCATAGATTATTCATATTTAATGTTTATACTTTATCTTAACAACCGAAGCAGAAATGTAATGTTTAACATTACACGCATAGATAAATTTTTTCATAATAGCCCGGGCGTCGCAAGATGTCCGGGCACTCCTCATTTTATCGGGCGTCTCATCGTGCGCCGCTGCATCATAGTCAGGCAGACACAGTGCGGCAGTGCAGGCATGATACGGCATGGCAGCCAATATGTCAAATAAAAAACGTATAGAGGACTCTCCCCTATACGTCTTCGCCTTTCTGCTGCCGCTCGATATGTTGTATCTCCTCATTCAACGCCAGCATTCTGGCGTCCAGATCCGATACCATCCGCGCACATTCCACCAGTTCCTCCCGGATATGTTCCGGCGCGTTCCCTTCAAATTTATAATGGATCTTGTGCTCCAGACTCGCCCAGAAATCCATGGCGACCGTCCTGATCTGAATCTCTACCTTCGCATTTTCGATCCGGTCGGACAGATACACCGGCACCGTCACCAGCATATGATAGCTCTTATAGCCGCTGGCCTTGGGATTCACGATATAGTCCTTGACGGAAATCACCTTGATGTCCTTCTGGTTGCTGATCATCTCCGCGATCTGGTAGATGTCCGATGAAAAGGAACAGATCACGCGGATGCCCGCTATGTCGTTGACATACCGCACCATATTGTTGATGGTGGACTCATAGCCGTGCTTCTTCAGTTTCTTGACGATGCTCTCCGGCGTCTTGATGCGTGATTTAATATGTTCGATCGGATTGTACCTGTGCACGTGCTGAAATTCGTCATTCAAAATCTCCAGCTTGGTAGAAATCTGCTTCAATGCGGAATTGTAAATCAGCAGCACTTCCTTCCAGCTATCTATGTCGCCGTCGCGTTCCAGTAGTCTAGTATCCATCATTTCCCCCTAAACCAATCATCATCTCTGTTTTTTCAGTATAGCACATATTGTTTCGGAAATGTATATTTTACACAAAAATTTCATAAAATATTTATTTTTATTGTGTATTTTTATTGCTGCGGCCATTTTGCTACAGAGACACTATATGCGCCTGCTCCGGAAAACGTGACAAAAGCCTGCTCCAAAACACTGCTCCGAAAAACTGACAAACGCCTGCTCCAAAACACTGCTCCGAAAAACTGACAAAAGCCCGCTCCAAAACACTGCTCCGAAAAACTGGCAAAAGGTTTGAGTTTCCCCATTTTTCAGGGATGACTTTGATGTCCGTTTTTTATTCCATTAAAAAATGCAAAAACACTGAA
>CANRFZ010000011.1 GCA_947630025.1 uncultured Lachnospiraceae bacterium
TGGGATGATTCAAAAGTTATTTACCGCAGCGCAGATAAAAGCTGGCTGCTATGGATAAAAGTACGGAAACTCAAGAAGTTCCGTTTATCTTGACAATTCCGTGCTTTATGTTAATATATAATTAACATCTCCCTCAGGCCTCTGCGGAAACGTATGCACACTTGAGGGCGTTTTGTTTATTTAAGGAAAAGCGCTTATGGCAGATAAAGGTTTCAAAACGGTTGAAGAACAACTGAATATCCTCCGCTCCCGCGGCCTCACCATCAATGATGAAGCACAGGCTAGGGATTTTTTACTGCGCAACAATTACTACCGCATCAGCGGATATTCCCTGACGCTGCGCAAAAATGATGTTTTCTCCAAATCTGCCACATTCCAGAACATCATCGATATCTACCATTTTGACCACGAACTCAGGCACATTCTTCTTCAATACCTTGAAGTGATAGAAGTGCAGATAAAATCCATATATGCTTACGAATTCACAAAAGTCCACGGTCCTACCGGATACCTTGATGAAACATTCTTTACCAACCAAGCCAAACACCAAGAGATTATGAGCAAGGCAGAACAACAGAAAATCCAGCGGCTTCCCCACGAAGCCTACCTGAAGCACTTTGTAAGTGACCTGCAGCAAGACATTCCTTTATGGGCATATGTTGATCTGCTGACTATATCCGATATCTCTTTTTTGTATTCTATTTCTGAGCAGCCCATAAAAGACTCCGTTGCCCGCGCTTTCGGCCTGACCATGAATAAGGGATCGGCCATCCTCGGAAGCTATATGCATAGCATGACGATCATCCGCAATTTGTGCGCACATGGGAGCAGAATCTATAACCGACTCTTTGAGCAGAAACCTTCTCTTAATAAAAAAGAAAAAATGCTGCTCAGAAAAAACAGTAACGGTGAAATCGACAACGCTCATTTTTATGGTTTTCTGCTTGTTATGAAACGGATTCTGCCGATGGATAAATTCAAGGAAATGAAAAACTCCATCGTTTCTCTGACCAAGAAATATCCATTTGTACGAATGGATTACTACGGTTTCCGCAACGACTGGCAGCAAAAACTGTAATCTTATTTCTTCATCTGCATATACTATTCAGGACTTCTCCCACGAGCCGATCTTAGGCGCAATACTGTGGGCGGTCTGGAGCCAGGGGAATTTTCTCTTGGCTCTTTTCATGCCTTTTATTCTGCATGACAGGCTGCTTTTCTTCAAAAGAATTTAGGTCTTAGGGAAACCGGTCGACCGTCTTTTTAAGTTTCATGTCTTCTTTCCGGCAGTACAGATAGAAGCCCACGCAGATCAGCGCGGAGAGGAGCGAACCCAGCGGCGCCGCCCATCCCATCGGGTAGAGGGAGTGCGGAAAATAGACGCTGGCCAGCCACGCGCCCGGAATGCGGACGAGCAGGATCGCCGTTATGTTGTGGACAAACGAGACCATCGACTTCTGATCGCCGCAGAAATAACCGCTGAAACAGAAGTGCACCGCGGCGAACACGCAGTCAAAGGCATAGGAGCGCAGATATTCGCAGCCTGCCGCCAGCACGCCGCCGTCTCTGGTAAAAAGCCCCACCAGCGTATGCGGCAGAAATTGGCTATACACCGCGCACACAAGTCCCCAGCAGACCGTGACCGCAAGGCCGTAGTACAACGTCTGTCTTGCCCGTTTTTCCTGCTTTGCGCCCATATTCTGTGCCGTAATGGTAGAGATTGCGGACAGGAAAGCCGAGGGCACCAGAAACATAAACCCAATGAGCTTCTCCACGATTCCCACCGCAGCCGAGATCACCAGACCGCGGCTGTTGGCGATCACCGTAATCACGATAAAGGCGATCTGAATCAGGCCGTCCTGCAGCGCGATGGGCGCCCCCACCCTAAGAATCTGTCCCGCCGCATTCCTGTGCAGCCGGATATCGCGGCGTCCGATATGGATTCCCAGATCCCGCGTCCGCATCAGCGCCAGCGAGACGGCCACGCTCACCGCCTGCCCGCACACCGTTCCCAGCGCCGCGCCCGCCGCGCCCAGACCGCACCGGCCCACAAACACAAAATCCAGCGCCACATTGACCACGCACGCCACGGCCACGAAATACATAGGACGTCTGGAGTCTCCTGCGCCCCGGAAAATACTGCTGATGACATTGTACGCCGTGATAAAAGGAATCCCCGCAAAGCAGATCGTGAGATAGTCAGACGCCTGCCCCACGGCCTCCGCCGGAGTCAGCATCACGCCCACAATCCCGCGGGTGCATAGCAGGAGCGCCGCCGTCAGCGCCGCCGCAAAGCCGCCGAAAAAGACGACGGACGTCCCTACCGTCTCTCTGGCCGCCTGCCTGTCTCCGGCGCCCACGCTGCGCCCGATGCGCACCGTCGTCCCCATCGCCATGCCGCTGATGACCAGCGTGATCATGTGCATCACCTGACTGCCGACGGAAACCGCCGAAGTAGCGTCGGAGCCGTTATAATAGCCGACCACAAACAGATCGACCATGCCGTAAAACGTCTGCATAAAGCAGGAAAACAGATAGGGAAGCGCGAAGCAGACAAGATTCCTGCCCACGCTCCCTTTTGTCAGATCGTTATTCGCACCCATCTTTCCCTGTCAGCCGTGCGCCGGGCCGCCCGGCGCGCGTTATCTTTCAAAATATGCCGCCACATCCTTGAGATGGCGGATGATCGGAAGATGCTGCGGGCACACCCGCTCGCACTGTCCGCAGGCGATACAGTCTCCCGCCCTGCCGAACTCCTCCGCCAGCCGCTCGTAATAGGTTCCCTGCGGCGTCCAGCCCTTTTCCCGCACTTCCTGTCTGTCCGCATTGTATAGCGAAAAGTATTTCGGGATCGCGATTTTCTTCGGGCAGCCTTCCGTACAGTAGGAGCATCCCGTACAGGGGATCGAGATATTGCCGTTGATGATATCCACCACCCGCGCCAGAAGCTCCCGCTCCTCCCCGTTTAACGGCTCAAACTCGGACATATAGCCGATATTGTCCGTAAGCTGCTCCATATTGCTCATGCCGCTCAGCACGACCTGCACGTTGTCGAGGCTGGCCGCGAAGCGGATCGCCCATGAGGAAATGCTCCTATCCGGATGGTACTGCCGCAGCAGCCGCTCCGCCGCCTCCGGCACCTGCGCCAGCGTGCCGCCCTTGACCGGTTCCATGACAAAGACGGGTACGCCGTGTTTCACCGCCGTCTCATAGCAGAGCCGCGACTGGATGCTGGGGCTGTCCCAGTCCAGATAGTTGAGCTGAAGCTGCACGAACTCTGTCTCCGGGTGCTCCGTCAGCACCTTATCCAGAAAGTCCGCCGTATCGTGGAACGAGAAGCCGATATGCCTTACTAGGCCCTGTTCCTTCTTCTCCCGTAGCCAGCCGAAACAGTCCAGATCGGTCAGCTTCTGATAATGGCCCCGGCCCACGTCGTGCAGCAGATAGTAGTCAAAAAACGACACCCCTGTCTTTTCCATCTGGGCCTGAAAAATCCTGTCCCGGTCTTCCTTCGTGTCCACAAATCCCACGTGCAGCTTGGTGGCCAGTGTAAAACTGTCCCGTGGATGCCTGTCCACCAGACACTCTTTCGCGGCGTTTTCGCTCCTGAACCCGCAGTACATCCATGCGGTGTCAAAATAGGTAAAGCCATGCTCCAAAAAGGCGTCCACCATCTGTTTCGTCTTTTCCATATCGATGTCCGCCGCGTTGTTGGCATCCACCAGCGGCAGACGCATCAAGCCAAATCCCAGTTTTTTGTTTCCCATGTTTCTTACCCTCTCCTCTTTCCTTTTCCTTCCCTTTCTCCTTTTCCCTTCTCCTGTTCTCTGCGGGATGCCCTGCGTCTCCCGCCCGCACTTTTCCGCCCGCCGCCCGGTTCTGCGCAGGCCCGCGGACTCTCTCATAGAGGCCCTGCCGGGCGCTATCCCAGCGCCACGTCCAGTATCATCATGATGACGAAGCCAAAGGCCACGCCCACCGTTCCGAGATTACTGTGCTCGCCCGCCTGCGACTCCGGAATCAGCTCCTCCACCACCACATAGATCATCGCGCCTGCGGCGAATGCGAGAAAATACGGCATCAGCGGCGTCACATGGCTGGCCAGCAGTATTGTCAGCGCCGCCCCGACGGGCTCCACGATCCCCGACAACGCGCCGTACACGAATGCTTTAAGCCGCGGTACGCCCTCACTCCTAAGCGGCATGGAGATAATGGCGCCCTCCGGGAAATTCTGGATCGCGATGCCGATCGCCAGCGCGAACGCGCCTGCAAACGTGATGCCCGCGCTGCCCGAAAGCGCCCCCGCAAACGTCACGCCCACGGACATTCCCTCGGGAATGTTGTGCAGCGTCACCGCCAGGACAAGCATTGTGGTTTTTTTTAAATTGGCCGGAAGGCCTTCCGGCTCCTCGCTCTCCACGTGCAGATGCGGAATCAGACTGTCCAGCAGAAGCAGGAAAAAGACGCCGCCCAGAAATCCCGCCGCAGCGGGAAACCATGCCGCGCCGCCCCGCGCACTGCCCATGTCAATGGCGGGAATGAGAAGCGACCACACGGACGCCGCGATCATGACGCCCGCGGCGAATCCCAGCAGCAGCTTCTCCAGCTTCCTGTTCATCTTATTTCCCATACAAAAGACCATCGCCGAGCCCAGCGCGGTGCCCGCAAACGGAATCAGCAATCCAAACAATAGCTGCATCTTGTTCCTCGATATCATATAAGCGTTTTATTTTTCCTGCATCAGATCCACGATGGAAATGCCGTCGAAGAAATCGTTCAACAACTGGGTAAACCTCCGCCACATCGGATAGGTTCTGCACTCCGTCGTCCGCTCGCACGGCTTGGCGTCCTTTTCCAGACACGCCACCGGCGCCAGATCCCCTTCCGTGAGCCTGAGCAGCTCGCCCACCTTGTATTCCTCTAACGGACGTGTCAGCCGGTAGCCGCCGCCCTTGCCGTGGACGCCTTCGATCAGGCCGTTCTGCGTCAGCACGGGAACGATTTTTTCTAAATATTTCAGGGAAATCTCCTGCCGCGCCGCGATATCTTTCATCGGCACATAGCCCTCGCCGCTATGCTCCGCCAGATCGATCATCACCCGCAGGACATACCTTCCCTTGCTGGAAATCATCATAGCTTTGTCCTCTCTGCGGCAGACCGCACCGCCGCTATACGCTGCAGTGTCCGCAGCTCTCGCAGTCGGGGAACTGCGCGTGGTCGTACTCGATGCCGTTTCTGTCGTAGTAGTCCTTCACCGCCGCCTTGATCGCTTCTTCCGCCAGCACAGAGCAGTGCATCTTGTGTGCCGGAAGGCCGTCCAGCGCCTCCGCCACCGCCTTGTTGGACAGTTCCAGCGCCTCGGAGACGGGCCTGCCCTTGATCAGCTCCGTGGCCATCGAACTGGACGCGATGGCGCTGCCGCAGCCGAACGTTTCAAACTTCACATCGCTAATGATGTCATTGTCAATCTTTAAATAAATCTTCATAATATCGCCGCACTTGGCGTTTCCTACCTCCCCGACACCGTCCGCGTCCTCTATGACGCCGACGTTCCTCGGATTGCGGAAATGATCCATTACCTTGTCACTGTATAAAGCCATTTTCTGTTTCCTCCGTTCTGCCTGTTCCTAATCTATGCCCGCGGCGCTTACGCCGTCACAAACTTGCTCTTGCCGCTCTCTAAGTCCCGCCATACGGGAGACATACCGCGCAGATAAGACACCACTTCTTTGACCGCCCCGATCAGATAATCCACTTCCTCCTGCGTCGTCTCCTCGGAAATCGTCAGCCGCAGGGAGCCGTGGGCGATCTCGTGGGGCCTGCCGATGGCCAGCAGCACATGGCTGGGGTCCAGAGAACCCGACGTGCAGGCGGAGCCCGACGATGCGCATACCCCCTTGTCGTCCAGCAGAAGCAGCAGGGACTCGCCCTCTATCCCCTCGAAGCAGAAGTTCACGTTGCCCGGCAGCCGTTTCACGGCATCGCCGTTCAGGACGCCGTGAGGAATCTCCGAAAGTCCGGCGATCAGCCTGTCACGCAGCGCGGACACCTTCGCCGCGTTCTCGTCGATGCTGCCGCAGGCTTCCTCCAGCGCCGCCGCCATACCCATGATGGCGGGGATATTCTCCGTGCCGGCCCGCTTTCCTCTCTCCTGCGCGCCGCCCTCGATGAGGTTCGTGAGCGCGATGCCCTTTTTCACATATAGCGCGCCGATGCCCTTAGGCCCGTGGAACTTGTGCGCCGAGAGCGAAAGCATATCGATATTCTGTTCTTTGACGTCAATGTGCAGATGCCCCGCGGCCTGCACCGCGTCCGTGTGGAACAACACGCCCTTGGCCCGGCATACCGCACCGATCTCCCCGATGGGCTGGATCGTGCCGATCTCGTTATTGGCATACATAACCGTCACCAGACAGGTGTCCTCCCGGATCGCCTCCTCCACCTGCCTAGCCGTGACCAGCCCGTTCTCGTGTACGTCTAACAGCGTAACCTCGAACCCTTCTTTTTCCAGTTTGTTCAAGGTATGCAGCACCGCATGATGCTCAAAAGCCGTAGAAATAATGTGTTTTTTCCCTTTCCGCTCGCCGATGCGCGCCGCGGAAATAATGGCCTGATTGTCGGCCTCGCTTCCTCCTGATGTAAAGATGATCTCCCCCGCGTCGCACCCCAGACAGGCCGCCACCCGTCCCCGCGCCGAGGCAAGGGCTTCATTGGCCCGCTGGCCCACGGAATGCAGGCTGGACGGATTCCCGTAGATCTGATCCAGATACGGCAGCATCGCGTCCACCGCCGTTCTGCTCATCTTGGTAGTCGCCGCATTGTCAGCGTATATATTCATGTCGCACCTCCATTTACCAACCCTCTAGGTCGGTGGGTAAATAATATCATACATCGATACCGTTGTCAACAGATGCCGCACCGTTCATCCGGCCAGCTCATCCGGCCAGTCCATTCAGTCAGTCCAGCCGGTCCGTCTGGCCAGTCCGCCCGGTCGGATGGGGATGCCGAAAAAAATTTTGCAACCGTTACGCATTCTGTTACCATATCAGGGTAGAAGACTTCAGAGGAACAGGAGCGGACACCTATGACCAAACAGGAACTGGCATCGTATATCGAAACGTACGGCGGGGATCTCTATTCCTTCTGCAGATATCTCACCAGAGACCGGACGGAAGCGGACGAACTGTATCAGGACACATGGCTGAAAGTGCTGGAACTGTCCGGGCGTGTCGATTCCGACAGGAATATCAAAGGATACTGCCTTTCCGTGGCGCTGAAACTCTGGAAAAACAGGAAGCGCAAGTTTGCATGGCGAAAGCGCATCGCTCCTGTCCGGACGCTCTCGGACGAAGCGGACGCGGCATACCCAGACGGCGCTGCCTCCTCGGAGGACGCCGTGCTCCGCAGGGAGGAGATCTTCCTGATCAGGCAGGCGGTAAACGAACTGCCGGAAAAGCTCAAAACCGTGATACTGCTGCACTATATGGAAGAAATGAGTCTGGCGCAGATCGCAGAAATGACTCATGTGTCATATGGCACGGTAAAAAGCAGACTGTATCACGCGAGGCAGTATTTAAAAAAGAGATGGGAGGAAATGTCAGATGAAACATGATAAGGATGAATGGGAAAACTTGTTAAGGCGCGCCCTCGCTCCGTCAGAGAAGCCTTCCGAAACGATCAACAGACGGATTCTGCAGCAAGCATCGGAGGAAAAACGAATGAGACAACACAAAACTTACAGGAAACTGATACCTGCGGCGGCTGCGGCGCTTATGCTGGCCGCCGGGTTCACGGCATATGCGGCGTGGAACTATCGGAACGCCGGCGAGATTGCCGGGCGCATAGGCGACGAGAAACTGAGCGGCGCTTTTGCCAAAGAAGACACCGCACGGAACGCGGACGGCGTTTCCGCCGCAGAGAGCCAGACCTACGGCGGGTACACGGCCACATTCTTAGGGCTGCTCTCGGGAGATTCCCTGTCCGACTATGCGTTTACCGCCGGCGGTAAGCTCCATAGCGACAGAACCTACTGCGCCGTCGCCATCCAGCGCGCGGACGGCTCCGCGCTATCACAGGGCGAAGAAGACTTCTTCGTATCGCCGCTGATCGGCGGGCTCAATCCCGCCCTTTACAACGCCGCCTCTCTTTTTGGCAGCTACGCGGAGTTTGCGGAGGACGGCATCCTCTACCGCCTGCTGGAATGCGACAACATCAGTTGTTTTGCCGACCATGCGCTATATCTGTGCGTGTCGGACACCGCCTTTTACGACGGCAGTCTGTACCGCTGGGACGAGGCTTCCGGAACCATCACGAGGAACACGGACTATCAAGGGCTGAACGCCCTGTTTACTCTGCATATCGATCCGGCACTGGCAGATCCTGTCAAAGCGCAGGAGCTTATCGACGCCGCGGACACCGCTGCCAGGGAGCTATCGGAGACGCCCGCGCTGCCCTCGTCCGTGGAGGAGGCGATGGCATGGGCCGCCGCCCTGACGCCGGAGACGATCGCCGACAGTTGTGTCAGAATGGAAAACACCGTACAGACCTGCTCCGTGGATGCGGATGGCTGGTTTGCGCTGCAGCCGTGGCTTGTCAACGAAGCCGTCTCCGACACCCGGGGCGGCGGAGGCGTCAAAGCCCAGCTTTCGACCTGCTTTGACGGGCCCGGCACGGTCATCGAGGGGTACAACTGCTCGGAGGGTATGGAAGATCTGGTGATCACGACGCTGACGTTATCCGACGACAACACCGTGACGTTTGCCGCATGGGTGCCCAAGGACGTCAGCATCTATCTCCGCTAAAGGCAACGCCGGGTGTACTCGGACATCATGGCACTCGCCGCCAGGCCCGGCGGCAGCTTTCCGATAAACCGATGCACTCGGACGCCTCAGGCGCCCCACACTTTGGCCAGCTTCTTTCGCACGATGACATAGCATACCAGATGCGCCAAAAAAGTCAGGAACCAGCTTGCCGGGTAGGTCAGATACAACGACTCTCTGGTGTGGAACATTTCCATCCGGAAAAACGTGAAGATCCAGACCAGACGGAGCCCGCAGGCGCCGATTAACGACACCACCATCGGCAGCACGGCATAGCCCATGCCGCGCAGGGAGCCTACGACCACGTCCATCATACCACACAGTGCGTAAACGGAACAGATGATGCGCAGTCGGATCATCCCCGCGTCCACTACCTGCGCACTATTGGTATAGAGGGCGAGCAGCGACCGCCCGAACAACACCGCCAGATTGCCCAATAGCAGTCCTACCACCAGCACACATCCCTCCGCGACATAGAGGATTCTGTTGACTCTCTCATACTTCGCCCCGCCGATATTCTGCCCCGTAAACGAGATCGCCGCTTGATGGAAGGCGTTCATCGCCACATAGACAAAGCCCTCGATATTCGCCGCCGCGGAGTTGCCCGCCACGGTGATCGCGCCGAAAGAATTGACCGAGGACTGTATGATGACATTGGAAAAAGAAAAAATCATCCCCTGAAAGCTGGCAGGCAGACCGATCTGCAGAATCCGCCGGAACTTATCCATATTGATGCGAAGCAGGGAAAATTCCAGACGGATGCCGCCCTCCGCCTTCATCATGCATCGGATAATCAGCAGCGCCGATATGCACTGCGAGATCACCGTCGCCAACGCGACGCCCGCCACATCCAGCTTAAAGACAATGACAAACACAAGGTTTAAAACGATGTTGATCACGCCCGCCACGGACAGATAGTACAGAGGCCGCTTCGTGTCTCCCACCGCACGCAGGATTGCGCTGCCGAAATTGTAGAGCATCGTCGCCGTGATGCCGCCGAAATAAATCCGCAGATACAACGCAGCGAGAGGAAGCACATCCTCCGGCGTCTGCATCCATTCCAGAATCTTGCCCGCGCCGATGCAGCCGACCACCGTCAGGATGATGCCGCTATATACGCTGAGCAGCATCGCCGTATGTACCGTTTCCCGCTCCTCCTGCTCCTTCTTCGCGCCGCTGTATCTGGCCACAAGCACGTTGGCGCCCACCGATAGCCCCAGAAAGAAGTTCGTCAGCAGATTGATCAGCGCCGAAGTGGAGCCCACCGCCGCCAGCGAATTGTCTCCCGCATAATTTCCCACTACGATAATATCCGCCGCGTTGAACAATAGCTGCAGGATGCTGGAGCACATAAGGGGCAGCGCAAACACCAGCATCTTGCTCAGAATCGGCCCGTTGCACATATCCATTTCATATTTCTTCTTTTTTTCCTTTTCCATCGTCATCCCTCGTTACTGGTTTTTGTTTTTGTTTTTGTTTTTGTTTTTGTTTTTGTTTTTGTTTTTGTTTTGGTTTTGTTTTGGTTTTGGTTTTTGCTTTAGTTTTTGCTTCTGCTTACGTTTTTGTTTCGGTTTTGTTTCGGTTTTGTTTCTGCTTCTGTTCCTGTTTCTATTTTTGTTTCTGTTTCTGCTTCTGTTTGGTTTTTGTTTCTGCTTCTGTTTTTGCTTCTGTTAGGTTTCTTTCTTTATTTGTTATGTGAAGTTATGTAAACTATTCAGCCATTTTTCTTTGTCTTCCTCATACCGGCAGTTCAACCACTCACGCGCCTGCTCCACGCCCTCCTTGGTCAGAGGCACTTCGATCGACTCTTTCAGCGACTCGTCCGTGCGCAGCAGATTGAGCGGCTCCGGCCAGATCGTCACGCGGATCACATCCTCCCCGCTGCCCGGCACACGCTTGAGCATATAGCGCATTCCCTCCATACTGCCGGAGTATTCTTCTTTTTTGATATAATTCAAAGGATGAAAGTCTTTTTTTTCCAGCATACCGTTTCTCCCCGCGCCCTTTTCTTTCATTCTGCGATGTCACGCCGTTCCGCTGCAGCATTTCACTCTGCGATGTTTCACCGTTCCGTTCCGCTGCGGCATTTCACTCTATGCGTTTGGCGGCTCCGCTCCGTTCGTTCTGTTTTGCTTTTTTACTCTGTGATGTTCCGAACATATCCGATTGTAATACATTCCCCTCTGTCCAGTCAAGAACCCTGCGCGGTCTTGTGAAAAATAGAAACAGGGAGTACAATGAGAGCATGAGTACACTGGACAGAATGAAAAAAATGATATGCCTGTGGCTTGCCGCCGCGCTGCTGCTTACCGGATGCGGGCGGACGGCCCTGCCGGAAAGCGGACAAACTGCGGAAGCCGTCGGCGCTGATACGCTGCAGGAGGCCGGCGGAACCGATGCGCTGCAGGAGGCCGGATATGCCGCGGCCTCCCCGATAGCCGACCAATCCGCCGAAAATGAAAATGCGGCAGCGGATACGACACCTGACGGGCAGCCTGCTGGCGCGGCAGACGCAGCGCTAGGCGGACAACTCTCTGATACGGCAGAGGAAGCTGCCGCCGAGCCGCCCTCTGTCTCGCTGGTGATGGTGGGCGATATCCTGCTGCACACACCGGTGGCGGAGAGCGGTCTGACCGAGGACGGCAGCTACGACTTCCATCCGCTTTTTGCACAGACAACATCCCTGATCAGCGAAGCCGATCTCGCCCTCGTCAATCAGGAAGTGATTCTGGGCGGCGCCGAGCTGGGCGTGACGGGCTATCCCTGCTTCAACGCGCCTTACGAACTGGGCGACGCGCTGGCGGACGCGGGATTTGACGTAGTGCTCCACGCCACCAACCACGCACTGGACAAAGGTGAAAAAGGACTCCGAAACTGTCTGGCTTTTTGGCAGGAACATTATCCCGAAATCGCCGTTCTGGGAATCCACGGTTCGGCGGAGGATCAGCAGGAGATTTATATCTATGAACAGGACGGAATGCGCATCGCCATTTTGAACGCCACCTACGGCACCAACGGGATTCCGCTGCCGGAGGATATGCCCTACGGCGTCGATCTGCTGGAGCAGGACAGACTGCGGGAGCAGCTAAAGGAAGCGGATCGGGAGGCGGATTTTGTGATCGTCTGTCCCCACTGGGGCACCGAATATCTTCTGGAAACTTCGGCGCAGCAGCAGAAATGGACGCAGTTTTTTCTGGAAAACGGCGTCGATCTGGTACTGGGCACCCACCCGCACGTGATCGAACCTATCCGATGGGAGGAAGACGAGGAAGGACACCGGATGCTGGTATATTATTCTCTGGGCAATTTTCTGAACTGGACTTCCGGAACGGGGCCCGGCGTCGCCAACCGGATGGTAGGCGGCATGGCGCAGATTACGCTCGTCAGGGACGAACAGGGCGATGTGGTCATCGGCGAATACGGCGTGGAGCCCGTGGTATGCCATCTGGCGGAGGGTTACGGCGGCGTGACCGTCTATCCGCTATGCGATTATACGGAAGAACTGGCGGACAGCAGTCTGATCCGCGGGCAGGACGACAGTTTCAGTCTGGAATACTGTGAAGAATTGTGCCGGCAGGTCTGGGGCTGGCAGCCGGCCTATGAGTAAATTGCTGCGCAATTAACTCTAAAGAATTGCTCAGCAATTATTCCGGAAGGGTTTACTTTACCGGCATCAGAGAATGTGATTAAAAAAGCAGGCTCAGCAATTCTTCCGGAATGATTTACTTTACTGGCATTAGAGAATATGGTATGATAATGATGTCATTTTTCTACTATTACATTTTCTTATGGAGGAGAAAATCATGGATAACAATTTGAACAATGTACCCAACAATGGTATGCCGAATAACGGCGTGCCGAATAATGGAATGCCCAACAACGGGATGCCGAATAACGCCATGCCAAACAACGGAATGCCCTATAACGGGATGCCGAATAACGGGATGCCCAACAATAACGTCTATGTGCAGCCCGCAGTCTATGCGGCGCCGCCTATTCCCGAGGAATACAAGCCGATCAGTATGTGGGGATATTTCGGATATGAAATCCTGTTCACGATCCCTTGTATCGGCTTTATTCTGCTGCTTATTTTCTCATTCGGCGGCACTAAGAACCTCAATGTGCGCAACTTCGCGCGCTCCTATTTCTGCTTCCTGATCATTGTGGCGGTTGTGGCGCTGCTCCTGATCGCAACCGGCGCGCTTGCCGCTTTTTCATAAGCAGATAAAAGGCTGCTCAAACGAAAGACGAAACAAAAAGGCTTTCGAGGGCATAACCCAGGAAGCCTTTTTAACAAAAAGCCAAACGCGGGAATGCCGTCAAAACAACATTCCCGCGTTTTCTTGCATCGGAGTGACAAGACTTGAACTTGCGGCCTCTACTTCCCTAAAGTAGCGCTCTACCACCTGAGCCACACCCCGAAAACAGTACCATTATACCGAATAACCACGAAAAAAGCAAGACCTATTTCTTTATGTTCTGCCGCCGCTTTTATCGTATCATTTCCCTTATAAGGAATCTATGACTGCTCTGTCAGTTACCGGATGTATTACCGGCTGCTTTTTCGGCGCTGTCCAGCATCTGCTCGAACTGTTCCTGCGGAATCGGTTTGGAAAAATAGTAGCCCTGTTGGAGCTGGCAGCCGATCTCCTTCAGGTAGTCGCTCTGCTCCATCGTCTCCACGCCCTCGCACAACGACACGATGCGCAGCTGCTTGGCCATGTCCACCATACAGGAAATCACGATCTTGTCGCTTTCGCTCAGAGAGTCGTCCTTCAGAAATACTTTGTCCAGTTTGATGACGTCGATCGGCAGGCGGCTCAGCAGATTCAGGGACGAATAGCCCGATCCGAAGTCATCCATGGAAACTTTGACTCCCATGTTATGTAAACCTTCTACCAGCATCAGCGCGCGCTCGGTGTTGTCCAGATAAATGCTTTCGGTCAGCTCAAACTCGATCAGATCCGGTGAGATAGGAAATTCGGCAAACAACTTCTGCACATAACCGAGAATCTCCATCTTGGTCAGGTGTACGCGGGACACGTTCAGCGAAACCGGCACTACGTTTTTGCCCGCCGCGATCCGCTCCGACAGGAATTGGAACACTTCGCGGTAGACATAGTAGTCCACGTCCACGATCTGTCCGCTGCGCTCGATAAACGGAATGAACTGATCGGGGAAGACGAAAGAACCGTCCGGCCTCTGCCAGCGCACCAGCGCCTCGGCGCCCGTAAGCTCCAGCGTCGCAGTCTCTATCTTGGGCTGGTAATACACTTTAAATTCATGGTTGGAGATGGCTTTGGGAATCTGCGACGTGATCTCCACCTCACGTTTGATCCCCTCCATCATACTATTGTCAAAGAGTACGCAGCAGCCCTCCTCCAGCTCTTTGGCCACCTTGCGGGCGAGATTGGCGTTGGAAACTACCGTCTCCGCGTCCAGACTGCGGCTGTTCTTATCCACGATACTGATGCCGGTGCAGAACTGCAGGCGGCTGTTCAGATATTTCTCCCGATACCTTACCTCCCGTTCGTTATTTACCAGTTCGATAAAATCTTTAAACTGCTGGTTGGTAATGTCGTCGGGCAGAATATTGGCCGCGACAAAGTTGTCCGAGTACACTCTCGAACAACAGATCAGATCCCGGTTATCGTTCATGATATCTTTGACGAAATCGCGCAGCAGGGCGTCGCCCACCTGATAACCGTAGGTATCGTTGATATATTTAAAATGTCTGATATCAGTGTAAACGACGGAGACTTTCTTGTCCCCGATGTCATCCAGACATCTCTGCAGCTTTTTTAAAAAGACTTCGTACCGGTCAAGCCCGGTCAGCGAATCTTTCATGCCGCCCATATCTTTGGATGCCGGATCGTTGATCCTGATATGTCCCGAAAATAAATCGCTCATCTTAACCTCATCCGGGTGTACTTATACCCTTTCTTATTGTACGCTGTCAGGCTGTCGCTGTCAACTAAGCGCGCCGCTTTTTTCGGCTTTTTTCGGAAATGACGGCGACGAGATATTCCCAAGTCCTGCGGACGGAGATAATGTCCAGACTCTCCTCCGCCGTGTGCACGTCCGCCATATCCGGCCCTATCGATATACAGTCCAGCCCGTCGATTTTGGCCGCCAGTATGCCGCACTCCACGCCGGCGTGGATCGCCTGCAGCACGGGCTCTCTGCCGTACATCCGCCGGTAGACCTCCGCCGCCCTGTCCCTAAGCGGGGAATCTTTGCGGTAGGCCCAGCCCGGATAGGAATTTCTGACGCGCGCATCCGCGCCCCACTGCGCAGCGGTCTGTTCCATCCTGCAACAAAGCGCCTCCTTCTCGGCGTCCACCGAGCTCCGCACCGCGTAGGACAACTTCAGGCAGCCGTCCTGCAGCGCGGCAACGCCCAGATTCAGCGACGTTTCCACCAGTCCTTCCAGTTCCCTGCTCATAGCCGTCACGCCGTTTGGCAGGGCGCACAGGCAGCCCATGGCGCGCTTTATTTCCGCCGCGCCATAGCAGACCGCATCCGGCGGTAACGCCCCTTTCTTCCTGCACGCGACGTGCACGCCGGGATCGTTGTCACCCAGCCGCCGCCGTATCTGCGTCTCCTGCTGCCGCAGCCAGTCCATGATCTGCGTCTCTTTCTCGGCGTCGGCCACGATATCCGCCGCGGCCTGCCTCGGAATGGCATTGTCCGCCACGCCGCCCGCAAAGGCCGCCAGCCCGATGCCGAACCGTTCCGCCAGCCCCGGCAGCAGCTCGCCCAGCAGTCTGTTGGCATTTCCCCGGCCCTTATCGATCTCGATGCCGGAATGTCCGCCCAGCAGCCCCGTTATCTCCACCTCCAGCAGCGCCTTCCGCGCCGTCTCCGGCGCGGGGAGTCTCTCCGGAGTGAGGGTGATACCGACATCCACTCTGGCGCCGCCGGCGCAGCTTGTGAGGATGACGCCTTCCTCCTCCTGATCCAGATTGATCAGGTTCTTTCCCTGCAGCATGGACAGATCGATCCCTCTGGCGCCGTCCATGCCCGTCTCCTCATCTACCGTCAGCACCGCTTCCAGCCGCGGGTGGGGAATGTGGTCGGCGTCCAGCAGGGCCATGATATACGCTGCCCCGATGCCGTCGTCGCCGCCCAGACTCGTATCTCTGGCCCGGATTCTGCCGTCCTTCACATAGAGCGCCAGCGGCTCTTTGGTCATGTCGATCCCGCTGCCCGGCCTGCTGACCGCCACCATGTCCATATGGCCCTGCAGGATCAGCGGCTCCTCCCGCTCGTACCCGGCGGAAGCCTCCTTGACGATGATGATATTATGCAGCGCATCCTGCACACAGTACAGGCCGCGCTCGTCTGCAAACTGTTTCAGATAATCGCTGATCCGCTCCACATGGCCCGATCCGTGGGGAATCGCGCAGATCTCCTCAAAAAACCGAAATACTTCCCGCGGCTGTAAATGTTCCAACGCTCCCATGCCTATGCCTCCGTCTGCCTTCTGCTTTCTGCCGTCCTCCTCCGGACGGATAACGCTCCGCCGTCCGGGGATGGAGAAAGGGACACGGTTGATCCATGTCCCTGCCTTATCTTTTACGATCCTATGCTGATGCGATCCGCTCTTATCTATGCCCATCCGGTCGCACCTTAGTCATATACCGCTTTTATTTCAGATGTTCCTTGGCGATTCCTGCCAGCGTGGTAAATCCCTCGGCGTCGTTTACCGCCATCTCCGCCAGCATCTTTCTGTTGATGTCTACGCCCGCGTTTTTCAGGCCATACATAAATTTATTGTAGGGCAGTCCGTTCATTCTGGCCGCAGCGTTGATACGCGCGATCCACAACCGTCTGAACTGGCGCTTCCGCTGCTTTCTGCCTTCATAGGATGTAGCCAGCGCCCGCATCACGGACTGTTTCGCCACTCTATACTGTTTCGATCTTGCCCCTCTGTAACCTTTTGCAAGTTTCAATACCCTGTTATGTTTCTTTTTGGCGTTTACACCGCCTTTAATTCTTGCCATGTCTGTTCTTCCTCCTTATGACCTATCACTTTGTCTTTCTTTCCCGCACCTGCACATTACAGATAAGGTAAAATCTTCTTCATATTCTTAACGTTCGTCGGGTCTGTCATAGCAGGCTTTCTGAGGTTTCTCTTTGTCTTGGTGGTTTTCTTGGTTAAGATATGGCGTTTATAGGCTTTATTTCTCTTTAATTTACCCGTACCGGTCAACTTAAAACGCTTCGCAGCCGATCTGTTTGTCTTCATTTTTGGCATTTTCATATTCCTCCTGCATCTTTGATTGGTAAGGCGTCCCACCGCGGGAGCCCGTTTTATTTCAACTAAGAACTATCGTTTCTCAGCTAAAAACATAGTCATGGTTCTGCCTTCCACCTTCGGCGCCTTGTCGACCACCGCGATATCGGCGACCGCCTCGGCGAAATCGTCCAGTATGTGCTTGCTATGGTTCATATGCGCCATCTCACGGCCCCGGAAACGGAGCGTAATCTTCACTCTGTCGCCCTTGCCGATAAATTTTCTGGCGGCATTGATCTTCGTGTTCAGATCGTTGGTGTCAATGTTGGGCGAAAGACGGATCTCTTTGATCTCCACGGTCTTCTGCTTCTTCTTGGCCTCTTTTTCCTTGCGTGTCTGTTCATACTTGAACTTGCCGTAATCAACGATCCTGCAGACAGGCGGTTTCGCCGTAGGTGCGATCTTTACCAGATCCACGCCCGCTTCCTCCGCCAGCTTCAGCGCGTCCCGAACCGGCATGATTCCAAGCTGCTCGCCGTCCTCGCCGATCACGCGCACTTCTTTGTCCCTGATCTGTTCGTTAATGAATAATTCGCTAATGATTCTTCCCTCCATACGCCTTTTGGTCTGAGCGCCGCCCGCGCCGCCGGTTGAAGCACGTTGCGGGCTTTCCGCATAAAAAAAGCGGATAACAGAATTATCCACCGTCCGACACCATACAAGCCCGGCTGCCACAGGCACACACCGGCCAGAATGATGAATATAAACGCTTGCGAACCCATTCGTTGCAAGGTGAGAGCGGATACTCTGCTTGGTTATCATGCGCTGCCGCACATTGGTTACTCTATCATAAGATCCGGAAACTGTCAACCGTTCTTTTTAAAACTTATCAAAAACTTATCGAAAATCATGAAAAGAATCGATAAATCTTTCTAAAAAATAATCCAAAAATCCCTACAGTGAGATGTCTCCGAAAATACTGCTGCCCAGCAGACTGCCGGCAAGACCGCCGCCGGTGTAAGCAGATAACGGCGATACGCCAAACCCGTAGGCAGACAGGGCCGACGTCCCGCTCAGGCCGCCGTAATACCCGGACGAAAGCAGGCTCATCTGCGTCTGCATCTTCTGCTGGTTCTCATACAACGCCGTCAGCGCGGCGCCCACATCCTTCCACTGCGGATCTGCCTCCAGCCGCTCCAGCGCCTCGCCCACCGCGGCGGATTCTTCCGTGTCGGTTCCGAACAGTTTGTCATAAACCGCGCTCCGGCTCTCCACGGCGCTCTTTAATGCCGTCGGAAAAGACACATCGGATGACGACGACGCCCTGCGGACGGCATCCGCGCCGGACGATACGCCCTGTACCGCGTCCACGCCCAATGCCTGCTGCAGATTCGCCTCATCCCGCATACCGAGTCCATTGATATACATACGCTCTCTCCTGTCTGTACGCCGCCCGTTGTCCTGTCTGCCGCGTTACTGCTCTCTATGTTACCGCGCGCCGCCTGATGCACCGCACCGCGCTGCCCGCTGCCGTGCACGCCGATTTCTGGTTATCTTCTGCCTTCTCTGCTATTCTACTGCAAAACGAAACCGTTGTCCATGAAAATGTCACAAAAAGCGGTATACCGCGCACGAAACGCAGTGATACCGCTTTTGCATGACTGCCCTATGAAAATCTACGACTCCCGGAACGTGCCGCACTCGGTCTGCTCGCTGTCGCCCGCGCCTGCGCCCCTGATGTCCACGTGTTCCGCGTGGCATTTGTAATTGCTGTTATAGACGCATTTGTCCGCCTCGCAGTCGATACTGATGGTCCGGCAGGGATGATCCAGCGAGCTGGTGTAGGCTCCCTCCCTTTTCTGCGCAAAGCTCTCGCAGCAGGTGTCGGTGCAGCAGTCGGCGTGCCTGCCGCCCACCATGATGTCGCCCTTGCAGCAGAAGCAGTCCTGATTGTAGGTACAGTTGTCCACTCCGCATTTTAATTCAGCCATAATAACCTCCGTTCCCAAAGATCTGTGTTTACAGAAGTATTATTGCCCGAAAAATACGCCGCTATACAAAGGGGTTACGCCTGTTGTGCTGCCGACGGAGCGGTTCCCGGCGCCGGTTACGCCTGTTACGCCTGTTCCGGCTGCTCTTTGCGGATTTCCTTGGTTCTGATCTCCTCCGAGATCTGCCCGATAAAGTCGGACAGCGGCTTCACGCCCTCGTCGCCCGCGTAACGGCTTCTGACGGACACCGTGCCGTCCTCCGCCTCCTGCGCGCCCACAACGAGCATATAAGGCACCTTGGCCAGCCGCGCCTCGCGGATCTTGAAGCCGATCTTTTCGGAGCGGTTGTCCACGGTCACGTCGATGTCGTTCCTCGCCAGCTCCTTTCTGACTTCCTCCGCATACGCCTCGTACTTCTCGGAGATCGGCAGCACGCGCACCTGCTCCGGACATAGCCATGTGGGGAATTTGCCGGCATATTTCTCGATCAGCCATGCCAGTGTCCTCTCATAGCAGCCCAGCGACGTTCTGTGGATAATATATGGGCGCACCCTGTCGCCGTTCTGGTCGATATAGTACATATCGAACTGCTCCGCCAGCAGCGCATCCCACTGAATCGTAATCATCGTGTCCTCTTTGCCGTACACGTTCTTGGCGTTGATGTCCACCTTGGGGCCGTAGAAAGCGGCTTCCCCCACATCCTCCACGAACGGCAGGTCAAGCTCCGTCAGGATATCGCGGATATGCTGCTCCGTCTCGTTCCAGACCTCGGGCTCACCGATGTATTTGCCCGGATTCTCCGGGTCCCACTTGGACAGGTGCCATGTGATATCCTCCAGCAGCCCCAAGGTTGACATAACATATTTTGCCAGCGCGATGCAGCCCTTAAACTCCTCCACCATCTGATCCGGTCTGACGATCAGATGCCCCTCGGAAATCGTGAACTGCCGCACACGTGTCAGACCGTGCATCTCGCCGGAATCCTCGTTTCTGAACAAGGTGGACGTCTCGCCGTAGCGGATCGGCAGATCGCGGTACGAA
Organism: uncultured Lachnospiraceae bacterium; assembly: GCA_947630025.1. Taxonomy (GTDB): domain Bacteria; phylum Bacillota; class Clostridia; order Lachnospirales; family Lachnospiraceae; genus UBA3282. The sequence goes on from CANRFZ010000011.1 coordinate 20,091, forward strand.
TGCTGCGTGTTTTTGTAACAATAATACTGGAACGGACAGGTCATCGGGCGGAGGGCAAACACTTCCTTGTCCTTCTCCTCGTCGCCCAGCACGAACATACCGTCCTTGTAATGATCCCAGTGGCCCGACATCTTATACAGGTCGCTCTTGGCCATCAGAGGCGTCTTCGTCCTCACATAGCCCCACTCTTTGTCTTCCAGATCCTCAATCCAGCGCTGCATCTTCATAATCATCTTTGTGCCCTTGGGAAGCAGCAGCGGCAGCCCCTGCCCGATCACGTCCACCGTGGCAAAAAGCTCCATCTCACGCCCCAGCTTGTTGTGGTCACGGCGCTTAATGTCCTCCAGATGCTCCAGATACGCCTCCAGTTCCTCCTTTTTCTGAAAAGCGGTGCCGTAGATACGCTGAAGCTGCGCCCGGTTGGAATCGCCCCGCCAGTACGCCATCGAAGAAGAAACCAGCTTAAACGCCTTGATATTCTTGGTGCTCATCAGGTGCGGCCCGGCGCACAGATCGACGAAGCCGTCCTGATCGTAAAAAGAAATCTCCGCGTCTTCCGGCAGATCCTGAATTAACTCCACCTTGTAGGGCTCGCCCTTTTCCTCCATGAACCGGATCGCCTCGGCCCGCGGCAGCGTGAACCGCTTCAGCTCGTGCCCTTCCTTTATGATCTTCTTCATCTCCGCTTCCAGCCTGTCCAGATCCTCTCTGGAAAAAGGCGCCGCGTCAAAATCGTAATAGAAGCCGTCGTCGATGGCGGGGCCGATCGTCACCTTGGCATCGGGAAAAAGACGTTTCACCGCCTCCGCCAGCACATGGGACGCCGTGTGGCGCACCACCCGCAGCCCCGCCGGATCGTTGGCGGTCAGGATGTTTAACGTGCAGTCATGATCCAGCACCGTGCGCAGGTCTTCCACCCTGCCGTCCACTTCGCCGGCGCAGGCTGCTCTGGCAAGCCCTTCCGAAATATCTTTGGCGATATCGATAATGCACATCGCCTGTCCGTATTCTTTTGTCGAGCCGTCCTTTAATGTGATCTTCATGATTTTCCTCCTCGCTTTTTTACTTAAATTTTATGTCTTCTTTTTATTAAATTTATTAATTTTTTGTCTTCTTTCATGATTGATAAATCATATCCATAATTATTTATAAATCATATCCATTCTTTATTCTGCCATAAAATATTCCGCCCTGCCGCTTTCTATCTTAAGTTTTTTCAAAAAAGGATTCCAATAAAAAATCCCCTGCATTGTCGTTGTGACAGTGCAGAGGACGTAATGCTACGCGGTTCCACCTCGCTTGTTCCGCCCGCCTGCATCGGCCAAACGGAACCTCTCATTGGACTGTAACGTAAGTCAGCGGGCCGGATTGGGGCCACTCGGAGCCGGTTTTCAAATGGTTCCCGCAAAAGCGCTTTCAGCCCACGGCGCTTCTCTCTGGTGCGTTCCGCATTCTACTCGTCTCGTCAACGTATTGTCTATGGATTTGTCTTTTTGCTTACCTCTTATCTGTATTTTATGCCCTGCGCGCCGAAATGTAAAGCCCTTTTTGCCGCAGGCGCGAAACTGCGTTTCTCACCGGCCTGCCGCTCCGGTTCGACGAGGTTACGCCGTCCTGCCGCAGCACTTCTTATATTTCTTGCCGCTGCCGCAGGGACAGGGATCGTTCGGATAGACCTTCTGCTCCTTGCGGATGGTCGTAGACGACTTCTGCTCCTTGTAGAGCGCCTTCTGCGTCTCCTCGTCGAAGATGTCGTTCCACTCCTCCAGCCCATAGAGCCAGTCCGCACCGGCGGCTACCATATTTTTATAGAGCAGCGCGTTGTCAAAGTCAAGGCTGACCTTTGTGTCCTCCTCCATCTCCTCGATCGGATTGGGCTTCTTCAGACTGTCGTTGATGCCGTCCAGAAAACCCGTCATCGTCATGATGTCCACACCGAACTTTTCCGCCAGCTCTTTGACAGTGCCCTTCACCGCCTGATCGGGCGTCTTGAGCAGCTCTGCGTAAATCTCCTTTTCCTTTGCAAAATAATCTGACCAAAGCCTCTGCAGATCGCCTTTGTTGGCGGTCTCGGAATATGCCATATCACGCCACTGTTTCAATAATGCCATCGTCGTTTACCACCTTTTATCCTAGAATCCGGGCGGACACTTCCCCATATGATATGTATATGCGCACTGCGGCGCGCGCCACACAACGCACATCACATAAATCCCGCCCTTTCGCCCCTTAGTATATACCATTTCTGAAAAAATGTAAACACCAGTTCAGCCAGCCGACGTCTCAATCATTTTGTTGTATCCAGCGCTGCAGAATAAACTCCCAGTTCATCCCATCCTGCATCACGCGCAGAATCGTAACCTTTTTCTTCTGTTCATCTATGACATAAAACAATAGATATGTATCAGCCGGTTTCAAGTAGATTTCATATCCACGATAAACAAATCCGGCTTTCCCATGGCCTTGCGGGAATGTATCCAGCCCCAGAGCTGCCTTCTTTATCTTTCTTGAAAAATTTTCTCCTAACTCACGATATTTAAAATGATCCAAAATATATTTCTTGATATCTTTTACATCCTGTTTTCCACTCTCAGCAATCTCTACATGGTACTGGCCATTTTTCATATGCACCTCTAAATTTTGTCTATTTCCTCCCACGCTTTTTCAATCGTCTGTGTTCTGCCCTGTTCCATATCATCAATTGCTTTATCCAGTTTGGAAAAAAGAACCTTCATGGCATCGTCCACCGTCTGCATATTGCTCTGTCTGTTTACTGCATGAACAGTCTGCACTGTCTCCATAAACTTCACCCTTTCCAAATTTTTTATTATGAAGAAAGTATAACACACTTTTCAGGATTTCACTATGAATTTTTGTAATAGCCCGTTATCCACTCGTCGAACGGCGGGAACGGCAAAGGGTGCGCCAGACGGCGAAATTCCCTGTAACGGTATTTCAGGCAAGAAGTGTTTTTGCAATCATATGTATAAAATCTCCGAAACCGGACATAATGATACTAGTCAAAAGATAAGGAAATACTTATCCTCCCCTAACAGAGCAGGCAGACGGTTTTGATTGACAGACCGCCTGCCTGTTTTTCTGTGCACAATGTCCGCGGCGGCAAATCGACCGGGCAGATAACCGCGCTATTCCTGCCGCAAATACTGCTCCACATCCAGCGTCTTCCGGTATGGCGCTCGTTCCTCCAGCAGACTTCTGTACCGTTCTTCATCCAGCGTACCGTCAGGGCCGCAGGCGAACTCGCGTATGCCGCTCCACGCGGCGAAATCGCACAGATAGATAGTGACGGACGAAACATCCCGTCCGTAGACCGCAAACTGCTCTCCGTCTGCGCCCATGTCGAGCGGGCGGCCGTTCCGGTCAAGGACAACGGCGCAGGCGTCTTCCGCACCGGAAGCGGCGGCGTGAACCGTTATCTCGGTGGGCGAAACTTCCACGGATTCCAAGCCCCATCCGTCAGGCGTTATATCGTTGATCCGGATCGCTGCGGCGCCCTGCACGCTCTGCCGGATCTCGACGGCAGCCGGGATCGTCCAATCTCCCCGCACCTGCACTTTCCCCGCTTCCTTATAATAAAACCGCACATTTTGTATGGCAAGCCGCATCGTAAAGGCATCCGGCACCTCATACTCGTCAAACCATTCGTCACGGTTTGCTGCGGTGACGGACGGCGGCTGCACCCCCGCTGCCTCCGCATCGGCCACGGCTGCGTCGTATCTTTCGGTATTCCATCGAATACTGTCATAGTCGATCCGCATCGCTCCCACAAAAGTACGTTCGTCCGCCAGCCTGCCCTCCAGATTTCTGACACCCGCCACCGTGCCGTCGTCCTCTCCGCGGAAACTGTAAGTCTCCTGCGTGGACAACTGCAGCAGCAGAGAATAAGGCTCCGCCAGCATACCCGCCATCTCTGGAAACGCTTCTTCGCTCTCTACCCGCACGCCGACGGTAATGCCCTGATTAGAGGCATAATACTCGGTCAGCGTAAAAGTAAGCCCCTGATCGGCAGCACTGTATTTCTGTTCTGCCGCCGCGCCGCCGTTTCCGGCAGTGGCCGTATCATCCAACGGAACAATCTCCTCCTCCGGAACGCCGCTGAACGTAAATGCGCCTCTGATCCGTTCCAAAACGCTTCCCAGCACCGGAATCTCCCGCGCCAATGACGGATAAGCCGTCCCTACGCCCACAACCGCCGCCAATATCGCTGCCGCCGCGCCAATGGCTGCGGCACATTTTACCATGCTGCTCTTTTCACTGTCTCTTTTTGCAGCCGCCTTTTTCGCACTGCCGCATTTTGCAGCGGCACGTTTCGCAGCGGCTCTTTTTGCGGCAGTTCTTTTTGCGGCAGTTCTTGTCTCAGCGGCTTTTTTTTCAGCGGTTTTTTCCGCCGGATAGCTCATGTCTGCCGTGCCGCGCCTGATGATTTCGTAAGCCTCCTCCAACTTTCTGTCTATGATGCCGTTTGGCCCTCTGTCCGCGCACAGAATCCGCCGCAGTTCTTCGTCCGTATAGCTTTTTCCCTGTTCCATAACCTACTCCTTCCGTATCCGCTTTCGCTCCGGTATAGCTTGGCAGTTCAGATAGATTTTCTAAGCTGCTCTTTGCCGCGCCGCAGTCTGCTTTTCACCGTATTTTCATTAAGTTCCAGCAGATCGGCGATCTGTGCCGCCGTATACTGCTCGCCGAAATAAAGCTGGAAAATCGGACGGCTCTCCCGGGGAAGCTGCTCCAGCAGATCCCAAAAGACGAGATCTCCCTCAGCCTGTGCCCCTACGCCTGCGCTATCCTGCGCCCGGACGCCATATGTCTCTTGCGCCGCTTCTGCACTGCTAGGCGCCGATCTCATGTTTTTGCGGTAAATATCCGTACAGTTATTGATGAGTATCCGCGTCAGCCATGTCTGGAAATACTCCGTTTTCTTCAAGTCATGGATATGCTCAAAGGCGTCCAGCACCGTGTCCTGCATCGCATCCGCCACGTCCTCCTCTTGCTTCAAATAGGAAAAAGCGATTCTTTTCATCTTCTCCTTGGACTGCTCCATCAACGTGATGAACGCCTCCGCATCGCCCTTTTGCGCCCTCTGTATCAGTTTCTTCTGTATCGGTTCTTTCTGTATTGATTCTTTTTGCATTGGTTTCCTCTCCTGCCCTACACTTATTAGACGGACGACGGCAGGATTTCGTTGCATCAGTCCGCAGATTTTGTTGTCTACGCGCACAGATTTCACGCCTCCACGCACACAAAATATTGACACCGCTCCGGGAAAATTATAATATATTTTCGGTGTATTTTATTTCGTAAAAATCTATTTTACAGTTTTATAGGAGGAGAAAATGAAAAACATAACCGACGACATTTTTTATATCGGCGTGGACGACCACGACATCGATCTCTTTGAGGGACAGTATGTTGTAGAAAACGGCATGGCCTACAATTCCTATGTGATTATGGATGATAAAATCGCCGTCATGGATACGGTGGACGGCAATTTTGCGGAAGAATGGCTGGAGAAACTGGCGGAAGCGCTGGACGGACGCACGCCGGACTATCTGATCGTGCAGCACATGGAGCCGGACCACTCCGCCAACATCGCCGCGCTGAGCGCCAAGTACCCCGCTGCCGTTATCGTTGCGTCCGCGCCCGCTTTTACCATGATGAAAAACTATTTCGGGAATGACTATGCCGACAGGCGGCTGGTGATCAAAGAAGGCGACACCCTTTCCCTCGGGGCGCACACACTGCAGTTCGTGGCCGCGCCGATGGTGCACTGGCCGGAAGTCATGGTGACTTACGATAGCCACGATAAAGTGTTGTTCTCCGCCGACGGCTTCGGTAAATTCGGCGCTCTTGACACAGACGAAGACTGGGCCTGCGAAGCCAGACGCTACTATTTCGGTATCGTAGGGAAATACGGTATGCAGGTTCAGAATCTGCTGAAAAAAGCCGCCGCCCTGGACATTCAGATCATTTGTCCGCTCCACGGCCCGATTTTGAAGGAAAACTTGGAATATTATGTAAACCTATATCAAATCTGGTCTTCCTACGGCGTAGAGTCTGAAGGCGTTATGATCGCCTACACCTCCGTGTATGGCCATACGAAAGAGGCGGCGGAGCTTCTGGCGCAGAAACTGACCGACCGCGGCTGCCCGAAAGTCGTCGTGTCTGACCTTGCCAGAGACGATATGGCAGAGTGCGTCGAGGACGCTTTCCGCTACGGCAGACTGGTTCTGGCCACCACCACTTACAACACGGGAATCTTTCCTTTTATGCGGGAATTTATCGACGAACTGGCTGAACACAATTTCCAGAACCGCACCGTCGCCCTGATTGAAAACGGCAGTTGGGCGCCTATGGCCGCCAAAACGATGCGTGCTAAGCTGGAAACCTGCAAAGACATTACCTTTGCGGAAAATACCGTACAGATCAAAGGTGCGCTGAGTGAGGAAAACATCGCGCAGCTTGACGCGCTGGCAGAGGAGTTGTGCCGATAAGAATAATCGTAGGTATGTTCTTTGGAATAAACGATATTTCGTTTATTATTGACAAGTATTGCGCTTGTGCTTTATAGTATAATCATGGGTGTTGTCCTAAAGCGGTAAGCGGTTCGCCTTTCGCCGGAACGAGTACGTTCTGAGACTTCCATCGCAAGAAGGGAGGATGAAAGAATGGAAAATTCAAGAGAAAGGTCAGTATTTGGTGCTGGAAACGGTAATCGGTATCATCGGTATCGCCGTGACAGTGGTGAGTATCATTGTCACGGTTATCGGTATCCGGGATAACCGAAAGATACATAAACATCAAAAAAGCAACCGCCCGTCACAAGGTTAAGGTTGCTTTTTTGTAACCAATAACTAAGGCGAACCGCTTGCGTTACGGTCAACACCCTTTATGGTTTTATTATAGCAGGCAAAGGACAAAAGTCAAGAATTAAATTTGTAAATGAAAGCAAACTTTTTAAATGAGAGCAAACTTGAAGTCGCAATCTGCGACATCAAGATCCCGGATGAAAGGGCGGTGCATTTATGGCAGAAGAAATAAAAGAGGTTACAGTGCCGGCAGAAACGGTGAAAATACAGAATCTGATATATGTGATCAGAGGAAAACAGATTATGATAGATAGTGATCTCGCTATCCTCTATCAGGTGGAAACAAGGAGATTGAATGAGGCTGTAAAAAGAAACCGTTCCCGTTTTCCGGAGAGGTTCTGTTTCCAGCTTACAAAAGAGGAATATGAAAACTTGCAGTCGCAATCTGCGACATCAAGTTTGAATGAAAATACTCATGGCGGCAGAAGAAAGTTGCCTTTTGCGTTTACGGAACAAGGAATCGCGATGCTTTCTTCTGTATTGCGGAGTGAAGTTGCTATCCAGACGAGCATACGGATCATGGATACCTTCGTTGAAATGCGAAAATATATGTCAAACGCTTCTTTATTGTACGAGAAGATGAATGCAATAGAAATACGCCAGATCGCCATGGAGGAAAAGACGGAACGGCGGTTTGAACAGGTTTTTGACTATATTGAATCCCATAAACAAGATAACCAGAAAATCTTTTTCGATGGACAAATTTTTGATGCTTTCAGCCTTATGACAAACTTGATCAGGCAGGCAGAAAATCATATTGTTCTGATAGACGGATATGTGGATGTATCTACTCTGAATATTCTGGCTAAAAGAAATCCGCAATTCGCTATCTGTATTTATACACTTCCGAGTGCAAGGATAACTTCACAGGACATTCTAAATTTTAATGCCCAGTATCCTAGTCTAAAAGTAAAACGTACCACTGCTTTCCATGACCGCTTTTTGATTTTAGATCATACGCAGGGATATCACATCGGCGCATCCATAAAAGATGCCGGGAAAAAGTGTTTTGGAATCAACAGGATTGAGGATATGGGCGTAATCAATGACCTGATTCAGCGTGCTGAGATTACAAGCAGTTAGGATAAGAGCCATTTTCCCCGCTCCCCCCCCCAACATTCCTCACGCATCCACGCCCAGCTTTCGCAGTTCACGGACTGCCTGCTCCTTATCGGTAAAAAGGATCGTGTGGATGCCGAACTTCGCCGCGGCATCCAGATTGGCCGCCGTATCGTCCATGAAAACGCACTCCTCCGGCGTCAGGTGATAGCGCTCAATCAGGAGACGGTAGATCTCCGGCATGGGTTTGATGAGTTTTTCGCGGTAGGACATGATCCCACCGTCCAGATAGGGGATAAAATCCAGCGCGTAGGCGCACTCGGATTCGGCCTTTTCGCTGAAATTGGACAGATAGAGCAGGCGGTAGCCCTTCCGTTTCAGCTCCTGTATCCAAGGGATCGCGTAATCGTTACGGCTTATGATCGTCTTCACATTGGCAAAGACTTTGGCAAGCTCCGGCTCGATCTCCGGATCGTTTCTGACAAATTCCCGGAAAATCTCATCATCCGTCATCTCCCCGCGGTCATACTCGTTCCAGACATCGCTGAGAATGGACGCCTTGGCAATCCGATCCACCATCGCCTCGTCGTAACCGAAGCTCTCAAAGTGCTGCCGCCATGTAAAATCCGCCAGTACATTTCCTATGTCAAAAATAATTGTTGTGATCATTTTTACCTCCATTCCGGCGCGTCACCTTACTCCAATAGCTCCACGAGGCTGCGCGCCGCCGCCGACAACGGGATCTTTTCGTTGGTGACGACACAGAAATGCCGCCGGGGAATAATCATGTTGAAGCGCAGTTCAAATAGCCTGCCGCTCTCCAGATATTCCTGCGCAAAATCCCGCACCACGCAGCCCACGCCGAGGTTTCTCAGCGCAAACTGCACGATCATGTCGCTGGTCGCCAGCTCAAACTCCGGCTGCACGTTCACGCGGTTTTTCTGCAGAAAGGCTTCCATATAGCTTCTGGTGCTGGTCACGCCCTCCAGAAAGATGAGCGGCATCTTTTCCAGCTCCTGCAGATCCAGCATCCGGTTTTTATACTGGATGAACTTTCTGCCTGCCACGAAGACATCCTCGATGTCGCGCACCTTGACCGCGCGCAGTCCCGGCTGCGTCTCAAAGGGCGTGCTGACCACGCCGAAATCAATCTTATTATCACTGAGATTATGCAGCGTTTCGGGTGTGGGCGCGTTGCTGACCACCACTTTGATATGGGGATATTTCTCATGAAAACGCTCTAAATAAGGCAGCAGATAAAACTGCAGCGTCATATCGCTGGCGCCGATGTGAACCTCGCCCAGTTCCAGATCGCGCATCTGTTCCAGTTTCTGCTCTCCCAGTTCTATCTGCTCATAGCCTTTGGCCACATAGCTATACAACAACTCGCCCTCGCCCGTCAGCCGCACGCCTTTGGCCGCCCTGACAAAGAGCTTCGCGCCCAGCGCACTCTCCAACTGTTTGACGGACTGGCTCACGGCGGGCTGGGAGATATTCAGTTCTTTGGCGGCGACGGTCAGACTGCCGGCCCTCGCCGCATGGTAAAACACTTTGTAATATTCCAGATTGTTCATGGTTTACATAATGTAAATCTCAGGTTTTGCCTTTCGTCGAAAAATATTGTTAAAACGCTTTAATATATAAATTTTCAGGCAAAATATGTTTACATAACTTTAATGGGGCTCTCCCGGTAAATGATGTCCGATCTGCCCGGCCCGTTGGATACCATCGTGATCGGGTAGCCGATCTGCTGCTCGATAAACTCCACATAATTGCGGCAGTTTTCCGGAAGATCCTCGTATTTGCGGATTCCGCGGATCTCGCATTTCCAGCCGGGCAGCTTCTTTAACACCGGCTTCGCCTTTTCCAGCCTGCAGGTGACGGGAAATTCCGTCGTCACTTCGCCGTCGATCTCGTAGCCGACGCAGACGGGGATTTCGTCCAGATAACCCAGCACATCCAGCACGGTAAACGCCACGTCCGTGGTGCCCTGCAGCCTGCAGCCGTACTTGGACGCCACGCAGTCAAACCAGCCCATGCGCCGGGGACGTCCCGTGGTCGCGCCGTATTCGCCGCCGTCGCCGCCGCGTCTGCGCAGTTCCTCCGCCTCGTCGCCAAAGATCTCCGACACGAACGCGCCCGCGCCCACCGCCGAAGAATACGCCTTGCAGACGGTAATAATCTGCTTGATCGCATGAGGCGGCAGTCCCGCGCCGATGGCGCCGTAAGCTGCCAGCGTAGAGGACGACGTTACCATCGGATAAATGCCGTGGTCAGGGTCCTTCAGCGTGCCGAGCTGCCCTTCCAACAGAACAGTCTTGCCTTCTTTTAACGCCTGATCGAGATAGGACGACACATCGCACACATAGGGCTCGATCATCGTCCTGTACTCATGCAGCGTATCGAGAAGCTGCGCGGGATCGATCGCGGGCTTGTGGTACAGATGCTCCAGCAGGACATTTTTCAGTTCGCAGACACGCGCCACCTTTTCCTGCAGAACCTCCTCGTCAAAAAGCTCGCTCACCTGAAAGCCGATCTTCGCATATTTATCGGAATAAAAAGGCGCGATGCCGGATTTCGTCGATCCGAACGACTTGCCGCCCAGACGCTCCTCCTCATACTGGTCAAACAGAATGTGATACGGCATCACGATCTGGCAGCGGTTGGACACCAGAATCTTGGGCATCGGCACGTTTCTGTCCGTGATGGATTTGATTTCGTTGAACAAAATCGGTATGTTCAGCGCCACGCCGTTGCCGATGATGCTCGTCGTGTGTCCGTAAAAAACGCCCGACGGCAGCGTGTGGAGCGCGAATTTGCCGTAATTGTTCACGATCGTGTGTCCCGCGTTGGCGCCTCCCTGAAAACGCACGATAATGTCGGCTTTCTCCGCCAGCATATCCGTGATCTTGCCCTTGCCCTCGTCTCCCCAGTTTGCGCCTACAACTGCCTTAACCATAACTAAATTCCTCCTTAAACATACGGAAAAGCGGGTTGTAAAAAACCCGCTTCCCGTTTCTTACTTTATGATTATATACCATTTTATATCATAAGTAAAATCAATATTTATTATATTTGTTATAAGTTAGGTGAATGGTGCGTGGGTGAGGCATCTTACTGCAGGCCGTCCACGAGATCGTCCGCCTTGTAACCCTTGCCTGCAATCGTGATGGACAGATTCTCTCCGCAGCCCGAAAATACGCTATCTCCTATGTCTATTGTTCCGTCTCCGACAACTACCGTTTCCAGCGCTTCACAGAATTGAAACGCCTGATCGTCAATGGTAATCTCATCGTCCGCCCCTGCGTCAGGGCATATCGCAACACTGACAAGATCCTCGCAGCCGTAGAAAGCACGTTCGCCCAGCGTTACCAGACTGCCGTCGATCGTTACCTCTGTCAAATCCTCGCAGCTTGAAAACACGCTATCTCCCATGACGACTTCCGATCCGGTAATGGTCAGGCTCTCCAGAGAGCTATACTGAAAAGCACAATCTTCCAATGTCAGAGAACAGTCTTTCATTTCGATAGCCACCGAATCTTCGCAGTTATAAAAAGCATATTTGTCCGCCGCCAGCGTACTGTCGGCAATCGTGATAGAATCAAGGCCTTCACAGGACGAAAAAGCGCTTTCTTCTATCTCCAGCTCGCAGCCGCTGATCGCTATACTAATATAGTCCCCATACTGAAACACACATTTTCCAACCGTTCCCGTGCAGCCTGCAATCGTCAGTTCCGCGCCGTCTCCGCAGTTGTAAAAGGCATAATCCTCCATTTCCAACACACTGTCCGACAACATAATCATAACGGCGTCTTCACACGAGGAAAACGCACTTTTCTCCATGCTCAGCTCACAGTTATTGATTGTGATATTAGCGATATCGCCGTACTGAAAAGCAGATTCTCCGATCGTTCCGGTACAACTGTCGATTACCACACTCATATCCTTACCGCAGTTATAAAAGGCAGTGGCCTCCGTTTGAATATCGCAGCCGCTGATCGTAATCGTATTCAGATCTTCGCAGGAGGAAAACGCGCTCGCCTTTATCGTGGGCGTACCTCCGACAATAGTTACCGCCGTAAATTCACCGTATTGAAAAGCGCATTCCCCGACTTCATAATTATAATTTACCAAAGTAACGCTTTCGACATCTTCCAGTGAATACATCGCTAATTCATCGATCAGTGTAACCGTGTCTCCATCCGGGCTTTCCGTTGGAATGACGAGATCGGTGTCCGTGCAGGTTCCTATGCCGACAATCGTACAGGTGCCGTCCCCATTACTTTCAAACGCTAACCCTTCTGAGGGAACCAGATCCTCCACTGCTATCTGGACCGCCGGGCTGCCCTGCGGTTTATCGCCATCATCCGCGTTGTCCTCTGTATCCGCGTCATCTGCGTCATCCGCAGTTTCCGACGCATTTTCGTCCTGCCTTGCCGCTCCGCCGCTTTCCTTCTTTTTCTCGGCGCCGCTTTCTTCCTGCTTCCCGCCGTTTTCTTTGCTCTCTGCATCTGACGAAGCGCTCTCCTCTTTGGCTGGATCTTGATCGGCGTTTTGGTTTCCACACCCCGAGCCGCATAGAACAAGACACATGATAAGGCATAACAAACTGATTTTTTTCTTTCTTGTATTCATAGATGATTCCTCCGCTTTTTCACTCCGGTATTCCCGGTTTTTGCGCCCTGACACGCCTATACACAGGGCGGCTGCCGCTTTGTTCCGCCTCCTTCCCTAGTGCCGGCAGTTTCCCTGTGTGCGGCGTCATGGACTGGTATTTATGAAACAGATATTTGTAAACCGGTTTAATTTTTAATCAGATCACATAGAATTTCGATCTGCCGCTGGATATGTTCTTTTTCCATTTTCAATTTACAGATCTGGTTTTCCAGTATCGGCTTGATGCTGACCCATGGCGCATCGATGATATCCTTTATTTCTTTTATGGAAAAGCCGGCCTCCTGATACATTCTGACCATACCGATTCTCTCCTGTGCACTGTCGTCATACAGTAAGTGCCCCATCTTGTTTCTGCCGGTGGATTTCACGATTCCGGCTTTCTCATATCCCTGTACTGCCCTTCTTGAAACCTTATACTTAGCACATACTTCGCGTAATGTTGCGTCCTGCATACATTTACCTCCTTACCAACGTAAAATTGCACGTTACGTGCAGTCAACTGTTTTTTCAAAAACGGGTTTAAATATCTGCTTCATATAAGGACATACTTTTCACGCGAATTTTGTGCCGCCGGATTTGGACATAAAAAAACCTGCGGGATTGCTCCCACAGGTTTTTTCATTCTCTGCATTCTTACACGGCTGGTCAGCCTTTTTCACCGGACTCTATAATAAATAATCCTGCTCTTTGATACACACTTTGTCTTGGGACAATAAGATACATATTCCATGTTCTTCATCCCATGCACAGTCGCACAACCAGCCGAACTGTCCTTCCCTGTCAAAATATAACGTTTTGATTCTGATCAGTCTGGTAATAATTTCTCTATTGACGTTATCCCTGTTGATCTGCTCGGGAATATTGGCTTCTGATGCAATCGCATCATAATGATCCAAATAATATTTCAGAAGGACGTCGGGTGTCTCCTTAATATAGTTGGCACAATCAGCCAGATACTTTTTATAGGAATCTCTCTGCACATCCAAAATGTCCTGCCCCGTATATGCCTCCGCAACAATGCGCATTTTTACGGTTCTGCCAAACGCGCTCATTTCTTCGCGTTTCACCCATGAATGGTCATATTCCATTCCGCCAAATACCGGATCGTTTATTTTATTCATTTCGTAACCACTCCTCCATATTGATTTCTCGTTTCTTCTCAGAAATACCGCCAGAATGCGGCACATTGTTATGTATGATCGACGGTACTTTATCCATCGTTTCACAGTCACGCCGTTCGTTCCATGTATAACGGTTTTCCTTCCGCCACTCCTTTACCTCCTCCGGAGAGCATCCACGTTTTTCGGCTATATATTCATCCGCCTGCTTAAAATTTTTATCTCTGTTATCCGTAAACTCTGCGATATGCGCTTCCCCTTTTGAAACTTCGCTAAAGTCAGGCTCGCCCTTATTAAATTTTATTCCTTCCATGTTATAGCTTTTCAGGATTTCGCCAAAAGTTTTTCCATCCGGATTGGACTTCTCCGGTATCTTGTCGGCATCGGGAATCCATAGCGAATCTCCTCTTTCGCCTTCCCACACGCCATCGGATTTGGGCAGAATTTCCCGGTGCGTTCCGTCACTTTTCAAAGCCCCGGTCTCTTTGAACGCTCCGCTGCTTTCCTGTGCCTTCGCCTCCTGCGCCGCCTTGTTCCATTCGTATTTGACGGCCTCGTTAAGTTCCTTTACAGTCATCTCTTTTTCCGGCTTGATGCGTCTGAAATTTTCGACCGGCTGCTGCTTTGTTTCCATTATGTCTGTACGCGATAATTCTCCGCCTCTCAAAATACACCGCCTCCATTTCTGTATTCTTCTAAAAAGATGTTCAACATATTTTTATAAGAATTTTCTCTCATCATCTGTTCATTCAAAATAAGCAGAATTATAAGATCTACCTGCTTTTTTGAATATCCTTTGACGGAAGGTTCCAGTTTCTCAATGACTGCTTCTACCCATTCATGCACGTCTTTGTCTTTATAGTCCGCTGCGGCTTCGATGGCCTCTTTCGCCTTGAAGAAGTCATACATCAGACATCGAAATGTTTCTATTTCCATCTCACTTTCCGCTTCTATACAGTCAAGGAAATCTACCTTTACAAGCGAATTAAGCCTTGACCTGATGACCAGATTTTTCAATTCCCTCAGATCCTCTTTATCGCCTTTTTGAAACAGTCGCCGATCCGTAATGTACTGTAAGAGGGAGTCCATTAGTCTGTCATCTTTTTTAATAAACGCTTCATTCATTTTTGCATCAAAGGAATAACTGGCAAAATCTCCTTCATGCTTCTCAACCCTGCACAATACCGGCTGAATCCATTCGTTCTGATATACCGCACCGACGCCGCAGGGGAGTTTGGCAAGTTCTTTTATCTGATCCTCATTAAGATTTGCCGCCCGTCCTACCAATTCCCTGTCGCTTTGATCGGGCAGCCGCATGATAATTTTGGTATTCGTATTTCTTATGACAGACATATCCATCAAACCCGGCGCCTGATCTGCAATCATAAATCCTTCTCCGTAAGTTCTCATCTCCGCGATTGCGTTTGCGATCATCTCAACGCTCTTACCGAGAATATTGGCACTCTCCGTAGACTGCGCGGACGATGTGCGTCTCAGAAGATTATGCGCCTCCTCCAGAACCGTAATATGGCGCATATCCGCGTTCATGGGAATATCTCCGGCCATTCTGAATTCCTGCAGTTTGAGAACAAGCATACCCATCAGCAGCGACTTGGTTTCTGACGAACCGACCCGGCTCAAATCGATAATCACGTTTTGTTCAAACAGTTCTTCTCCCGACAGTTCATCCGCGGAGAACACCAGACCGTTGATTCCGGTCGTCAAAGACTGCAGCCTCGTCAGCAGGGAACCTTTATACGCCCCTTTGTTTTCGTTATCATACTCACTGCTTTCAATGATAATCTTGATATTCCGCGCCACATCAGAAAAATCAGGATACAGATTTTGATCATATTTATTGACGGAAGACAACAGATCCCATCCGCAGTCAGTATACGCCTTTTCCACCGCACTTTTCAGTACTGCCGGCATCGCCGCATACATCGGCCAGCAGACGTTAAACAACTCCACCAGTCTGTCCAGATGCTCCAATATATGTATCTTCTCCGGAAAACTGAACGGATTGATTCTGAGCAGCGGCGCCAAGCCGGGATTCGTGCCGTACACTCTGACGTCTTCGCCTTTTCCAAACACGTTCTTATATTCCCCTTTGGCCGGTTCCACGACGAGAAAATGTACGCCCGCCTCCCGCGCACTGGCCAGAATATGATAAACGGTATTACTCTTGCCGGAACCGGTGCTGCCCGTAATAAATACGTGGGATTTCAAAGATTCCAGCGACAACTCCACCGGACTTTTTTCCACATGGTTCATATGGAAAATTCTGCCTAAAACAATCTTTCCGCCATTCTCATCCGTGCTGCCATAAGTAGATACATTACGGCCAAATCCCGCACATTCCAATACCGGAAGACCGGACACCGACTTCTGCGGAAAATTAAGCGAGTATGCGAGCTCTTTTCCCGACAGGCTTGTGGTGGCCGTCACTATAGAGGGATACTCGTTATATTCCTCATCCGCTTCTATCACGCCGGGATTCAGCCCGAAAACAGGGTGCCGCAGCTCTCTGACATATGCGCTGATCACTTTTGCCGCATCCCTCTCCTCATCGACGTTTCCACGCCATAGGTTAATCGCCGACTTAGACATATAGGACTCCTCTCCGAGAGTCAGCGCGAGATAAGAATGTGCGACATTATTGGCAATATTCTGGTCTTCGCTCAAAACATATGCTGCAAAATCCCACATTCCGAGAGCCGTGCTTTGCTCCAGCCGCTTCATCTGCGACTCCAGCAGTTCCAGCGCGTGTTTTATATTATAGTTGGTAAACGATTGTGTAATACCTTCCGTTTTTCCGACCGTGGCCGTAACCGTCGATGCTCTGGCGAAATTCGCGCCAAAATTCGCACCCAGATTTACGCCCTTGCTGCGTCCGGACGTTGCTGCCATCGCTTTGGTAACCGCTTTTCCCAACGTGTTCGCAACCGCCGTCCCCGTGGTCTTGGCCACGCTATCGGAAACCGACTGTGTGAAGCCCCGGGTAAGCGTGTCCGTTGCGGTCTTTCCGAGAGCCCGGGCCGTGCTTTCTGTCCATCCGCTGCTCTGGGATACCGCTTCGGATACATTCTGCATGGTGGAATCGCCTTTGGCGACACTGTTGTTTTCACCTTGGTTATACCCACCGCTAACTCCTATTGCTCCTCCTACTCCTACTCCGGCTCCTATCCCGAAAGGATGAAATGCAGCTTCTGTTTCAACGTTCAATCCAGCGTTTGCTCCGACATTCCAGCCGGAATATGTTCCCTTTGTTTTTGTGGTAGAATTGGTAGTTCCCTCAGTATTTGTCGTGCTGGTTCCCGACGTTCCGCTGGTGCCGTCCGTGGTAGTCTTGCTTTCGGATGTTCCCTCTGAGCGGGCTCTGCTGCCGGATTCCGAGGATGATGTGCCTTCCGTGACAGTGCCGCTCTGTGATTCCGTATCCGTCGTCGATGAACTGTCCGTCGTTCCCTCCGAATCCGTAACGGAATAGTTGGTGCCATTCTGCACACCTGCGCTGGCGCCGATGTTTACCCCTGCCGTTGCCGATGAGCCAAACGACCGATTATCATTGAAGTGATAGTCTGTCTGCCACGTCGCATAAGGAGCCAGTCCGGAATAAAATTCTCCCAGCTTGAGTTTTCTCTCCTCCACATCTTTGATAGGCGTAGCCAGAAGCACTATCGTATATTCCGTCTTCTTGGAATCCGGCACAATCCCATCCAGCAGCTTTTCTATCGTCTGGCTGATGAATTTTTCTGATTTTTCCGTCGGTATATTGGAGGCCGTGGCGACAGAATATGCCCTGTCGTTATCCATGCAGGGAAGCACGCCCATGCCCTCATCCCGCCATTCCGCGCCCGGAAAATTTCCCCGGATCGCTTCGATCAGACGGCTCTTATAAATATCCGCATTGACGCTGCTATCATCATTCTGTGTATTGACGACTGCCAGATAAACATTGGTATTTGTCCGGGTTCTATGGAATACAAGCGCAATATTGCAGTCTTCATTCGACAGGACGGCATACACATTGACCAGCTTTTCAAGACTGTTCTCTTTGGCATCCACCACCCATTTTGTAATATTGAAATATCTGATATTGTGTAATGTATCAAACGGCTTGTCATATTCTGCGGTTTGCTCAACCGGAAGATACAGTTCTTTGATCTGGGAGAGATACGCATTGAATATCTCAATACTGCTGGCGGCCATCATCCGCTCGGTGCGTCTGACGGCATTCTCATCCGTAGGATCGGGCTCCTCCAGAAGATACTGCTCCCTCTGAAGCTGCACGTCTTCCAACTGCGCAGAACTCAGTTCCGCCAGCTTTGCGATGCGGTTCCCGGCACGGTCGCCAATACGTTTTACGATATTTTTTACACCCATACACTCACCCCTGCCTATTCAAGTTCTTTCCACGACATCATGTGTTCCATGGTCTGAAAGGAATTCGATATTGTCTGCCGATTTGTCTGTAATTCAAGAATCCGTTCAGACTCCTCCCGTATAGACTCCGTGAGTTCTCTGAGCTCCGGATTGTAAATTGTTATGTTTTCTTCGATCAGCGCCTGCAGGTTTTTCTGCCACGCTTCAAAGCTCGAGAAACACCCTTTATTGATAAGCTGCGCCATCTCGCCGATATTATGCCGGATTTTCGTATTGTAGCTTGCCGCCAGTCTTGCGGTATTCAGGCGCTCCGATGCGACCAGCCTGATACCCAGGACATTTCCCCGAAGGAATTTGGCCTTGATAAATACCTTATCCGCACCGTCGTCATAACGAAAATCCTGATAACTCAGAATCACATTGGAAAGCTCGGCGCGCTGCTTTTCCGGCAAAGCATCCGAACCGTTGATAAGCCGGATCATTTCTTCTCGATACACCCGCTCATTTTCCTGCCAATGCTGCCTTGCCGCTTCTCCCAGCCGTTCCTGCGCGTCAACCATGTTTTTCCTAAATTCCTTGACTACAAATTTAAGCAGGCGGTCAGATGTCTCCTTGTCTACATTCTGTCTGGTCATATCCATGCTTTCTTTCTTCCCCTGCATGGCTTTGGAATCCGACACCCACTCTGTCGCAAGATCCCGAACCCGATCCGTAAAGTTTCCTTTGAGCAGATTCTGGCTATTTTCTATGAAATTCCTCCATCGGCTATCCTTTGCCCCTTCATAATCCTTTTCAAATACGGCAAAACCGGCCTTCTGCTCGTTCTCCTCGGCGAACGACCTGTCTTTCTTTTCAATCTCCTCTGCGGTATATTCATATGCCTGCAGTTCTTTCGAGTCCTTCACATAAGTCTGCATAAATGTTTTGGACTCTTTTTCATATTTCTTTATCGAGTCCGTGGTACTCTTACGGATGTTTTCGACAAGCTCAAACTTCTTTGCGTCAAGATCCTGTTCCCACTTCTGTTTCCTTTTTTGATAGGAAGCCGTCTTCTCCGCGATCTTCTGCTCGGCTTTATCGATAACTCCCTGCAGAAACATATATACCATCTGACATTTATTGTAGGCCGCATATCTGCTTGCAAACTGCTCCATTTCCATTTCCACGCAGTAAAGGCCGCTGTTCGCATAAATGAGATTTTCGCAGGCCGCCGAATACTCTATAGCCCTGCGTTTCATCTGCTCCGGCATTATGTTATACTCATACAGTTTCTTATACGACCTCGCGGCAGGGTCAGAAAACTTCCTCTCCTTTTCTTCAAAAACATCCAGAATGTAATCGCTGACAATCCCCTCCGGATTTTTGGCGCCGAGCCCCATGACGGACGAAACGAAATAGATACCGCTTGAATACATTTTTTCAACCGACTCATATTCCATCAAATCGCTTATCGCTTCCCTGTCCAGACCGTTCTTGGGCAGTTCTACAGAATCGGCCTTATTGACTACGATCATGGTGAATCTCTTGTCCAAAGCGTCAATCTCGTATAACATATCACAAAGAGTGGAGTTGTCCACACTGTCGATGGAATCATACCCGGACACCCAGATAGGTATACCGTTGGAAAATTTCTCCAGCGCTTTCTTCAGCACTTCTTTATGATCCATATTGGTTTTGGAATTAGACCCCGGCGTGTCAAAAATCACAAATTCATTGTGGGACTGCCCCAGTCTGCCGTTCTCGCTGAAAGGAACTTCCACCCTGATCACATTACCGATAAGAGTTGTGGAGCGATCCTTCTTTTCAAAGGAATTGATGATATCAATCGTTTTATTGACCATATGAAACAAATCGGGGGCTTCCATCCGCTCGATGGCAGCCTGAATCTCTTGTATAAGATCTTTCTCTTTGTCACCCGCAAATACCCGGCAGGATTTATGGTCAAATTGCAATTCATATTCTTCACATTCTTCATGGGAACGATATGCAAAAGATATTTTGGCTCTGTCCTCTTGTCCGGAACGTTTGATTTCATAAATTTTGGAAGTGATGGGATCGCCGCCGCTGGGTAATATTTCATATCCGATGAGCGCATTGATAAATGTTGATTTTCCCGCACTGTAATTGCCAAAAATACAGATCGGAATAATGTCCTTCAGGGCATCGGAAACTTTTTCCAGACCGTCGGTTATCGCGGCGTCATCTTTGACAATATTTTTTATAATGGGCTGCACCGTATCAAAGATTTCCTTGGCATGGTCCAGAATATCTCTTGCATTTTCCAGCACACGGGTGGATCGAAGCAGATGTACTTTATCTTTGTGGGCTTCGTCGCTGCATACATTCTCTATTTCTTCATACTCATCCTCAGTTCCCTCAAAGATAAGTTCGACCTGACCGGTTCCGACATAATACTCCGAAACAATGGTGTCTACTATTTCTTTCACCTGAAAGGGCAGAAATATCTTCTCTCCATTGTTTTCGCGGAGACGGCTGTTAATACTGTCCTGCTCTATGTTTTCCCACGTGTCGGACTGTTTTTTGTAAATGTAATAAGTCAGACTGCGTTCATAGGGGTTGCTGATCATTTTAATTTTGGCCATCTTTCGTAACCTCATTTCGTTTTTTTAATACTTGCATTTTTTTCAATAAATTACAAAAACCGACATCTCATTATACGTCAATTCGCTCCTGCTTGGCAAGGCTAAGATCATAATAAGATCCGCCTCCTGTTATTATAAAAAAAGACTATGTGCTCCCACATAGCCTTTTCCAGTCAAAACCTCACCCCAGCGGACACGATATCCTGAACATTTCTTCACAGACGTGGTGTACGAGCTGCGCCTGCCGGGTGTCGGCCAGTCTGTAGTAGACCTCCTTGCCGTCGCGCCTGCTCACGATCAGGCCGCTTTTCCGCAGCAGCTTCAGATGGTGGGACACCGCCGGATCGCTCATCTCCATCGCCACCGCGATATTGCTGACGCATTCCTCGCAGTGGCACAATAGCCACAGAATCCGCAGGCGGCTGCCGTCGCTGATCTGCTTAAAAATCTCGGCTACCTGCATACAGTCCTCCTGGGAGGGCAGCTTCGCCAGCACGATATCGATATTGTCACTGTGATGATGCGGCAGCCGGATTTCCTTCTTATCGGTTGACATAACTTATCCCTCCGTGCCAGATATTTTCAAGCCACAGTTCCTACTTCTTCCCGAACCGCAGCGCCCGCGTCGCGTTCAGCACCGCGATGATCATCACGCCCACGTCGGCAAAAATCGCCCACCACATATTAAGCATCCCCACCGCGCCAAAGGCCAGACACCCGAACTTGACCGCCAGCGCAAACACGATGTTCTGGTGGACAATCCGCAGCGTCTTGCGAGAAATGCCTATCGCGGTGGCGATCTTCTGCGGGTCGTCGTCCATCAGCACGATATCCGCCGCCTCGATCGCCGCGTCGGAGCCGAGGGCGCCCATCGCGATACCCAGATCCGCTCTGGACAATACGGGGGCGTCGTTGATGCCATCCCCCACAAACGCAAGTTTTTCTTTTTTGCCCTTGGCGTCCAGCAGCTTCTCCACCTCCGCCACTTTATCGGCGGGAAGGAGTTCGCTTTTCACGACGTCCACGCCCAGTTCGTCCGCCACGGCCTGCGCCGTGCGCCGTGCGTCGCCTGTCAGCATCACCACTTCTTTGACGCCGGATGCTTTCATGGCGGCTATCGCCTCCTTTGCGCCCGGTTTGACCACGTCGGAGATCAGGATGTAACCCGCGTATTTTCCGTCGATGGCCACGTGCACTTCCGTGCCGATGCCGTCCGGCTGGCTATAGGGGATTCCCAGACGCTCCATCAGTTTTCTGTTGCCTGCCGCCGTCCGATGTCCCTCTACCAGCGCCGTCACGCCGTGGCCGCTGATCTCCTCCACATCGCTGACCGCCTCGGCCTTCACCGGCTGCGCGTAAGCCTCTTTCAGGCTCCTGCTGATGGGATGGTTGGAGTAGTGCTCGGCATAAGCCGCCGTCTTCAACAGTTGATCTTCCGTGACGTCTTCCTCGGGGCGGATAGCCGTCACCTCAAACACGCCTTTGGTGAGGGTTCCCGTTTTGTCGCAGACGACATAGGCCGTCTCGGACAGAGCTTCCAGATAGTTGGAGCCTTTGACCAGAATCCCTTTTGCAGAGGCGCCGCCGATCCCCCCGAAGAAGCTCAGCGGGATGGAAATGACCAGCGCGCAGGGGCAGCTGATAACCAGCGTCGTAAGCGCCCGGATGAGCCACTGCGACCAGCACGCTTCATACCCCGCCGCCATCCTGACCATGGGCGGCACGACGGCCAGCGCCAGCGCGCCGAAGCAGACTGCCGGCGTGTAGTATCTGGCAAACCGCGTGATGAAATTTTCGGAACGGGACTTTTTCATGCTGGAGCTCTCCACCAATTCCAGAATCTTGGACGCGGTGGACTCCCCAAATTCTTTGGTCGTCCTGATGCGGAGCACGCCGGACATATTGACGCAGCCGCTGATCACTTCGCTCCCCACCGCCGCTTCTCTGGGAAGGCTCTCCCCGGTCAGCGCGCTCGTGTTCAGGGTGGAACTGCCGCTTACGACGATTCCGTCTATCGGCACTTTCTCACCGGGCTGCACCGTGATCACCGTGCCTATCTCCACTTCGTCCGGATCAGTCTGTACCAGCTCACCGTCTTTTTCCACATTGGCATAGTCGGGGCGGATATCCATCAGCTCCGTGATATTTTTGCGGCTCTTGCCCACCGCATAGCTCTGGAACAACTCCCCGATCTGATAGAAAAGCATGACCGCCGTGCCTTCCAGATACTCTCCCAGCGCGATGGCGCCCACGGTGGCCACCGCCATCAAAAAATTCTCGTCGAAAACCTCTCCGTGCACGATTCCCAGAACCGCCTTTTTCAGAATGTCATACCCGATGATCAGATACGGCACCAGAAAAAGCGCCAGTTTCAACTGCGGATTCTGCACCGGCACGAACTGCAGGCCCAGCACCAGCACGGCAGAAACAATGATGCGGATCAATACTTTCTTTTGCTTTCTCGTCATGGCAATCTCCGTTCCGATATGTTTATAAAAACAAATCTTATTATTTTATTTTTATATGAACATTTAAGCACTTATTTAATTGTTTGTCAAGAATTTTTTGAGGGTTCAATTCTTTTTTTATACGGAACGGTGCGGATTCACGCCGGATTCACGTGCACCATGATATGCTTGACTTTGGGAAAATTCTGCTCGATGGCGTTGTGCACGCGCTCGGCGATGCCGTGGGAATCCCGCAGCTTCATCTCGCCGTCCACACGGATCTCGATGTCCACGTAGATCTTGTTGCCAAAAACGCGGGTGTGCAGCAGATCTACGCCCTGCACGCCGTCCTGCGCCAGCGCGCACTCCCGAAGGGCCTGCTCCACCTGTTCGTCGCACGCTTTGTCCACCATTTTGTCCACCGCATCCATAAAAATATCATAAGCGGCTTTTTCGATAAAAATACAGATGACCAGACTGGCCGCCGGGTCCAAGATCGGAACGCCCAGCCGTGCGCCGGCGATACCGATCAGCGCGCCCACTGAGGAAAAAGAATCCGAACGGTGGTGCCACGCATCCGCCATCAGGGAACCGGAATCGATCTTGCGGGCGTAGTGGCGGGTGTAATGGTACATCCCCTCTTTGACGGCGATGGAAACCACCGCCGCGATCAGCGCCAGAAGCCCCGGCACCGCAAGCTGCTCATAGCTGCCGCCGGCGATCTTATGTACCGCGGTGTACCCGATGGCCGCGCCCGTTCCCGCCAGAACCGTGGCCAGCACGATGGCCGCGACGCATTCCAGCCGCTCATGTCCGTAAGGGTGGTCTTTGTCCGACGCCTTGGCAGAAATCCTGATCCCGATGATCACGATAACCGTGCTGAACACATCCGAAGCGGAATGCACCGCGTCCGATATCATGGCGCCCGAATGGGCGATCACGCCTGCCAGCAGCTTAAAAACCGTCAGCAGCAGATTGGCCGCGATACTGACACGCGACACTCTGAGGGCAGTCGCCTCATAATCCGCGCCGTTGTCCCGGCCCTGTATTGTGATATCTATAGGAGAATCCGTCTGTTTGCTCATATCTGTCCGCACTTCCGTTTCCGATAGGTCTAATTCCCTAAAGTATATGCAGACTTTTGGAGATTGTGTCTTCACTCCCCGCCCGTCACGATGCGGGCGATCTGCTCCTCGTCGGCATCCGCGGGAATCGAGAACGTGCCCGTCCGCAACCGCTTGTCATAGCCGTGGCCGCAGAGGTAAGTATCGTAGGCGGAGGCGGAGGCAACGACACCCAGATCCTCCAGCTTCTTTGCAACCGTATAGGAACTGTCTCCGCCCCGGATGGTGATCACGACGGAACCCGTCTCGGAGGCGTCTCCTGCTGCCGCCGCGTCGTCTACAGTGCTGCCATCTGTCTGCCCCTCGGCAGCATCATCTGCCATCGTATCGTCTGCGATCTCTGCGTTATCGCCTGCCGCCGCGTCGTCTACGGTGCTATCGTCTTCTGTGTCTCTGCCTTGTTCTTCCTCGGCAGCGGTGTTGTCTGCCGTACTGCCGCCCGCTTCGTCCTGCTCCTGCGTCGTCCCGGCGGCATCCGTCTGTTTCCCGGCAGTGTTATCCTCTGCTGCCGTATCTCTTGCTGCCGCCGCGTCGTCTGCCGCCCCTGTGTTATCGGCGGCGGCATCTCCATCCGCTGCACCCTCGACATTGGCATTTTCACCCTCGGCGGCGTCTCCACTCTCCGCATCCCCGGCGGCTTCCTCGGACAGAAGCGTATTCTCCACCATACCCAGTTCTTTGGCCCGGGCGATAATCTGCTCGTCCGTCATACTCCGGCGGCCCGACAACGCCACGCCCATGATGACCGCCGTAACGACGATCCCCAGCCCGAGGCCCCTCAAATAATATTTCCGTTCCATCCCAATCTCCATCCCGCGGCGCTTCGCGCCCGGAAGCATATCCGAATGCTACATTCCTTCAAACAGGTCGATGACCAGCTTCACTTCGCCTAAGCCCAGCCCCAGCTCCTTGGCGATCGCCATGTTGGATTTGCCCGCCTTGTGAAGCTCCAGTATCCGCTCGTTGCTGTTGCGCCCGCGCTTTTTGCCGTGGTCGAACCGCAGTTCCACACCGGGGGCGTTTTCGTTTTCGTTTTCATTCTCAATTTCATTTTCGTCCGCCCGCGCCTGCGCTTTTCTGGCGGCGTTCTTCCTGCCTCTGGTCTTCCTGCCGCCGCCTTCCGCTTTATCCGCTTTGTCCTCGCCGGGATGAAAGAATCCCATGCTGGCAAAGGCTTCGCTGGTGGACATATCTTCCTCGTCCGGCGCGGCATAGTCGCCGTCCTCCCGATGGATGATCTCCACCCGTCTGGGCGCGATGGGCTTAAAGATATTCTGTTCCTCCGGCGCTTCCTCGGGCGCTTCCTCAGACACGATGGCCGGCCCTGCCTCGGCTCCGGCGTCCTCCGCCGCCGCGGTCTGTTCGGGATAACGGCTGCTGCCTTCTCCCAGCAGCTCCGCAGACGTTACCTGCAGGGGCGCACTGTCTGCGTCGCCATAGGCCGCCCTGCCGTCGTCCCAGTCTCTGTCCGCCGCATCCTGCCGGTAGGCGGCGTCAGCGTAAGCGGCCAGACTGTCTCTGGCGTCCTCGATCTCTTGGAGGGCGCTGTGCGCGGTGTTCTGCGCTTCCGCAGCGGTGATCTCCGCGTCCTTGGCCGTCTGCTTGATCTGATCCGCCGTCACGGTGGCCTCGTTGATCGTTGTCATCAGATTGTCGTGCTTGTCGTTCAGCATATCGTAGAGAAAGACCACTTCTTTGTGATTCTTGTTGATCTCCTCCAGCACCGTGTCGGAATACTCGCCGACGGCCATGACTTTTTCGTTGGCCACGCGCTCCATGGCGCGCTCGGCGCGTTCGATGGAATAGTTCACGGTTTCGTCCACGATATCTTCTATGCGGCCCTTGGCCCGCTCTATTTCCGTATCGACCATCTTGCTGATCTCACCCTCGCCGATGGCCTGCGCTTCTTCGCCCGTATCTTTCCTGCCGGCAGGCATCAGATAACCCAGCAGAAAGATCACCGCGCCGATCACGATCAGAATAATCTCCGTTGCACTCATCTCGGTCGTTCTCCGTTCTCTGTCCGAATCTCACCTATACGGTAAAGTCTATCGTCTTCTTCAGCAGCACCTTGCCGTCTGGATTTTCGCCGGGCTTCCTTTTGCGGGAACGGCCTCCGTCGCCGTTGTACTCGTTGCTGCCCTTGTCCTTGGCGTCAAAGTGTTTCTCATGATACTCCGGCTGGTCGCCTTTGTTGACTCTGTTGACCTGACGCTCGATCTGCCGCGTCATCTGCTGCCCCACGTTGGCCTGCTCCACCATTCCCTTGGAATCGTCGTTGTGTTTGAGCGTGGTGAAATCCTGCGCCCTCGTAATCTGCCCCTGCATTTCCACAAATCCTATCGCCATGCAAACGCCTCCTGTCCTGTGACATTACCTTTGGTTTTTCTCTGTAATATTTTTCTGTAATATTGCTCTGCGATCTTTCCTTATGATTTTTCCGCTATTTCCTAATACGGCGCCGTCTTTACGTCGCCGCGCTCTTTGATAAATCTGCAGTAATGGGTATCTTTCTGTACCGTCATGGATACGTCGTCGATGCAGATCTTCGTGCCGGGATAGACCATCCCCCTGACTTTGATCTGCGCCTGCGTGCCGCCGCCGATCTGCTCCTCCAGCTCGTCAAGCTCCGTCTGGCTCTCTTTGATGGCCGCGCTTTTCTGCGCCGCCGCCGTATTCAGCGACTGGATATATTTGACCTGTTCGGGGCTCAGTTTCACGCCTTGGGCGATCTTCTGTCTGGTGGACGCCAGCACGGGCATGATCGACTGCAGCGTCTTATTGTCTTCCTCGATCTGCTTCTGGAGCTGCGCGATGCGGTTCTTTACCTTGGGATCGGCTCCCACTTCTACGACCGTATCCGCTCCCATCTCGGAGCCCAGCGTCTTGACGTTGATGCCGCCCGCCGCGCACACGCGCCCGCCGGTGATAAACCCGCGCTTGCCGTCTACGTTGACCTCGCCGCCTGCCATGATCCTGCTGTGCAGGATAGACTCGGAAGCCACATAGCCGTCCGCCTGCGCGGTAGTGTTTTCCAAGAATTTGGCGATGATGTTGCCGCCTGCCTTTAGCGTGCCCTTTCCCATGCCGTTCATACCGCGGGCGATGACGATATTGCCGTCCGCCTGCAGCTCGGCGCCTTCCACAACGCCTTTGACGATGATGTCGCCGTGGGCCGTCACGGAAAAATTCGTGGACACGTTGCCGTTGATCTGCACGGTGCCCTCATACTCAATATTTCCGGTGGAATTGTCCACGTTCTCCACTTCCAGCATATCCGAGACGAAAACCTGACCGTCCACCAGCTCCACATGGCCGTTTACGAGAGTCGTCAGCGTCAGCCCGTCCTCGGACAGTTCGATATGATTGCCGAATCGGAATGTCTCTTTCTTGACTTCCGCGGGTTTGAGCGGCTCGCCAAAGACATTCTCGCCGTCCTCGCCCGGCACTTCGGGGTGGAGCACCGCCAGCACGTCTCCTTTGTTACAGTGGTTCAGAATATTCAGATGAAAGAAATCCACGCTGCCGTCTTCATTTAATGTGGGCTTCGCTTTTTTGTCCGTATTGAAGTAATATTCGATATAGGCGTCCTGCCCCTGCACCGGAGGCGTGCCCTCCGCGACCAGAATGTCCTCGCAGTACTGCCGCTGCCGCACGAACTGTTCTATGGCGTCATGCCTGATGCCGTACCGCACCCCTTTGGCCTGCAGGTCGCCGGCGATCTCCTCGGCGGACATCTCCTCCCCGCCCTCGGACGCCGCGTAGAACTTCGCGTATACGCTCATCTTATCCGGCGCTATGGTGAGCTTGCAGCACCCGCGCTCTTTGTAATGCCCCATCTGCTCCAGCAGCAGGACGTTCTCCGTCTCCGCCGCCTTCTCCACCGCACGCCGCAGCGTCGGCAGATCGCAGGCATAATTTTTCATCGTCATGTATTCCACGACGTCGTTAATGTCAAGCGGCTTATCTCCGTCCGTCGGCGGAATCAGCTTAATGCTCGTCTTGTCCGCATCGTTTACCAGTCTGAAATATCCGTTCATGGTGCCCTTATCTTCCCCTCTGTCCGTACCGGCCCTCTACCGGTCTCCCGTTTCCGTCAGAATGCCGATATAATTTCCCAGTTTTCCCTTCATCTTCTGCAGCGCCCTCGTATGGAGCTGCGATATTCTGGACTCCGACACTTCCAGAATATTGCTGACTTCCTTCAATGTCAGCTCCTCGTAATAGTACAGGACGATGACTTTGCGCTCCTTCTCCGTCAGGATCTCCAGCGCCTCGGCCAGCTTCTTCTTCAGTTCATCCCGCTCCAGCACTTCCTCCGGACTGTCGAACTGCGCACTGTGGGTGTGGCTCGCCTCGTTGGACACTTCCGTCCCCTGCTCCAGAAACTCGTTGAGCGAAACGACGTTGGTGACTTTCATCTGGGACTGCCAATCCAGATACTCGTCGCCGGTGATGCCCAGCCCCTCCGCGATCTCGTCGTCCGTGGCGCTCCTGCCGCAGCGTCCCTCGATCTCCTTGATTACGGAATCGATCTTTTTCTGCTTCTGCCGGATCGTCCGCGGTATCCAGTCCATCTTGCGGATCTGATCCAGAATCGCGCCCCTGATGCGGAGACTCGCGTAAGTTTCAAACTTGACGTCCTTGAGGAAATCAAACTTGTCGATGGCGTCGATCAGCCCGAAGATACCGTAGCTCACCAGATCGTCATATTCCACGTTGTAGCCCAGATACATACTCAGACGGCCCGCCACCACTTTGACGAGCGGCGCATACTCCAATATGATCTTTTCCCTGAGTTCGGGCGACTTCGACTTCGCGTAGTCCTCCCAGAGCCTCTTTCTGCCTGCCTCATCCATATGCGTTATTCATCCTTCTGTCCGCTTCGGAGATTATTGCTGATCTTCTTCCGCGAGTTCCTTCTCGATGACTTCGCCTTCCTCCATGCCGGCTTCCTCGATCTGTTTTTCAAACTGATCGAACATATACTTGATTACGCAGCCCGCCATATAAAAACCCACCAGAACACACAACAGGATCATCAGCATCGTCTTCGTCTCATAGTGGAAGATATGCATCGTGATGCTGGCCGCCGCGCCCGCCAGAAGCATGACAAAAGGCGGAATCAGCCTGCGCTTTTTGGCCCGCAGCTCCCGCTCTTTTGCTTCCCGTTCTTCTCTGGCCTTTCGTTCTTGGGCCGTTTCCGCTTCTATTTCGGCAGTTTCTTCCTCGCCGTCCTGTTCTGTTGTCTGTGCGCCGGGTTTCTGTTCCTCGTCCTTATCCCCGGTGTCCACTGTCTCGTAATCCACTTGCCAAACCCCTTCGTCCTGTCATCCGCCGGTCAGATCACGCTCTCCGGTTTTCCTACCGCCCGGATCACGAAATCCCCCGTCTCCGGATAGAAAATAACGGTTCTTCCATAATTCTTGCCGGTGTCCTCCGCCAGAATCGGGATTTTGAGCTGCGCCAGCTTCGCCTTGGTCGCCTGCACATTCCGCTCGCCCACACGAACCATGTCGCTCTTATTCTGAAAAGCAAACATCTGCGCGCCGCCCGCGATCTTGGCTACCAGCCGCGATCTGTTCGCCCCTTTTGCCACTACCTGTTTCACCAGTTCTTCTATGCCCGTATCCGCAAACTTCGGAATGTTCGTATTGTTGCGGATCGAGGTACTGTCCGGAAGCATGATATGCGCCAGACCGCCGATCTTCGTCACCGGATCGCGGACCGCAATACCGACACAGGAACCGAGCCCCAGCGTCGTAATGCTGTCAGGACTGACGCACACGTTCAAATCAGCCATACCGACCTTTATCAAATTGCCCATGTTAGACCTCTCCTGTTTACACTTGCTAAATCTTCCGACGCGCGTCGTTATGCCAGTCCCAGTGCCATCAGTATTTTACTGTAGGAATCCAGATCGGGAACCAGTATAAAATAACCGTCCAGCACCCTCTCGTCAAAGAACTGCGTCTGAATCAGCAGCATTTTGTCCCCCAGCGCGCCGAACTGGATCGCGGGCACGCTCAGGATAGCGCCCGCCATATCCACCGTCAGGTCCGGGACGGATGGATATATGACAAGATTGGTCAGTGCTGACAACGAATTGAGGTACGCGCCGGTAATGATATTTCCTACCTCCTTTAACGCCGAGAACTCCATCTCGGAGAACTCGTCGCCCTCCATCTCCATTCCCATCAGCTTGTTGACCAGATACCGCGCCGCCTGTTTCTCCAGCAGGAACATGATACTGCCGGTGATATCGCCCTCGATACCCAGATAAATGCCGGCCATGATGGTTTCCTCGCCGCCCATCATCTCGCCCAGTTCCTTGAACTCCAGCAGCTTTACCTGCGGAACCGCCATGTCCACCTTGCACTGCATCATCTGCGCCAGCGCTGTGGTGGCGTTGCCGGCGCCGATATTTCCCAACTCTTTCAAAACGTCGATATACTCGTTCGACATCTTTTCCAAGGATATGTCACTCACCGTAAACCTCCTACACGTTTTCCATCACTACGGCGTTCAGATCCAGCAGGGAGATCAGCCCTCCCTCGCATTTGCCGATTCCGCACAGGAAATTGTTTTTGTCGTCTTTGGAATCATACGCCATCCGCTCGATCTGATCGTTGTCCAGCGTGACGACTTCCTTCACCTCGTCCACGATCACGCCGATCGTACCCTGCTGCTCCAGCTTCAGGATGATGATCCGGCTGGACTTCGTCTCCACATCCGGCTCCAGGCCCATCTTGATGCGGATGCTCATGACCGGAATGACCTCGCCGCGCAGATTGATGACGCCCTTCAAGTAGCTGTCCACCTTGGGCACTCTCGTGATATGCTGCATCCTGACAATATTGTCAATAAACTTGATATCGATTCCGTACTGCTCATCACCAAGTTTGATCACTATGAACTGTGTGGTTTCAACTGTTTTTAATTCTTCCATGTCACGGTTCCTCCTCTGCTTAAATCAACGTATTGGCGTCAAGGATCAGCGCAACCTCGCCGTCGCCGAGGACGGTAGCGCCGCTGATGATCTTGCACTTGCTGATGTATTTGCCCAGAGACTTGATGACGATCTCCTGCTGGCCGATCAGCTCATCCACAACCAGACCTGCCTGCCTGTCGCCCTTCTTGACGACGACGACGACCAGATTCTCGGCGGGATCTTTCTTGCTCTCCACATCCAGAATCTGATTTAAGCGGATCAGCGGAATAACGTCCGTCCGAAGCTGGATCACTTCCTTGTTCTGCACCAGCTTGACGTCGTCGGGCGAAATATCCTCGATCGTCTGGATGGAGCCGAGCGAAATAGCGTATTTCTCGTTGCCGATGTCTACCATCAGCGCCTGAATGATGGCCAGCGTCAGCGGCAGCCTGATGATCCACGAACTGCCCTCGCCGAGCTTGCTCTTGACTTCCACCTCGCCGCTGAGCGCCTCGATCTTGGACTTCACGACGTCCAGACCGACGCCGCGGCCCGACACGTCGGATACGACCTTGGCCGTGGAGAAGCCCGCGTGGAACAACAGGTCGATGCTCTCCTTCTCGCTCATATTTTCCGCCTGCTCCGGCGTGATAATGCCTTTCTCTATCGCTTTGGCACGGACGGCCTGCGTATCGATGCCGTTACCGTCGTCCCTGACCTCGATCACAACGTTATTGCCGTCCTGATAAGCGTCTAAGAAGATGGAGCCCACCTCCGGCTTGCCTCTCTCCTTGCGGACTTCCGCCGACTCCAAGCCGTGATCTGCGGAGTTGCGCAGCAGGTGCATCAGCGGATCGCCGATCTCGTCCACCACGGTGCGGTCCAGCTCGGTCTCCTCACCGGTCATATACAGTTCCATCTTCTTACCCAGCGTTTTCTGCAGGTCGCGCACCATACGCGGGAACTTGCTGACGGTGCTCTCGATGGGCACCATGCGCACTTTCATGACGGACTCGTGCAGCGAAGTGGTGACGCTCTCCAGATACTCGATCTGCTCGTTCACCGCCGTCGTGGATGTGCCGGAGGCCGCAGACGCGGCTACCAGAGAGTTCTTGGCGATGATCAGCTCGCTCACCAGATTCATCAGCGTGTCCAGTTTCTCGATATCCACCCTGACGGTTCTGTTGACCACCGGCTTATTGCCCGCAGGCTTATTACCCGCCGGCTTCTTGTCGTCGGCCTTCTTCTTGGCGGGCGCTGCGGATGCCGCAGGAGCAGCCGCCGCGGGAGCCGCAGACGCCGATGCCGCAGGAGCTTCTTTCTGAACCGGGGCCGCTGCCGCCGCCGCGCCGGACTCGTCCTCCGCTGCCGCCACATCGATATGGTCGGGATCGATCACGCCGCCCTGCACATCCTCGATCTCGGATACGCTCTTGGCCGCGCCGACCACCTGATCCAGCGTGCCGTCGGAGATTACGACGAGGCTGAAATCCAGTTCAAACTTCTCGTCCTCGATATCCTGCGCCGAGGGGCTGGATACCACGATCTCGCCGACTTCCTCTATGGCCTTGAATACCAGAAACGCCCTTGCCGCCTTCAGGATGCAGGATTCCTGCACCTTGACGGTCAGGCCGTACACTTTCTTGCCCTGAGACACCGCTTCCTTGAGAACATTCTGCTCCGTCTCGCCCAGCTTGACAGCTTTCCACTTCTCGCCGCCGGATGCGGTATCGGCTGCCTGTGTGGGCGCCTCCTGTGCCGCGGGAGCCTCGTTTCCGCCGTCGTCCTCTCCGCCTTCCTCGCCTTTCAGGATATCGTTGAGCTGCTTGATCAGCGGTTCGTTGTCGTTGGTGCCCTCATCTGCGTTGTTGCGGATATTGGTCGTGTATTCTTCCAGCGCGTCGAGGCACTGGAACAGTACGTCGATCATTTCCGCCTTGACCGTGATGTTGCCGTTGCGGACTTCCGAGAATACATTTTCCATGTCATGCGTCAGGTTCTGCATTCTCTTGTAGCCCATCGTGCCCGCCATGCCCTTCAGCGAGTGGGCCGCACGGAAGATCTCGTTGATCGTGTCCATGTTGCCCGGCTCCTGCTCCAGCGAGAGGATCTGGGTGTTCAGATTCTGCAAATGTTCGTTCGTTTCATCAAGGAAAATTTCGAGATACTGGCTTACATCCATGTTATTTTACCCCCACGTTCATTATGATTTCCTGTGCAATCTGGTCAAGCGGTACGACCTGGTCGGAGAGGCCCGCGTTCACGACGCTCTTGGGCATTCCGTACACCGCGCACGTGCTTGCTTCCTGCGCGATTACATGAATCTTTTTCTTGGTTTTGAGATTGATGATTCCTTCCGTGCCGTCGGCGCCCATGCCGGTCATCACCACGCAGACCACCTGATCGTACCCGCTGTTCATCAGCGACTCGTACATATAGTTGGCGCACGGCCTGACGCCCTCCCTCGTCGGCTCGTCCGTGTAGTGCACCGTGCTCCTGCCGCCGCTCGTGGACACGTTCATATGCCTGCCGCCCATCGCGATGTAGACGGTGCCCGCCTCGATCACGTCTCCCTCGGCGGCCTCCTTCACGTGCACTTCGCTGAGGGAATCCAGCCGCTCCGCCAGCGACGCCGTAAAGCCCGCGGGCATATGCTGGACGATCATGACAGGCGCTTTCAGGTTTTTAGGCAGTCTCGGAATGACGGACTGCAGCGCCTTGGGGCCTCCCGTGGAGCTCGCCAGCGCCACGATCCGGTTGCCCGTGACGGCGGAGGCGTGTTTGCTCACCAGCTCCACCATCTTCTTGGAGGTCTTGAGCTCCTCCATCGTGAACGTCCTGCCGAAAGACGGCGCCTTGGATTCCGCCACGACCGCCAGTATCCGCATCATTCTCGCCTTGAACGAGTCGGTACGGCAGTCCATCGCGTTGTTGGGCTTGTGGATAAAGTCCAGCGCGCCCAGCTCCAGCGCGTCCAGCGTCGTCTTGGCGCCTTCCTTCGTGTCGGTGCTGGCCA
Source organism: uncultured Lachnospiraceae bacterium (assembly GCA_947630025.1). GTDB lineage: Bacteria > Bacillota > Clostridia > Lachnospirales > Lachnospiraceae > UBA3282. Next base: position 54,339 of record CANRFZ010000011.1, read on the forward strand.
TCATGACTCTCGCGGAGATCTTGCGCTTCTGCAGCTCTTTCAGAAGCTCCAGCCCGTTCATCTGCGGCATATTGACATCCAGCACTACCGCGTCATACGTCTTGCGGCTGAGCAGATCCAGCGCTTCCACGCCGTTTACGGCGCGATCCTCCACACGGAATCTATCATCGCTTTCTATTATATCACAGAGCACCCTTCTCATGAGTGCAGAGTCGTCAACTACTAATATTTTTTTCATTTTCCTCTCCAATCCGCGCCGCTGCCCGCGCTCCGTTTTATTCTGCTTTCTGCGCAGCTTCCCCGATCCCTATTCACCGTTCTGGTTTTTCAGAATCTTGCGCTCCTCGTCAAAGATATATTTGATGATCTCCTCGCGCTCCGTGGGATTCACCTTCACATACTGTACCCGGTGCTCGTAGACGCCCTTGCGGTTGTCCAGCTCCCGGACGCTGAGCACCTTGCCCACCAGATTGTACTCCTTGCTCTCCCCGCCGACCATCAGGTGGTACCGGCACAGGATGAGGTTATCCACCTCGTAGGCGTAGTTGGCCACAAACCGGAGGCCGCCGCCGCTGATATCGACGATGACGCTGCTTTTCAGCGGAAGCTGCGGCTCCAGATCCAGCTCCCCATTGTCCTCGGCCAGCACTTCCTCCTCCTGCAGCGGTCTGGAATTCATTTCCAGCGCGCAGCTGAAGCGGTAGTATTCCCGGCGCTGGTGCTTGCGCAGATTGCTGATCAGGTCAAGGACCAGCACGTACATACTGTTGTTCCGGTAGCGGTCAACCACCCGCGCATAGCACTGGTACAGGCCGCTCTCGGAGTAGAAGTACAGATCGAACTCTCCGTCCACGGGCAGAAGCACCAGTCTTGTTTTTTCCATCGGCATGGAAATCTCCACGCGGTCTTCGGAGAGGACGTCTATCACCTGACTCTGGTAGACCTTGCGCGTCTCGCCCTCCGCCCCAGCGTCCTTAAAGCGGTCGATGGACTGCAGATCCACCCGGCAGCCCGGTATCACATATTTGGATAAAAGATTCGCCATAATTTCCTCCATGTCAGAACAGGCCGCGCCGTCCTATCTCTTAGATATAATATGAGAGAAAAACGCCGCCATGCCACGTTTCGGCAGATTCGCGCTGAGCTCTTTGTTCATCAGTCTGGCGGCGATCTTCTCGAAAGCCACCGCGGAGCGCGCCCGCGGATTGTCCAGCGAGACGGGCATCTGCTGCATCACCGCCTTGGCCAGCTGGGTGTCCTGCGGCACCATTCCCAGATAGCTGATCGGCACTTTCAGATACCGCCCGACGACGGCCTCCAGCTTCGCATAGAGCGCCTCCGCCTCGGCGTCGCCGAACACCTTGTTGGCGATCACCTTGATCTGGGACGCCTCCGGCGAATAGCGGGGGTGCCGGTTCAGCGCCTTTAGCAGCGAATAAGAATCCGTGATGGACGTGGGCTCCGGCGTCGTCACCAGCAGGATCTCGCCGCTGGCCACCAGAAATTCCAGCACCGCGTCGGAGATGCCCGCGCCGGTGTCCACGATGATGATGTCCGCCATCTCGTCCAGCTCCACCAGATTCTGAATGATATAATTCAGGTAGTCCCTGCTTAAGTTGGACATCCCCGCGATTCCGGAGCCGCCGGAGATAAATCCCACCTCCATGGGCCCCCAGGTGATGATGTCCCGTATGTTTTTGCCCTGATAAATCAGATCGCAGAGATTATGCTTCGGCACCGCGCCGAACATGATCTCGATATTGGCCAGCCCGAAATCGGCGTCCAGTATGATAACCCGCTGGTTCATCTTGCGGAACTGAATCGCCAGATTGATCGCCGTATTGGATTTGCCGACGCCGCCCTTGCCGCTGGTCACGGTAATCACTCTCGCAAGAGGGCGCTGCGGCTGGCTGCTGGCTTTTATGATATTTCGTAGTTGTTCAGCCTGATCCATTCGCTCTCCTCCTTAGTGCTTACCTCCCAATAGCTGCTTCACGGTGCTCTGCGGGTTAAATTCCTCGATATCGTCCGGCACATTCTGTCCGTAGGTCACATAGGACAGGGAAGCGCCCGTATACAGCCTCAGATTGAGCAGGCTCCCTAACGTCGTCGTCTCGTCCAGCTTGGTAAAGATCAGCTTGAAGTCCGTCATCTCCTTGTAGGCGTCGGCGATGCTGATCAGATCCCGGTATTTCGTCGTGGCGCTGAGCACCAGATAGACTTCCTTCTCCGCCTTGCCGTCCACGGAGTGGATAAAGGTGCTCATGCTCTCCTTCTGCGTCGTATTCTGGTGGGAATGCCCCGCCGTGTCCACGAGGATATAGTCGTAGTCGCGGAAATCCTCCATGGCCTTCTCGATCTCCTCCACCGTGTAGATAATCCGAAACGGCACTTCCAGAATGTTGGCGTAGGTGCGAAGCTGCTCCGCCGCCGCGATCCGGTACGTGTCCGCCGTCAGAAGCGCCACTTTCTTTTTCATGTCCACGCGGAAGATGGAGGCGATCTTGGCGATCGTCGTCGTCTTGCCTACGCCCGTGGGCCCGATGAAAAATACCATCTTGATGCCCTTGGACGCCGGCGTGATGCAGTCCGGCATACCGAATTTCAGTATCATCTTCTGGTAGATATTGGCCAGCGCATAGTCAATCGGCATATTGGGCTTGTTCGCCTGCGCGATCTCGTCCAGTATCTCCGTCGCGTATTGGTCGTCCACTTCGTTGTTGCGCATCGTGTCGTGGAGAAGCCGCATGAACTTGTCGATCTCCGACTCCTCTTTCGGCTCCTGCTCCTCGTCTTTCTTCTCCGCCCGGTTCTCGTCGGGCTTCTGGAGCTGCTGCTCCAGCAGGGACTGCAGGCTGTCCAGCTTCTCCTCGATGGCGCTGCTCTCCCTGCGCTCCGGCTGCTCCCCGGCACGCTCCGCGCCGCCCTGCTGCGCGCTCTGCGGCTGCTGAGCCTCCTTATTCTGGCTCGTGGCGAGGACGTTATTGATGGCGGTCACCGCCGCGGAGTAGCGCTCACTCTCCTCCTCCAGCGCCACCGTCACTTCCGTCAGATGGGGCTTTAAGAACGAGAAGAAGCCCTTAGCCTTCACGTCCCTGACGTTCATGACGACCACGCCTTCCCCCAGTTCCTTTCTGGCGGTATCCATCGCCTCTTTCTCTGTTTTGCCGGTAAATTTTTTGATTATCATTATGCTGTCACCATCCCAACAGACTGTAATTCAATGTTGGACTCCACTTCGTTGTAGGACACAACGACCAGATCCTTGTAGTAATCTTCCGTGAGTTTTCTGAAGTACGCCCGGACGATCGGCGAGGTGATCACGATGGGCATTTTGCCCAGATCCTCCAGCTTCTTGACCTCCGCCGCCACGGAATCCATGATCGCCTTGGTCTTGGCGGGGTCCAGCGTCAGATAAGCGCCCTGCTCCGTCTGCTTCACGCTGGCCATAATCTCCTGCTCCAGCTTCGGGTCCAGCGTCACCACGCTGGTCGTCTCGTTGGCCGCAAAGAACTTATTGGAGATCGCCCGTTTGAGGCTCTGGCGCACATACTCCGTCAGGATATCGGTATCCCGCGTCGTCGTGGCATAGTCGGCCAGCGTCTCGAAGATCGTCAGCAGATCCCGGATCGAAACGCCCTCTTTCAACAGATTCTGCAGTACCTTCTGGATCTCGCCGATCCCTAACAGCTTAGGCACCAGCTCCTCCACCAGAGACGGATTGGACTCACGCAGGTTGTCCACCAGATGCTGCACATCCTGTCTGGTCAGCAGCTCCGCGATATACTGCCTGATGATCTCCGTTAAGTGCGTCGCGATGATGGACGGCGGATCGACTACCGTGTAGCCCATGCTCTCCGCGCGCTCCCGCTGGCCCTCCGTAATCCAGATCGCCGGCAGATGGAACGAAGGCTCGAACGTGGGAATACCCGTGATCTCCTCCTCCACATAGCCGGGATTCATCGCCATGTAGTGGTCAAAGAGGATCTCGCCCTCGCTGACCTGTACCCCTTTTATTTTAATAATATATTGGTTCGGATTCAACTGTATGTTATCCCGCAGACGGATAATCGGTACGACAGTACCAAGCTCCAGCGCGATCTGCCGCCTGATCATGACGACGCGGTCCAGCAGGTCGCCGCCCTGATTGACGTCCGCCAGCGGTATGATGCCGTAGCCGAACTCCAGCTCGATGGGGTCCACCTGTAACAGCGAGGTGACGTTCTCCGGCTGCCGGATTTCCTCGGCGGCGGCCTCCTCCTCGTCCGCCGCGTGTTCGATCTCCGCCGTCTCGATGGTGCCGGCCATCACCCGGCCGACCACGATAAAGACGATGCCCAGTCCCACGAACACAATTGTGTTGAGCGGCGTGACAATCCCCAGTCCCGCAATCACCGCTCCCACCAGATAGAGCACCTTCGGCGTCCCGAACAACTGGCTGATCAGCACCGTGCCGAAATCCGCGTCCTTGGAGCCCTTCGTCACCAGAATACCTGTGGAGAGTGAGATCAGCAGGGACGGAATCTGGCTCACCAGACCGTCGCCGATGGTCAGGATCGTATACTGCGTGAGGGCGGAATTGATGTCCATGCCGCGCCGCCACATTCCCATCGCGATACCGCCGATGATGTTGACAAAGGTGATAATCAGGCCCGCCGTGGCGTCTCCCTTGACGTACTTCACGGCACCGTCCATGGAGCCGAAGAAGCTGGCTTCTTCCTGAATCCTGTCACGCCGCTGCTTCGCCTCGACGTCGTTGATCGCGCCGGTGTTTAAGTCCGCGTCGATGGCCATCTGCTTACCGGGCATGGCGTCCAGCGTAAATCTCGCCGTTACCTCGGCCACACGCTCGGAACCTTTGTTGATAATCATAAACTGCACCAGAATCAGGATGATAAAGACGATGACGCCGATGACCAGATCGCCGCCGCCCACATACTGCCCGAAAGTGCGGACCACGTTGCCGGGATCGCCCGTCGTCAGAATCAGTCTCGTCGAGGAGACGTTCAGCGCGATCCTGAAAATCGTCGTAAAGAGGAGGATGGTCGGGAAATAGGACATTTTCAGCACATCCTCGGCGAACATACAACCGAACATAACCGTGAACGCCACGGCGATGTTGCACGCGAGAAGCACGTCGAGAAGCCCCGAGGAGATCGGCACGATCAGCATGATAAACGCCGCGAGCACATACGCGGTGACGCCTATATCGGCTTTTTTCAGGTTTCCCATGCGCTTCTCCTCCTTTCCTCCAGGTTACTGCCCGCAATCCGCTCCGGTTATACTTTGCCCTGCAGATGATATACGAACGCCAGCACCTCCGCCACCGCCTGATAGAGCTCCGGCGGCACCACGCTGCCGATGTCCACATTGGCGTACAGCATACGTGCCAGAGGCTTGTTCTCCACGATCTCGATATGATGCTCCTTCGCTTCTTCCTTGATCTTCTGCGCCAGATAGTCGGCGCCCTTGGCGATCACATAGGGAGCGTCGTAGAGCTCGGGATCGTACTTGATGGCCACCGCATAATGCGTCGGGTTCGTGATGACCACGTCCGCCTGCGGGAGCTGCTGCATCATACGCCTGCGGGAAGCCTCCTGCATCCGCTGGCGCTGCTTGCTCTTGATCTGGGGATCTCCCTCTTGGTTCTTGTACTCGTCCTTGACTTCCTGCTTCGTCATCTTCATGTCGTTCTTGAACTTTACCTTCTGGTAAATATAGTCCAGCAGCGCGATGATGACATAGAAAGCCGATATCCTGAGCCCTAAGTTGACTACCAGCGTGCCGATCAGCATGATCCCCTGATTCAGCGGCAGATCGTAAAACTGGTAGATGGGCGGCATATTCTTTCGCAGGTAGGAGTAGACCACATATCCCACCAGTGCGATCTTTAGCAGCGATTTGAGCAGCTCCACCAGCGAGTTGACGGATAAGAACCGCTTAAACCCGTTCACCGGATTCAGCTTGCTGAACTTGGGCTGCAGCGGCTTGGTGGTAGGCTTCCACTTCACCTGCGCCACGTCCGCCACGACGCACACCAGCACGCCGACCAGCAGAAACGGCGCCATAATCAGCAGAATCCGCAGCAGGGCGCTGATAAAAAGCGTGCTGATCGTCTGCTCCTGTATGTGTCCGTCGTACAACTTGATATACTCCGGTATCTGCGAGTAGATGTCGTACATATTTCCCACAAAAAACGTGGCCATATATCTGGTCCAGAGGTAGACTAACGAGAAGAACGCCAGCAGCTCCAGCGCGTTGCTGATCTCCTTGCTCTTGGCCACCTGGCCTTCCTTGCGGGCGTCGTCCAGCTTCTTGGCGGTAGGCTCCTCGGTCTTCTCACCGCCGGGCCCGTCCTTGGCAAAGAACTGGAGATTGTATGCTAAGATCACGTCATCCCCTCCATAAAGGATACGATCATTTCCTTCATCTCCCGAAACACATAATCCGCCGCGCCGGGCAGGATGCGCACTGTCAGGAACAGAATCCCCAGCCCGACCAGCACTTTCATCTGCATTCCCACCGCAAACATATTCATCTGCGGCGAGATCTTGGCCAGAATGCCGAGCACCGCGTTGAGCAGCAGCATCGTGCAGAAGATCGGCAGGATAATGCGGAATCCCATCGTGATATAGTCGCCCAGAAACTTGATCACGGAGCCGATCAGCGATTCCGAGTCAAACACCGCGCCGTTGACGGGGATCAGCGTGAAACTGTCCACCAGCGCGCTGAGCAGATATTGGTACATCCCCGTGACGATCATAAAAAGCGTGAAGATATACTGGTAAAACACGCCGGTAAAAGTCGCCTGCTCTCTGGTCGCCGGGTCCACCAGCGAGACCATCGACACGCCGATCTCCATATCGGCGATGCTGCCCGCAAAGGACGTGACCGCCACACAGATCTGCGCGCCCCAGCCGATCAGAAACCCCGTCAGCGCCTCCTTCATCACCACCACCGCATAGCCCAGAAGCGTACTGTATACGACGTCGCTCCGATCCACCGACATATAGACCAGATAGGACAGGAAGATACTGAACACGATCTTGACGCTCCGGGGGACGCCGTTTAACGAGAAAAAAGGCGCCACAAACACGAAACAGGAAATCCTCACCAGCACCAGCAGAAAATATTCAAGGTCCGCATAGGTAAAGGTCACATCGATCATACCGACTCACGCCTCATCTGATATAATTGCCGAAGCTGCTCCACAGGCTGGTCATATACTCCACCATGTTGTTCATGATCCAGTGTCCCAGCAGGATCAGCGTCAGAAAAATGGCAAGAATCTTAGGCACAAACGTCAGCGTCTGCTCCTGAATCGACGTGACCGTCTGAAAGATGCTGACGATCAGGCCCACGCACAACGATACGAGCAGAAGCGGCGCCGCGCATTTAATGATCGTAAAGATTGCCTCCTGCGCAATCGCAGTGACGTCATCAATAACCATACTCATCCTCCGCTAAATATAAAAGCTCTCCACCAGACTCTTGATGATCAGGTACCAGCCGTCCGCCAGCACAAAGAGCAGGATCTTGAACGGCATCGAAATCGTCGTCGGCGGCAGCATCATCATACCCATGCTCATCAGCGTGGACGCCACCACCATATCTATCACGATGAACGGAATATAAATCAAAAAGCCGATGATAAACGCATACCGCAGCTCGCTGATGATATAGCTGGGGATCAGCACGCTCATCGGAATCTCGTCCAGCTCGCCGTTCCACTCCAGCCTGTCGATGGCCATAAAGAGGCTGACGTCCTTCTTCTGCGTCTGCTTATACAGATGCTCCCTGATCGGAACCGACGCCTTCTCCAGAGCTTCCTCCTGCGTCAGCTCCCCCGCCTCGAACGGCACCACGGCCTCCGTGTAGACGGCGGTCAGCGTGGGCTGCATGATAAAAAACGTCAAAAAGAGCGCGATGCCTATCAGTACCGTGTTAGGCGGCGCCGTCTGCGTGTTCAGCGCCTGCCTCGTAAAGTGCAGGACGATGATGATCCGGGTAAACGAGGTCATCGTGACGATCAGCGTCGGCGCGATGGCGATCAGCGTCAGTATGATCAGAATGCGCAGCGCGCCGTTGATACTGCCGTTGCCGTCTCCGTACGTGATCGTAAACGTGTTGCCGATATTCAGTTCCGCAAGTTCGTCGGCGTCCTGCGACTCCCCCGGTTCCCGCAGATTCGTCTGGTCATCCGTCACGCCGGTGAGGTTGGAATCGCGGTAGGGCGTGTCGGCAGTCGCATATACCGTCAGCTTACTGTTTAGACACAATATGCCTGCCAGTAACAGCAGGCACATCATTTTCGCCAAATGATATACGGAAAAGTATTTCTTCATTCGTCTCGCCCATCTTCGTTTCCCGAAGAATCCTTTTGCTGAAGTTTCCCGAGAATCTCTTTAAAATTAAGCGTCTGCGGCGCGTCCGTGCCGGACAGTGCCAGATCCTGCTCAGGTATCTCTGTCAACATTGTAACAGTATCCTTGCAGATTGCCACGGCCAAATATTTCCTGCCGACTCTGACGATCTGGATGTACTTATTGCTGCCCGGCAGACGGATCATGTCCAGCGTCTCCAGATTGGCGTTGGTATTCTTGGTCTTCTGGTAGCCCGCCGTCCATTTCGTAACCCAATAAGTAACAAGCAGTACGAATACAAAGATGATCAGTACCGTTATAAACTGTATATAGGAATCGGTTCTGGCCGACACCGTGAGCAGCATTACCCCACTACCTTTTTGACGGCTTCCAGCACGCGGTCCGCCTGGAAAGGCTTTACGATAAAGTCCTTTGCGCCCGACTGGATGGACTCGATAACCATCGCCTGCTGGCCCATCGCGGAGCACATGATGATCATCGCGCCCGGATCGGACTCCTTGATCTTTTTGAGCGCCTGAATACCGTCCATCTCGGGCATCGTGATGTCCATCAGCACCAGATCGGGTTTCAGCTCGTTGTACTTCTCGACAGCCTTAGCGCCGTTCTCCGCTTCGCCCGCAACATTGTACCCGTTCTTGGTCAGGATGTCTTTGATCATCATCCGCATGAATGCTGCATCGTCACATATCAAAATATTCTTTGCCATCTTTTCTCTCCTATCGCTCTTTATTTGATGATTTCGGTTACTCTAACGCCAAAACTCTCCTCGATTACTACGACCTCGCCCTTGGCAACGAACTTGCCGTTGACCAGTACGTCGATCGGTTCACCGGCTATCTTATCCAGCTCGATGATCGTGCCGGGTGAGAAATCCAAAATATCCGATATGGATTTTGATGTCCTTCCGAGTTCCACCGTGACTTCCAGCGGCACATCCCGTATCAGGCCGATGTTCTCCTGAATCTGCGCCGGGTTGAAATCGTTGGAAAAGCTCTGGAACTGGGCCGGCTGAATGTTCATGTTCGCCTGCGGCATCATCTGCATCATAGGCATCTGCATCTGCGGCATTCCCATGCCCATGCCCATATTCATGTTCATCTGGCTCATGTCCATCTGCGGAGCCATCTGGGGCGCCATCTGTGGAGCCATCTGAGGGGCCATCTGGGGCGCGGCCTGTGCCGCCGGAGCGGGTGCGGGCGCCGGTGTGGGAGCCGCCGCGGGTGCGGGTGCAGGCGCGGGTTCCGGTTCGGCATCGCCCATCTGGTTCTGCAGGAACGTATCGCACAGTTCCTTGGCAAAGTCAACCGGGTACAACTGCATGATCGTGGAATCCACCAGATCGTCTATCTGCATCCGGAACGTGACCTTGACGAACGTTCCCTCCAGAAACGACGCGATCTCGCCGCCCGACTTAAAGGCCGTCAGGTCTACCAGACTGGCCTCCGGCGGGCTGATGTCGATCATCTTGCCCAGCATCGTGGACATCGACGTGGCGGAGGAGCCCATCATCTGGTTCATCGCCTCCGAGATCGCGCTCAAGTGCAGCTCAGAGAGCTCGCCGTCGGTGTTGCTGCCGTCGCCGCCCATCATCAGGTCTGTGATCACCTTTACGTCATGCTCCTTCAGCACCAGAATGTTGGTGCCGTCCAGACCTACCGTATATTTGATCTGAATAAACACACACGGTTTCTCGTAATCCTGCAGCACGCTGTCCCACTGCGCCATCGTGACGACGGGCGTCGTGATGTTGACCTTGCGGTTGACCAGCGAATACAGCGTCGTCGCCGAAGAACCCATGCTGATATTGGCAACCTCGCCGATGGCGTCCTTTTCCATGTCGCTGAGGATATCGTCCCCCATATCCGAGGACGCGGACGCGGGCGCAGGAGCCGGAGCGGGCGCCGCTTCACTGCCTGCCGCAGCGTCGCCGCCGTCGCTGTCGCCGGGTGTGGCCATACCGCTTAACAGCGCATTTATTTCATCCTGTGATAACATTCCGTCCATGCCGTTATTCCCCCTCTCTGATTACCGATGTGACTCTTACAGCATATTTGTCTTTGCTGGAGCCCGGTAAAGCGGTGAATTTTTTGATATTGCCCACATAAATCTCTAAATCGTCTTCTATATCGGTATTCAGACGCACAATATCCCCTACCTGCAGGTTGATAAAGTCGTTGACCGACACTCTGGTGTGTCCCAGCACTGCCTTGATCGGTACGTCCACCCGCCTGATCAGCGCCTCGATGCGGTCCTCCAGATCTTCCTCCCGCTTCTCCTGCAGCGTCGCGTACCAGTACTTCGTATTCAGCTTATCCATGACAGATTCCAGCGTAAAAAACGGAAGACAGATATTCATGAATCCTTCCACGTCGCCGATCTTCATGTTCAGCGTGACGATCGCTATCATGTCGTTGGGGGCGATCACCTGTGCGAACTGCGAGTTGGTCTCGATCCGCTCCATCACCGGATTCAGATCGACGACGTTCTTCCACGGCTCGCGCATGAGCTGCATACACACCACCATCATTCTCTCGATGATCGTCATCTCGATCTCGGTGAAATCCCGGTTCTTTTCCAGCGGCTCGCCCGCGCCGCCCAGCATACGGTCGATCATCGCATATCCAAGCTGCGCCGCCAGCTCGATCAGGATCGTGCCGCCCAGCGGCTGGAAATTGACGATCCCGAGGATCACGGGATTGGAGAGCGCATTGGTAAATTCCGAAAAGATAACCGTCTCCGAGCTGGCTACGGAAATCTGCACGTTTTTTCTAAGATAGATCGGAAGGCTCGTGGAAAGCAGCCGCCCGTAATGCTCATATATGATTTCCAGCGTCCGCAGGTGCTCTTTGGAGAACTTCGTAGGACGTTTGAAGTCGTAGTTCTTAACCTGTTTGTCACCGGAATCGTTCATTTCATCTGCATCGATCTCACCGCTGCTCAATGCGGCCAGCAGATTGTCAATCTCATTTTGAGACAGTACCTCTCCCACGCACGTTCACCTCCTGTGGCACTATCTGAGCCTGCTTCTATTGAATCATAGTGTCACTAAACGTAACATTGAAGATAAACTCGGAATCGAACAACTCCTGTATTCTGGTCAGGATCTCCTGTCTTACCTCGTCCTGATTGCTGCGCATCTCGTCTACCGTGCGCTGGCTGATCACGTCGGTGATCTCGGACTTGATCAGGCTCTCCCGCTCGCTGATGGTCTCGCCGTACTTCTTGTACCCCTTATCCTTGGTGTTCATCGACAACGTGACGGTGGCGATAAAGTAATGCGCCTCCTCCTTTTCGTTGCCGTTGGCATCGACCTCGACCTCCACCTGCAGCGGAATCGTCATCTTATCCACGATATCGTAGGTGGCGATATCGTCCATCGGTATTTCCACCTTTTCCTCCTGCTCGCCCTCCGCGCTTCCGGACAACTCCAGGCTCAGCGCCGTCGCGATATTGTCCACCAGCGCCGCCGTCTTGCGGGAAGTGCCTACCACGCTGAACATCATAATCGCGGTGAGCACGATATTCACGATCAGCAGTGCGAGAATGATAATGGAAATCAGATTCTTCTTCATTTGCGGATATTCTCCTTTATTTTATGAATCTCTACGTCAGCAATCTCTGCTGCCTGTTCTCTTGTCTAAATCTATTATACCCTGTCAGCTCTGATACCCTGTCGGCGCCGCAGGTGCCGCACAGACATCTTAGCCTTTCCGTCTGCGGCTCAGTAAGCGCTCAGCGAGTTGTAGATCTTAATCTCTACGCGGCGGTTCATGCTCCGGCCTTCCGGCGTGGCGTTGTCCGCGATGGGCAGATACTCGCCGCGGCCCGCGTGTTTGACCTTGGCCGGGTCTAAATCCGTGATCGAGAGCAGATAGTTAAAGACCGAAAGCGCGCGGCCCGAGCTCAGCTCGTCGTTGTTGGAATACTTCGCGCCGGACATCGGCACGTTGTCCGTATGTCCCTCGATCTCGATCGTCCCCTCCGCGTAGCGCTCCAGAATCCGCGCCACCTGATCCAGTACCGGGAGCGATTCCTCCTTGAGCTCCACGCTGCCGGAGTCAAACAGGATGCCGCCCTTTAACGTGAGCTGCACATACTGCGAGGTAAATTCGATATCGATCTCGTTTTCCAGATTCTGCTCCTGAATGGCTTCCTCGATCTTCTCCGCGAGCTGCTCGGACTCCTCCATCTGGGCCGCCTCGACCTGTTCCTGCGCGGACGCCACATCCTCGTCCACCACCTGTCCCTCGTCGAGTTTGCCGGTACTGTTGATGTATTCGTCCAGTTCGTTGAGCTGGCTCGTGCCCATGCTGACCAGCATACCGTCGCCGATGGCGGTGGCGCCGCCGTCAAAGACCGAAAACATCTGGTTAAAGGACGCCAGAATCTGCTCCTGTTTGTCCTCGTCGATCGTGGACATCGCAAAGAGCAGGACGAAGAAGCACAACAACAGGTTCATCAGGTCGCCGAACGTGGTCTGCCATGCGGGTGCGCCTTTCTTCGGTTCATCCGGTTTCCGCTTAGCCATCCACCTCACCTCCGTCCTCGTCTGCCGGACGCTTGCGCTCACCCGGCGCTAGGAAGGATTTCAGCTTTTCTTCTATGACACGCGGATTCTCGCCCGCCTGAATGGACAGAAGCCCTTCGACCTCTATCTCCTTTACCATCATTTCTTCGTCGTTCTTGCCCTTCAGCTTCGTAGAAACGGGCGCGCAGATCCAGTTGGCCAGAATCGAGCCGTACAGTGTCGTGACCAGAGCCACGGCCATGTTCGGGCCGATGGACGCAAAATCCGACAGGTCACGCAGCATATTGATCAGACCGATCAGCGTACCGATCATACCCCACGCAGGGCCCATGGAACCCAGGTTTTCCCAGAACCCGATCTTGTCCTTGTGCCTGCCCTCCACGCTGGCCAGCTCCGTCTCCATGATCGCGCGCACCAGTTCGGGATCGGTGCCGTCCACCACGAGCAGGATGCCTTTTTTGAGAAATTCGTCGTCGATCTCGCCGGCGGCTTCTTCCAACGAAAGCAAGCCCTCTTTACGGGCCACGTTGGACAGGTCTATGATCTTCTGGATAATATCGGATACGTTCATCGGGGACGTCTTAAAAATCAGCCGGATGCTCTTGAGTCCCGCCAGAAAGTCCGGCAGCTTGTAGCTGGCCAGAATACACATGAAAGAACCGCCGAACGTAATCAGTACGGACGGCACATCAAGGAAACCCACCAGCGTACCGAAATTTACGCCGGTGTTCTTATCGAATACGATACCGAATATCATCAGGATGAAACATCCTATTAAGCCGATGATTGAAGCTATATCCATATGTATCCACCTATTTTACACTAATCTGCAAAAATGTCCTTTCTATACGATTTTACTAAATTTTTCACTTCTTGTCTACTTTCTTTTACAATTATTTTCCGCCCGGTGGTAAACGTCAGCACCGTGTCGGGCGTCTCCTCCACCAGTTCCAGCAGATCGGGATTGATCAGCACTTTTACGCCGTTTATTTTCGTAACTTCAATCATAATACGTTTCCCTGTCAATCTATTGTATGGAACTTTTATATTCTAGCACACATCTTAAAAAACTGCAAAATAAATTTCTTCCAATTCCGACGCGCGGCGCGCATAAGAAAGGGCCTTTCCTCGTGGAAAGGCCCTTCTGTTATTTCATAACATATATTATTTTATCTCTTGAGGTTTACCAGTTCCTCCAGCATCGTATCGGAAACCGTGATGATACGGCTGTTCGCCTGGAAACCACGCTGGGTGGTGATCATCGTCGTAAACTCGCTGGACAGATCGACGTTACTCATCTCCAGCACGCCGGAAGTCATCTGGCCGCCGTTGGCGGTGATGTCCACGCCCACGCCGTCGAACTCGCCGGAGTTCTGCGTCGCGGAGTACAGGTTGTTGCCCGCCTTGGACAGACCGGACGCATTGGCAAATTCCGCCACCGCGATCTGGCCTAGCAGCTTCGTCAGGCCGTTGTCGTAGGACGCCGTGATCCTGCCGTCCTGTCCGATCTCGATACTGCTCAGTTCGCCCACTTTGCGGCCCGCGCCGAGCGCACTGTTCTCCAGCGAACCGTTGGTCATCTCCAGCGTGCACTTGCCGCCGTTGCCGTAGTTTGTAATGGAAGAAAAGTCGATGTCGATATTGCTAAACTGCGACAAGTCGATGTTCTCGCCCGCCAGATTGGATACCGCGGTGCTGAACGTCAGCGTCGCCGTGTTGTTGCCCTGACTGCCGATATAGGAGAACTTACCCGTATCGTGGTCAAACACGAGCTGGTTGCCGTTGACCGACTCGGTCATCGTAATCTGGGCGGAACCGTCGGGGCCTACGAAATCGATGCCGTACGTCTTGCCGTCACCGTCCTCTACCTTATATACCTGCGACAGGATCTCTTTCTCATGATCCTCGTCGTTCGGCAGCGTCACGCCGAATGTGCCGGTAGCCGCGTTCAGGTTGGACTCCTGCGTCGTCGCAAAATCCGCCGTAAATTCGATGGTGATATTCTCCGGGTTGTCGGTATCCGACGTAACGCCCGTAACCGTAACGGTGTCCAGTCCTTTCATGGCTGCCAGCGCTGCCTGCCAGTCGGCCACATCCTCGACTTTCTCCGCCTTGCCGTCCGCGCCCTTCGTATAGTAGGATTTGTCGTCCGGGTTGTAGATCAGGTTGTAGGGCTCCGCCTCCAACTGCGCTTTCGTCAGCGTCACCTTGCCGCCCACCGTAACGTTCGCGCCCTCGGCCACCGTGCCGTCCGTCGGAGCCGCGCCGTTTACCTGTTGAATCGAGACATCCGTGCCCGCCGCCGCGATCATGGCGTTGTCGCCGTAGCCTTCCAGAATCTGGGACATCGCGAGATTTACGATAAACTGGTCGTTGGCCAGATCGTAGGTCACGCCGTCGGCCATGGGATATTTGCTGGTCGTGACGGGCGTGCTATTCTCGCCGAAATTGGCAATCTGGTAAATATTGGACAGATTGTATTTCTCCACCAGCGATATGCCGTTGCCGTCCAGAATGTCGTCCAGCTGCACACGGAACACGTCGTCGTTGCCCGTGCCGTGGACGCTGAACTTCGCCGTGTACTGGTAGCCCTGCGCGTCAAAGAATGTCAGCGTGCGCACCGCGCCGGCGGTACTGTTGATCGTAGTGTCCGTTCTGTCCAGAATACCGGACATATACGCCAGCGTCGTGGCCTCCGGATCTGCTTTCATATTTTCGGGGCTCATAATACGCAGCGCGGATACGACGTCAGATCTGATATCGCCCGTCTCGGGGTCCACCTGCCAGCCCATAACCGTGTAGCCCAGACTGGACATAACCAGATTGCCGGCGCCGTCCACCGTGAACGAACCGTCTCTGGTAAAGAAGTTCTGGGAACCGTCGTTGACGATGAAGAACGAATCGCCCTCGATCATAACGTCCCACGGATTGTTGGTTGTCTGTGCGTAACCCTGCGTCTCGATCGCCGTCGTGATGGCGCCCGTCTTGGCGCCCAGACCGATCTGTCTGGGGTTGATACCGCCGCGGCCCGTGTTGGCATTGGCGCCCGACGCCGCCTGCGTGGTCTGATAGAGCAGGTCGTTGAATACCATGCTCTGTGATTTGTATGCCGTTGAGTTGACGTTGGCGATGTTGTTACCGATAACGTCCATTCTGGTCTGGTGTGTTTTCAAACCCGCCACACCAGAAAACAATGATCTCATCATAGTGATTGACCTCCTTCACTCTGCACCCGAAACCGTGCACCGGATAAATCCGGTTCTGTTGATCCGCGTCCCGTCTGTCATTCAGGGACGCCCAGCCTCCTCGAAGGTCCGGCTTTTATATGATCACGGCTCCGTCAATATTGGTAAATACATTTTCATTGGTCTCCGTCTGGTCCATGGCCGTGATCACCGTCTGATTCGGCACATTCACGATAAACGCCAGAGAGTCCACGATCACCAATGATTCGTTGATTCCTTTCGCACCGGCTTTGGCAGCGCCCATATTCAGGCGTTCCACTTGGTCTTTGGTCAGTTCGATGTTCCTGTCAACCAGTCGGCTGGCCGCGTGCTTGGAAAACTTCACCTCGCCGTCCTTGCGGATGGTTTCCGTCTTGCCGCTTAAAATATCCTGAAAGCTAAGTCCGTTTGCTTTCGGCGCAGGCTTCTGTCTGCCGGCGTTCAGGTACTGTTCCTGAAGTTGTTCGATGGAAAGGAACTGATTGCCCTGAATCTTCATGCTTATTCCTCCGTTTCTCCTTCCACGCCGCCTGCTTCGTCTTCCTCGGATTCTTCGCCGCCGTCGACGGTATCGTCATCGCTGCCGCCCGCCACCGTGACCAGATCTTTCATCCTCTTTTCGTACTCCGCCACTTTGTCGGAATACTCGTCGGTGAGGAAGCTCCTCTGATAGTCGTCCATGCTATTGTAGAGTTCCGTCATCTTTTCCACGGTCTCCCTGTAGTCGATCGTCAGCAGGCCTACCTCCGGCAGCTTCCGATAGAGATTCAGGAAATCAGCCGTCTTCTTGTACGCCGTCAGATATTTCTCATCCGCCACCGTGTTCAGGTCGTCCATCGAGTAAACCTCTCCGCCCACGGACAGATACGCCTTGCCGTTCTCATATACGACGTAGTCCACATTACCCTGCACGGTAACCGTATTGCCCGAACTGTCCGCCACATTGAGAAGCACCGTCTGCCCTACCAGCGACGAAGCTCTGGAAAGCTCCAGCGTGGCGCTCATGTTCTGCATCTGCTCCAGCTCGGAGAACGTAGCGTACTGCGAAATATACTCGGTATTGGAAGTAGGCTCCAGCGGGTCCTGATATTTCATCTGCGCCACGAGAAGCTGCAGAAATGCGTCTTTGTCAAGGCTGCCGCCGTTCTGGGTTTTTTCCTTCTCTTTTGCAAGGGAAGTGGCCGTCGCGTTCTCGACGAACTTGCCGTCTACTACCTGTTGTACTGCTCCCATGTTCTGTCTCCTTTCTTTGATTCATCTCCGCTATGCGGTAAAGTCCACTGTGTTGCCGTTGGCCTGCATCATCTCCACCGTGATGCGCTCGGAATCTTCCATCTGCTCGATATCGGCTTCTGCGTCCATGTCGTCCAGATTGATTCTGCGGGTGGCTTTCGATGTCCTGCCCTGATTCCGGCTGTCCTCCCGGTTCTCCTGAGAAAACTGTTGTCCGTACTCATGGCCCGCCACCGTGACCTCCACTGCGTCCACCTTGATGCCCTGCTCCTCGAACTGTTCCTTGAGCTGAATCAACTGCGTCTCGACCGCCGCGCGGACGGTTTCGTTCTGGGTGGCAAACTGTGCCGTGATCACGCCGTCTTTGGCCGCGATCTGTATGTGCACCGTACCAAGGCTTGCGGGGTGTAACTGTAAGTGCAGTTCCTGCACATTGTCGGGTTTGAGACTGATCTTCATGTAATCCAATATCTGATCCATGATCTCCTGTGTCTGTGCCGACTGATAACCGGCATTTACGGGCGCCGGCGTCTCGACCGTCTGCTGCGGTCTGTTCAGATTCTGTAAGAAAGCGTCCGCATTCGCGTGGCTCTCGCCCCTGCCGCCGTCCTCGGAAGGATGTCTCTCCCTCGTTGGCCGCTCCTCGGGCTGAATCTGCTCTCCCTGTTTCTGTGTTACCTGTTCCTGAACGCTCTTATCACCGCTTCTGTCATCCACCGCGACTTTCATCTGCACTGTCTCGCCGTCTCTCACAACGGTCACCGTGTAGTCTTTCATGCCCTCCAGCGGTTTCTCCTCCGTCTCGGGCTGCCATGCCATATCCGCCGGCTGCTCCGGCTGCGTCTGCAGATCGGGCGCCTCCGCTTCCTGTGCGGGTACCGCCTTCTCCTGCGCCACGGCCTGACCGATCAGCTCCTGCAGTTCCCCGTCGTCGAGGCCGAGCTGCTGCTGCAGATCTTCAAGACTCTGCCGCATCTCTCCGAGCAGATTCTTCATGTCGGTAAAGAGCGGTTCGTCCGTCAGCAGCGAAAGATCATCCGTTTCTCCCGCTATCGTGAGCACGAGCTGTTTCAGATTGGCCGCATCGAACAGATCCGCCGGAACCAATCCCAGCGCTGCCATGGCTTCCTCCACTTCCTCGGGGCTCACATCCAGCTCGTCGGCTGTCTTCTGCACCAGTTCCTTGGCCGATTTCTCCACTTCTTCTACGGCCTCGTCCCGGTTCTGCGTGTCGCCGTCCGTCTTCCCGACTGTCCGGTCGTCCTGCCGCGCGGTATCCTGCGCCCTGTCCGTATCGTCCTTCACATTCTGCTGCGCCTGCTGCGTTTCCGCCGCCTGCGGCTGCTCTGCCTTCGCATCACTGCCCTTGACCGCGTCTGCCGCCTGCTGCACTGTGGAACTCACAGCGCCTGCAGCCTGTGTCTGGAGATTCCGGACCGCGTCGTTTACCTTCGTCATGACCTGACCGAAGCTGTCGCGTGTGAACTCATCCTGCTGAAACGCCGTCTGATCGGCTGCTGCCGTCTGCGGCGACGTGTAGTTGAGCAGAGCGTTCACGTTGTTTACAGTCATACTGTGTCCTCCTCTCTTTAGTTTTCAAGGTTCTGCGCCTTGCGGCTTATATATAGATGCGGGGTATCGCCGCCGTATCACCGCTGCCGGATGCCGGAAAAGCAGGGCGCGGTTACAGGGAAAAGATACCGCCACAGTATATATCGGTACTGTCTCAAAAAAACTTAATAAAAATCCATATAAATAACGTATGTTATTTACGAATCCGGATCCATGATGCGCGTCAGCCGCGCCGCGATCTCCGGGTCCATCGCGCCCAGAATCTTGCCCCTGTCCTCGGCGCTCATCTGGTACAGGATCTTGGCCGCCAGCGCCAGATCGTCCGTCATGTCCTCAAAGATGGCCGCCGCCTCCTTGGGCTTCATCTCGGAGTACGCCTGCGCGTAGTCCTTGATCTCCTGATCCGCCTGTTCCTGCTCCACGACCTGTTTATACAGATATTCGGCGGTGGCGGGGTCCATGCTCTCATAATACTTCTGGTACTCCTCGGGGCCGGGGCCGTTCTCCGCGTACACCACTTCCTCGTAGAACTCCGTCTTGATGCGCTCGAACTCCACCTGCGCGTCCTCGAAAGTCTGCAGTCTGGCGATCTCTGCGCGGAGCTGCTCGATCTCCTCGTAGTCCATATTGCTGGAGGACTGCGCCTGTTCCAGCTCCAGCTCCAGCTCCTTGATGTAGTCCACCGCTTCCCGCAGGCTCGTGAAGCCGCCGTAGGCTTCCTCGTCGTCCGTGGTGACGACGGCGTCCGCCGGGAGGATCTTATTGACCACCGGAACGTCCTTTAACACGGGCGCCAGCACGCTGGAACCGAAGCCGCCCACGTCCAGCTTGATCAGCAGGCAGAGTATCGCCAGCCAGATAATAACAATAACAACTGTTACCAAAGCCACCGAAACGCCGCCGGCCTCCTCGTCCTCGCTCAGCTCCGACTCCTGTTTGGAGATTTCCTTGGCACGCTGCTTGGCCTCTTTGCGCTGCGCCTTCTGTTCGTCTTTTAATTTTTTGCGTTCTTCTTTGAGCCTTTTCTTCTCCGCTTGGGTGTCCACCCCTGCGGTTCCTGTCTGATCCGCCATTACTGCTCCTCTTTTCCGCGCCGGCCATATGTGTAACTGGTCAGTTCGTCCACCGCCCTGCCTTCCGCGGCGTTCTCCTCGCGCACGAACTGTTCATACGCCTTTTCTTTCAGCCGCTCGTGCATCTTGCGCTCCTGCATGACTTCCTGCAGCCGCTGTCTGGCCTGCTCGACGATTTCCTCCGCCTGCGCCACCTGCTCCCGCTGGGCCGCGATCAGCTCATCCATGACTAACAGGGCGTTGCGGTTGTCCCGCAGCTCGTCTACGTTCACCGCGTCGCCGCGCAGCCGCCTGCCTTCTTCGAGATAGTCTTCCTTGCGCTGCGCAAGCCCGTCTAGGCGTTCTTCTTCCTCCATCAGCCGCACCTGCGCCCGCCCCAGCTCCATCTTGGCCTGATTTTCCAACTGGTACTGGATATTTAAAATGCTCTGCATTCTGTATCGGAATCTGGCCATGGCGTCTTACTCCTGCTGCACCGCAAAAATCTCTCTGAGCAGGGCAACCGCCTGTTCGTAATCGTATTTCTCGTCCACGTCCTGCATCAAAAATTCGTTCACCGCGTCGATCTTCTCAATGGCATAGTCGATCTTGGGGCTGCTGCCGCTCTTGTAGGCGCCGATATTGATCAGATCCTCCGCGTCGGCGTAAGTGGCCAGCACGTTTTTGAGCTGCCCCGCCAGCGTCTTGTGCTCCTTATTCACGATCTGGGCCATACACCGGGAAATGCTCTGCAGCACGTCGATGGCCGGATAGTGGTTCTGATGCGCCAGGCGGCGGTTCAGCATGATATGTCCGTCCAGTATGCTGCGCGCGGTGTCGGTGATGGGCTCGTTCATGTCGTCGCCGTCCACCAGCACCGTATAGAGCCCCGTGATGGAGCCCCGGTCGGAACATCCCGCCCGCTCCAGCAGTTTAGGCATCTCCGAGTAGACGCTGGGCGGATAGCCTCTGGACACCGGAGGCTCGCCGCTGGCCAGCCCGATCTCGCGCTGCGCCATGGAAAAACGTGTCAGGGAGTCCATCATCAGCAGGACGTCCTTGCCCTGATCCCGGAAATACTCCGCGATGGCCGTCGCGGTCTTGGCCGCCTTGTTCCTCTCCAATGCCGCCTTGTCGGAAGTAGCCACCACCACCACCGAGCGTTTCATGCCTTCCTTGCCCAGATCTCTCTCGATAAACTCGCGGACTTCCCTGCCACGCTCGCCGATCAGGGCGATGACGTTGATGTCCGCCTTGGTATTGCGGGCAAACATCCCCATCAGCGTGGACTTGCCCACGCCGGAACCCGCAAAAATACCGATACGCTGTCCTTTGCCCACTGTCATCAGCCCGTCGATGGCCTTCACGCCCAGCGGAAGCACCTCGTCGATGATCTTCCTGCTCATGGCGTCCGGCGGCGGCGCTTCGACACTGTACGGCGTACCGGGTACATATTCTCCGTCTATCCTTCCCAGACCGTCCAGAACCTTGCCTAATAAGTCATTACTGACCGGAACGGACAGAGGCTCCCCCGTGTTCTCGACGATGCAGCCCAGACCGATGCCGTCCGTCTTGTCACAGGGCATCAGCAGCGTCCGGCGGTCCTTGAAGCCCACCACCTCCGCCATGATCGGACTGTACTCCTCGCTCTCCGGGTAGATCCTGCACAGATCGCCCAGTCTGGCCTCCGGCCCGGCGGATTCGATCGTCAGACCTACGACGTTCTCCACCCGCCCTTTGCGGATAAAAAAGGATTCCTGCGCTATTTTGTTGTATTTATAAAAATCAATAACCGGTTTTTTCAAATGATAACACCCGTAATTTATTGCTCAGCCCCTGCAGCTGCGTATCTACGCCGCAGTCAAAGATACCGCCGTCCGTCTCGATCAGGCACGCCCCCTGCGCCAACGCAATATCCTCTATGATCTCGACCGTCCCCCGGCCCGCCGTGGCGCCCTCCGCCAGCTCCTGCTTCTTCATGTTGACGAAAGGATAGTCCTCCTTGGAGACATGGACGATGAACGTCCTGCTGCTCTCCACCTGCCGGAGCGTGGAATCGATCAGGTGCACCAGAATATCCCTGTTGTCCGCCAGCTCGATGCCGAAGATCTGACTGTAGATATCGGTAATCGTCTCGATGAAACGCGGCTCCAGCTTTTCCACCATCTCGTCATACTCCGCGTAGAGCTGGTGCTTCGCCGTCTCCAATTCCTGCTTCATCGCGTCGGCCTCCGCGTGGCCCGCCTTGTAGCCCTCGTCGTAGCCGAGCTTGTTGGCATCCTCCAGAATCCGTCTGCGCTCCGCCTCCGCCTTCTGTCTGGCGTCCTCGAGAATCGCGTCGGCCTGCGCCTGCGCGTCGTCCAGAATGGCCTGCGCCTGCGCCTTGATCTCCTCCAGATCGGGGCCTTCCTCCTGCGGCGCCTTGATGATGCCGCCCGCGCCGTCACTGTCCGCCAGCAGCGCGTCGAGCTGCTCGCCGCCCAGACCGCCCACGAACTCAGGCTCCCCGCCGCCGTCCTCCGGCTCCGGGCTGCCGTAGCCCACCGGGGCATTGGCGCGGTGCTGCCGCAGCGTCTCGTGTTCCTCGATCCTCTGCTCCAGCCGGGCGTTGCTGTCTATGATGCACTTGTCGTCGTCGGATATCGCTACCCAGTACGATTTATACAGATTCCTAGACAATGATCTCGTCACCTCCGCCTCTGGAGATAACGATTTCTGCGGAATCTTCCAGCTTTCTGATGATATTTACAATCTTCTGCTGGGCCTCCTCCACATCTTTCATACGCACGGGGCCCATAAATTCCATATCTTCTCGGATCATGACGCCCAGACGCTTGGAAAGGTTGTTGAAGATCGCGTTCTGCACTTCCTCGTTGGAGCCTTTCAGCGCCACCGCCAGATCGCCGTTGTCCACGTCACGCAGCACGCGCTGGATCGCACGGTCGTCCAGCAGCAGGATATCCTCGAAGACGAACATCTTTTTCCTGATCTCGTCCGCCAGCTCCGGCTCCTCGATTTCCAGCGTCTCCATGATATGTTTCTCCGTACCGCGGTCTACCGTATTCAGGATATCCACCACGGCGTCCACGCCGCCGATGATCGTGTAATCCTGATTGACCAGCGATGCCAGCTTGGATTCCAATAGCTTCTCCACTTCCTTGATGACATCCGGACTGGTTCTGTCCATCACCGCGATACGCTTCGCCACGTCCGCCTGTCTGTCCGGCGGGAGCGCGGAGATGATTAACGCCGCCTGATTTGCCGACAGATAAGACAGGATCAGCGCGATGGTCTGCGGGTGCTCATCCTGAATAAAGTTCAGAAGCTGGGATGCGTCGGTCTTTCTGACAAACTCAAACGGCTTCACCTGCAGCGACGCGGTCAGCTTGCCGATGACGTCCATCGCCCTCTCCTCGCCGAAGGACTTTTCCAAAAGCTCCTTGGCATAGTTGATACCGCCCTCGGCGATATACTGCTGCGCCAGACAGATCTGGTAAAACTCGCTGATGACCTCGTCCTTCATCTGCGGCGTGATATTTCTCGTGTTGGCTATTTCCAGCGTCAGCTCCTCGATCTCATCCTCTTTCAGATGCTTAAAGATCGAGGCGGATTTCTCCGGGCCCAGCGCGATCAGCAGCACCGCCGCCTTCTGCAGCCCTCCGGTCAGCTTCTCCTCACTTGACTTAGGCATACCGTTTTACCCCCACTCCTCGTTCAGCCAGTTGCGCAGCAGATTCGCCGCCGCCTCCGGGTTTTCTTCCACAAATTTGTTGATCATCTTGCGCTCGTCGGACTCGTTCTCCAGCGTAATCTGCTCCACCTGCGTCTCAGGCATGGACTGCAGCAGGGACTCCACGGTGAGCTCCTCCTCCTCGTCCTCGTGCCGCTCGCCGCGCATACTACGGAGCACGACAAAGGCCAGAAGCGCCAGAATCACAATAATCAGAACGATCTGTATGATATCGGTTGCGGTGATACCCGAACCCTCATCGTCAAAAAATACGTTTTCACTGTAGGCCACGAGAGAGATGCTCTCCGGGGAAATGCCCGTGGCGTTGGCCACCACCGCATAGAAATCCTCGTCCACATCCAGCCGCGTCCGCTCCGAGTTGGCCAGCTTATACTCCTCCCACGTGACGCCTTCCAGAAGCCCCTGCGCCCGCGCGTCCTCCTCGTTGACGATATTGTACTTAATCAGCGCCGCCGACAGGGACGACTGGCCGTAGTCGATCAGCCCCGCCGGAATCGTCGTCTTTTCGATTTCCTCATTCGGGAGATATTTCCGGCTCTCCTCACTCACCGTGGAGCTGGAATTGGAATTGTCCTCCAGCACATAGGTGGGATCGTCGTCGTTGGAATCCGTACCCGGCAGGCCGCCCACGTCGCTGGTGTTCTCGGAGTTGTAGATGTCCTCCTGACTGAGCACGCCCTGCGTCTGCCCGTCAGCCGGCGTATAGGTGTGTGTCGTCAGCTCGGTGCTGGAAAAGTCCAGAACCAGATTGGTAGCGACTTCCACGTTGTCATATTCCTTAGTTCCCAGCAGCACCCGGCGCACTTCGCCGATCATCTGCTTCTCCGCTTCCGCCTTTACCGTAAGCTGGGCGCTGGTGGTGCCGGACAGCGTATAGTTGTCGTCGCCGGAAAACAACATATTGCCAGCCGTGTCCATGATGACGATATTGTTGGTCGTCTCGTTGCCGATGGCCGTAGCGATGGCGCGCGCCACATACGCCGCGTTGTCCGTGGTAAATTCGTCCTTTAACTCCAGCACTACCGTGGCGAAACCTTCTTCCTTTTCCGCCAGAAGCGTGCCGTCGTTCTCCGGAATCGTCAGCTTCACGCTGGCGCTCTTGACCGCGGAGAATTTCTCCAGGATATCGTGCGCAAGCGACGTCTCCTTATAGTAGACCTCTCTTTTCTGCTTATCCGATTCGGTGGTGGAAAAGCTGCCGGTAGTCACGTCGTCGATCGTGTAGGTCGCCGTCGTGATGTTATTGGCATTCAGAAGCAGATTGGCATCCGCGAGCTGGGACTTCTCCACTTTAAAGACCAGTCCGTCTTCGGAAATCGTGTACCTGATCTCCTCCTCGTCCAGAAGATCCCGTACCTCCGACGCCTCCACGGTATTTTCACACTCACGGATCAGTATGTAGTGAGGCTGCATCAGCCTCGTGACCACTATGACGATGGCCAGAACCAGAACGGCCACGCCGCAGACGATCAGCGTCTTCTGCTTCGCCGTGAAACGGTTCCACCACGCCAGTATTTTATTGAATAATTCTTTCAGTCTCTCTATCAGTCTCTCCACGGTAATTCCCGCTCCTTCAGAATCTCCCGATCAGCCGCATCCCTGCGCAGGCCGGACGCCAAAAGCCCGGCAATAGCGCAGATACCACGCCGCCGCTATATCTGCATCTGCATCAGCTCTTTGTAAGCATCCAGAAGCCTGTCTCGGATCGCCACGGTGTACTGCAGCGCGATGGACGCCTTCTGCAGCGCGACGCTCAGGTCATGCGTATTCTCCGTCTCGCCCAGCGCCCACTTGATCTCCTCGTTCTCGGCGTCGGACAGATAGTTGTTGGTCGTATTCAGGTTGTCGATGGCCGTGTGCAGCACATCGTCAAACCCCCTGTCGGCATTGACGTTTACGGCATTGGTCGGCGCCGTCTTCGCCGCTTCCCTGATCGCGTCGGACGACACGTTATAAAGCTCTGTGATATCTAAAGCCATAGTATTCTCCATTTCCTGTTATACCATCATCAGCTATTGAGCAGATTCAGGCCGGTGGTGGCAATATTCTTGCTGGCGTCAAAAGCCGTCGCGTTGGCTTCGTAAGCGCGGCTGGCGTCGATCAGGTTCGTCATCTCCGTGATCGTGCTGACATTGGGGTACATCACGTAACCGTTCTCATCCGCGTCGGGGTGGGAAGGATCGTAGACCATATTGCCCTCCGTCCACGTATCTTCATAGACGCCCGACACCTTGACGCCGGAACCGGAATAGCGGTCGCGCGCCTTGTTCAACACCTGATGAAAGGGCGTCTGTGAATTTCTCTCTTTAAAAACGACTACTTTTCTGCGGTACGGCGTGCCGTCCTCGGTGCGCGTCGTCTCCGCGTTGGCCACGTTCTGCGCGATGATGTCCATGCGGAACCGCTCCGCCGTCATACCGCTGGCATTGATGTCAAAAGCCGAAAACATTCCCATGCTAATCACTCCTTATCGTTCTGCACTGCTCTTTCCCCACAGAGCTTTACACTGCGCTGCCCGGACAGTTCCGCGCTCTGCGCCGCGCCGTCTCTGCGTCAGGCTACATCATCTATTTCAGTACGGCCTGCAGGTTCTTGAACTCCTGATTCATCGAGAGCTCCAAGCCCTGATAGACCACTTGGTTCTTGGCCAGATACACCGCCTCCGTATCGGGATCTACGTTATTGCCGTCGATCCGGTAGGAAAAGCCCGAATAATCCCTGTAGGTGATGGGCTTTAAGCGGTTCAGCTTGATGTCCGCCACCTTTGCGTCCATGCTCGTATAGCGGGAATTTTTGAGCGCACGCTGAAGCTGCAGCTCGAAATTCACGTCCCCCCTCTTGTAGCCGGGCGTATCCGCGTTGGCGATATTGTTGGAAATCGCGTCGTTGCGGAGCCATGCGGCATCCGCCGCCTTGTCCAGCACATTGACATAATCAAATACGTTCGTATCGGCCAGCATACTCATAAACAGAAACCTCCACATTAAAAATGACTACAACCATATACCATTATAAATAAATTATGAAAAAAAACAAGGTTTTTCGATTCATTTTCACAAATTACCAAATCAAAACCTGCCGTTATTTTATTTCCGCGGGCGGCGGGCCAAGCGGATATGCCTGTGCAGCCACTTGGCGACTGCCGCGAAAATCAAAGCCCGCCCATGGAGTGGGCAGATTAAGAACAGGCTAAATCATACAAGGAAGTGAAGAAAAAAAGGACTTACGCCGGCCTGCGCCCTGTGTAAATCCTTTTACTCATCCATCCATGTTCTCTGTTCTCTGTTCTCTGTTCTCTGTTGTTTGTCTGTTCTCTGTTGTTTATTCTCTATTCTTTATTATCTATTATCTGTTATCTATTCTCCGTTATCGCTCTCCGCCGCCGCTGCCCTGCGGTTATGCGGTGCTGCGCGATTTGTCCTATCCGGCTGCGTCAGCGGGTTTTCTCCTTGAGCTTCTCCACTTCCTCGAAGACGACGTCGTTTAAGACTTTGATGTAGGTGCCTTTCATGCCGGAGGAGCGGGATTCGATGACGCCCGCGCTCTCGAACTTGCGCAGCGCGTTGACGATCACCGACCGGGTGATGCCCACCTTGTCCGCGATCTTGCTGGCGACGAGAATGCCTTCCATGCCGCCCAGCTCGTCAAAAATATGGGTGATGGCCTCCATCTCCGAGAACGACAACGTGCTGATGGCCGACTTCACCACCGCCACCTTGCGGTTTTCCTCGGCATTTTCCTCACTCACCGCCCTGAGCATCTCCAGCCCCACCACCGTGGTGCCGTACTCGCACAGGATGATGTCGTCGATGTCGTACTGCGCGTCGCATTTGTAGAGAAAAAGCGTTCCCAGCCTCTCGCCCGCTATCTCGATGGGGGTGATCACGGCCCGGAATCTGCGGGTGTCGATGCTCTCAAAGCCCAGCGTCTCCAGATTGACATTTTCCTTGGTAGACAGGACGCCCAGAAGCCGCTCGTTCAGCATCGGATCGATAAAACCGCCCACATGGTCCACGATCAGCTCCGTGATGGACTCCACTCGCTCGATGTCGCCGATCCCCAGCACTTTTCCCTTGCGGCTGACGACCAGCACGTTGGATGAAAGGATCTCTTTGAGTACATCGCAGATATCGTTGAAAACCACTTTGCCGGAATTGTTGTTGTGCAAAAGTTTCCCGATTTTCCTCGTTTTATCTAACAACTGAACGCTGCTCATGCAAAAGGCTCCTACTCATTTTGTTTGAAACCAACATGATTTTATCACAATATTCCGGCAGAATCAATCTATTTTCAGAATATTTTTATTAGTTTGTATCAATTTCGCCCATTTATCCATCGGGAAAGCCGAACGCCCTGCCGGTATCTTCTCAGTGAGTACCAGACATAACTGCCGTTATTTTTTAGGCGCATCTTTAACAAAGCCGCAGTTTTCGTCGGAGCACACGAGCTTATTGCCTTTCTGCAGCATGATGGAACCGCAGCGGCTGCACTTCTCCGCCACCGGGCGCTGCCACACCATAAAGTCGCATTCGGGATTGCCGATGCAGCCGTAATATTTCCGGCCTTTCTTGGTTTTTTTCAGGACAATGTCCTTGCCGCACTTGGGGCAGGCCACGCCGATTTTTTCAAAATAAGGCTTGGTGTTGCGGCACTCCGGGAAGCCGGGGCAGGCCAGAAATCTGCCGTGGGGCCCGTACTTAATCACCATCTGTCTGCCGCACAGGTCGCAGTACTCGTCGGAGAGCTCGTCGGCGATCTCCACCTCGTCCAGCTCCTTCTCAGCTTTCTGCACCGCCTGATCCAGATCGGGGTAGAAATTTTCCAGCACGGTCTTCCACCGGACATTTCCCTCCTCCACGCCGTCCAGCAGCGCCTCCATCGTGGCGGTGAAATTGACGTCTACGATAGACGGAAACGCCTCTTTCATCATGTTGTTGACCACCTCGCCCAGCTCCGTCACGTAGAGGTTTTTATTTTCCCGAACGATGTATCTGCGGGCCAGAATCGTCGTGATCGTGGGGGCGTATGTGCTGGGCCGCCCGATTCCCAGTTCCTCCATCGCGCGCACAAGAGACGCCTCGGTGTAGTGCGGCGCGGGCTGGGTGAAATGCTGCTTTTCTTCCAGTCCGACCAGCGTTAATTTCGTATCAGGTGTTATTTTACCTGTCAGCACGCCGTCGTCCTCTTTTTCCTCCTCCTCGGTATAGACGCTCATGAAGCCGTCAAACTTGAGCTGGGAGGCCGACACGGAAAAACGCTGCCCCGCCGCGTCGATTCTGACCGCCGTCGTCTCGTAGACCGCGGAGGCCATGCGGCTGGCCGCAAACCGTTTCCAGATCAACTGGTAGAGACGGAACTGATCCCGCGACAGGGAATCTTTCAGCGCCGCCGGAGTGCGGTTTAAGTCGGTGGGGCGGATGGCCTCGTGCGCATCCTGTATCTTCTGTCCGCCGCTTTTCCGTGCGCTGTTGTCGGCGGCATAGCTGCTGCCGTAATTGGCGGTAATATAGTCTCTGGCCATCGCCTCGGCCTCCTCCGACACGCGGGTGGAGTCGGTACGCAGATAGGTGATGATGCCGACGGTGTCGCCGCCCTTGATGTCCACGCCCTCATAGAGCTGCTGGGCGAGGCGCATCGTCTTCTGGGTGGAAAAGTTCAGCACTTTGCCCGCCTCCTGCTGCAGCGTGGAAGTGGTAAAAGGCAGCGGCGCACGACGCACCCGCTCCCCGGTCTTAACGGAGCTTACGCGGTACTGCGCGTGATCCAGCGTCTTTTTGATCTGCTGCAGCTCTTTGACGTCGGCGATCGTGTGATTCTCGTCGGCGGTGCCGCAGTACTTGGCGACGATGGGTTTCTTCTCGCCTTCCACGGAAAGTCTGGCATCCAGCGTCCAGTATTCCTCCGGGATAAAGGCGTTGATCTCCTCCTCGCGGTCACAGATGATGCGCAGCGCGACGGACTGCACGCGGCCCGCGCTGAGCCCTCTCTTGACTTTGGCCCAGAGGACGGGCGAGATCTTGTAGCCCACCATCCTGTCCAGACAACGGCGCGCCTGCTGCGCGTCCACGAGATCCATGTTGATCTCTCTGGCGTGTTTCAGGGATTCTTTGACCGCGGTTTTCGTGATTTCGTTAAAGGTGATGCGGTACACTTTTTTGTCTTCGAGCTTCAGCGCCGCCATCAGGTGCCACGAGATCGCCTCGCCCTCGCGGTCGGGATCGGTGGCGAGATAGATTTTTTCGGCTTTTTTGACTTCTTTGCGGAGGTTCGCAAGGATGTCGCCTTTGCCGCGGATGGTGATGTACTTGGGTTCGTAGTCGTGCTCCACGTCGATGCCCATCACGCTTTTAGGCAGGTCGCGGACGTGGCCCTGGCTGGCCGCCACTTCGTAGTTGGAGCCCAGAAATTTTTTGATGGTCTTCACTTTTGCGGGTGATTCGACTATTACGAGATATTTTGCCATAAATTGATTCCCCTATTCTGTAAGCGGCGGCGCAAGGCTATCCTATGGAACAACCGCTTAACGCAAACCACTATACACTAAATTTGGTGGGATGACAAGGAAAAATTTTGGGAGGGATGGAAAGGGAGGAAGATCTTGAGAAGATGGGGAAAGATAGGGAGAAGGTAATGGAAAGATAGGGGAAAGGCAGGGGGAAAGTAGTGCAAGACGGCTCGGAACGGACAAATCACCGCAGGGCACGCTTGCGGTATTGTTTGTGATATTGTCTGTCCCAAGCCGTCTTCATTTACGGTTTGGTTCTGAATGGGTGCATTTGCATAGCGCTGGTGTTGACGTAATTTACGGGTTGATATTCCTGATATTTCCATTGACTTTCTGCGCATATCTCCATATAATCATTTTATATCATATTATTTATTATTTAAAATGATTCTCAAAAAGAAGGTGAATCCGTAATGCTTTTTGAATATTTAAAAGAAAATTATGCTCCCGGAGAGCCGATCTTCACAGAGGATATCCATATAGAAGGCATGAACCGCCCAAATTTTATCCAGCAGCTCAAGACGCTGACAGACAATGGCAAACTCGTCCGATATGAAAAGGGGATCTATTATATTCCAAAAGAAACACGTTTTGGCCATGCTGCCGGTCCGAGTCCGGAAACCATCGCACAGTACAAATACATCTCACGCATGGGGAAAACGGACGGATATTATTCCGGCGGCACCTTTGCCAATCTGATCGGTATATCCCTTCAGGTTCCCATGAAAAAAGAGATCGTCAGCAACAATACCGCTGCCATTGTGCGGGAAGTTCTGATCGGAAAACAGACCTTTATCGTGCGGCGTACCAATGTTCCTGTTTCCACCGAAAATATCCATGTTTTACAGCTCCTAGAGCTTTTGAAAAATCTGGACAGCTATATGGACGGAGATTATAATGAAGCGAGAGAGAAAATAGCAAAATATACACTTGCAAACAATATGCAGAAAACGGATATTGACCGGTATATCCGGTACTATCCGGATTCTACTTTCCGATTTTATTACGAAATGAGGTTAGACGATGTACTTGCATGATAACAAAGGACTCTTTGCAGAGGCCATAGAAGAAACCAATCGCCGATAAGCTATTTTAATAAGAGACGGCTCGAAAATATTGCTCGCTTACCGGAGGCGTCTAACAAATATCCGGCTTGAAAATCAAGCCCTATCGAAAGGTAGGGCTATTTTTACTTCTTTTTTGACGGATATATTTCATGATTCGGATCATACCACAAAACATGAAAATGCTCGTGTTCTCTAATTCCCACAATGCGGAGCTTATTTTGTAATGCGAAAGAAAAAATCATATCGGAATACTGTTCCAATTTCATTTTGCTTATTCTTTCTTTTGCTTCCGAAGATAAGTTCTCCGCGTCCAGAAAATGATGTTTCGATTTTCCTCTATCATGTGTTTGTCTGCGGATATCTGCCCAAGTCATTGTACTGTACTCCAGCATTTTTTCCATTACTTCTTTATGATAGAAATCATCTCTATTCAGATTAAAAGCGAAACTGCCATTTCTGTCTATCATGTCAAAGCGCCAAATAACTAATTTGTTTTCACTTTCATAATTTTCATTTTTGACAGTCTGTTTTTCAGCTCTCTGGCTTTTTTCTCTTTTTGTACTTTTTCCATACATATTTATAAGCTGCCGTAATATTCTCCCATGCTTTCTTTAGAAATAACCGCGTTGCTGTTTGCCGTATCCGGCAATTCTCCCCTCGCAATTTTCCACGGACTTTCAGAATGAGTCAGTTCTCTCAGGGCGAAAGGCTCCATGTCCCCATAATCACGCAACACAACATTGATGGAGTCTTTTTCGTCCTCTGTCAATACTGACCAATCGCCTTCTGTAATATCTGATTCTTCCACAGAAAATTTCCCTTTGTGAACCTGAAACAACGGCGGGCAGACCGGGCCGTTTTTCCACGCTTCAAAATCTTCCTCAAAAAGAGGTTTTTCTGTCCACGCAATCGACCATGCTTGGGAATAGTAGCATAACTTTTGCAATTTCCAAGTGCTCATTCTCCCTTTCTGATGCAAAATATACTTTGCAACGTCAAATACCGAAGCCATACTGCCACCTCCCGCAACGTTTTTCTCTTATAAATATCATATAAAACAACACCCTTCAAGTCAACTGTTTTGTAAACTGCACTTTACCATCCCGCATTTTATAATATGTTCTTTTTTCATATAATAATACATGATATTGCAATTATTCATTCGCGCGGGCAGCGAATCGAAGCGGAAGTCCCTTTGCAAGCTCGATCCCCTAACTGTTGCAAATTTTGCAACAGTTGCATCACGCAGAAGTTCTCCCTCCGCAAATATGCTGCTTCTGTGTCTCGATACAGTCGATTTACAAACAAAATTCGTTCTGCGTCGATACTTTATGTGTAGAGATTAGAACATATGTTCTATTTTTATTATATCAGATGCAGTCCCATCATGCAATATGAAAATATGCGGCGTCAATCAAGAAAAATAATGGAAAATAATAAAAAGACAATAACAGACGGCCCGGGACAGACAAAATCCCGGGCCGTCCCAATTTACGGTTTGATTCTGCTTTCCGTATTTTTATAAACCATCACAAATCAAACGACACCTTCATCATCTCATTGACGGAGGTGGTGCCGTCGAGAACGTACTCGGAGGCGCTCATGCGGAGGGTGCTCATGCCTTCCTCCAGCGCCTTGTCGCGGATGGCGTCGGCGTCGCCGCTCTTGCTGATGATGGACTTGAGGGCGGGGCTGATCTCCATGATCTCGTAGACGCCGATTCTGCCCCGGAAGCCGGTTCTGTCGCATTTCGTGCAGCCGCAGGGCTCGTAGATGGTGATGTCCTCATCAGGCTCCCGGCCCAGCAGCTCCAGCTCGTCGGGGGTTGCCTTCTTGGGCTTCTTGCAGTCGGGGCAGAGGCGGCGCACCAGACGCTGGGCGATCACGCCCACCGTGGAATCCGCGATCAGATAGGGCTCGATCCCCATATCCATCAGACGGGTAATGGTGCCCGCCGCGGAATTGGTGTGGAGCGTGGACACAACGAGGTGGCCGGTGATGGACGCCTGCACCGCGATGGACGCGGTCTCCTGATCACGGATCTCACCGATCATGATGATGTCCGGGTCCTGACGCAGAATGGAGCGCAGCGCGGTGGCAAAGGTCAGATCCGCCTTATTATTGACCTGTACCTGATTGATGCCGTCGATATTCGCCTCCACGGGATCTTCTACGGTGATGATATTGACGTCCTCGGTATTCAGTTCGCTGAGGGCGGTATACAGTGTCGTGGACTTACCGCTTCCGGTAGGGCCCGTCACGAGGATAATGCCGTGGGGGTTCTGTAAAATGTGGTCAAATTTTTTCAACTCTCTCGGCTTAAAACCGAGCTGGCTCTTTTCTCTGGTCAGCGCGTTCTTGGAAGTCAGACGCATAACGACTTTTTCGCCGTAGACGGTGGGCAGGATGGAAACACGGATATCAAACTCCTGTCTGTCCACGACCTGTGTGATACGTCCGTCCTGCGGCTTACGCTTCTCGGCGATATCCATGCCGCCGATGATCTTGATTCTGGCGACCATGGCGGGGAGGAGGCGGATGCTGTAGGTAACTTTTTCATAGAGGGCGCCGTCGATACGGTAGCGGATGCGCACCTGACGCTCCATCGGCTCGATATGGATATCGGAGGCGCGCTGCCGGACGGCCTGTTCGATGACGGTCTTGACGAGCTGGACGATCGGCGAGTTGTTGACGTCCTCGCTATACATATCCTCCTGCTCCGCCATCTGGCTTTCTTTTTCCCGCGTATACTCCTCCAGCGCGGAATTGATCTCCTGTGCGCCGAAATATTTGTCCAGTGCAAGCATAATGCTGCGGGTGGTGGAGACGACGGGCTCGACCTGCAGATTGGTAATAATCGTAATATCGTCCATGGCAGCCATGTCCATAGGATCGGCCATAGCCACGCGGATGACGTTCATATTGTCGGGCGCATATTCAAAAGGCAGCACTTTGTAGCGCTCCAGCAGATTGCCCGGCACCAGCGAAAGGACGTCCTCGGGGATCGCCACGTTCTGCAGATCAATGATGTCATAGCCGAGCTGGTCGCTCAGCGCCTTGGCGATGGCGTCCTCGGTCGTGATGCCTTCGTCTACCAGTGTCTCGCCCAGCTTGCGCCCGCTGCCCTTCTGGAGCTGGAGGCCCTGCTCCAACTGCTCCTGTGTGATAACGCCGCTCTCTACAAGCACGTCGCCGAGACGCACTCTCTTTCTGCTGAAATCCATATTCTTACTCCTATATAATTACTATTACTTCCACTTTTTTCCCTAACCGGACAAAAGAACCTACAACAGAGCAGAACCCTTTTGGCCTCAGTCTGTCCGCGCCAGCCCTGTCCTTACACAGACAACTATGCCCGCAGCAGGCCAAAACATTTTTCTTAGCCCGCCCGCGCCGGCCCTGTCCTTACACAGACAAGTATGCCCTCAGCAGGGCAAAAACACTTTAGCCTTGCTCTGTCCGCATCGGCCTTATTCCTACTCCAAATCGAACAGATACGCCTGCAGAACCTGCAGCTTCGCATACACTTTCTCGGTGACGTAGACGTTCTGCTTCGCCGTGTCGGTGGTGATGGTGGACTGCGCCTCAAAGTACAGATCCAGTCCGTCGCTGCTCTGCCGCAGGACGCTCCTCGGCACGAGCACATAGTAGATGCCGCCGCTCTGCAGATTTTCGGCGTCCATCTTGGCGCCCGTGGCGACGTCGTAGATCTCGTCCGGCAGACGGCTGACCGTGACGTCCACGCCGCCCGCGCTGATCGTCTCGGTGCCTCCGGCGTCGGCATAGTACACGTGTGTCGCGATCTTGCGCGAGCCTTTGATAAAGTTGATGTCCTGCACGGTGAAGTAGATCTTTTCGTAAGTGTCGCCCGCCGCCGCGTCGTCATCCAGCGACGCATCGCCGGCCTGCGGCTGCGCGTCATAGTAACGGTACAGGACGCGCATCGGCTCGGATTCGGGCACGCCGCGTTCCAGCACGGTGATATAAGGATCTTTCATGCCAGACTGGTAGGCGGCGATAATCGTATTGATAAATAGCTTCGCCTCCTCCACGGTGTACTTGACCGCGCGCTGGGTACTGTGGCCCATGCCGGTGTAGGTGATATTGCCTTTGTTATAAATATAATAGTTGTTGCGCACGTCGTTGGGCGACTGGGAGTAAACGGTCTCCGCGCCTTCCGCGCCCCGCGCGCCCAGACAGTACCACACTACCAGATCGCTCTGGCCGTCGCCGTCGTCGTCCGCGGTGTAATCCAGCTGATAATACTGTCCGTGCGTCTCCGCCACCTCGAACGTGTCCGCCAGTTTATACGGATAGTGCACGATCTGGCCGTCGTTGACCTTGGTCACATAGAGGTTGTCGATCTCGCCGTTGCGGGGGTTGACGATTTCACCGTAATCTGTAGCGCCTCCCTTATATACGACCTGATCGTAGCGGATATTCGTGTATTTATTTTCAAAAACCGTATCCGGCAGGCTGCCGTAATTGTCCGAGTAGAGCTCCCACTTCGTAAATGTCTTTTTGTCCGAGTTGCCCCATGAACCGCCGGTGGCGGAAAAGCCGTCCGCCGCGTAGTCCTTGGAGGATATGGACAGATAGGTGTAGCCGTGTACCTGCGAAACCGTCTCGGTTCTGTTGCTCTTGGGCTTATAGGCCACCTCGTAGCGGGAAGCCACCACCTGATTATAGCCCTCGCTGCCCTGCGTCAGCGCCTGTCCGCGGCGCAGCACGTCGGAGCTTAGGATGCCGTAGCGGTCCATGCCTACCAGATTGCGGATATAGAAATTCAGCGTGCTGGCGTTGTGGTAATCGCCGTGGGTGCGCCTGTCGTTGTAATTGTCCCGCCACGGCACACCGGTGCCGTTTCTCGCCGGGAAACCGGATTCCGCCTTCTTCGGGTAGTTAAAGAACGATGTCGTATCGTGGGCGAACAGGACGCTCTTGCCGCTGTTGACAAAGTCCACGATGGCGCCCATCGGCCCGCTTTCGGCGTCGCCGGTGAAGTCGCCGTATATATCGCTGAAGCCCAGAATCAGCATATTGAAATCTTTCAGGTAGTCGTTATTGGCCGCGTACTCCTGCTCATACTGTTCGATGGTCTTAAACGTCACGTCGATGTCGTATTCGTCGGCGATTCCCTCATAGTGTACGCCGTCGATATCGCCGCCGTACACGAGCTTATGGTAAATCGTGCCTTCGGTCTCGATCTCTTTGCCCAGATCAAACAGTTCCTCGCCTTCGCCGCCCGTCCATGTGACGTCATGGAGCCTGTCACGTCCGATCTGGATGATCTTGATCTGCTCCTGCTCCATGCCTTCCAGCTTCGTGTAGCCGCTCATGGAGGCATAGATGTCCTCGTTGTCCGCCTGCGTGACCTCGATGCGCCATGGCAGCAGGCCCTTGTACCCGGCGGGCACTTCCCTGCTCAGCACATATTCCCTGTCCGCGCGCAGCGCATCCGGCGACGCATACGCGCCGTCCTGCGTCAGGCTGACGTCCCCGATCTCCTCCGTGGAGGAAAACTTACCGTCGGAGTTGACGTCGATATACAGTCTGCAGCGGTAGTTGGTGTCATAGGAAGCCATTCCTTCGTTTTTGATCGTAAAACGGTACTGCAGATTGTACTTGCCGTTATAGTCTGAGTTTACATAATATATGTCGTTGCCCTCTTTCACCTGTCCGTTGGCATAGGTATTCGTCAGCGTGATCTTCGGGCGGTTTAAGTAAAACTGGAACAACTCGGAGTCGCGGGTGATGTCGCTCCAGGAATAAAAGTTGACATACTTTTTCTCCATGGCCTCTTTGACAAAATCGTACATATACGAGGAGTTGTCGATATGATCCTCGTCGATCTGCCGCACCTGCACCTCGTCGGAAATCTTTTCCACCTTAAAGGAATTGGGCATATTGTTCCACGTGCCGCTGCGGGAGCCCCCGCTCGGATAGGTCACGTCGTTAAAGTCGGACTTATTTTCATCAAAAGTGACTTTGCACCTGTTCGCGCCGGTATTCGGATCATACTCAAAATAATAGCCGTTATAGAATGTCACCTGATAGCCGTCGCGCACCTTTACCGCCGAGATATCGCCGCCGGCGATGCCTTTTTCCAGCATCTCATCATGGTTATAGTCGCCCTCCTGCACGCTGACGCGGGCGCCGCTATAGTTCGGCGAAGCGTAGACCGTCACCGGCTGGGTAAAGAAGTCATCCGCCACGACGACAGGGTATGCGCCGTCCAAAAACGACAGAAGCGCCTCTTTCTTCTCCTCGGTGATGTCGTTGCCGCCGTAGCGCACGAAGTTATAATAATAGACGTCATTATTACGGTCGTTATTATAATATTCCGTATCCAGCTGGCCCGCCAGCGACATGGAAACGACGCGCAGATCGCCCACGTTGTAGTAGATCAGGCCGTCCATGTCGGCGTCGTTAAACGCCGTGCCCGCCGCGACGTGATCCCCATCCGGCTTGCCGCTGTAGGACGCATCCGTCCAGTAGCGCATATTCAGATGGTCGGCGGACGTGCCGATATAGATCAGGTCATAGTTTTCGTTCAGCTTCTCGATCTTGCCGATAAACTCGGCGGTGGTCATCACCGTAATGTCCGCGCTCTCCACATCCGGCGCCCACTTCTGCAGCTGCTCCAGCGTCAGATCCGGCTCATCCGCCTTGGCAGGCTCGATCTCCAGCACTTTGATATGCGTCTTGCTGGAAACGGTGCGTCGATCCGCGTAGCTGAGAATATGGCGCAGCGCGGAAGCCTGCGAAATATCGGTGGACAGGCTTTCGTAATTGCCCGACGAATCCGCCTCACGGTAGGCATTGTCCAACTGGATCTCCTCCAGAACCGCCTGAAAGCCCGGCTGGATCTCGCCGCCGTCCTTATAGATCGTGGCCTGATAAAACTGGTCGTTCACAATCGAATCATCGCCGTATCTGCAGTAAATGTGCTCGGAAACGTAGTTCCGGTCGCCGTCGTCCACCAGATTGGCCGTCAGGTCACCGATCGACATACTCGCATAATCGCCGTGCTCCTCGTACCAGCTGTCGGGGTTGCTCTGGCAGAGCAGGGCCGCCAGCCGGAAAATCTTCGTCTCTTTCAGGTCGTCATTGATGACCGTGCCCTCGCTGGGAACCGACTCGCCGCCGTCCACCACGTCAGAGGTATCGGTATACAGAATCCCGCCGTCCACCAGACAGGGCTTCGCGCCCGCGATCGCCTGCTGGTACAGATTCTTCATGACATCGCTATTGATATCGTTGGTAACAGTATCGCCCGCCGCGTCCTCGTACTCGCCATAAGGGGCTATCTGCTTCACTTCCTTGGTGGCAGGATCGAGAATACTGCCGCTGCCTTCGCCCATCTCGGACACCTGACGCAGTCCGGCGTTCAGATACAGGAAATCATACTGCGGCACTTCGTCCAGCTCGTTCAACTCCTGCGGCGTATAGCTCAGCACCTTGACCGGAAAATCGCCGTAGTCGTCCTGATCCAAGTCCACCACATACTTGCGGAACCACTGGCTATT
Organism: uncultured Lachnospiraceae bacterium; assembly: GCA_947630025.1. Classification (GTDB taxonomy): domain Bacteria; phylum Bacillota; class Clostridia; order Lachnospirales; family Lachnospiraceae; genus UBA3282. Next base: position 93,184 of record CANRFZ010000011.1, read on the forward strand.
GGTAAACGTATTCTTGCAGTAGAGCACCTTGCCGGGGAACGTGTAACGCTGCGTCTTAATGGCGGTGATATCGCTGTATGCGCTTGTGCCTGTGCCGCCCGCACCCGCGCCGCCTGTGCCCGCGCTCCCGCCTACCTTCGTGCCGTCCGAGACATCATATTTATGAAAAGTGTATGCGCCGCCCGCATCTTCCGTGATCTCCGTGATCTTATACCAGTACGTGCCGGAAGACGCGCCCGTGCCGCCAGTCGTGGTTTTAAAATCGCCGGTGCTGCTATCAAACGCAGTGTCATAACCGCCGCTCGTATTATCTGTTACTTTCGTAAACGTCACCGTATAATATTCTGCCGCGCCGGGGGCCAGCATCCTGCGCGTGCTATAGTTCGCGGAATTGCCGGACACCTGTTCTTCGTCGTCCTCGCTATCCTCGTTGTCCTCGCCGTCGCCGGACGTATTGGAGCCGGGCGTCGTGCCGCCGTCGCCGGGATCGGTGCCGTCATCGCCGCCGGTAGAGCCGGGATCGGTATTGCCGTCACCATTACCGTTGGAATTGGGATCGGTGTTTCCCTCGCCGCCGTTGGAATTGGGATCGGTACTGCCCTCGCCGCCGTTGGAATTGGGATCGGTGCTGCCCTCGCCGTTACTGTTGCCGTTGGAATCGGGATCAGTGCCGCCGCCGTTGCCTGTGTTGTCAGGATCGGGCGCACTCGTCGTAGGGCCGGGCGTGCCGGAATTACCGCCGCCATTGTTATGCTCATCGCCGCTGCTATTGGTATTGGAGTCAGGTGTCGTGCCGCCGCCGTTGCCGTCGCCCTCGGAGGAATCGCCCTCTACGAGCAGCGTCCATGTGCCGAGCGTGCGGTCTGCCGCTGCCGCCCGCGCCTGCAGACTTCCGCCTGCGCTGGTGAGAGCGGAAACGGTCGTGCCGCCGTCGCCCTCGCCGTCGTTTTCGCTGCCGCCGGATGGGGTGCTGGTGCTTGTGGAGCCGCCTGTGCCGCCGCTGCCTTCGCTTGTGCCGCCGGATGTGCTATTGCCTGTAGAGCTGCCTGTGCCGTTGCTTTCGCCGCCGCCGGACGTACTGCTGCCTGTAGAACTGCCTGTGCCGCCTGCGCCTGCAGAGCCGGAACTGCCGCCGGGTGTCGTGCCGCCGGGCGTACTGGTAGAACTGCCGGGCGTCGTGCTGCCTGTGGAACTGCCTGTGCCGGAGCTGCCGCTGCCTTCACCGCCGTACGTACTGCTGCCTGTGGAACTGCCTGTGCCGCCGCCTGACGGATTGCTCTCGCTGCCTGTGCTGCCGCCGGGCGTACCTGTAGAGCCGCCGCTGCCGGAGCTTTCGCCTTCGCTCTTGCTGCCGCCGCTGCCGCTGCTTTCACCTTCGCTCTTGCTGCCGGAGCCGCCGTTTTCGCCTTCGCCGTTCTTTTTGTTTTCGTCGCCGTCGCTATTCTCGCCGTCGCCTTCGCCTTCGCCGTCTTCGTTGTCGTCCTCGTCGTCCGATTCGTCGCCGTCCGGCAGTTTGAGTTTGACTCCATTTAGAAACGTTGGCATCGTGCCGTCAGGGAATAGCTCCGCCTTCGTGCCGGCGTAAACGTAGATCTCGCCGTCTTTCGTATAGATCGGCGTGGAGTCGGGCAGGCTCGCAAGACTGTTGTTATCTAACTTAGTCTCCGAACCCGAAACCTCATAGTACACCTCGGTTTTCCAATTCGGCAGAACAGTGTCGATGTTTTTGTTGCTTTCGTTAATTCGTGTGGAATTTAACACATTTTCAAATGTAAGCTGGTACTTGACGCTGCTCCCCGCGCCGCCGCCTGCACCGCCGCCCGTGCCGTCTGTGGTGAACCAGCCCTCGCGGGTGCTGCCTTCGCCCTGCACTTTCTGGAAGCCCTCCGCGGGGCCGTCGCTCTCCTCGTATTCGCCGGAAGCCGCCTCCACCGGGAAGTGGTCTTTGATACCCACGCTCTCGTAATATTTTTTCAGTTCTTCCTTTTTATCCTGAATGAACTTCTTGCGTTCGTCCTCGGTCGTATATGTCCCCAGAATGGTTTTCCAGTTGGCCCAGTGCCAGTTGCCGTCGTCGTCCTGCACCATGCCGCCCAAGATCGGCTCGTAGTCCTGAAAGAGGAAGCCGATCTCCGCCGTATTGTGATCGGGTACGATCTCCAGCACAACGTACTGTCTGCCGTTATCCTTGACGTCGGAGCGCAGCTTCTCGATGCCCAGCAGCGTATCTGCCGCCTGCGCATCTATCGGCCCGCTGAGCACGCCGGTCAGCAGCACGGCGGCGGCGGTCAATCCCGCTGCCGCACACGCCGCTATCCGTCTGCCGTTATAGGTTCTGCCTTTCTTTGTCTTTTTCAATCTTATCACCTCGACTGTATCAGTCAACGCACAAACCAAATCTAAAGTCTGTGCCGTGGGCGGAAAATAACTGTAAAACAACGCTGCCGCCGCGGGGCTGGGAAAACAACCGTAAGTCTGCACTACTGCCGCGGGGCTGCGAAAAACAACCGTAAGTCTGTGCCGCCGCAGAGTGCCGTGCCGCAGGAAGCGTTTACGACGTTCCCTCAGAGAAATACAGGGTTATGGTGCCGTATACGTCGGGATAGTTTTTCATGTAAACGCGGATCTTCATCGGGCTGGTGTATACGACATGAGGCGTATCCCAGTTGCGGCCCGTCACGCTGATATGGCCGGAGCCTTGCATTTTATTGGCATCGTCCGGGCTGCCCATGGCCACGGGCGCAAACAACTCCACGTTCACATCCACGCCGTCCGGGGCTTCATACTCCAGCTCCTCTACCCTGCTGGCGATAACGTCCGAACTGTTCTGCATGGACACGCTCCAATAGCCCACCAGATCGAACTCATACTTAAAGTAAACGTCGTCGGTGGACGGATTGACCGGACAGGAATAAGTATGCAGGTCGTAAATCTTTACCGCAGGCACATGGAACATCTGCTCGTGATCCCAGTCCTCGCCGGTCACCGGATCGTGCATATGCGCCACTACCATCACATTGTAGCTCTGGTTCAGCGGCAGCCCTTCGTCATAGCCGACGTAGAACGGGAACTCGTGGTTACTCCAGTTGCTGACGCCGTCCAGATTGAACTTGATATGGACGTACTGCAGCAGGTCGTCGTAAGCGGAAATCCTGTCGCCGTCCAGATTGCAGAAATAATATTCGATATTGGTACAGGTCACGTCGTAGCCAAAATTCGTTGACCACGAATAGAACATATTGTTATGCCACTGGCCTTCCGTCTGGCCGCGCTTCATGCTGGAATTGCCGCCGACGCCGGGATCTTCCGGAATATGGTATGTGACCGTATCGTAGCGCGTCTCGCCGGTGACATTGGAGTGCGCCTCCACCGTGATGGAGAAATTTTTGCCCAGATAGGCGGCGTCCTTCTTGACCTGCAGCGTCAGGTTCTTGGTATTATCGGTAAAAGGCTCTACCCACGAGGGTTCGCTGACAGTCCACTTATAGGTGGTATTGGCGATCTCCTCCGGCGTCCAGCGCCCGGTCAGATCGAGCACCGTGCCGTAAGTCGGATTGAACGCGGTCAGGTTCTGCTCCGTGATATGGACGGCGGTCAGCGATTTGATTTCACCGCCCACCAGCTTCAGCGTGCCTTCGGCCTTTTTATTCGGATTGCTCTTATAACGCGCCACCACGGTCAGGTACTCGTGGGGATCGGTGTAGCCGACGTGCAGCACGCCGGTGTCGCTGTCGATATGGCTGGCATCGCCGGAAACGGCATCCTTAATCTCCCACTGCACCAGATCGTTGATATTCGTCGTGGCGTCAAAGGACAGATAGGCGTAGATATTGTATTCCAGCCCTCTCTCCACCTCGGAAACGCCGTCGATGATTTTGGTCGGAAGGGGCTCCGCCAGACCGGAATACCACAGTTCAAAGGCATCCGAGAGTCTGGGGGTGTCGTCCAGAATCTCCTGCGGATCGTTGCTGAGCAGCAAGCGATTGCGCAGCGTGATAATCGGGCTGGTGGCATAGGCCGCCCGCCCCGCGCTGTCGCGGTAGCCCACGGTGATGGTGACGGAGCGCACGAGCGTCTCCGCCTCGCCCTTGTCATTGTATTCCTCCACGGTATCGCTCAAGTCCATGTCAAAGGACTCGACGTTCTCGGCCAGAAGCTGCGGATGCGTATAGACCGCGCCCGCGCTCTCCCATGCGCCGGTGTCCGCGTTCTGCGCCACCTGCTCACAGTCATAGGTGATCTGGCCGTCGGCTTTTTTAAAGGTGACAGTCTCCTTGACGCTCCCCGATGTGCCCGCAGGCGCGTCGGGCTGGATATGGTACATCGTGACGACCGTCTCCTCGTTCTCCGTGCCGGGACTGGTGACTTCCTTAGAAATGCCGCCGTTGGTATCGATAATCAGATCCTCGATCTGGTTGACGGCCTGCTCCGCCTCTTTCTGCAGCTCGGCGTCCGCGCTGCCCTTGGCGAAGCTGCGGCTGCCGGTTATCATAAAGGATGTCACGGACACCATCACGATGCCGAGGATCGCGACGGCGATCATCATTTCCACCAGTGTCAGACCTCTGTTTTCTCTCCTCATATTATCTCCATTCCGGAGCGACTGTATCCGGCGCGGCTCTCCGCGCCCGCTCCTATGACTGCACTTACGCCTGCAACCTGTCTGTGTGCCTTTGCCTGCACTTATGCCTGTCATCTATGCCTGTGCCGCGATAGGGTTAATCTACCCTCTCCAATTCATGTTTGCCTGTGCCGAGGTGCAGCGTGATCCGGTAAGTTCTGCCGTGGCTGATGGTGATTTCCCTGCACTTGGCGCCCGCCGGGGACAGATCCGCGCCGTCCGCGCCTGTCAGGTACGCCTCTTTCACCGCGCCGCTGACGCGGTCGTAGACCACGGTAAGGGTGTCGCCTTCGGCAAAAGTCTGAGGGCTGCCTAGGGTGCCGCCCGCGCCGTCGTCGAACGTGCACTCTATGCTGACGTTCTTCCTGCCGATCTTTTCCTCCTCCGCCTGCACGAAGACATCCTCGTCGCCGCGGTCATCGCGGGTGCCGGTGACAACGGCGTTGATCGGCTGGTAGTAGCGCACGCGGTAGCCGTCGCTCTCCAATGTCAGCTCCATATAGCAGTCGACGGAGGCCGACCGCGTCAGGGCGTAGTTTTTCTCTTTGGACAGGGCGGCGCTTAGGTCATTGGCGCACTGGCGGGCGTACTGCCCGGTGAGCAGCGACAGTCCGTAGAACATGAAGCTGCCGAGAATCGCCATCAGCGCGATCACAATCATCAGCTCCACGAGGGAAAACCCGCCGCGGTCTTGTGTGAGCCCGGCCGCCGAAACTTCTCCGCGGGCTTCTGTGCGCCCGGCTTCGGAAATTTCTCTGCGGTCTATCTTCGTCCCTGTCAGGGAAAATCCTCTGTGATCCCTTTTCATACCTCTCCTATTTCTTCAGCCAGCGTTCGTAGGTGATCAGGTCGGCCACCGAGACTTTGGACGTGCCCGCGTCCACGGCGGACGTTCCGCTGCTGGCAAACCCCACGCTGTCGTTAAACACATTCAGCAGATAGTAATCTCTGTCGTCAGAAAATTCATCTACCTTGGTATATAAGATATCGGAAAAAATCTCCGCGTCAATAGGCTTAACCGTAATGCCCGCGCCATCCTCCACGGTGATCGTTCCCTTGGCGATGACCAGCCCTGTAAAATCGCTCTTTACGACGATATTCCCGGTGCTGACGACGATCCGCACGGAGGAAGAAGCCACGGCGCTGTCGATCGTATAGGTGGGCTCTCTGGTGAGCACCATACTGTACGCGCCGTCCGCCGTGTCGAGCTGCACGCGGCTGCCTGCATTCTTTATGGCGATGATGCTGAGCAGTTCGGCCTCGTCTATGATATTGGAAAAGACGTCGCGGGACTGTTCGAGTCCGGTGATCTGGCCGGAGCTCTTGATCATCTTGGTCGTCAGGGCGTTGTAAATATTGTCCTTGAGGATGGCGGTGCGCTTCGCCTCGGGCAGATTGGAATCCAGCGTGTCCACAACGTCCACGCTGCCCGCCGCGTCGTAGACGAGCATATTGCCCGCCGTATTCAGGTACACCATATCGTCGCCCATGCGGATCTCCTGCGCGTAGAGCCGCAGATAGCGGTCCACCTGATCGGCGTTGATGCCGTAATAATCTGCAAAATAGCTGTTGGCGGCGTCCTCGTCCCGAAAGCGGAGATAGCAGTAGACGATGGGCCCCGCGTTGGTCTGCTGGAAAACGACCTGCGGCACATAGGCCGGGCCGGTGGATGTATTTTCCTGATCGATATAGTCGCCGAGGCTGCGGTTGCCCAGCTCCGGGATGGCCTTCGTGCCGTCCAGCATACAGTAGCCGGGATTGCCTGCCATCGACTCGTACTGCGCCAGCGTCAGCGGATTACAGTTGTACTCGGAGTCGCCGATGGTGCCGTCGGGGTTGACGCGGCATCCCACCGCCGAGGCGGGCGCGAGATAGATCATCTGGTTGCTCTTGACCGCCAGCGATTCGCCCATCATTACGTCCTGTTTATTCTCGATCGTCTGCGCCGTGCCGTCCGCCGCGGTATAGCCTGTGGAAGCGCCGTCGCCTGTGGACACATAGGCCCTGCCGCTGATCGTGAGACTCGTCAGTCCGGACAAATCCAGCCGAGAGTCACGCCCGTTAATAATAATTGCACTACTGATATTAGAAGAAGTATCGGCTGCACCGTCTCCGTCGCCTGTGCCGCTATTTATCTCTCCGATATAACCGAAGCCGGTGTAGTCGCCCGCCAGCGTGACACTGCTGCCTGTGCCGTCGAGGATCAGGTCATTTTTCAGGTTCGTGCTGCCGGACAGATCTGCCACGGCGGAGTCCAGCACGAGATTCTGCGCCCACAGTTCCATCCGCTCGGTGTTCATCCTGCTGCCCGGCGCGACGCCGATGTCGCCCTGACTGACCAGCAGCGACTGCTCCTCGTCCACCAGACCGTCCGCCCGGTCGAACCGCACATTGACCGGGAACGTATCGCTGCCTACCTGTAGGGAAGGGGCCGCAGCGTCGTCGGGGTTCGTGCCCGCATAGACGTCGCCCAATATCTCGATCTGGCCCACGGTGCCGAGACTGTCGCCCAGCACGAGGCCGTGGTTGGCGATGAGGCTGCAGGTCTCCAGCTTCGGCAGGGAGGCCGCCTGCGCGAAATTAAACGCGGGGAGGCCGATGCTGATATCGGTGCTGATGATGGACACATAGCCCGAAGGATCGATATAGGAAACTTTCAGGTCTTCCAAAACAATACGGGTGTTATTTTCAGGATTCGTCGCATCCGCAAGGCGGATCTTGTACCGGGGATCTCCGGCGGGCAGCGCCGTCTCGCTGGTTCCGGCGGGCGCGCTGTAGTCCACATTGGACTCCACGATCGCGCCGTAGGTGACGCCGTCGTCTAGGAATTTCCGGCGGGTGCCGTCGCCTGCCACGTCGGTGCCGTCGTCGAGGGTGCCGCCGCCCAGCGAGGCTTCGGAGAGGTAACTGCGCAGCTTCGCAATATTATAGTGGCCTTCGGTAGTGCCGTCCTCCAGCGCCTTTTTCATCTCGGTAAAATATTCGTTGCGGAACGCGATATTCCGGGCGTTGGCGCTGCTATAGACGGCGTAGTTCTCCATAATATGCTCATAGGACGCCTGCAGCACCGCGGAGGCTTCCTGCTGCAGCCCGACGTTGATCTCGTCCAGCACAGTCTCCGCGTCGTAGAACGTATCTTTGCCGCGTCTGTCCAACTGGCGCATCTTATAGCCGGAGTAGGACACGAACATCAGCACGGAGGCGAGCACGGTGACGAACGCGACGACGATAATCACCATGGCCAGCGCGTCGCCCCTGTTATCGCTATACAGTTTTTTGATGCTGCCACTGTCTTTCTTCATATCAGTTACGCCAGCTTTCTATGTGCCTTATCCTGTCCTATCTACTCCTACCTACTCTACTCTACTCTACCCTACCCTATCCTACCTACTCTACTCTACCCTATCCTATCCTATCCTACCTACTCTACTCTACCCTACCTACTCTATCCTATCTGTCCTACTGCCGCAGTCCGCACACTCCTTCTCAGAGTTGTATGGAACTGTGGGAGCACTGCAGCGCGGGCCGGCAGTTCTGCGGCCTGCTCGCTACTCTATCTTCGAGCCCGTGAGGGTGACTAGCGGCTCGGCGGCGGGATCGCTGCCGTGCTCATAGACGCGCACGGTCATTGTGTAGATTCTGTCGTAGGCCGTCTTTTCGTTTAACGATTTCAGCTTCAGGAACGACACGACGCCGGAATCGTTGATCTTGCCGGACGCGAGGGCGGATGCGCCTGCCCCGGCATCGACGTCATAGCACCGGCAGTTCGGCAGGGCATTGGGATCGATGGTCGGATCGGCGGGATCGGGGTAGTCGAGGTTGATAAAATAATTGGCCGCGGCCACGGATGAACCGGATTCGCCCGCGCTTACGCCGTCGTAGATGCGGATCTCGTCCCTGCCGCCCGCCTTGTGGTTGACGTCATACAGGCACGTCGCCACGTAGTCGCGCTTCGCGGCGGTATCCATGAGGCTGTCATACAGCGTCCGGTCGAACGTGGGGCCGCTATTGACGCTGGGCGTATAAGCGCCGCCGCCGGAGCCGGGGCCGTCGTAATCGTCCGAAAAGTTGATGACGTTCTGCTCCATCAGATAGATATTGACAGGGAGTTTGTCTTCGTTCCTGATGATGATGACGTCCGAGTCGGGCACCGCCTTGCCGGAGACGTAGCGGGGCGCGTAAAAGAGGTAGACGCTCTGCAGCGCCACGGGGTTGCCGTCTCCGTCGTCGGTCTGGGCGTTATTAAAAAAGATCTTCTCCCCGCTGCTATAGCGTCTGTCGGCGGCCTCGACGATGCCCGCCGCGTAGGTGTCGTCCAGAATATAGACGTACTCCGCCTTGGCGATCGTGACCGTCCTGCCGGCCTGCTCCTTCTGCTCCACCGTCAGCGTGATCTCCCGGTGCAGATGTCTGGCGAAGTCCTCTCTGGCCTCGGTGCCGCCGGTCTTCTGGTGGGTATAGAAGTAATTGTACGCCTCCTCGTCCATGCCGCTAGTCTGCGTCAGGTTGCGGACGCGCTGCACGTACGCGCCGCTGTCCAATGCGCTGAGGGTATTGATATCCGCGACCTGCGCGGTATTTTCGTCAAAATAACTACTGTTACGCTGCGCGTCCAGCGTCACGGTCACGTCGTAGGTGGCCACGTCGGAGCCGCCGTGGAAGATACGGATGCCGCTGCCGTCCGAGCCTTCGTTGACCACGCCTTCCCATGCAAACTCATAGAGGCCGTTGCCGGCGTCCTCGCGGTCTGTGGGGGGCGACGTCGGATCGGTGGGATCGGTGGGCGTCGCCGCGGGATCGCGGGGCGTACTGAGATCCGTAAACGTAAAGTCGCCATACTTCGCGTCGGCGTCGGAGGCCGCCGCCAGCGTCTTCATGTCTTCCAGCTTTTCGCGCTCAAAGATCTCCATCACGTCCTGCGCCAGCGTCGTCGCGCGCATCATGCGCCTGCTCCTGTTGTTGACGGTGTAGGAAGTGACGAAACTGTGCAGCAGGGGCACGATAATCACCGCCAGAATCACGACCGCGATCATCAGCTCCAGCAGCGTAAAACCTCGATTGTCACGCTTCCTTTTCTCCAATGCCAATCTCCATTCCGGAGCGTTCTCGCGACAGGGCAAAAAGTAAATTCCTTCGGAATTAACTTTGCCATCAGGGGAGTTTGTGACGCTCCGACACAAATTTCCAAACGAATAAGGCTCGTTTTGTAAAACAATCAACACATCAGTGTGATTTTTCATGCTAGTTCTCGTCTGCGTCTCCGGCTTCCTCATCCGCCGCGCCGTCCGTCTCCTCGGTCTGCGCGCCCGCGTCTGTGCCTGCCGTGCCTGCCAAGCCGCCGTTGAGCGAGCCGAAGATATTGCCGGTGCCGGTCCAGACGCCGGAAATATCCTGTTCGATATAGGGCACATCCGTGCCGGTCAGGAAATAAAAGTTCACGCCCACCGAGCCGGTGAGGTAGCCTTCATTAGAGACGGTGAGGTTCACCGAATCCACCGACTTGCGCGTCTGGATGCCGTAGATATAGTTCAGCACGTTTTTCAGGCCGTTATTGGTCGTCATGATATTGACCGTGGTGGGAAGGCGGTACATCCCGATATTGTCATCGGTGAGCTCATAGCCGTCCTCCGAGGTCAGCGAGCCGGGATAGGTGATCTGCTCCGGCGCGGACATCGACACGGCGGGCACCCTGACTTCGTTGGCGTCCACCAGCTCCATATTGTAGAGGTACATGATCTGGTCCTCGCGCAGCACCCCTGCGGGAAATGCCTGCACGATGCGGTCTTCCTCGGCCTGCATCGCGTCGATGGAGTCCAGATATTCGTCTTTCTTAGCCTCCAGAATCTCCAGCTTATCCACGCGCTCCTTCAGCGTGGCGTTCTCCGCCTCCAGCGCCGCCGTCTTGTCATTAAAATTCCGATAGACGAACTGCCACGACATCACCGCCGCGAGGATACCGAGCACTACAAACAAAAGCTGCAATTCATTCTTTTTCATCGTCTGTCCTCCTACTCCAAGATATCCTCATCCGACTCCGCCGCCGCGCCGTCCGCATCGCCCGACGCCGCATCATCCTCCGCTCCCGGCTCCTCCACCGTGGGGATCGGATCGTCGCCGCTGCCTTTGTAGAGAATCTGCACGGTGAAGCTCACCTGCGGCTCCTCGGCCAGCACCTGTCCGGGCAGCGCCGCCCCGGTGTCGGTCAGCGCGGTGACTTCCACGCTGTCCACCGTCTCAAATGTCCGGAAACGCTGGATCAGCGCCGCCGCGTCTTTTTTGTCCGCCACGGAGACAGACATCGTAACGCCCGTCGTATTGGAGGCAAAGGCTTTGACATTCAGCGTGGAGGGCATCTTTTCCTCCATCTCCGCGATGAAATCCACCAGCCTGTCATTGGGCGTCACCGTCGTGCCGTAATAGTACCCCAGTTTCTGATAACTGTAGCGCTCCTGCAGGAACTCCTTATAAATCTCCTCGGCGGGCTCCAGCTCCTCGGCGCGCTCGGTCAGCCTCTCGTTCTCCGAGGACGCCTGATGGTAGCCGGCCAGCGCCACCGCCGCCAGCGCCGCCGCTACGACAAACCCCGCCACCATGACGAGGATGCAGATCTTAAACATATCTTCCTGTCCGGGGAGAAGCTGCATCGAGCTGCGCCCTTCCTCCTCCGGCATAAAACCGATGGGCGCGATGGCCGCGCCGATACAGGTCAGGTACTCGCCCAGATTTTCGTCCCGAAACGCCCGCTCGAGCTGCGAGCCGCGGGCCGCCGCAAAAGGCGTCATCGGCACATCGAGTCCCCGCGACAGGGCCTCGGCGAAACCCACGTAGTCCGCCCCGACGCCCGCCAGATACGCCTGCTCGATGACGAGGCCGCTGTTATTGCGGGCAAAGAACTCCACCACCCGCGCGATGCCGCCGATCAGATAGCTGAGGGCCTGCGTCACCGTCTCGTTCATGCAGTCCTGCGTCCGCAGCGCGTCCACCGCCGACGCATAATCCGACGCACTGTTTTCCGGGTCCGCCATCACCGCCAGCACCGCGTCCTCCGCGCCGTAGGAAACCGTCCTCTGGAGCAGCAGCTCCTGATCCCGCAGGATCGTCACGATCGTGGAAATCTCATCCACCTTGACGACCATCTGCACGCCGGGGCCGCACTGCCGCCGGACGATCTGGTAGATACTGTGGCCGCTGTAGTCCAACGCCGCCACCGTCAGCCCCAGCGCCTTAGCCAGCTGGAAATAGCCGCCCGTGACCATCCGGGGAGCCGCAAAGACGAGCACTTTGTACTGCTTCGCCGCGCCCTCGTTCTCTACCGTCCCGAGCAGCGAATAGCCGATCTCGTACTGCTCCAAATCCACCGGAAAGTAGTCGGAGACGTTGGCGTTGACGAGATCCTTGATTTTATTTTCTTTTACAAAAGGAATCGTCACCTCACGGCTGGCGATCTTGGTCGAATTGACGGAAAAGATGACCTGCTTCGTCCTGATCCTGTGCTCCGCCAGCGCAGAGCGGATCGCCCCGGCCAGCTCGTCATTGACCGACAGGATGCCGTCCGTCACCGCGCCCTGCGGCGTGTCTATCGAAAAAGAACTGTAGACCTTGGGATTCTTCGCCTTGTAATCTTCCTCGCAGATCCGTATTTTGGACGCCCCGATTTCTATCCCCAGTATCTTAGGCATGATGTACCCCTTTCACTGTTTGCTGTCCTGTATCTCATGATGTATCTGATGCGGCGCGCCCGATGTGTCCGCGGGAGCCGCCGCGCTATATTCCCAGATAAGACAAATACCATACGAGCATCTGCCGCCCGCACAGGACGGAAAGCATCACTCCTATGGACAGATACGGCCCGAAGGCAAGCACATGGCCCTGGCCGCTTATTTTCATACGCAGCAAATGGATCACGGAACCGACGATGCAGCCCAGCACAAAGGCCAGTACGATCAGCTGCCAGCCCAGCAGCAGCCCGCAGACCGCCATCAGCTTAATATCGCCGCCGCCGATGCCCCGGCCCCGCGTGATCCGGTAGATCAGATATAAAAAGGCGCTGACCGCGAAGAAGCCGATCAGATAGTCGAACCAGCCGACATAGTCCGTCGCCACGCGGATCAGCCCCAGCGCCAGTATCCACAGATTGATCCCCGGCGGGATCTCGTATGTCCTAAAGTCGATTACGCTGAGCACAATCAGCGCGGAGAACAGGAAAGCGTATAGTAGGGCCTCTACGCTAAAGCCGTATTCCCAATAGATCAGGCACCAGAGCACTCCGTTCAGCAGCTCGACCAGAGGATACTGAACGGAGATCTGCTGCTTACACTTGCGGCACCTGCCCCGCAGAAACACCCAGCTGAACAGCGGTATCAGATCGTACCAGCGAAGCTGATAACCGCAGCCCATACAGTGCGACCGCACCCGCACGATGCTCTCGTGCACCGGGATGCGGTAGATGCAGACATTTAAGAAGCTGCCGATCACGATCCCGTACAGAAATATGATCCCATAAACCACTACTGCAGGTAACATAACGGGTGTCCTTTCCGGCAGACCTCACAACAGGCGCCAAACACTGTCCGCCGCCCGACAGTTTTCATAATAAATGTTATTTATCCTGTCGGGTGGTGAAACGGTGGGATGATTTAGAATACCTTTGTGGATACAGTTGTGTCACTTACAGTCTCCATCCACTGCTTACACTGAACGGTCATAACATTAGTGGCAGGATCAATAGTAGCCTCAATCTTTACCTGATCATAGCCGCCAACTACCGAACCTTTATAAGTATTAGATGACAACTTAACCTTAGAAAGATCGCCTAATGTATCTGTCAACTCTTTTTTAATTTTAGCAGCATCGCCGTTTGTGCCTACTGTCGGATCTTGCATTTCACCAGCGGCATTGAACGTAACTGTGATAGAGCCATCCATAGCCTTAATCAGTGCCTCATCTGCACTTGTCATCTTCAGAACGTCAGCGATCTCGCCCATAGCCGTGTTATCTTTCTGCAGGCGGGATTTCTCGACATATCTCAGATACTGAGGCGCCAGCACACCGATCAGGATAGCCATGATCGCTACTACGATAATCAGCTCGACCAGCGAGAAACCTTTGTTTGTCAATGATTTTTGATTCTTCATTTTTTCTTCTCCTTTTTCATAATATTTTTTATCTTAAACGCCTGCCCTACCCGGCGTCTAATTCGTATTTACAGCGTATCCAGCGCCTCGTACATCTTCATCATCGGCGCCAGCACGGACGCGATCAGCACGCCCACGATGCCCGCCAGCACGATGATGATCGCCGGCTCCATCGCCGCCATCAGCGACTGCACCGCCATCTCGACTTCCTCGTCATAATAGTCCGCCAGCTTATCCAGCATACTCTCCAGCGCGCCGGACTCCTCGCCGATCCTGACCATATGGTAGACCATCGGCGGGAACAGGCCGCTCTCCTGCAGCGGCGCAGACAACGGCACGCCCAGCCCGATCTGGTCCCGCGCGTCCTGCAGCGCCTCCTTGAACCAGATATTGCCCATCGTATTGGCGACCATATCCACCGCCTCCACCATCGGCACGCCCGCGCCCATCAGCGTACTCAGCGTCCGCGCCATCGACGCCGACGCGGATTTCACCGTGAGATTCTTAAACGCCGGCACCGTCGTCGCGATCTTGCCGAAGAAATGCTTGCCCGCGCTCGTGCCCGCGAACGTCTTCACGCCGATCGCCACCGCCGCCACGACCGCGATGATCAGATACCACCGCGCCTTAATAAAGTCGCTGGCGTTCAGCACGCCCTGCGTCAGCGCGGGCAGCTCCGTGTCCAGCTCCTCGAACATCCCGGCGTACTGCGGGATGACGAATACCAGCATCACGATGACTACGACGATGGCCACGATCATCAGCACGATCGGGTAGATCATCGCCTTCTTGACGAGGGACTGCGTCTTGCTATTGCGCTCGAGCTGCGTCGCCACACGCTCCAGCGACGTCTCCAGACTTCCGGACGCCTCGCCCGCCGCCACCATGTTAATCATCAGGTTCGGAAAGATCTTAGGGAACTCCATCAGCGACGCGGCGAGCGACTCGCCCTTTTCCATATTGGCACGCACCGCCTCCAGCGCCCGCTGCAGCTTCTTATTCTCGGTCTGCTCGCAGAGCATCTTCATGGCCTCGAGGATGCTCACGCCGGCCCGCGTCATGCTGACGAACTGGCGGCAGAACACGCCGAGGTCTCTGGGCGTCGGCTTCCCGCCGAGGTCGATATTGATGTCCTTATTCAGCATATTCTGTTCCGAGATCTTCACGACCGTGAGGTTCTGCCGTTTCAGCTCGGCGCGCGCGGCGCCGACGGAATCCGTCTCTATGCTGCCTTTCTGTGTCTTTCCGGCCTTGTCTATCGCTTCATATCCGTATACAGGCATTGTGTGGTCTCCTAGGGGGCGGGGTAACTTCTTCCGCCGGGGCGAGGGGTGAGCTATCAGGGTGCGGCTACGCGGCGGCGCTGCGCGGGAATCCCGGTGGGTTCGGCGCGCGGGGCGCGTCCTATTATGTTCGGGTGCCCGATATCTTCCACTCGAATACACCGAGAGGGGTTCGAGGGCGCCGGGCGCGCGGGGCGCGTCCTACTATGTTCGGGTGCCCGATATCTTCCACTCGAATACACCGAGAGGGGTTCGAGGGTGGACGGGCACCGCGGGGCGCGCGGCGAAATAGCTACTATATCGTATGCCGCCTCTCTAATCTATGTCTCAATGTACGTTTACTAAATCCATCGAACAATACGTTAAAATGTACGGAAATGTGCTAAAACGGGATATATCTTTGTTCCAAAAATGTACGGAAATGCGCTAAAACAGGATATATCTTCGTTCCGCACGAGACGATTTTAACGGTGCGAGCTCTCCCCACGAGCCCCCCCCCGCTTCTATTACAATCCTATCATAGCATAATCGACGAAAATAATCAATTATTTTTGAATAAAATATTGATTTTGCACAAAGAAGTGTTTAAAAAGCCCTTAAATTCTAGTACTTTCGGGCGGGGATTTTTTAGTGATTTTGAGTGATTTTTTAGTGATTTTTGGGGGAAGTGGGGTGAGGGAGGGAAAATGCGGGGGGGGGTAGGATGGCTGCGCGGGTGGGAGTGGCGATCGGGGGAGGGGATGTGGCTACGCGGGTGGGGTTGGGG
>CANRFZ010000012.1 GCA_947630025.1 uncultured Lachnospiraceae bacterium
CGGAAAAACCACACACATACAAGGAAATGGAGCCGAAAAAAGGGCTCCATTTCGCATATACAAGTGGCAAACTCGGGATGTATCACATAGGAGTGGAAAGTTCAAAAAAAATAAGATGAAAAAGAATGCTTAATTGAAGTTAATATCTACAATCATATATGGTGAATGCTTTTGACAAAAGTATTGGATATAAAATAGGATATGTGCTAATATATCTATATAGTTTAACTTTAGTAATTTAAGTGGGTGATGTTATGGAATTACATGAAAAAATTGGGCTTGATAAAGTGAAGCCGGAAAACGATCTGTTTCACGAACTTGATAAAGGCATAGACGCTATGGAAAGCGGACATACCATGCCGCATGATGAGGCTATGCAAATGATACGGGAGAAATTAAAGGAGTATGCAGTATAACGTAATACAAACGATAGAAGCGGCTGATGATGTTGTAAACTTTGCAATCTATATGATAAAGGAGTTGAAAAATCATAAAGCCGCTATTGATTTTTTGAGTCGATACGATGAAGAAGTGAAGAAACTTGGCTTTTTCCAACCGGATACAGAGGGATCGGCTTAGAATATCGTGGTTATGAAATCCGCATAAAGCCGTTTGGAACGTATAATATATTTTTTACGATTGATTATGCAGAACAGGAAGTTATTGTTTTGCGGGTGCTAAAGGATAGACAAAATTGGAATGAAATTCTAAAATTGCAGGTTACATACCGCTTTGATGATATTTGACATATAAAATGTGGATTCTTTCGACTGGCAAGATTACGGCGTGGATTCCATTATCAAGACGGTGACGGAGCACAAGCATCTGGAAGACGGCAGGCAGTATCCTTTGCCACAACGGAGCCAAGTACACGGCGGAGGCGCTGGATGAGCTGATCACGGCGCTGCAGGAAAAGGGGTATCAGATCGTGCCGATTTCGGAGCTGATCTACCGGGACAATTATCATTTGGATCATGAGGGAAGGCAGATCAGGAATTAGGGCGAAATATGTCCTATGAGAGCGTGCGGCAGATTCGGCGTCGAGCACAGGAAAGCGGTCTGCATGACAATGGTTGAACGCATTGATTTAGTAGAAAGCGGGGATATGAAGTAGAGTGAAGTATGACTCATAGAGACGTAGAAATACCTAGGCGTGATACCTAGGTATTTTTGCACGGTATTCATAGATAGGACATATACCTATAATTAATGAGAAACAAAATTTGTGTTCCCGTCGGGGCATATATTACGGAACATTTTATTTGAGTTTTTCCTCCAGTACTCGATAGTTGATCTTTCCACTTGACAAAAGCGGCATTTTTTCTATTATCACATATCCCACTGGGCGATTATATGGCTCTAATCGTTCGGCAATATGCTCTTTTATTGTTTCTACTGGGTTTTTACAATCTTTTTTTAATTCTATAAATGCAATTGCTTTATTAATTAACTTACTATCTTCAACTACAACGATTGCCGCACGATTTACAATAGGGCAATTATCAATTTCACCCTCAATATAATCTGGATACATCTTAAATATCATATTGCTTTCAAAATCAAACACTTGATAAATTCTTTTCAGTCTGCCTACTACATAGATATACCCTTCCTGATCAATATAACCTACATCGCCAGTATGTAACCAACGTACCCCATCTGAATCGACATCTATGACTTTGTCCGTTTCGTTTTTGTTATTTCGATATTCCAACATCATGCTTGGACTGCTGATTAGTATTTCTCCGGTTTTACAGTATGTAAGTTCTTTTTGTGTCTCAATATCCACTATTTTTGCAGATGCGTGACTTAGGGGAATCCCTATACTATTTATATTCTCTATGCCTTTTTGCTCGGTAATTACGGAAGAACTTAGTTCTGTCATCCCATATCCTGTAATCAGCTTTATTTTGGCACCGTGTTCCGTAAGATAATGGTTTATTTGGTTGCGTTCTTCCGGAGAAATGCTTTCTCCTCCAATGGCAAAATTTTTTAAGTTTGACAAATCCATATTTTGTGTTAGCGGACTTGCGGCAATTGCTTTAACGTGAGCAACTCCGGCCATAAAATTATTGGGATTATAAGCGGCAAACATCGCAACAACTTTTTGCGGATCGGCATCCAGACCAATAATAGAACGTAACCCCAAACATAACGGCGTATGCATTTGTAACGTAAATCCCACTGCGAGATGCGGCGGTACGATTTCTAGGAAAGTTTCACCTCGTATGAAATCCAAATTTGCAATATTATATTGCCAAACAACACTATTAATATTTTTATTTGTTAATACGACTTTTTTAGCAATTGCAGTAGTGCCTGAAGTCTGCACAATAACCGCCGGTTCATTTTCGGAGAAGTGATATGTACTGTTGGCAATCTGTTGGTTTTCTGATAAACCTATAAATGCTTCAAATGTCAGATATTTGTCTACAGATAAATTGAAGCTAGGCATAGACTGAATATTAGTTCTTAATATGATTACTTTTTTTAATAACACATTGTTCAATGTTTGAGCATATGCTTCGTAAAATATATCTAAAACCAAAATTATTTTTGTATTGGTTTCTTGTAATGATTGCTCTAGTAATTGATTGGTTTGGGTAATGGGTTCCATAGAAACAATCGCCCCAATTTTATTAAGCGCATAAACACTAGCTATTGTTTCTGGAGTGCATAAAGATAAAACGGAAACAATATCCCCTTGTTTAACGTCCAACAATCGAAACGAATTAGCTGCGCCTTCGATCATTTGAAATAATTGTTGATAGGATATTGTTTTGCCAAAGTACATAATCGCTATATCATCAGTATAATCTTTATTACACGATAGCAGATATTCATATATTGACGCTTCGGGTATAGCTGATGTAATAGCTTCTTCTGTATAGTATTTCAGCCACGGTTTGTCTATCGACGGGTAACCCGTCATATTTTTTGCTTTACTCATTGTATTTACCTCCAAAAAAATTTAACTATATAGATATAAAATAGCCTATATAGTTCATAGAATTATAGCATAATAGCCCATACAATTCAAGTAAAATTAAACTGAAAGGGCGAATGAGAAGTGGATTATTATGCAATCGGACAAAAAATACGAAAAATAAGGAAAGCAAGGGGACTGTCACAAGAGGACTTAGCGGAGAAAGTCGGCATATCTATTACTCACATGAGTCATATCGAAACCGGAAATACAAAAATGAGTTTGCCAACTTTTGTAGAAATCGCATCGGCGTTAGAAGTACGAACTGATGAAATTCTTTATGAAGACAGTGCGGGAAGCCGCAGCGCTTCCGTTGCCTATATCGCAGAGCTGCTTGATAACTGCACTACTCAGCAAGTGCGCATTATCGAAGATATTGTCAAGGCGGCAAAAGAATCCTTAAAGAAAAATATGTAACGGGAGAAAAATTTTTTTTCAATAATAAGGCTGTTCTACATATATTATTTTGCCATTGAATGGTGCAGAAATATGTGATATATTGTCTATATGGGAAAGTCATAGAGCCAAAGGCGGCTTTACCCCTCTGATTTTTCGGAGGGTTTGAGTAGCCCTCCAGACGAAAGAAAGGAGGGCGATTACAATGGTTACATATGCGGATTTATTCCAACTACTGTTACTGATTGTCGCCCTTGTCGGTCTGGTATACCAGATCTGCAAAGGAAAGAGATAGCCGCCACTACTCGCAATAGTGACGGCTTGATGTAAGTTAAGCTAACTATGGGGTAGAGCCGCTTCTATGACTTTCCCTTTTTGTAATCTAAATGTATCACATAGGAATGGAAAATTCAACAAAAAAATTAAGATGAAAAAAGACTGCTTAATTGAAGTTAATATCTACAAGCATATAATGATATAATATTTGTATCACACAATTCAGACGGAGCGATTTGATTTTTTATTCGTTGTTCAGGAGCCGATGGTTTATGTCCGAAGCACCATACAACACTCTTGCGACAATAACCAGATTTTTTCATATCAGTGTTCTTTCCTGAATTTTGCAAATGCTGATGCGGCGTTCTGCACTTTGCCGGCGGATATGTCATCATAACCTGTCTGTAATGCGGTGTGCAGTCCCTCGGCACTCATAAGATCGGCGTTGATAGAGTGTGGCGCTTTGGGGAGAGCCACATTAAAAGGTATGCCGCCGGTCAGAGAAATCTGGTTCAGATACATATCAATAGCAGTTGACATGGGAATTCCCAGTTGTGCCAATACGTCCTCTGCTTTCTGCTTGACGATAGGATTTACTCTCAAATTTAAGGTTGCGGTTTTTTCCATGTTCATCATCTCCTACACATAATTGTAACGCCGTTGTCGTTACTTATCAATATATTTTGTGAACATATTTTGGAAATAATACTATGTTTCATTAACCTTAAATCATATGTAGCAAAATGCGGGTGTGTATGATACACAAAACATGATATTTCGTTTGAGACGGCAGGCATCATCCTCTGCCACAACGGAGCCAAGTGCATAGCGGCACCTGCGCTGCCCCATAAACTCAGCGTTTCCGAGGGCGCATCAGGAAGCCGCACAGATAATAGGAACAGAGCGATATGCCAATAGAGGCGCCAAAGAACACGAGCAGCGACTGTGCCAGATTCCAGGCATCCAGGCAGCCGTAACAGACAAGGACGTTGAGCACAATCCAGTGATATAAAAAGAGGTGGTAAGTCAGGTCGGGTTTGATATGGATCTCGCCCAGCTTGTAGGCCAGCCCGACAGTGATCACGGGGAGGCAGATCCCGGTGACGATATCTGCATAATAGCCGATGACCTGTATGGGGCTGAGCCGGTAGAGCGTGTAGAGGACGAGGAGCGGCAGGACATATCTGCGGGAAAGAACGAGAAACCGATCCCGGTAAATATACAGAAATACGCCGATATAGAACCAGAGCGCGTAGGGCAGAAAAAGCCGCTCGATCATCTTAGCGGTGAGATAGCCGCAATCCTGCAGATAAAAGGCACAGAGGTTGCAGCCTGCCAGCAGAAGGCCGAAAATGCACCAGCCGCGGAGCGACAGTTTTTTTACCAGTCGGTAGGTGAACGCCAGCACGACATATAACTGTATCTGCGTAAAAACAGTCCAGAGGGCGCCGTTGATGCTCCCGGTGGCAAAGTGTTTGAGCGACGCGGGAGTATTGGCGATTCCGATAATCTGCGTGCCTGCCCAGAGGAGCATCTCGCGGTTGAAAATATCCTGTCCCAGACAGTATAAAACGATCAGGTTGACAATCGTGCACAACCATAGCGCGGGATAGATGCGCAGGATTCTTTTGCGGAAAAATTCTTTGACGGAAGCGCTGTTTTCATAAGAGGCCGCAATCAGAAAGCCGCTTAAGGAAAACAGGATGACAACGCCGGGAAACAGGCGGACGAGCCCGCGGTACCCTAGGTGCATACCGGGGCGGTTTTGATAAAAAAAGGCGTTAAAATGTAGCGTCATAACCTGTATGACGGAAAAAAGTCTTAAAACATCGAAAGCATTTCTTTTCATCCCGAAGCGCAATCCTTTCCTATCCAAGCAGATACAGTATAATCTATTTTGCCCATAAAAACAATCCGAACCCTGCCAAGCAAAATATATTGCCCCTGAAACGGAATATGTGCTAACATATTGATATCATCCTATTTGTAATGATATCGCGTCATGATATCTATTCTATCTAAAGAAGCGGAAGGAGCGGCAGATGAAAAAACTGGGTTTTATCGGTATGGGAAATATGGCGCAGGCATTGGTGCGGGGCTTTCTGGCATCGGGGCAGATCGCGGCGGCGGATGTCTATGCGTATGCGCCGCATCAGGAGAAGCTGCGGGAAAATGCGGCCCAAATCGGGTTTCAGCCGTGCGCTGATCCGGAGGAACTGGCGGACGCTGCGGATACGCTGATTATGGCGTGCAAGCCGTATCAGATCGAAGATGTCCTGCGGAGGCTGGGGGCACGCCTGAACGGAAAGGCGCTGATCTCCGTCGCGGCGGGCTGGGGTTATGCCAGATACAGGGAGCATCTGGACGACTCCGTGCGGGTGCAGTTCGTCATGCCGAACACACCGGCTATGGCGGGAGAGGGCGTTATGCTTTTTGAGACATCGCATTCCCTCCTGCCGGCAGAGCGGGAAGAAATCATGCAGTTGTTTGGCTCGGTGGGGATTGTGGAGGAGATGCCGGATCATCTGATGGAGATCGGCAGCGCGGTGACGGGCTGTGGCCCGGCTTTTGTCGATCTGATGATGGAGGCGTATGCAGACGCGGCGGTGAAGTACGGCATTCCCAGACAGACGGCGTACAGGCTGGTGTCCCAGACGGTGCTCGGCGCGGCGAAGCTGCAGGCGCAGACGGGAGAGCACCCCGGCATTTTGAAGGACAATGTCTGTTCGCCGGGCGGTTCGACGATCCGCGGCGTGGCACAATTGGAAAAGTGCGGTTTCCGGGATGCCTGTATTTCCTCCATCGATGCGATTATGTCATGGAAAGGCGCGGCTCCCGGGACGCCGGCATCTCCTTCGCCGACGTAATTATGACATAAGTGTCAGGCGCGTGCGGAATACCGTCACGGCAATACCTTTGCCGCATAGGATAGGATAAGGTGTTACGACGGAGTATTGCCATGAGACAGTGTATTACCAAATGTGAGGAGATTCCCGCGCCGTTTCCGCCCCAGCATCAGGATGTGCAGCCGGGCTTGGAATATGTGATGGTGCCGGGGCCGGTGTCGGAATGCGGCAGGGAGAAGATGAAGCTGGCGGGCCGGGCGGCGCTGATTACCGGCGGCGATAGCGGGATCGGCAGGGCGGTGGCCTACGCTTTTGCCAGAGAGGGCGCGCACGTAGCCGTAGCGTATCTGAATGAGGAGAAGGACGCGCGCTGCACGGCGGAGCATATCGAGCAGAGCGGCAGGAAATGTTATTTGTTCCAAGGGGATCTGCGGGATCGGGAAACTGTCCGGCGGTGTGTCGCGGAGACGGCGGCCTGTTTCGGTGGACTGGATATTCTGGTGAACAACCATGCGGTGCAGTATCTTGCGGGAAGTATTATGGATATCAGTCCCGAACAGTTGGAAAATACGTTTCGGACGAATGTATTTTCCTATTTTTATCTGATTCAGGAGGCGCTGCCCTATATGAGCGAGGGCGCGAGCATCATCAACACGACGTCGGTCACTGCCTATGCGGGCAACCGTGATCTGATCGACTACAGCGCCGCCAAAGGCGCTATCGTGTCGCTGACGCGCTCCCTTGCGCTATCGCTGGTGGGCAAGGGAATACGTGTCAACGCGGTGGCCCCGGGGCCGATCTGGACGCCGTTTATTCCCGCCAGCTACCCAGCGGAGGCGGTCAGGACATTCGGCAGCGGAACGGCACAGGTGCCGATGATGCGGGCGGGGCAGCCGGGCGAAGTGGCGCCGTGCTACGTTTTTCTGGCTTCGGACGACGCCAGCTATATGACCGGGCAGGTATTGCATCCCAACGGCGGCACTATCGTGGGCGCGTAGGCCGACGGGATACACGGGAGCTCTCCGCTAATCGAACTGCCGCCGTCCGCCGATATATCATATAGGCAGGCGGTATGCGGCAGGCATATCATTAAATAACGAACGTTATCACACGGAGGTGAAGCGCATGAAGATCGGAGAGGCACAACAGTTATACCGGGAGCAGGTCAAGGCATATCAGGAGCAGAAGTCCCTGTTATCCAAGCAGATGCAGGATATCAAATCCAGATTAAATTCTGCGTCGAGCGAACACGACAAGCAGCTATTCAGCGAGGAAGCCGCAGTTCTGGAGCTTTCCCTCGGAGAGCTCAACGACAAACAGAAGGAGTATCAGGATTACCTGAGCCAACTGACGGAGCAGTATGCCGCTTATTTCAATGCGGCGGCAGGCGAGCAGCAGGCTGACGCCTACAAAGAGTACGGCGAGGAGATGGGCAAGATCATGGAGGTGGCGCGCCGCATTATGAAGGGCGCGTCCGTTCCGCCGCAGGATGAAAAGAAGCTGATGGATTTTGACTATGAGCTCTATACGGCGGCCAAGAGCGTGGGCGAGATGGTGCGCCGGATGAAAAAGGAGAAAGAGCGGGAAGAATACGATTCCCTCTGGGGCGACGAGGAAAAGAAAGAGTACGAGGACCCGGCGGAAATCGCCGAGA
This sequence comes from uncultured Lachnospiraceae bacterium, assembly GCA_947630025.1. Taxonomy (GTDB): domain Bacteria; phylum Bacillota; class Clostridia; order Lachnospirales; family Lachnospiraceae; genus UBA3282. The sequence goes on from CANRFZ010000012.1 coordinate 8,159, forward strand.
ATGCGGAAGCGCAGGGCGAAGGCCCGGAGATCGTAAGCGTGGAGGACGCGCTGGCGGGCGTCTCCGTGCCGGAGGAATAAGAACCGAGAAGATCTGTCATGTTTCCATGGATTTTTAAAGCCGTATATAGTAAGATGTAATAGTAAGAGTAATTAGGATAATGTAATTAGGATAATGTAATTAGGAAAATGTAATAGGAAAATGTAATAGGAAAATGTAATTAGGAAAATGTAATAGGAAGATATCATTAGGAAGATATTATTAGGAAGATGTGTCGGAGGGGTAAGGAGGAAGCGCGATGAAAAATTATGTGATTGCGATCGGGCGCGGCTTCGGCAGCGGCGGCAAGGCGATCGGCACGAAGCTGGCGGAGGAGCTGGGCGTGCCCTGCTACGAGCGGCAGCTATTGGATATGGCGTCCGAATACAGCGGCATCAACAAAAAGCTATTCGCCGAAGTGGATGAGAAGCTGCGGGGCAGTTATCTGATGAAACATCTGATGAAGATTCCGTACACTTATGTGGTGGAGCCGCGGGACAAGGAATTTACCTCCGATATCAACCTGTTTAACATTCAGGCGGAAATCATCCGGGAGATGGCGAAGACGGAATCCTTTGTGGTGATCGGCAAATGCGCGGACTATGTGCTGCGGGACCGGCCAAACGTGGTCAGCGTCTACGTGGAAGCGCCGGAAAAAGACTGTATAACAACTGTTATGGATAGAATGCAGGTGTCCGAGAGCAGGGCGAGAGAACTGGTGCACAAGACGGACAAGTATCGGGCGGACTACTATAAGTATTACACCCGCGGGAAAAACTGGAAAGATCCGTTAAATTATGATTTAATGCTAAACAGTTCCAAAATGGGCTGGGATAACTGCGTCAGACTGATTCGCGACTATCTGCAAATGAAACTCGAAAATATGCCGGAAACAGAGCGAATAACAGATGTTATTGAAAAGAAAAACAGATGAAGGCGGCATTTTTGACACGGAAATCCGGGTATCGGCCATTCGTGAGGGCAGCACATGATTAAATCATGATTTAACTATTGGAATTTCTCGTAATGTAATATAGAGGCGGACAAAGACGGAGACAGATAGGAACAAGACTGAAAAAACAATAAAGGGGAGTGCCTATGGAGGACAAGAGATTTGCAATTCTGATCGACACCGACAATATTTCCTCAAAATATATTGCGGCGATCATGGATGAAATGACGAAACACGGGATCGTTACTTACCGGAGGGCCTACGGCGACTGGACAAGCACGCAGGCCAAGAGCTGGAAGACGAAGCTGGCGGAAAATTCCATCACGCCGATGCAGCAGTTCAGTAATACGGTGGGCAAGAACGCCACGGATTCCACGCTGATCATCGACGCGATGGATATTCTGTATACGGGAAATGTGGACGGCTTCTGCATTGTATCCAGCGACGGCGATTTCACGCGGCTGGCGATCCGGCTGCGGGAATCCGGCATGGCGGTGGTCGGCATGGGCGAGGAAAAGACGCCCCGCTCTTTTCGGACGGCCTGTTCGCAGTTTACCGTGTTGGAGAACCTGATCGACGAGGACGAGGAGGAACTGCAGGAGGACGGCAAGAGCGCACCGGGCAAAAAGAGCGGCGCGGGCAAGGGCGCTTCCGGCAAGAAGGCTTCCAAGGGCGACAAGGAATCCGGCACGATCAAGAAGGACGTCATAGAGAGCGCGATTATCAATATTATTACGGAGAACGAGAACAAGGACAAGGAGACGGGGCTGGGCGAGATCGGCAGCAGGCTGCTGAATAAGTACCCCGATTTCGACGTGCGAAACTACGGCTACAGTCTGTTGTCGCGTTTTCTGGAGGAGATTCCCAGCCTGAAGCTGGTCAAGAACGGGCGCAGCATCAATGTGGAGCTGGTGGAGAACCGGGAGACGCAGGCGGAAGTCACCGATTATATCAGAAAGGTCGTGCAGGACAAGGGCAAGAAGGGTGTGCGCGTCGGCGAGCTGAGCAATAGCGTACACCAGAAATACACGTTGTTTAAACCGCAGAATTACGGCTATTCACAGTTTACCAAGTTTCTGCAGGCGATACCGGAGCTGGAGCTCTACGGCGCCGCCAATGCCCGCATGGTGCGTATCGCGGAGGGTGACGATGACTGATCTGTGGTGTCTGGCGGCGGCGGCGCTGGCCGCTTTGTGTATGGCGCTGCTCGTGCTGCGGCGGTATCTCCGGCTGCGGACGGTGCGCATCTATAATTGGAACGGCAGACGATACTGCTATCTGGGGCGTGGCCGCGTGCGGCGGGCCGGCGGCGGCTATCGTGTGCGGCTGACGGAGAGGCTGGCAGATCTGTCCTACACGACGTTGTACCGGATCTGTCCGTCGCGGGAGTTCGTGCGCAGGCATCTGTATGCGGATCTGGCGGTTCTGGCGGGCGCGGAGCAGCGGTTATTGGCGGTGGAGCCCCATATGCAGCTATCCGTCTACTACCGCAGGGAATGGAGCGGCTTATGATAACAGTCAGTCTGTGCATGATCGTCAAAAATGAAGAACGGGTTCTGGCGCGGTGTCTGGATAGCCTTGCCGGACTGATGGATGAGATCGTCATCGTGGACACGGGTTCGACGGATGCGACGAAGCAGATCGCCGCACGCTACACGGACAGGATCTACGACTATGTTTGGACGGGGGATTTCGCGGCGGCGCGGAATTATGCCTTTTCCAAGGCGACGATGGAGTACATTTATTCCGCCGATGCGGACGAGGTGCTGGACGAGCCCAACCGGGAGGCGTTCCGCAGGCTGAAAGAGGCGCTGCTCCCGGAGATCGACGTGGTGCAGATGTACTATGCGAACCAGCTTGCCAATAACACGATCTACAATTTTGACCGGGAACTGCGGCCCAAACTTTTTAAAAGGCTCCGCACGTTCCGCTGGCAGGGAGCGATCCACGAGCAGATCGGGCTGGAGCCGGTAATTTATGACAGTGATGTCGAAATTTGCCATATGCCGGAGACGAACCATAAGGACAGGGATCTGGCGGCCTTTGCGCGCATGACGGGCGAGGGCGTCAGGCTGGACAGAAGGCTGCACGGCATCTATGCCAGAGAGTTGTTTGTCTCCGGGGAGGAGCGGGATTTTATCGCGGCTGGCGCATTTTTCCGACAATCGTGTCAGGATACGGACAGGAGCCTCGACGAGATTCGGGAGGCGGCGTGCGTGGCTGCCCGGGCAGCGCGGCTTAGCGGCGATGTGGAGGATTTTTTTAAATATGCGATGAAAGTCGTCGCCAGCGACGGATGCGCGGAGATCTGCTGCGAGCTGGGGGAATTTTATCTGGCCAAAAAGGATATGGACGAAGCGATCGTCTGGTTTTATAATGGGGCATATGAGACGGAAAGCATCCTGAATATCCATTACGGCGGCGACATTCCGCTGCGCGGACTGGCCAGATGCTACCGGGAGGCCGGCCACGCGGAGCAGGCGGCGGCGTATGAGAAGCTGGCGCGGGAATGGAAGGCTTAGCGTCAGCGCCCGCGCAGGAACGGATGACATCATTGTCAGTATAGGCAGGCCGCGGCGCGGCATCGGCGGACGGGCCGGAGGCTATCGCGGCCAGGATCGGAAAGGACGAGAGAACAGGCGGAAATGAGCTGGACAGACAATGTACGGAAAGTGGTGCCCTACGTCGCGGGTGAGCAGCCCAGACGCCCGGGCGTGATCAAACTAAATACCAACGAGTGCCCTTATCCCCCGGCGCCGGGAGTGGCGCAGCGCCTGACCGAGATGGAGCCGGAGCAGATGCGGCTGTATCCGCAGTTTCCGGAGCAGTCGGAGCTGGCGCGGGAGCTGGCCGCCGCTTACGGAATCGACACAGAGCGGCTTTTTATCGGGGACGGCTCGGACGACGTGCTCTCGCTGGCGTTCCAGACCTTTTTCCAGTCGGGGAAGCCGGTCTTTTTTCCGGATATCACGTATTCGTTCTACGACGTATGGGCGGATCTGTACCGCATTCCTTATGAAAAAAAGCCGCTTGACGCGGATTTTCGGATCAGGGTGCAGGATTATGTGCAGCCAAACGGCGGCGTCATCTTTCCCAATCCCAACGCGCCTACGGGCATCCTGATGGCGCTGTCCGACGTGGAGGCGGTCGTGGCGGCGAACCGTGATGCGGTGGTGATCGTGGACGAGGCGTATATTGACTTCGGCGGCGTAAGCTGCCTGCCGCTGATCGAGCGGTATGACAACCTGCTGGTGGTGCAGACCTTTTCCAAATCGCGCTCCATGGCGGGCATGAGAATCGGCTACGCGATGGGGAGTCCCGCGCTGATCCGCTATCTCAACGACGTGAAATATTCGGTCAATTCCTACACGATGAACTATGCGGCGCTGCAGCTCGGCGCTGCGGCGGTTCGGGACGAGGCATATTTCCGGCAGAACTGCGATAAGATTATAAAGACACGCGAAAAGGCGGAAAAAGAGCTGGCGGCGCTGGGATTTACGTTTCCTGCGTCTTTGGCCAATTTTATTTTTGCAAGCCACGCGCGTGTGCCTGCCAAAGAGATTTATGAAAAGCTGAAAGAAAATGACATATATGTCAGATATTGGAACAAACCGCGGATTGACAACTATCTGCGCATCACGATCGGAACGGATGAGCAGATGGAAGCGTTGTACCGCGCGCTGGAGCGCATCTGCGGACGGAGGTGACTATGGAGAAGCTGGCAGCCGCTTTTGCGGCCACATTGGGAAAATATGTATCAAAGGAGATCGTGGTGTTCCTCATATCGATGGTGCCCATCCTAGAGCTGCGGGGCGGACTGATCGTGTCCTCGCTGCTGCAGGTGCCTATCACCACGGCAATACCGCTTTGTATCATCGGCAATATCATACCGATTCCGTTTATCCTGCTCTTTATCAGACAGATTTTCAAATGGATGAAAAAGATCCGTCTGTTCCGCGGGCTGATCGAAAAGCTGGAAAAGCGGGCGATGAGCAAGAGCGACACGATCAAGCAGTACGAATTTTGGGGACTGGTGCTCTTTGTGGGGATTCCGCTGCCGGGCACCGGCGCGTGGACGGGCTCCCTGATCGCGGCGTTACTGGAGGTGGACTTCAAGAAAGCGGTTCTGGCGGAGCTGTTAGGCATCATCATCGCCACGGTCATCATGTCGATAGTCTCCTACGGCCTGCTGGGGACGCTGCTGCACTAGCCGGAGCCTTATACCGGAAGGCGGACGGATGTGCAGGATAGCTGCGCTGCGCCGTGCGGACGAGCCGGACAGACACGCCGCAGGTGCGCCGGGCAGATACGAAACGAGGAATGACAGATGGAAATGGACGCATACACCGGGTTCGCGCAGGTATACGATACGTTTATGGACGACACGCCCTATGAGGAGTGGTGCGCCTGTCTGGTAAAACTGCTGGAAAAGTACCGCGTCCCGAATGAGAAAACAAAAAGTGACAATACTGTCACAAATGAAACAAACGCCGAAAAAGCTGCGAATCCCGCAGAAGGCGTGAGGGACGCTGATCCTGCGGATGACGCGCTCAGGCAGGAGCGCAATACGATCGTGGACTTGGGCTGCGGCACTGGCACGCTGACGGAGCTTCTGGCGCGGCGCGGCTACGATATGATCGGCATCGACAGTTCCGAGGAAATGCTGCAGATCGCCATGGAGAAGCGGGACAGATCCGGGCTGGACATTCTGTATCTGCTGCAGGATATGCGCTCTTTTGAACTCTACGGCGCGGCGGGCGCGGTGATCAGCGTCTGTGACAGCCTCAACTATCTTCTGGAGGAGCCGGATGTGACGGAGACTTTCCGGCTGGTCAACAATTATCTGCTGCCCGGCGGTCTTTTTCTCTTTGATTTCAATACGGTATATAAATATGAGACGGTGATCGGCGATGCGACGATCGCGGAGAACCGGGAGCGGTGCAGTTTTATCTGGGAAAACTATTATCATGCGGCGGAGCAGATCAACGAGTACGACCTGACGGTCTTTGTGCGGGAGCAGAGCGGGCCGGACGGAGACGGAGACGGCGATGCCGGATTCAGGCGGTTCCGGGAGACTCACTACCAGCGGGGCTACACGCTGGCGCAGATGCAGGCGTGTCTGGCGGAGGCGGGGCTGGTATTTCTGGAGGCGTTCGACGCGGACACCCACGGAGCGGTGCGGGACGTCAGCGAACGGATTTATGTGGCCGCGGCCAAACGCGGCGGAAGGACAGAAACGGTATGAGCGATTATATGGTCAGGGCGACGGCGGCGGACGCGCAGATACGCGCCTTTGCCGTTACGTCCGCGGAGACGGTGGAATATGCGAGGAGCGCACACAATTTGAGCCCTGTGGTGACGGCGGCGCTGGGGCGGCTGATGACAGGCGGCCTGATGATGGGAAGTATGCTGAAAGGGCAGGACGATATGCTGACGCTGAAAATCAACGGCGACGGCCCCGTGCATGGGCTGACCGTGACGGCTGATTCCCACGGAAATGTAAAGGGCTATGCGGACAATCCGCAGGCCATGATGCCGCCGAATGCCGCCGGCAAGCTGGATGTGGGCGGCGTAGTCGGCGCGGGCACGCTCACGGTGATCCGGGATATGGGCCTCAAAGATCCTTATTCCTCCACGGTGAAGCTGGCCACGGGCGAGATCGGCGACGACCTGACGTACTACTTTGCCGCATCCGAGCAGATTCCGTCGGTGGTGGCGCTGGGCGTGCTGATGGCCAGAAACAATACCGTGAAGCAGGCGGGCGGCTTTATGATCCAACTGATGCCCTATACGGACGAGGCGGTCATAACCGCGCTGGAACATAAAATGACACAACTGTCATCTGTGACGTCGCTGCTGGAGGAGGGCTGCACGCCGGAGCAGATTTTGGAGCTTGTGCTGGGAGAGTTCGGCGTGGAGATCACCGACAGGATTCCGGCGGCGTTTCACTGTAATTGCAGCAGAAGCCGGGTGGAAAAGGTGCTGGCGTCCCTGAGCCGGAAGGAGCTGCAGGAGATGATCGACGAGGGGCGCGACGTGACGCTGAACTGTCATTTCTGCAACACGGACTATGTTTTTACGCCGGCGGATATTTCCGGGCGATTGGGACAGACTATACAGGACGAAAGGCGGTATTCATGAGACACGGATTTGTCAAGGCTGCGGCGGTGACGCCCAGAATCAAGGTTGCGGATACGGAGTACAATGCGGAGCAGGTTTGCAGGGGGATCGGGAACGCCTTGGCCGGAGGCGCGAAGATCATCGTATTTCCGGAACTTTGTCTGACAGGATATACCTGCGGAGACTTGTTTTTGCAGGAGCTTCTGCTGGAACAGGCAAAGGAGGCGCTGCGCACTGTGGCGGAGCGCACGGAGGGGAGCGACGCGCTGGTGTTCGTAGGGCTTCCGCTGGAAAAAGAAGGGAAACTCTACAATACGGCTGCCGTCCTGCAGAACGGCGAAATCCTCGCTTTTGTCCCCAAGCGGTTTATCCCGTCCTATGCGGAGTTCTATGAGACGAGGCATTTTGCGCCGGGCAATACATCCGCAGAAATGGTTCGGTTCGACGGCAGGGAAGTGCCTTTCGGAACGGACATTCTGCTCAAGACGGACGTCTGCGGCGGCATGACGGTGGCGTGCGAGCTATGCGAGGATCTGTGGGCGCCGTTGTCGCCCTCGGTGTCCCACGCGCTGGCGGGCGCCAATGTGATTGTGAATCTCTCCGCCTCCGACGAGACGGTGGGAAAAGACGAGTACCGTCAGATGCTCGTGCGTTCCGCCTCGGCGAAGCTGATCGCGGCCTACATCTATACATCCGCGGCGGAAGGTGAATCCACGCAGGATCTGGTCTTCGGCGGACATAATATCATCGCGGAGAACGGCGTGATACTGGCGCAGACCGCGCGCTTCGCCCCGGAAACCGCCTATGCGGACATCGATATCCACAGACTGCGCCACGAGAGACGGCGGATGTCCACGTTCGGGGCGTGCGGCGGGCAGAACCGCACTTATCTGTCCGTGCCTGTCCACATGGAGACGGAAGAAACCGCGCTGGAGAGAACGTTTGACATGAGGCCGTTTGTGCCGTCGGACAAGGCGCAGAAAGAGAAACGCTGCGAGGAGATTCTGGCGATTCAGTCCTGTGGCCTGAAGAAGCGGTACGAGCACACGGGCTGCCGGTCAGCCGTCATCGGCGTATCCGGCGGGCTGGATTCCACGCTGGCGCTTTTGGTGACGGTGCGCGCCTTCGATATGCTGGGGCTGCCGCGGGAGCAGATCACGGCGGTGACGATGCCGTGTTTCGGCACCACGGACAGAACCTATGGGAATGCCCATAAGCTGGCACAGGCGCTGGGCGTCACGCTGGAGGAGATCGATATCAAAGAGGCGGTTGCCGTGCATTTCAAAGAGATCGGACAGAGTCTGGAAGTGCATGACGTGACTTACGAGAACGGACAGGCCAGAGAGCGCACCCAGATCCTGATGGATATCGCGAACCGCATGGGCGGCATGGTGATCGGAACAGGAGATATGTCGGAGCTGGCGCTGGGATGGGCCACCTATAACGGCGATCATATGTCCATGTACGGCGTCAACGCGAGCGTGCCCAAGACGCTGGTGCGCCATCTGGTGCAGTACTGTGCGGACACGTGCGACCACGCGGAGCTGCGGATCGTGCTTTTGGATATACTTGACACACCTGTCAGTCCGGAACTACTTCCTCCCGCGGACGGGGTGATCTCCCAGCGGACGGAAGATCTGGTGGGCCCCTATGAGCTGCACGACTTTTTCCTGTACTATATGCTGCGCTGCGGTTTTGAGCCCGCCAAGATATACCGCATCGCCTGCCGGACGTTCCAAGGCGTATATGACAATAGTGTCATATTAAAATGGCTCAAAACCTTTTATGCAAGATTCTTTGCGCAGCAGTTTAAGCGCTCCTGCCTTCCCGACGGGCCCAAAGTGGGAAGCGTGGCGGTTTCGCCCAGAGGCGATCTGCGTATGCCCTCCGATGCGTGCGCGGCGGCATGGCTGAAGCAGGTGGAAGAACTGTCCTAGCCCGCGCCGCCTACTCCGTGCCGCCTATTCCGTGTTGTCTACTTCGTGCCGTCTATTCCTCGTCGTCGCCTTCGTTTTCCAGCGCTTTGTTTAACGAGGCGGTGATGGCGTTAAAGAGCACGGTGGACGTGTATTTACTGTCGTCGGGATAGGTGATCCCCTCCAGACTCTGGTTTGCGATAATCTGATCCGCCAGATCTTCAAAGGACGGCTCTATCAGAGGATACATGGTAGCTACCGCCTCGTCCAGATTGACGAGCCGTATGGAATTGATATTCTTTTCGTCCACGGTCACTTCGATCTCGACAACGTTGCCGTTCAGGATCAGCGACGTTGTATACACGCCGGGTATGTAGGTGCTGTCGGCTGCCTGCGTCGCGGTGGACAGAGTCGCCCTCTTTTCCTCTTTGGGCAGGAACATGATGATGAGCAGGACGATGAAAAGGATACCGAGCACGGCGAAGATTCCGGTATATATCAATTCTTTTACATGAAGCACGATGATCTTGGTCTTGGAACTCATAGTGATATCCCCACAGAAAATCTTTTTAATAATGTATGAGGCGGGCGGGAAGATTATGTATCGGAAAAAGGAACTTTTGGATCGCCGCATGACCGCGGCTTTCCGGGGACGGATCGTTGTTGAAAGTCGGGCGTGTTTTTGCTATACTCAAAAAAGAAACGGGCGGAAAGATTTTCCGCAGCGAAACTTGATCGATGGAGGAGAAAGCAAGAGATGAATTTACAGGATTTAGAAGGAAGAATAGCGATATTTGGAGCTACCATGTGGGGTTGTCAGATTGCCGCAGTTTTAAGGAGGGCAGGAAAAAACGTCAGTATTTATGACAATGACAAGAAAAAGCAAGGGGGGGGGCACGTGATATATGATATGGTCTGTCTGCCGCCGGATCAAATACAGGCGGGGGATACCTGTATCATCGCAGTAAAAAATGAAACGTTTCAGGCGCAAATAGAGCATCAGGTGAGAGATATGGGGTGCAGCAGGATCATAATTCCGACTGCACAGGAAATGGAACGGTTAAATAATGAGATGAATGATGAGGATTTTATAAGATGCCTGTGGTATTGCAGAATGGATTATGAACTTGATTTAGAAAATCCGAAAACTCTTTGCGAAAAGATACAATGGCTGAAATTGAACCATAAAAAACCTGAATATACAAAGATGGCGGATAAATATGAAGTAAAAAAGTACGTGGCGTCGCAGATTGGGGAAGAATATGTCGTTCCGCTCTACCAAGTATGGGACAACGTGGACGATATAGATATTGACAAGCTTCCGAATCAGTTTATTTTAAAATGTACGCACGACAGCGGTTCGTTTGTCGTATGCAAGGATAAGAAGAATTTTGATATGGATAAAGCGCGGCAAATTCTGCGGCGGGGATGGGAAAAGAATTATTTCAATGAAAACCGGGAGTGGGTATATAAGAATATCAAACCGAGAATCATCGCCGAGCAGTACATAGATTCACTGGGAAATCCGGATTCCATAGAGTACAAGGTAACGTGTATGAATGGCAAGGTTGAATTTATTACTATATGCACGGGAATCGCCCATGCGGAATTTGAAAAAAGGACGAACGATTCCTACGACGTCGATTTTCATCATATGCCGTGGTATGTATTTTATAAAAATTCAACCAAGAAGCTGGAAAAACCGGCTTTGTGGGATAAGCTTATCGAGATAAGTGAGAAGCTGGCAAAGGATATACCGTATGTAAGGGTAGATTTTTATATTGCAGACGGAAAGCTTTATTTTGGAGAGATGACGTTTTATACATGGTCAGGTTATATGAAATTTACCCCTATCGAGTGGGATCGCATTCTGGGAGACAGGCTTGTGCTCCCGGACTGAATGAGTACGATGTCTGTCCGGTGTGGCGCGGTTTGGCAAAGATCCGGTGACATACCCGGAAGTAAGGAGGACTTGCGATGAACGCGGAATCCAGAATCGCCGTGATCGGCATTATTGTGGAGAAGGAGAGCGCGGTGGAGGGGCTCAACAGTCTGCTGCACGCATACGGGCGCTATATTATCGGCAGGATGGGGATTCCCTATCCCAAGCGGAACGTCCACATCATCAGCGTGGCGGTGGACGCGCCGCAGGACGTGATCAACGCCCTGTCCGGCAAGATCGGAAGCCTCGACGGGGTGAGCGCCAGAACGATCTCGTCCGGGGTATCGGGATCTTGACAGAACCGCCGCGAAGATGTATTCTGAGACAGAACGAGGGTGTTCTTTTCCTGCGGGATGAGAATGCCCTTTTTTCAAAAATCGGACGGCGGCGGAGGCCGCGCAGATTGTCCGGCGGTATGCCGGGAAAGGATGGGATCATGAAAAACAATTATACCAAGCAGGACATCATCAGAATGACGCAGGAGGAGGACGTGGAGTTCATCCGACTGCAGTTTACGGATATTTTCGGCAATATGAAGAATATGGCGGTGACGGCGAGCCAGTTGGAAAAGGCGCTGGACAACGCCTGTATGTTCGACGGTTCTTCGATAGAAGGATTCGCCAGAATAGAGGAATCCGATATGTGCCTGTGCCCGGATCTGAGCACTTTTAAGATTTTTCCGTGGCGTCCCCAGCAGGGCAAGGTGGCGCGGCTGATCTGTGATGTGTGCAGGCCGGACGGCACGCCTTTCGAGGGAGATCCGCGGTATATTCTGAAGCGCGCGATCGGTGCGGCGCAGGAGTACGGCTATTCCTTCGAGGTCGGGCCGGAATGCGAGTTTTTCCTGTTTGATACGGACGAGAACGGCCTGCCGACGACCGTTACCCACGAGAAAGCGGGCTATTTTGATCTGGGCCCGGTGGACTTCGGCGAGAACGCGAGACGGGATATCGTGCTGACGCTGGAAGATATGGGATATGTGATCGAATCCTCTCATCATGAGATGGCGCCCGGCCAGCACGAGGTAGATTTCCGGCATGACGAAGCGCTGGTGACGGCGGACAATATCATGACATTTAAGCTGGCGGTGAAGACGATCGCCAAGCGCCACGGGCTGCACGCCACGTTCATGCCCAAGCCCGCCTGCGGCGTCAACGGCTCCGGTATGCACATCAATATGGCGCTGTTCCGGGACGGCAGGAATATTTTTGTAGATCAGAACGACCGGCTCGGCCTGAGCAGGGAGGCGTACTGTTTTATCGGCGGCATCATGAAGCATCTGAAAGGAATGACGGCTGTCACCAATCCCCTCGTCAATTCCTACAAGCGCTTGGTGCCGGGGTATGACGCGCCGGTCTACATCGCGTGGAGCGTGGCCAACCGTTCGCCCCTGATCCGGATACCGTCTTCCAAGACAAGCGGGGCCAGAATCGAACTGCGCAGCCCGGACCCGTCGGCCAATCCGTATCTGGCGCTGGCGGTCTGCCTGCGGGCGGGGCTGGACGGCGTTGTGAACGGGATCATGCCGCCGGAGACCGTGGACTGCAATATCTTTGAACTGACGGAGGAGCAGCGCAGGGAGCGGGCGATCGAGGCGCTTCCGGGCACGCTGATCGAGGCGGTGCAGGAGATGGAGAAGGACGCGCTGGTGCGGGATGTGCTGGGCGATCATGTTTACGGCAAGTATATCGAGGCCAAAAAAGCGGAGTGGCACCGCTACCGCTCGCAGGTGACGGCGTGGGAAATCGGCGAGTATCTGAATAATTATTAAAGAACGGCGGCGGAGCCGTCCGGACAGTCTGAAAGCAGAATCGCGGACAGAGGGGAGGTGGACGTGTGGACAATATTGTTGTGGTTTTTTCCAAACCGGAAGACGCCAAGGGCGTGAAAGGCCTTCTGGTCAAAAACGGTTTTTCCGTAGCGGCTGCCTGTACTTCCGGCGCGCAGGCGCTGGCTCAGATGGACGAGTGGAATGACGGCATTGTCATTTGCGGATATAAACTGACAGACATGATGTATTCCGAACTGCACGGCTGCCTTCCCAAAGGCGTGGAAATGCTCCTGATGGCGCCCCAGCGGGTGATGCAGGAGTGCCTCGGCAACGATATCGTCTGCCTGTCCATGCCCCTGAAAGTGTACGATCTGCTCAACACCGTCTCGATGATGGCGCAGGCGGCGGCGCGCCGGCGCAGGAGGGCCAGACAGACGCCGCGGGTGCGCAGCGGACAGGAGATGGAGGCGATCCGAGAGGCCAAGGAGCTTCTGATGGCGCGTAACAATATGACGGAGGAGGAGGCGCACCGCTACATCCAGAAATGCAGCATGGACAGCGGCACCAACATGACGGAGACGGCGCAGATGGTGCTGGCGATGATGAAAGGATAAAACAAGAGCATTTTTTGCATAGTAAATTGCAATCAGTGTGTTTTATATGACCGCTTTCGGTGATATGATAGAACCGTAACAGGCACGGAAAGCGTTCCGCGGAGGGCTTTCCGGGTATATCGGACAGAGCGGGCGAACCGTTAGGCAGGAGGGCGCTATGAAATTTACGAAAATGCAAGGGTGCGGCAACGACTATATCTATATCGACGGAGCAAGGGAGCAGATCCCGGCGGCGCAGAAGCCTGCGCTGGTGCGGCGCATCAGTGACAGGCATTTCGGCGTGGGCGGCGACGGCGCGATCTTTATCAATCCGTCCGCGGAGGCGGATTTTGAGATGGAGATGTATAACGCTGACGGAAGCCGTGCGGAGATGTGCGGCAACGGCATCCGCTGCGTCGGCAAATACGTCTACGATTTTGGCCTGACGGACAAAAATGACATAAGTGTCATAAGTGCGGGCAAGGTGAAATATCTGCAGCTTTTTCTAAAGGACGGCAAGGTGGACACCGTTCGCGTGGACATGGGCGTGCCCATCCTGACGGCGGAGGACATTCCCGTGACGGCGGAGAAAGGCCGGGAAAAGGAGCGCGTCATCAACGAGCCGCTGACGATACAGAAGCAGCATCTGGCGGGAGAGTCGGTCATCGTCAAGCGGGAAGAATACAAAATGACGTGCGTGTCAATGGGAAACCCCCACGCGGTCATTTTTGTGGACGACGTGGACGGCCTCGATCTGGAGAAGATCGGCCCGGATTTTGAACATCACGAGAGATTCCCGAACCGCATCAACACCGAGTTCGTAAAGGTCATCGACCGCAGTACCGTTAAGATGCGCGTGTGGGAGCGCGGCACGGGCGAGACGCTGGCCTGCGGCACGGGCTGCTGCGCGACGGTTGTGGCGTGTATTTTAAATGGTTTGACGGATCACACGGTTACTGTTAAACTGTTAGGTGGCGAGATCGAGATCACATGGGACGGCGTCGGCAGTCCGGTCTACATGACGGGGCCCGCGTCCACGGTGTTTACGGGAGAGTTCCCGATATAGCCGTAAAAACAAACGGAAGGGATGACACAGATGGTTAAAGTAAACGACAACTATTTAAAATTGCCGGGCAGCTATCTTTTTTCCACCATCGGCAAAAAAGTAAACGCTTATGCGGCGGCGCACCCCGACAAAAAGATTATCCGGCTGGGGATCGGCGATGTGACGCAGCCCTTGTCCCCCGCCGTGATCGGCGCACTGCACAAGGCGGTGGACGAGATGGCGGACGCGGCCACGTTCCGCGGGTACGCCCCCGATCTGGGGTATGATTTTCTGCGGGAGGCGATCGCCGACAATGACTATAAGGCGAGGGGCTGCCGGATCGAGGCGGACGAGATTTTTGTCTCCGACGGCGCGAAATGCGATTCCGGCAACATTCAGGAGATTTTTGCACAGGACAATAAGATCGCGGTCTGCGACCCGGTCTATCCGGTCTATGTGGACACCAATGTGATGGCGGGCAGAACCGGCGCTTACGACGCGGCCACGGGCAACTGGAGCGATGTGATCTATATGCCCTGCACGGCGGACAATGATTTTGCGCCGGAACTTCCCAAGCAGACGCCGGATCTGATCTATCTGTGCTTTCCGAACAACCCCACCGGTTCCACGATCACGAAAGCGCAGCTTCAGGAATGGGTGGACTATGCCAACAAAAACGGCGCGGTCATTATCTACGACGCGGCTTATGAGGCTTACATCTCGGAGGACAATGTGCCGCACTCGATCTATGAGTGCGAGGGCGCCAGAACCTGCGCGATCGAGCTCCGCTCTTTTTCCAAAAACGCGGGCTTTACCGGCGTGCGTCTGGGCTTTACCGTCATCCCCAAGGAGCTGAAAGTCGGCGACGTGTCGCTGCACGCTTTGTGGGCGAGACGCCACGGCACGAAGTACAACGGCGCACCCTATATCGTCCAGCGCGCGGGCGAGGCGGTATACAGCGAGGCGGGCAGGCGTGAGACCAAGGAGCTGGTGGCCTACTATATGAAAAATGCCGCTTATATTCTGGACGGCCTGCGCTCGGCGGGCTATACCGTTTCCGGCGGTGTGAACGCGCCCTATATCTGGTTAAAGGCGCCCGACGGCATGACGAGCTGGGAATTTTTTGATTATCTGCTGGAAAAAGTGAACGTGGTCGGCACGCCCGGTTCGGGCTTCGGGCCCAGCGGCGAGACGTATTTCCGCCTGACGGCTTTCGGCAGCTATGAGAATACGGTGGAGGCCGTGGACCGGATCAAAAGGATGTAAAAGGCTGCTTTCCAAGCCGGCCTGCCGGAGAGGATCACCAAAGCAGTAAAAGAAAAACACGAGGAGGAGAAAAGTATGTTTTGTACTAATTGTGGGGCAGAAATGCCCGACGGCGCAAAATTCTGTACGAGATGCGGCAGCAGCGTCGGGGGGGGGCAAGTGACTCCGTTCCTGAACCGATAGCAATTCCGGAAAAGAAAAAAACGACCAAAATCCTGATCGGGGTGACGGCGGGGATCGCCATACTGGTCGTCGCCGCCGTCCTGATCGTCCTTAATGCCAGCGCAAAAAGAGAGAACGTTTATCATGCCCACATGGAGCAGGCGCAGCGCTATCTGGACGAGCTGGAATATGAGCAGGCGATCGCGGAATATGAAGCGGCGATCGAGATAGAGCCCAAGCGTGCGGAAGGCTATCAGGCTTTGGCGGAAGTATACGCTGAAATAGGAGACTATGAGGCGGCGATCGAAGTATTGGAGCAGGGCCTCGAACTGACGGACGATCCGGAGCTGGACGACTACAGGGAAGAACTGCGGGAACTGGCGGCAGCAGAAGCGGCAGCGACAGAGGCAGCGGAAGCGGCAGAGATAGCCGAAGAAAACTCCACGGAACAGGACACGGCAGCGGATGAGCCAGAGGAGAAAGATGCCGATACTGCGGCGGCAGCGGCAGCGACAACCGATGAGAACTCCACGGAACAGGACGCGGCGGCGGATGAGCCAGAGGAGGAAAGTGTCGATACTGCGGTGGAGGCAGGTACAGGAGAAGGCAGGACGGAACGTGTTGAGCTTGAGGATGGAATGTGTAGAATTGACGAATATGATGAGAATGGGCATCTGGTAAAACAAACTTTTTATGATGATGTGTCCGGAACTATGATATGCTATCAGATTAACGAGTATGATGAGAATGGGAATCAGATAAAATCTACTGTGTATGATGCCGCCGGAAGCATGGCATCCTATCTTATTAACGAGTATGAGGAGAATGGAAATCAGATAAAATCTACTGTGTATGATGCCGCCGGAAATATCAGATCTTATTATATTCGCGAGTATGATGAGAATGGGAATATGGTAAAATTTACTGAGTATGATGCCGCCGGAAGTTATTCTATTGACGAGTTTGATGAGAATGGAAATCTGGTAAAAGATACTGTGTATGATGCCGATGGAAATATAACAGATTCTTATTCTTATTAGTTAGTGAATTGCATCAGGATTAAATTTACAGGCCCGAACCGGCCTGTAAATTTTTTGCGCTGGTTTTCTTAAAATACGTTGCATTTTCCGCATTTATTTTTAGCTGGCGGAACTATGCCAGAGATATACGAAATAACATTTGTTTACAAGCTATGCTGCATATGCTACGATATAGCAAAGCATATTTTCTACAAAAGGATGCCCTCGGCATCCCGTCGGAACTTTCTGTAAAGTCTAAAGAACCAGTCGCGGAAAATCCCTGCTTTGATCCAGACAACAGACGAGAAGCAGGGGAACGCGGGGCGGCGCACAGACGCCCGCAGGGTAGCGGCATGGCGGAAACGTTCCGGCGCGTCCTTCTGCAAAAAGGAGGACGAAATGAGGAAGACGGAAGACAGACGTACCAAGACGAAGAAACCAAAGAATGGCGCGGCTGCGCCGGGAAAAGGCGGAGCGAACCGGAACTACAAGGACACGTTGTTCCGGCTGCTATTTAAGGACAGGGAGAGCCTGTTGTGCCTCTACAACGCCTTGAACGGCACATCCTATACCGATGCGGACGGACTGGAGATCACCACGCTGGAGAATGCGGTATACATGACTTATAAGAATGACGTGTCCTTCGTGTTCAACTATGAGCTGATGTTGTATGAGCATCAGTCCACGGTGAACCCGAATATGCCGCTGCGAAACCTGATGTATGTATCGGACGTGCTGGGCCGGTGGCTGGAGGGGCGCAACCTGTATGGGAGCAGGCCGGTGAAGATACCGGCGCCGCGGTTTGTGGTGTTTTATAACGGCAGGGAAGATCTGCCGGACAGGAGCGTCCTGAGACTTTCGGACTCGTATGAAAGAGCGCAGGAACATCCCGAGCTGGAGCTGGTTGTGACGGTGTATAATATCAACTGGGGGCATAACCGGGAGATTATGGACACGTGCGAACAACTGGCGGGATATGCAAGGTTCGTGGCAAAGGTGCGGGAGTATGGGGAGGAGATGCCCCGGAAGGAAGCGGTCGGGAAGGCGGTAGAATACTGCATCGGCAACGGAATACTGGAGGATTTCATGAAGAAGCACAGGGCGGAGGCGATAGAGATGTGGTATGATTTCGATGCGGAGAGATACCTGGCAGATGAGAAGAAGTGGTCTTATGAGCAGGGCGTCAAGCAGAAAACGTGCACCGTCATCAGAAATATGCTTGCCCAAGGTATGTCGGATGAAGATATCCTTTCCTTGGTGGAGTGCACGCCTGACTTGATACGCCGGATACGGACGGAAACGGATGAAAATGCCGTGACGGTGAAGTAGTCGTAAAGGCCGGGTTTTGACGGCGGATTGTTTTTTTTTCAATACAATGCTTGCGTTTTGCGGGCCGGTATGTTATATATAATATCGGATTGTATACATGAATTTTTGTATGTATGTAAATGCCATGAAGGAGACTCATCCTACGGAAAACGACAGGAATGCGGTGTCACCGACTGAGAGCGCCGCTCGCGGGAAATAGGAACGGGAACACTCCGGAGCAGATTATCCGAACCGCGCAGACAGAGGCTTGTGCGCTAGGATAATACGTCGCGCGCGTTAAGCGCTTAGAGAGGGCAGGGCGAAGCAAGCATCTTGTTGGAGATGCCGGCCTGTCAATGCGGGTGGTACCGCGGGTGAGTTAGATGATCCGTCCCGGAATGCAGTAAATGCGTTCCGGGACTTTTTTGCGCGTATCAGCAGAGCCGAAACGCATGACGAATAAGCGGCGGGCGGAGCCCGGCAGCGCATTTGTTATGCGTCTCGGCGAGCAACGCGAACGAGCGATGCAGGGCATCGCGAGTCTGCTGATACGCGCAAGTGGGGAAGCAGAGCGGGAATGCCAGACGGAGAAGCGGCGGGCAAAGCCCGGCAGCGCATTTGTTATGCGTCTCGGCGAGCAACGCGAACGAGCGATGCAGGGCATCGCGAGTCTGCTGATACGCGCAAGCGGGTAAGCAGAGCAGGAATGCCAGACGAATAAGCGGCGGGCAAAGCCCGGCGGCGCATTCATCATAAAATATGTCTCTGCTGATACGCGCAAGCAGAGCAAAACAGGAGGAAATCATATGACTGCAAAAAACATTTACAGAGACGTCACACTGCAGGAAATCGGCGAAAAGGATATCGGCAGAGAGATCCGCGTGGCGGGCTGGGTGGAGAATATCAGAGATCACGGAGGCGTTTCGTTTGTGGATCTGCGCGATATGTACGGCGTCCTGCAGATCGTCATGCGCGACACATCGCTGCTGGACGGTTTATCCCGTGAGATGAGCATCTCCGTGGAGGGGCTGGTAGAGCACCGGGACGAGGAGACCTACAACCCCCGAATCCCCACGGGCACCATCGAGCTGGAGGCGCATCAGGTAGATGTCCTTGGCCGTGTATACAGGCCGCTGCCGTTTGAAATTATGACTTCTAAGGAGACGCGGGAGGATGTGCGGCTGAAATACCGCTATCTGGATCTGCGCAACCAGAAAGTAAAGGACAACATCATTTTCCGCGCGCAGGTGATCGCCTTCCTGCGGCAGAAGATGACGGAGATGGGGTTCTTGGAGATCCAGACGCCGATCCTGTGCGCATCTTCCCCGGAAGGCGCCAGAGATTACATTGTGCCGTCCCGCAAATACAAGGGCAAGTTTTATGCGCTGCCGCAGGCGCCGCAGCAGTACAAACAACTCTTGATGGTGTCCGGTTTTGACAAGTATTTTCAGATCGCGCCCTGCTTCCGCGACGAGGACGCCAGAGCCGACCGCTCGCCTGGCGAGTTCTATCAGCTGGACTTCGAGATGAGCTTCGCCACGCAGGAGGATGTGTTCCGGGTGGGTGAGGAGGTATTGTCCGCCACTTTTGAAAAATTTGCGCCGGAGGGCTTCGAGGTGACGAAAGCGCCCTATCCGGTGATCAGCTATAAGCAGGCGATGCTGGAGTTCGGCTCCGACAAGCCGGATCTGCGCAATCCGCTGCGCATCATCGACCTGACGGAATTTTTCCAGCAGTGCACGTTTAAGCCGTTCCACGGCAGGACGGTGCGAGCCATCCGGGTGCACGCCGAGATGTCCAAAGGGTTTCACGAGAAGCTGCTGAAATTTGCTACCGATATGGGAATGGGCGGTCTGGGCTATCTGGAGGTGGAACCGGATTTAAGCTACAGAGGCCCCATTGATAAGTTTATCCCGGAGGAAAAGAAGAAGGAGCTGGCAGAGCTGGCAGGCTTGGGCGCAGGCGACACGATCTTTTTTATCGCGGATAAGGAGGAGCGCGCGGCGTACTACGCGGGACAGATCCGCAGCGAACTGGGCGAGAGGCTTGGGCTCACCGAAAAGAACGCCTACCGTTTCTGCTATGTCAATGATTTTCCGATGTATGAGCTGGACCCCGACACGAAACAGATCAGCTTCACCCACAATCCTTTTTCCATGCCGCAGGGCGGGCTGGAGGCGCTCAGGACGCAGAATCCGCTGGAAGTGCTGGCGTACCAGTACGATATTGTGTGCAACGGCGTGGAGCTGTCCTCCGGCGCGGTGAGAAACCACGACATGGATATTATGGTGGAAGCCTTCCGGATCGCGGGCTACGACGAGGAGACGCTGCAAAAGAAATTCGGCGCCCTCTATAGCGCGTTTCAGTTCGGCGCACCGCCCCATGCGGGGATGGCGCCCGGCGTGGATCGCATGATTATGCTGCTGAAAAACGAAGAAAATATCAGAGAGGTCATCGCTTTCCCGATGAGCGGCTCGGCGCAGGATCTGATGTGCGGCGCGCCCGGCGATGTGACGGAGCAGCAGCTTCGGGAAGTGCATATTAAGATCAGGGCGTAGGCGGCAGCCGTGCCGGAACGGAGGAAATATGGCGAATATCATAAGCGACGAGACGATTGCATACGTCGGCATTCTGGCGAAGCTGGAACTGTCCGGCGAGGAAAAAGAGCAGGCCAAGAGGGATATGGGCAGAATGCTCGACTATATCGATAAGCTGGGCGAGCTGGACACATCCGGCGTGGAGCCGATGTCTCATGTTTTTCCGGTGCAGAACGTGTTCCGGGAGGATGTGGTGACCAACGGCGACACCCGAGAGGAACTGCTGCGGAACGCGCCGGAGCAGAAGGACGGTATGTTCATGGTGCCGAGGACGTTTGAGTAGGAGACGGATTTTCCGGCGCTCATATGTTCAAGCAGGCTGCGGCTGCGCGCTGACTGCCGCGGGCCTGCGATTTTCGACAGGATGATGTAAAAGCAGCGCAGAAACGAGGAAAGATATGCGTATAACAGATATGACGGCGGTGGAGCTGGCGGCGGCGATCCGGGCCGGTACGACCACTGCCGTGGAAGCGGCGGAAACGATGCTTGCGCGGATTCGGGAGCAGGAGGCGCTCTACCACTGCTATGTGACGGTGGACGAGAAAGGGGCGCTGGCGCAGGCGCGGGATGTGCAGGCGCAGATCGAGGCCGGTGAGCTGACGGGGCCGCTGGCGGGCGTGCCCGTGGCGGTAAAGGACAATCTCTGCACCAAAGGACTGCTCACCACCTGTTCGTCCAAAATTCTGTCCAATTTTGTTCCCGCTTATTCCGCCGAGGCGGTGGTAAATCTGCAGAAGGCGGGAGCGGTGATTCTGGGCAAGACCAATATGGATGAATTTGCCATGGGTTCCACCACGGAGACTTCCGCCTGCGGCGTGACGAAGAATCCCTGGAATACGGCTCACGTGCCCGGCGGTTCCTCCGGCGGCTCGGCGGCGGCGGTGGCGGCGGCGGAATGCGTCTGCGCGCTGGGTTCCGACACGGGCGGTTCCATCCGGCAGCCGGCGTCCTACTGCGGCGTGGTGGGAATGAAGCCCACCTACGGAACGGTTTCGCGGTACGGACTGATCGCCTACGGCTCGTCGTTAGATCAGATCGGCCCGCTGGCCAGAGACGTGACGGACTGCGCCGCTATGCTGGAAGTGATCGCCTCACATGACGAAAAAGATTCCACTTCCGTGGAGCGGCAGGACACGGATTTTAGGACGGCGCTCATCGACGACGTACAGGGGATGCGAATCGGGATTCCCAACGACTATTTCGGCGACGGACTGGACGGAGCGGTCGGGGCCGCCGTGCTGAAGGCGGCGGATACACTGGCGCAGAAAGGCGCGGTGGTGGAGCGTTTCGATCTCAGTCTGGTGGATTACGCGATCCCCGCCTACTATACGATCGCGTCGGCAGAGGCAAGCTCCAATCTGGAACGGTTCGACGGCATCAAATACGGCTACCGCACCGCCGAGTATGCGGGCCTCCACAATATGTATAAGAAATCCCGCTCCGAGGGATTCGGCGAGGAAGTAAAACGGCGCATTATGCTGGGCTCTTTCGTGCTCAGCTCCGGTTACTATGACGCTTATTATCTGAAGGCGCTCCGCGTCAAGGCGCTGATCCGGCAGGCTTTTGACGAGGCGTTCTCGCGCTACGACGTGATACTGGGGCCGGTGGCGCCCACGACGGCGCCGCTTCTGGGCGAGAGTCTGGCTGATCCGATCAAGATGTATCTGGGCGATATCTATACGATTGCGGTGAATCTGGCGGGACTGCCGGGCATCAGCGTGCCCTGCGGCACGGACGGAAACGGACTTCCCATCGGCCTGCAGTTGATCGGAGATTGTTTTCAGGAGAAAAAGCTGCTCCGGGCGGCATATGCCTACGAGCAGGCCAGAGGAAGATTTCCGCTGGCATCGGAAAAGGAGGGCGGAGCGATATGAGCAAGGAATATGAAACCGTCATCGGTCTGGAAGTGCACGTGGAGCTGGCCACTAAGACCAAGATTTTCTGCGGCTGCTCCACGGCTTTCGGCGCGGCGCCGAATACCCAGACGTGCCCGGTCTGCACCGGGATGCCCGGCTCCCTGCCGGTGTTGAACAGACAGGTATTGGAGTACGCCATCGCGGTGGGACTGGCGACGGACTGTGACATCACCCGCTATGCGAAGTTTGACAGAAAAAATTATTTCTATCCCGACAACCCGCAGAATTATCAGATTTCCCAGCTCTATCTGCCCATCTGCCATGACGGTGGCGTGGAGATCACGACGCAGGAGGGCGGCGCCAAGACGGTGGGGATTCACGAGATCCATATGGAGGAGGACGCGGGCAAGCTGATCCATGACGAGTGGGAGGACTGCTCGCTGGTGGACTACAACCGCTCCGGCGTGCCGCTAATCGAGATCGTGTCGGAGCCGGATATGCGCAGCGCGGACGAGGTGATCGCCTATCTGGAAAAGCTGCGGCTGATCATACAATATCTGGGCGCGTCCGACTGTAAGCTGCAGGAGGGTTCCATGCGCGCGGACGTGAACCTGTCGGTGCGGGAAAAGGGCGCGGACCGGCTCGGCACCAGAACCGAGATGAAAAACTTAAATTCCTTTAAAGCAATCACGCGGGCGATCGAGAACGAGACGGAGCGGCAGATCGATCTGCTGGCCTCCGGCGGACAGGTGGTGCAGGAGACGAGAAGATGGGACGACGCCAAAGGCGAATCCTACGCCATGCGCAGCAAAGAGGACGCGCAGGACTACCGCTATTTTCCCGATCCCGATCTGGTGCCCATCGTTGTCAGTGAGGAGATGCTGGCGCAGATCCGGGCGAAGCAGCCGGAGTTTCGGGATGAGAAGCGCAGACGTTACCGAGAAGAATATGGCATCCCCGACTACGATATCGAGATCATCACCGAATCCAAGCATATGGCGGATCTGTTCGAGGCCGCGGCGGATATCAGCGGACAGCCCAAGAAGGTGTCCAACTGGCTGATGGGCGAGACGCTCAGACTGCTGAAGGAAAAAGAGATGGACCCGCAGGACATCCGCTTCTCTCCGGAGCATCTGGCCGGGCTGATCGCCCTGACCGACGCCAAAGCCATCAACAGCTCCGTGGCCAAGGAAGTGTTCGAGGCCATGTTTGACGAGGATATCGATCCGGAGCGCTATGTGGAGGAAAAGGGATTAAAGACCGTCAACGACGAGGGGGCGCTGCGCCGGGTGGTGGAGGAAGTCATCGCCGCCAACCCGCAGTCGGTGAACGATTACCGTAACGGCAAAGAGAAAGCCGTCGGATTTCTGGTCGGACAGACGATGAAAGCCATGAAAGGCAAGGCTGATCCGGCGGCGGTCAACCGGATGTTAAAGGAATTATTGTAAATGGATAAAGCTGAGGAACCGGAGCGCATACTCCGGTTCTGCGTATGTGATGGGGATGCCTAGGACGGCCTCGGACGGATAGCCCTGATACGTGACGCCGTTGTCCGCCAGATAGTCATAGTAACCGGCGTCGGCGATCAGATTGTCCCGCGTCACGATGATTCCCACCGCCACGGGCTTTTCCATCGTGGAGGGGTCCCGGTGGTCGATCGTCAGCGATGCCGGGTCCGTCAGTTCCGCTTCCGTATGGAACGTGTCGTCGTCGCCCATATCGAAGCCGGCGGCGTCCGTGTAATAGAAGTAAGGGCTGTACTGCCGGATTTCTTCCTCGGACAGAATGGCCGTCAAGTCATGGAAATATTCGTTCTGCGCGTATTTTTCAAATGTTTCCGTGTCCGCCACGATCGTGTGCACGACGCCGATCTGCAGCATGGCCAGCATTTTTTCCTGATTGGACACGGCGTACTGGCTGCTCGTGTCGTCGGAGACGGAGATGGAGGTATCGAATCCTACCAGATATTCGCCGGGGTCGATTCCGGCGTACTCCTGAAAGGACGCGGCCCATTCGTCCGCCGTCTCATAATTGGCCTCGGTCAACTGCGCGTTGATCAGAGCCGCATAGAAGCCGTAGTCCTTGTTGGTGGCAAACTGATAGACAAACATGACGGCAAAGGCGATCACCACGGCGGCCACGATGACGTGCACCTTGTAATAATACCAGAAATACCCCAGCTTCTGCCGGGTGTTCATGGTGCTTAACGCCTGCCGCTGCTCGGCTTTCAGCTCCTCGTGCATTTGTTTTTCTACGGACATATCTTTTGATGACATGACAGTCGCCCTCTTTCTCCTATCTACTATATAATTCCGGCGCCAAACTGTCAACTTTAACCGTGCGGCCTCCGGAATTTAATGCGAATTTTATTGTAAAGGCAGACGTTTTTTTGTATAATAGAAATACAGTAGAAGCAAGCTATATTGTATCTTCTGCCGAATTGCAATAGCGAGGTGGTAAAATGGCACAAAACACACCGAAGCGTAAAATAAAAGATAGCGTGTTCACAAATTTA
This sequence comes from uncultured Lachnospiraceae bacterium, assembly GCA_947630025.1. Classification (GTDB taxonomy): domain Bacteria; phylum Bacillota; class Clostridia; order Lachnospirales; family Lachnospiraceae; genus UBA3282. The sequence goes on from CANRFZ010000012.1 coordinate 33,260, forward strand.
TTTCAGGACAAAAAATATTTACTCCGACTGTATAAGGCACTTCACCCAGAGGACAGTAATGTAACGGAAGAAGATATAAAAGATGTTACTATCAAACACATACTGGTAGACGCAGACTATAATGACCTTGGATTTTCGGTTGGTGACAGACTTGTCATTTTGGTTGAAAGCCAGTCAACATGGACATTGAATATTATAATACGTGCGCTGATGTATCTGATACAGACCTACCACGATTTTTTCAAGCGTACTAAGCAAAATTTATATGGTTCTAAAAAAGTCAATATGCCAAAACCTGAACTGTATGTGATATTTACAGGTGAAAAGCAGAAAAATCCGCCCGACACCATATCGCTTTCAAAAGATTTTTTTGATGGTGAAAAGATAGCGGTAGACGCAGAGGTCAAAGTGCTTTATCAAGAGGACGAGGGCAACATAATCGGGCAGTATATTATTTTCTGCAAAGTGTATAATGAGCAGAGAAAGAAATACGGACAGACAAAGAAAGCAATAACGGAAACAATCCGTATCTGTAAAAACCGAAACGTGTTGAAAGAATATCTTGAAAGTAAAGAACAGGAGGTTGTAGACATTATGATGACGTTGTTTGATGATGAGCAGATTTTGGAAGCATATGCAGAAGACATTAAAAACAGTGAAGCGAGAAAAACGGCAGAAAAGCTGATTAGAAAAGGCAGAATGTCACTTGAAGAAATTGCGGAGTGTATTCCGGCATTGACATTTAATGAATTAAAGGAGCTTGAAGCCGAGGTTATGCAGTTGGCATAATCAATATCGCAATTTCATATCAAAATAATAGCGTAAAGGCGCATGGAAACAGTAAAATGTAAGCCATGCGTCTTTTTGCGTTCCAAAGGAGGAACATGAGCGACAACATTCAAACCAACACTGCCACTGCGGAAGGCTGAAACCAGATAGCTTAGGGAGAACGAAACCGCCCACTGTGGAAGAACGGAATCCTATTTGCATTTTAGCTATTGTTATTGTAAAATAGTACATATGAGAAAAAAAGAAATTTTATCGGTGCTTGACTCGCTGCATCAGATCAATGAGCACATTATGAAAAATCTCGATGCCGGTGTCGCGGCTGATCCGTGTGTATTGGCCGACTGTCAGGAATCCGCCATCGCGGTGGGGAATGAAATCGAGAATGCAAAAGGGGAAGGCGGGGAGGCCGTCCGGCTTCTGGAGGCCTACTGCGAGAATATCTATCGGATCAGCGCGCAGCCGGAAGATTATGCCGTTTGCAGGAAGCTCGGCAAGAAGATTCAGCGGCAGCTTGCACAGATACGGAATCTGGTCAAATATGATATGGCGGATGACAGGAGACAGATCGTTTTCCTGCCCTATAAGGCGTCCATGTGGGATTCGCTGGAGAGCGTTTTCCGGGCGGCGGCAGCCGACCCGGACTGCGACGCCTATGTGATACCGATCCCTTATTATGACAAGAATCCCGACGGCAGTCTGGGGCAGATGCACTATGAGGGAAATGAGTACCCGGCGGATGTTCCGGTCGTCGATTACAATTCCTATGATTTTCAGGCCAGACATCCGGATGTGATTTATATACATAATCCTTATGACAAATACAACCATGTGACAAGCGTCCATCCGTTTTTTTACGCCCAGAATCTGAGGCAGTATACGGATATGCTTGTGTATATCCCGTATTTTGTGTTAAACGACATCAAGCCGGACAATGCTGCGGCCGTCAAGGGCATGGAGCATTTCTGCGTGCTGCCGGCGACGGTTTACGCGGATCGGGTGATTGTGCAGTCGGAGGATATGCGCCGGATCTACATCAACGTCCTGACGGAGACGATGGGGGCGGAAACGCGGGCCGTTTGGGAGAAAAAAATCTGTGGGTACGGTTCTCCAAAATATGACAAAGTGCTCCACACGTCGGCGGCAGACGCAGAGCTGCCGGAGGAGTGGCGGCGGGTTGTGGAGAAGCCTGACGGCGCCCGCAAAAAAGTGGTCTTTTATAATGTCACCGTTTCCGCGCTGCTCCAGTATGAGGAACGGCTGCTCTGCAAGATCCGTTCCGTCCTAAGTCTGTTCCAAGAAAATAGCGGGGAAGTGGCGCTATTGTGGCGGCCCCATCCGCTGATGCGCGCGACCTTGGATTCCATGCGGCCCGCACTGGCCGAAGAATACGAGGAGATCGTCAGAGAGTACAGACAGGAAGGCTGGGGGATCTACGACGACAGTGCGGATCTGAACCGCGCGATTGCGCTCAGCGATGTGTATTACGGAGATACCAGTTCCGTAAAGAAATTATTTGAAACAGTCGGGAAACAGACGATCTGGCAGAATGTGGAGACGACCACGAGGTTCTACCCCATCGCGGACACGCGGGCCATCGCCTATGCCGACGGCGCGTACTGGTATCTGGAACGCGGGGATAACACTCTGTACCGATTGTCGGCGGAGGAGTTCCGGGTGTCCCGGATCGGGACGGTGCCGGAGCCGAAATCCGTCGATCTGTATACCGACGCCGTTTCGGTGGGGGACAAGATCTTCTTCCTGCCGGGCCCGGCGCAGGCCGTCGCCGTATACGACAGGCGGCGGGAGAAACTGTATACGATCCCGCTCAGGGAGTACGGCGAGGGAGTGACTTCCAAGTTTTCGTCGGGAGTGGTGCAGGGGAAATATTTGTATTTGATCCCATGCACATATCCGGCTCTCGTGATAATCGATACGGAAACGGACGAGACGGATTACTGCGCCTTGGACGGCCTGCGGAGCGGGGCGGCTCCGGGGACGTTATTCAGCACGGGAAAAGCCACCGTGGTGGGAGACGATCTGTTCTTCGCGTGTCAGGCCGGAAAGAGCATCCTGCGGTATCATATCCGGCAGCATACCATAGAGGAACTGTTCCCTCTGGGCCGGGCAGTGCCTTGGCTGCACATTTTCCATGCAGACGGCGGACTGTGGCTGGTTCCGTGCGATATCCGCGACGGCATCCTGCTCTGGAATTCGGCGACGGATCGGCAGGAGGCAATCCTGCATCTGCCGGAAAAGACCGTGGAAGAAGCCGTGGAACGCGGCATAGAGCGTTTTAACCTCGATGTCGGCGGCAGAATACGCAGCGGGGAACTGCCTTTGTTCGGCTATGGGGCGCTCTGCGGCGAGGATATTTATCTGTTTTCCAGAGTGGACGGCATCAATCTGGTGATCCATACGAGGGAACGGCGGTACGAGTTCTGGGATGTCGAGGTGAACTGGCCTTCGGAGCAGATAATCCGCAATCTGGGTTGGGCGGTGAAATTCATCCGCATGATAGAGCGGGAAGGCGAACGGTATCTGATCTGCGGCGTATCGAGAGAATGGTACAAGCTATGCGGCGGCAGATGGGAGAGAGTCCGGCGGAACGTGTCGGATGAGGACAACGGCGGGCCGGTTTTTTATCTGGACACTCAGCGTGCGGTATGGGCGGCGGAGACGGATGCCGGCGCCGGGGAGCAGATCGGAGAGCGAATTCACCGGGAAATGAAGAAGCTGCTGGCGGAATAGAGAACGGCGCGGTTTTGGCCGGAATGGAGATTTTTATGTGCGGAATATTGGGTGGAACGATTAGAGAATGGGATTATGAAAAGGGGATTATGGCGATCAGGCACAGAGGGCCGGATGCGCAGAAAACGGTCTCCTATCCGTCGTGTACGCTGGCGTTTGCGCGGTTGTCCATTATGGATCTGTCCATGAACGCCATGCAGCCTATGGATTCCCATGACGGCTCCGTGACGATTCTGTTTAACGGAGAAATCTATGGATATACGGAGCTCAGAGACAGACTGCAAAAGAAGTATCCGTTTAAAACGACGTCGGACACGGAAGTCATCTTATATGCCTATATGGAATACGGCGACCGGTTTATCGATTACATCGACGGTATGTTTGCCATTGTCTTATATGACAGACGGACGGAGATGTTCAAGATATACCGAGACAGATATGGGATTAAACCGTTGTACTATTATGACGGCGGCGGAGAATTTGCCTTTGCGTCGGAGCTGAAGGCAATCACCGCAGCCGCGGGTGACAGGAAATGGGAGATCGACCGCTCGGCCATCGTGGATTATCTGTGCTATCAGTATATCCCTGAGCCAAAGAGCATCTACTCCGACATACATAAGCTCAACCCCGCCTGCTGCCTTTTTTATGATCTGAGAGAACACAGGATTGTGAAGAAAGAGAGATACTGGCGGCTGCACGTGTGCACCAGAGCGCATGGAAACAGAAAGAAAGAGGATGTCGTAGAGGATGTGCGCTGCCTGATCCGGGAATCCGTCAAGGAGCAGATGGTAGCGGATGTGGAAGTGGGCACTTTCCTGAGCGGCGGCATCGATTCCAGCATTGTCACCTATGAGAGCGTGCAGCAGAATAGCAGCACCACCGCCTATTCTATTGGATTCCGGGAGAAAAAGTACGACGAAAGCGGCTATGCGAAGCTGCTGACGTCCAGATACCATATCAACCACCGGCTGAAAATTCTGTCGATCCATGACGTGCAGGCGTTAAGCGGCAGGCTGCGGGAATGGTACGACGAACCGTTCGCGGACACGTCGGCATTTCCCACCTATACTGTCTGCAAGCTGGCGGCGGAAGACGTCAAGGTCGTTCTCACCGGCGACGGTTCGGACGAAGTGCTGGGCGGTTACTTCCGTTATCGTTTCTATCATGACGCCCTGCAGAAGATGACGCCGGAAACGGTATGGGACAAGGTACTGTGCCTGCTTCGCCGGGAGTTGTCCACAGAGGAGGCCGGACTGCAGCCTTATCTGCAGTATATCGGAAAGTTTGAGCCGGATATGTGCAAGGCGTGGATCAAAAAATACGGACTGCCAAAAGAGTATGATGTAAGCTGGTATCTGCGGAAATATTATGTGCCGGATCTGCCGCCGCTAACGAGAATGCGCTATCTGGATTTTAAGACGTACCTTCCCAGCGATATTCTGACCAAGGTGGACAGGACGAGCATGAGCGTCTCGCTGGAGGCCAGAGTTCCGTTTTTGAACAGAAAGCTGGTGGAATATGTATTCGGGCTGGCAGAAGATGAATGCTGCAGCCCTCAATGTCTGAAACAACTGCTGAAAGAAGGCTATGACGGCATCATACCAGATGAGATTCTGTACCGCAAGAAATGGGGGTTCTCGATACCGGGAAGCTATCTGCGCGTCAGCCGGAACTGCCAGACCGTCTACGAGGAGATCCTGAAACGAGAATGGCACGAACTGTTTGCGCAGCAGTATTGACAGGAGGGCGTCTATGAATATCGCGATATTGATCAATAGTCTGAGCGGCGGCGGCGCGGAGCGCGTCGCCGCGCTGGTGGGAGATTATTATGTCGGGCAGGGACACAACGTATACTATTTTCTGGGAAATTACGGGCTGCGTCAAAAGTACGACGTCAAGGGTAAGGTCATCAAAAGCGACATCCGTTTTGGCATAAACCGCAGCGGCATCAGAGAACTGCTCTCAGACGCTGGAAAAGTCAGGAAACTGAAACGCGAGTATCGGATCGACGTCGCCATCAGTTTTATGGAGGAGTTTAATTACCTCAATATCCTGTCCAAAGGAAGGGAAAAAGTCATCATCCGCATCTGCCGCATCCTCTCGGACAGTTTTTATGAGATGCATTCGGTGTTTCTGAAACCATGGGTGCTGGGGCTTGTCTATAACAGGGCGGACAGAGTCGTCGTCATGTCGGACTATGCGGTTGCTGAGATGCGCAGGATGTATCGGATTAGAAAGCGCAGGATATGTAAAATCGCCAATCCCGTCACGGCGGCCGGCGAGACTGCGGCGGATGAACAGGAATGGAACTATGGCAGCAAAACGGTGATCTGTGTCGGCAGACTGGCAGATGAAAAACAGATCAATGTTGCGGTGAAGGCTTTCTACGCCGTATGCCGGAAAGACAAAGAAATACAGTTTATCCTGCTGGGCGAGGGCTACAACCGCAAGAAGATCCAGCGGATGATAACCGGCAAAGGGCTGGAAGACAGAATCCATATGCTGGGATTTCAGAAGGATGTGTATTTCTATCTGAAGCACGCCAGCATATTTGTGATGACTTCCCGATCGGAGGGCTTTCCCAATGCCATGCTGGAAGCGCTGAACGCCGGACTCCCGGTGGTCGCGACAGATGCACCGGGGGGGGCGCCGAAATATTGGGCAAAAGCAGGCCGGATGAAAAATACTGTAAGTATGGCATCCTGACGCCCTATGTGCACGACAGGGACTATCATATCGACAGGATCACGAAAGAGGAAGCCGAGCTGGGTGATACCATCTTAGAGCTTTTTGACAATGACGAATTGTATCAGAATTATCACCGGCAGGCGTTGAAGCGCGCCAAAAGATATCAGGCAGACAGGATCATGCGGCAGTGGGACGCGCTGCTGCCGGACGGAACCAAACGTCAGGAGAGGAACTATGGCGGAACAGATCGCGGTCTGGGGGACCGACAGGGAAGCGGCGGAGATTTATTATAAACTGGAACGCGACGGAAGCGGTGTGGCCGTCTTCTTTGACAATGCGGTGGCGGAAGATAGCCGCTTCTTGGACAGGTCGGTGCGGAAACCAACGGCGGAGAACACTGCGGGTTATTTTATCTATATCGCCTGCAAGTCTCATGTATACAGGGCGATCGCCGACCAGCTGGAATCTTACGGACGGCGGGAGATGACGGATTATATCTGGTACGGCCTGTACCGGAAGAAAATTGTGCTCCTGCACGGCAACTGCCATATGACTCTCCTGAGGAAGTTATTGTTATCAACAAAAGATTTCGTGGGGGGGGGCTACGGCCTTTATCCCAATCCGATGATCTATGAAAATAGCAGGGGTTATATTGACGACAATGTGCTGCAGGCGTGCGACGTCCTGATCCAGCAGGATATCCGCAGGGACAATGCGTGCGGATACCGGCTGAGCGCGGAATATCTGTCGGAGCGGGCGAATCCCGATGCGCTGCAGATTACGATACCGAATCTGCACCCGAATCTCGGCGGGATGTTCTTTCCGTTACACGCAGGCAATCCGGACAATGCCCATCTGCGGAAAAACAGAGTCAACAAAAACGGAATGTTTCCCCGGTCGATCACGGCAATCGACGATATGCTGGCACAGGGCATGACGGAACAGGATATCGTCGAGCGGCTGAACGACAGTGAACTGCTGCCGGAGGAGCAGATTATCCGGCAGTTTCAGGAAGGTATCGACAAGATCAGGCAGCGGGAGCAGAAATGCGACGTCAAGACAGCCGATTTTATCCTGCGGCACTACCGGGAGCGGCAGATGTTTTATGACGGCGGCCATCCCGCCAACTGCGTGATCAAAGAAATGTGGCGGCAGATCTGCCAACTCATGGGCATCCGGGCGGAACTTTCAGCCCCGGTAGACATGGAGCTTGACTCTTATGAGGAACCGATTCTGCCCTGCGTCAAAAAGGCGCTGGGCCTGCAGTACGGCGCAGGTTATATCAGGCGCTGGGAAGATACGTGCTACAGTCTGGACCAGCCTATGGATCTGGCGGAGTATGTCCGGGAATATCTGTGGTGGAAGAAGAAAACGATAGCCGAAAGGCAGTGGAAAGGAGAGCAGCTATGAAAAAAGGAACAACGGCAGTCGTCTCAGCGCTCTTGGGCGCAGCGGCGGGAGCGGCGGCAGGAGGTATGGCGGGAGCGACCTCCGGCGCCAAAGAGACAAGAACAAAGAGCGAGGCGCTCAGGAAGATGCAGGTATTGTATCTGGCGTTTGACCGCTGGATGCAGATCCGTCAGGACGGAAGGACGTTAGCAGAGTATTTTGAAAAGCAGAACTATAAGACGGTAGCCATATACGGCATGAAAGAGCTGGGCGAGCGGCTTGTGGACGAACTGAAAAATACGGATATCTCGGTGCGGTATGCCATCGACAGGAACGCGGACTCACTCTATGCGGATGTAGATCTCTATACGCCGGATGATGAGCTGGAGCCGGTGGACGTCGTCGTAGTGACCGCCATCTATTATTTTGATGAGATCGAAGAAGCGATGCGGGATAAGGTGGACTGCCCGATTATTTCGCTGGAAGACATCTTATATGAGATGTAACTTTGTGCCGGCGCAGCGCGGCGTAGAATAGCCGCCGGACGACGCTTGGCAGTAAAACGGTAAAGGGTTATCGCGTATGGAGAAGGAAACGTTGTTTCAGGTCGATGAGCAGGCGGAAAAGAAAGATCTGGAAAAGTATGCCAATTTTACCTTTCTTTTTGATATCTGGATGAGAGATATGGAGGACGGAAAGCAGGCGGCGTCTTTTTTCCGGGAGAGAGGTTATAAAACCGCGGCGGTTTACGGAATGGGCCTGATCGGGAAACATCTGCTCCGGCAGCTGGAACATACCGGCGTGGAAGTGCTCTACACGATCGAGCAGGGCAGAATCAGCTACCGCGGCGGCAGCTATGAATTGGAACAGATCAAAACGGCGGCGCCGCAGCCGGATGTCATCGTCGTGACGCCGCTGCTGGAATATGAGAGCATCCGGGATTCTCTGGAGAAGCTGACGGACTGTGCAATCGTTTCCGCTGAAGAAGTCATTCTGAGCATATAGAGGACAGAATATGCACGTAGTATATGTGACAACGGATTTTGTCGATAATGCGGGGCCGACAACGGGCCTGCCCAAATATCTGCTGCGGGTAGGACTCACGCTGCTGAAATGGGGGCATGAGGTGTCCGTCGTGACCTGTTCCAACCGGACGGTGGCTTATTCTTTCTATGGCATCGATGTGTACCGCGTCAGAAGGCCGCAGATCGTCAAGTACGGCAGCCAAGTGAAAGATACCTATGCCGCGTGCCAGCGGGACGGACATATTCTGAACTGCGCTTTACATGAGCTCGCCCGTAAAAAGAAGATCGATATCATACAGTATGCGAGCTTGTTCGGCACCGCCCACTGCCATGATCTGCCGGTTCCGGCAGTCATGCGGTTATCGTCGTATGCGTGTATGTGGCCTGTCCGGGGGCGGGAAACGGCGCAGAATACATTTGCCGAAATGGAAAGACTGGCATCCGAAAAATGCGATGCGGTATTCGGGCCGTCGTATGTGGTGGCCGACAGATTCCGGAGAGACATCCACAGGCCCGTGGACGTGATCGAAACGCCGTTCGTGATGGAAAGCGGAGCGGACGACGATACATTGTATCGCGCCTTGTTATATGGGAAAAGATACGTCTTTTTTTACGGAACTTTGGTGGAATATAAAGGGCTCGGCGTCATCGCACAGACCGTTTACGACCTGCTTTGCCGGGACAGAAGCCTGTTTTTTGTCCTGATCGGCGATGGAGATACCGGTCTGGTTGATGCGGTCAGAGCCGCGGCAAAAGAGTTTTCCGACCGGGTGATTTACCATCATGCCGTGGGATTTCCGCAGTTAAAACCTATCATCAGAAATGCGCAGGCGGTGGTACTGCCGTCGCTGATGGAAAATTTCGCAAATGCCTGCGTCGAATCCATGGCGCTGGGACAGATCGTGATAGGAACGGAAGGCGTCAGTTTTGAACAACTGATTACGGACGGTGTGAGCGGCTTCCTGTGCAGGCCCGGCGACGCGGGATCGCTGCTTCATGCCATACGCAGGGCATTGGAACTGCCGGAGGAGCAGAAAGCCGCCATCAGAGAGAAAGCGCGGGAGCGCACAGAACTGCTTGCGCCTGAGCGTGTGGTTCGTCAGCTGGAAGCGTACTATGAGCAGATCATCAGACAGAAGCGTTCGGAGGTGTAATTGTGGAGAAAGAGCCGCTTGTTTCCGTTATCATTCCGATGTATAACAGGGCCGGAACGATCAGAAGGGCGATCGACAGTGTTCTCCGGCAGACTTATCGGAATATCGAGCTTATTGTCATAGATGATGCGTCCACGGACAACTCTGTGCAGATCGTGCAGGAATATGCAGAGAGCAGGCTCCGTCTGATCATCCTGCCGCGGAATGCGGGTGCGGCGCGGGCGAGGAATGCCGGGATGAAGGCGGCCCAAGGGGAATATATCGCGTTTCAGGACAGCGACGACGAGTGGCTTCCCGACAAGATCCGCATCCAGATGGAGTATATGCTACGGGAGGGCTTTTTGGTTTCGTTCTGCCCCTATCTTCTCGTGCTGGACGACGCCACCGTCCGGATATGGCCGGCGGAGAACGTGATACGGCTGATCAAGGAGCGGGGCGCGGGTGTGGTTCTGCCAAATCAAAATGTCATCGGAACTCCTACGCTGGTCATGCACCGGGAGGTTATGGACAGAATCGGCTATTTTGACGAAGACTTTTCCAGCATAGAAGATTATGACTATGCGATCCGCATCGCCAAGGAATACAAGGTGGGCTTTTGGGAAGAGCCCCTGATGAAAGCCTACAGGCAGGAAGTGAGTCTGACCACCGATCAAAAGACCTACAGGGAGAGCGCCCAAAAGCTGATTGTCAAACATAGCGATTATATGGATGCGGAGGACAGAATCAGGGGAACGCAGCTTTTCCACACGATGCGGTATGAGGAGGAATTTGAGCCGGAATACCGCGGGTTCCGCGAGGCGTACAGTAAAGGGGATGCGGACAGGCAGCGGTATTTTGATGAAGTTCTCCTGAAAAATCTGGCGAAAGCGTATATCAGACTAAAAAGAGTCACGGCCTATCAGAGGGCCGTCAGGCTGCGGAATCTGCGCACCGGGCAGTTTGCCATATACGGAACCGGCAAAATCGGCAGAGAGATTTACGGCAGATTAAAGCAGCGCCGTCTGCTGCCGCGGTTCTTTCTGGTGAGCAGCTATGGCGGCGGTACGGAGCGCATTTTAGACGGAATCCCGGTACGGGAGCTTGCGGAGATCGCGGATCGGGGAACGGAGATTATCGTGGCGGTGTCTCTGGAAACGCAGGAGGCGATCCTGCGAAATCTCCGCCAAGGAGGATTTGAAAACTACTTTATTCTGGATGATCCGGAGGAGCTGGACAAGTATTGAAGCATGACAGAGAAAGGCAGTCACATGAATATCGCTATGATTATCGCGGGCGGTGCGGGCAGCAGGATGCACCAGGATATCCCCAAACAGTTTTTGACCGTAAATGAAAAACCGGTCATTGTCTATACGCTGGAGGTTTTTCAGAAACACCCGGCGGTGGACGAGATTATTGTCGTCTGCATCGAGGGGTGGGAACAGATCTTGTGGGCCTATATCCGGCAGTTTAATCTCTCTAAGGTGACTGCGGTGGTTCCCGGCGGCGACTGCGGACAGGCGTCGATCTACAACGGGCTTGCGGCGCTGGAGCCGAACCATGAGGCGGAGGACATTGTCCTGATCCATGACGCGATCCGTCCGATGGTCTCCGAGGAGATTATCTCCGACTGCATCAATACCACGATCGAGCATGGGTGCGCGGTGGCGTGCATCCCCTGTGCGGAGGCGATGCTGGTGACGGAAGATCAGGAGAGTTCCGGGCGTATTTTTACACGGGAAAATCTTAAGAGAACCCAGACGCCGCAGGGATTCAAAATCGGGCAGCTTCTGGAAGTGCACAGGAGGGCCAGACAGCAGGGAATCGTCAATTCGGTGGCGTCCTGCACCCTGATGGTGGAGATGGGCGAAAAGGTTTATTTTTCCAAGGGTTCGGAAAAAAACCTGAAGCTGACCACCGTGGAGGACATCGATATTTTTAAGGCGCTGCTGCTCGCCAAGCGCGCCGAATGGCTGAAGGAATAGCGGCATATGGAATACATGGAGAACAAACTGTACGCCGCCGATATTGCGACTGCGGCGGAACAGACGCGGCATATGGAATATTTTGCCGGCAGGCGGATATGGATTCTGGGCGCGTCCGGGCTGATCGGTTCTTTCCTCACGGACTGTCTGTTGTATGCGGACCGCGTCGGAGGGCTGGATCTGCATATCTGTGCGGTGGGAAGGAGCAGGGAGCGTCTGGAGAGACGTTTCGGGCCGGAGACGGCGCGCCTGCGCTATGTGGAGCAGGATGTCAGCACATGGGAGACGGATGCGCGCGCCGACGTCATCATCCACGGCGCGGGTTACGCCTATCCGACGGCGTTCCGCATAAGGCCCGTGGAGACGATGCTGGCGAATATACGCGGCCTGCAGAATGTGATGGAGACAGCCGGACGTAACGAGGGATGCCGCGTCGTGTATCTCTCCTCCGGGGAAGCGCAGGAACAGATCGACCATCTGACGGTGAGAGCCTGCTACCCGATGGGCAAAAAAGCTGCGGAAACGCTCTGTATGGCCTACGGGCAGGAGTATGGCACGGATGTTGTCATAGTGCGGCCCTGCCATACGTTCGGCCCCAACGTGACAGACCGGGATAACCGGGCTGCGGCGCAGTTTATCGCGAAGGCTGCCGCCGGCGAGGATATCGTACTCCATAGCGCCGGGGAGCAGAGACGTTCCTATGCGTATGTGGCGGACTGCGTTTCGGGGATTCTGACGGCAGCCGCGTGCGGGCAGGCGGGACAGCTATACGGAGCCGCCTCGGACGAAGTCTGCTCGATCCGGCAGTTCGCAGGAATGTGCGCGGAGGCGGCGGGCGGACAGGTGGTTTTTCGGGATGCGGATGAGACGGAACGGGCGGAGGCATCCCCGATCCGGGAGCAGATCATCGACAATACGGAACTGAAGCGGCTGGGCTGGCGTCCCGTCTTCTCCCTGCGCAGCGGGATTGCACATTCCATAGCGGTTCGGAGAGGGATGCAGGGCGGTATGGGAAGCGAAAACGCGCGGGAGTAAGAGGCGATGGGGAAATTTTACATCAAGAGCATGATCGGCGAGGTCGCGTCGGGAATCAGTCGGCTGATCGAACAGAATGTCATCCGACATGACAGGCGTGTCATCCTGTACGGACTGGACAGATATGCGTTCGCGATGCGCACGATTCTGGCCAATCTGGGGTTTCACAATGTGGAGTGCTATCTGTCCGACGACGAGGCGGCGGTCATCGCCGTGCAGCGGGATATCGAGAATTTCAGGTGCCGGTTTCTCAACACGTCGCAGGAACTGATCCGGGCGGCTATGGTAACGGAGCGTTTGTGCCCGTTTGACGATGGGGCGCTGATCCTCATAGCGTCGGCGGATTACGGACAAATCCGGGAGCGGCTGGAAAAGCTGGGATACCGTGAGGAGATCCATTTTTACAAAGTCTGTGATTTCGCAGATCCTGAGCTTCGGGCGATGACTGCGGGCGCGGCGGAGATGACGCTTCGCGAGATACAGGATATCCTCAAGGGGATATTGGCCTATGTGGACGGCCTGTGCGCGCAGCATCATCTGCGGTACTGGGTCTGCGGCGGCACGTTATTGGGAACGGCCCGCCACCGGGGATTTATTCCATGGGATGACGACGCGGATATCTTTATGCCGTGGCAGGATTATCTGCGGTTCTTCGCACTTTTCCAAGAGACGGAGCGCTTCACGGCGCTGGGGATGGGAACCGGGGAGGTCAACGACTTCTGCGATCCTTTTGCCAAGATCGCGGATAAGAGGACGCTGCTCATAGAGGATATCGGCACCGTCAAAAAAATAAATCCGCTGGCGCTGGATGTGTTCCCGCTGGTGGGGATGCCCGCCGACGCCGAACAGAGGAAGTTGTTCTTTGCGCAGTATCAGGAGCTGAACCGGTCGATCTGGCAGGATTTTTATGCCAATAATGGTGATCCGTCGGTGTTTGCCGGATGGTACCGGAAACAGAGGGAGTATCTGGGCCAGTATGATTTTGATGCGTCGGAATGGGTGGGCGTGCTGGGTACGGCATACGGAGAGCGGGATTGTACCGGACGCGGCGTATATGACACCACTGTCAGAATGCCGTTTGAAGATATCGAAGTGAATGTTCCCGCGGGATACCGGGAGTATCTTGACAACCTGTACGGCAGAGACTGGATGAGTCTTCCGGAGGAAAGCAAAAGACATTCTCATCACAATGTGGTTTCTTTCTGGCGTCCTGTATAAGATTGTGGATGAAGTTAAGGTTGTGCGGCTGGTATCAAAGGGGCTGCCGCTAAGCGGCATAGACATCTTGCACAAGAAATCAGCATGGCAAGCTAGCTTGCCAGATGATTTTTGTGCAAGATACACGCATCACTCCGTGATGCGTGCCCTTTGATACCAGTATCCAGTATCCAGTATCCACCGGAAACCCCGGCGGACACACATTTTCGTCATTGTCTGTACAGAGAACATCACAGGCAGTCCTGTAAAATACAAATGTTCTCAGAATGGGGATCGATTATGGAATTTGAATTGATGGCGTCCATGATGTGCGCCGATTATGGAAATCTGGAAAGGGAAGTCAGAAATCTGGAAAAGGGAGGCATAGACTCTTTTCACATCGATATTATGGACGGGCGCTACGTACCGAACTATGCGATGTCGCTCAACGATATGCGCTATATAGCAAGCGCCACGGACAGGCCGCTGGACGTGCACCTGATGGTGGAACATCCCAACAACACGATAGCGTTATTTCTGGAAAATCTGCGCAGCGGTGACACGGTATACATCCATCCGGAGGCAGAATACCATCCGTCCACTACGCTGCAGAAAATCATCAACGCGGGCATGGTGCCGGGGATCGCGATCAATCCGGGCACCAGCATAGAGACCATTATGGAGATGCTCCAGATCGTCAGAAAGGTGCTGGTCATGTCTGTCAATCCGGGAAATGCAGGCCAGATGTATCTGCCGTATGTGGGCAATAAAATTCTGAAACTCCTCGCCATGAAGGAAGAAATGGGCTTCGAGATTTATTGGGACGGCGCCTGCGGCGCGGACAAGATCCAAGCCTATGCGCCCAAGGGCGTAAAGGGGTTTGTGCTGGGCACGACGCTTCTGTTCGGCAAGAAAGAGCCGTATGAAGTGACGTTAAAGAACATACGGAACATGAAATTTTAACCGCGGATGCGGTGAGGCGGATATGCCGGAAAGTCGGTCAATATGAATGTGGCGTTACTTTTGTCCGGGGGAACCGGAACACGGATCGGATCGGACATACCGAAACAGTATATGGAGGCAGGGGGCAGGCCGATCATCGTGTACTGCATGGAGACGCTTTTTCTGCACTGCGGAATCGACGCGGTGCAGATTGTCGCGGACGGACCGTGGCGGGAACTGCTCCTTGGGTGGGTGGAAACGCTTGCAGACGGAAAATGTCCGTCGGCAAAGGATAAATTCCGGGGATTCTCGAACCCCGGCGCCAACAGGCAGCTCTCTATCTGTAATGGGCTGGCGGATATCCGGCAGTATGCGGAGGAAACGGATTATGTCCTGATCCATGACGCGGCCAGACCGAGGTTGTCGGAGCAGCTGATAACGGCGTGTCTGGACGCCGTCAGAGGACATGACGGCGTGCTCCCGGTGCTGCCGATGAAAGATACCGTCTACAGGAGCGGCGACGGCGCCACCATCACGTCTCTGGTGGACAGGGAGCAGATCTACGCAGGGCAGGCGCCGGAACTGTTCCGGCTGGGCCCCTATGATGCGGCGAACCGTGCGCTGCTGCCGGACAGAATACGGACGATCCACGGCTCCACCGAACCGGCGGTGCTGGCAGGCATGGATATTGCCATGATTCCGGGGGACGAGGAAAACTTTAAGATTACCACCGCCGCGGATCTGGCCAGATTCCGGGAACTTACGTCGCATCTACAACATAGCTGATACGCGCGATGCCGCGATAGGGCATCGGAAATCGGAAAGGAAAAAGGATGGAAAAGGAAATTGTTTTGAGCATCTGCGTCTCCGCTTACAACAGGAAGGAGATGACCTGCCGGAATATCAAAAAGATGCTGCGTTATCCGGGAGAGGATATCGAGATCATTGTAAGCGATAACGCCTCTGAGGACGGCACTTACGAGGCGCTGCAGCAGATAGAAGACGGACGGCTGCGGATATACCGCAACGAAGTCAATATCGGACTGGGCGGGAACTCACTCCGGCTGATGGCCTACGCGCGCGGCAAATATGTGACTATTATCAATGAGCGGGACTGGATGGACCCGGTGGGGATCAAGAGCTTTGTGAAGCGGTATCGGGACAGTGACTGCGATTTTATACTGGCATCCTATGAAACGCCCGAGGAGTTCGCCAAATATAAGGATTCCGTTGAAGGACACACTTTTTTGGGCATTTACTACTGTCATCCGGGATCACAGATCGTCAGACGGTGCGTTTACGAGGAGCTGAATGCGCTGATCGGGCAGATGGCTCTAAGCGACTTTACGGCGGAGCGGCAGGGTGATCTCGGCGCGCGCAGGATGGCGGCGTGGATCTATGCGCCTAAGTGGGACTCCCATAAGCAGATCATCAGAATGCCTCTCGGAAGGCAGCTTGCGCGGATCGAGCAGCTGCGCGGGACAGTCAGCAACGACAAAATTTATTTTACGCCGGAGTCCAGACTATACCGGTTCAAATTATATCTGGACAACGGCTATATCAGGGAGACGGACAGAGAGGCGTATTTTGCCGGATCTTACCGGTGCAACGTCCACTGTGCATTGACTGATTTTTTCTATGCCAGAAAAGATCCGTCCCTTCTTGCCCGTTATCACTATGTGCCGGATAAGTCCGTATGCTGGATCGGGGTGGCCGTGAAGTTTTATCTGGCTGCTTTGGCAGCGCTGAGAGAAAAAAAACTGTGCTCTGTGAAGCTGGCCGCCGCATTGGGCGCAATTACGGCGGAAGAATACCTGAGCCTGATCCGCGTGATTGCGCGGGATCGCCGTTAGGCGGGATTTGGGAGAAAGCGTGAAACCGCCCTTGCAACTTTGCTCATTTTGTTATATGATAATCCTATATTTTTACGAAGCGTCCGGCACATCACAGGGCGCGGAAGAATCGTGATTTTCGGAGGTGTCTTAGATGGGCGAGACATATGTGGAGTGTCTGGTGGCGCGTAAGCCGTCGATCACAATGAAGTTCTTCAAGATTCTGCTGATCATGATAACAGTGGTATTCCTGCTGCTCGGCGTGGCTATGTATAATGCGGTCGGGCTGATCATAGCGGCTGCAGCCGGCGTCGGCGCTTATTTTGTCTCGATCAACGCCGATATCGAATACGAATACCTGTATGTGGACAAAGAGATCAGCGTGGACAAGGTGCTGGCAAAAAGCCGGAGGAAGAAAGCCGGAACGTTCCAGCTCGAACAGATGGAGATCTTTGCCCCGCTCAATTCCCACAGGCTGGATTCCTATCGGAATGCCGGCGGGAAAGTCATCGATTACAGTTCGGGGATCGCAGCGCAGCCGGAGCGGAGATATATGATGGTGTGCAACGGAAACACCAAGGTGATTCTGGAACCGAACGAGGAGCTGGTTCGGGCGGTTCGGAATATTGCGCCGCGCAAGGTTTTTGACGACTGAAACCCGCAGAGCGTGTTTTATCCTGATACAAAGACAACCGATACTACAACACAGGAGGAGAAAACATGGGCCAGATTATTGGAGAGGGGATTACTTTTGACGATGTGCTGCTCGTGCCGAGCTACTCGCAGGTCATTCCGAATCAGGTGGACTTGACGACATGGCTTACCAAGACCATCAAGCTGAATATTCCGATGATGAGCGCAGGGATGGACACCGTCACCGAGCACAGAATGGCGATCGCCATGGCCAGACAGGGCGGTATCGGCATCATCCATAAAAATATGTCGATCGAGGAGCAGGCCGAGGAGGTCGATAAGGTCAAGCGTTCCGAAAACGGCGTTATCACAGATCCGTTTTCGCTCACGCCGGAGCATACGCTGGCGGACGCGGACGCGCTGATGGCGAAGTTTCGAATCTCCGGCGTGCCGATCACGGAGGGCCGGAAACTGGTCGGCATCATCACCAACCGCGATCTGAAGTTTGAGACGGATTTCAGCAAAAAAATCAAGGAATCCATGACGTCGGAAGGACTGATTACCGCCAAAGTCGGCATTACGCTGGACGAGGCGAAGCAGATTCTGGCAAAAGCGAGAAAAGAGAAGCTGCCGATTGTGGACGACGACTATAATCTGGCGGGACTCATCACGATCAAAGATATCGAGAAGACGATCAAATATCCGCTTTCCGCAAAGGACAGCCAAGGAAGGCTCTTGTGCGGCGCGGGCGTCGGCATCACCGCCAATGTGCTGGATCGTGTGTCCGCGCTGGTGGACGCCAAGGTGGACGTGATCGTGCTGGATAGCGCCCACGGACATTCCGAGAACGTGCTGCGCTGCCTGAGAATGATTAAGGAAAAATTCCCCGACGTGCAGGTAATCGCCGGAAACGTGGCTACGGGCGAGGGGACGAAAGCGCTGATAGAAGCGGGTGCGGACGCGGTCAAGGTCGGGATCGGGCCCGGCTCCATCTGTACCACCCGCGTGGTAGCGGGAATCGGCGTGCCTCAGATCAGCGCCATCATGGACGCTTATTCCGTTGCGAAGGAGTACGGCATCCCGATTATCGCCGACGGCGGCATCAAATATTCCGGCGATATGACCAAAGCGATAGCGGCGGGCGGCAACGTCTGCATGATGGGAAGTATGTTTGCCGGATGCGACGAGAGCCCCGGCGACTATGAACTGTATCAGGGCAGAAAATATAAAGTATACCGCGGCATGGGCTCTATTGCGGCGATGGAGAACGGCAGCAAGGACCGCTATTTCCAGAGCGACGCCAAGAAGCTGGTGCCGGAGGGCGTGGAAGGCCGCGTCGCCTACAAGGGCACCGTGGAAGATACGATCTTCCAGTTGATGGGCGGTCTCCGTTCCGGCATGGGCTACTGCGGCACGGCGACGATAGAAGAACTGAAGCAGAACGGCAGATTTGTGAAGATATCGGCGGCATCCCTGAAGGAGAGCCACCCGCATGACATACATATCACCAAGGAAGCGCCGAACTACAGTGTGGATGAATAGGAGCAGGGTATCAATATGGACAACAGATCTTTGGCACAGGAACTTGCAGGCAACAGTTATCCGGGAAGGGGTATCGTGCTCGGCAGGTCGGCGGACGGCAGATATGCGATAGCAGCCTATTTTATCATGGGCAGGAGCGCCAATAGCCGCAACCGCATCTTCGTGGAGGACGGCGAGGGCATTCGGACGCAGGCTTTCGATCCGTCCAAGCTGGAAGATCCCAGCCTGATTATCTATGCGCCCGTCAGGGTGCTCGGCAACAAGACGATCGTGACGAACGGCGACCAGACCGACACGATCTATGAACTGATGGACAGGCAGCAGACTTTTGAACAGGCGCTGCGGACACGCACGTTTGAGCCTGATGCGCCCAACTATACGCCCCGTATCTCAGGTATCATGCACGTGGACGGAGGCCGCTATAATTATGCGATGTCCATTCTAAAGAGCAATCACGGCGATCCCGATTCCTGCCGCCGGTTTACCTTTGCCTATGAAAATCCCAAGGCCGGCGAAGGACATTTTCTGCATACGTATCAGGGCGACGGCAGTCCGCTGCCCAGCTTTGAAGGAGAGCCGGTTCCGGTGGGGATCGAAGGCGGTATCGACGAGTTTACGAAGCTGATATGGGATCATCTGAATGAGGAAAACAAAGTCTCCCTCTTTGTCAGATATATCGAGATCGCAAGCGGAAAATACGAGACGCGGATCGTGAATAAGAATCAGTAACACACGGAGGAAATCATGAACGAACTGGAGCTGAAATACGGCTGCAATCCGAACCAGAAGCCGTCACGCATCTTTATGGCGGACGGAAGCGATCTGCCGATCAGAGTGCTCAACGGCAGGCCGGGTTACATCAACTTTCTGGACGCTTTTAACGGCTGGCAGCTTGTAAAAGAGTTAAAGAAAGCCACGGGGCTGCCGGCGGCGGCCTCTTTTAAACACGTGTCGCCCGCGGGCGCGGCGGTAGGACTGCCGTTGTCCGACGTGGAGCGCAAGATCTACTGGGTGGACGATCTGGACATGGAGTTTACGCCGTTAGCCAACGCCTACGCGAGAGCGAGGGGCGCGGATCGTATGAGCTCTTTCGGGGATTTTATTTCGTTCTCCGACGTCTGTGACGAAGCCACCGCCAGAATCATCAAGCGGGAGGTGTCCGACGGCGTGATTGCGCCGGGTTATGAACCGGAGGCGCTGGAAATCCTGAAAGCCAAGAAAAAAGGCGCTTACAATGTGATCGAGATCGACGAAAACTATGTGCCGGCGCCGACCGAAGTCAAGCAGGTGTACGGCGTCAGCTTCGAGCAGGGCAGAAACGAGCTGGTCATCGATGCACATTTCTTTGACCATATCGTGACGGAGTCCAAGGAACTGCCGGAGCAGGCGAAGATCGATCTGGCGATTGCCATGATCACGCTGAAATATACGCAGTCCAATTCCGTCTGCTACGTGAAGGGAGGCCAAGCCATCGGCATCGGCGCGGGGCAGCAGTCGCGCATCCACTGTACCAGACTGGCGGGCTCCAAGGCGGACAACTGGTTTCTGCGGCAGTCGCCGGAGGTATTGAATCTGCAGTTCGCGGACGGGATCGGACGCGCCGACAGGGACAATGCCATCGACCTGTATATCGGCGAGGACTACAGGGATGTGCTGGCGGAAGGCGCATGGCAGAAGACGTTCCGGGTAAAGCCGGAAGTGTTTACCGCTGAACGGAAGCGCGCGTGGCTGGATCGTATGACGGATGTGGCGCTGGGCTCCGACGCATTCTTTCCGTTCGGAGACAATATTGAGCGCGCCCACAGAAGCGGCGTGAAATATGTGGCGCAGCCGGGCGGCTCCGTGCGGGATGACAATGTGATCGAGACGTGCAATAAGTACGGCATGACGATGTGCTTTACGGGAATCAGGCTTTTCCATCATTAGGAATCGCTATCATATCTGAAAAAGCGGCGTACATAGTTAATCTGACAACTATGCTGCGCCGCTTTTGATTTACACTGTTTTTTGCTATGGAAGCACCGTGCGGTTTAGTACGTCATCGCCTGCTCCTCGCCGTTTAAGACGCGCAGGCCGCCCTGTACCAGCGCCAGCAGCTCGTCTTCGCCCGGATATACAGTGACGGGGGCGATCCACCCCGCCTGTTTTTTCAGGCCGTCTACAACGTATTTATCATAGGCGATACCGCCGGTAATGACGATCTGGTCTACTTTGCCTTCCAGCACGCAGGCCATGGAGCCGATATCTTTGGCCACCTGTCTGACAAAAGCGTCCCGTACCTCGGCTGCCTTGGCATCGCCGCCGTCCGCCATTTTATCCACATCGCGCATATCGTTGGTGCCGCAGTAGGCGTTGAAACCGCCGCCGCCGACCAGCTTCTTGTATACTTCTTTTTCCGTATACTGGCCGGAGAAGCACATCTTAATAAGTGCGCCGCTGGGAACCGCGCCCGCCCTCTCGGGAGAGAATGCGCCGTCGCCGTCCAGCGCGTTGAATACGTCTACCACCTTGCCCTGTCTGTGCGCGCCGACGGACACGCCGCCGCCCATATGCACCACGATCAGATTTAAGGCATTGTAATCCCTGCCGTTTTCCTTGGCATAGCGCTTGGCCACCGCCTTCTGGTTCAGCGCATGGAACACGCTGGTTCTCGGCAGCTCCGGTACGCCGGAATAGCGGGAGACAGGCTCCAGCTCGTCCACTACGACGGGATCTACGATGTACGAGGGAACGCCGATAGAATCGCCGATCTCTCTGGCGAGGATGCCGCCCAGGTTGGAGGCGTGCTGCCCCTGCCTGCCGATTTTCAGATCCTCCAGCAGATCGTCGCTGACCGCGTAGGTGCCGCCCGGAATGGGTTTCAGCATACCGCCGCGGCCCACTACCATATTCAGGGATTTGATGTCAAAATTCTTTTCTTTTAACAGATTGATAATAATTTCCTTGCGAAAATCCTTCTGATCCACGATAGACGCATACCGCGCGATTTCCTCCGTGGAGTGTCTCAGCGTCTCCTCGAATAACAGGTTCTCATCCTCAAATACGCCGATTTTGGTGGAGGTGGAACCGGGATTGATGATCAAACTTTTTACAGACATTTTGAACCGCCTTTCTTTGTCATATTTCTACTGCATCTGTTTCATGCTCTCCGCGACAACCGCGCCGAGGGCGATGGAGTTGACCTTTGTCTCAAAGTCGTCGGAACGCGAAGTCAGGATGACAGGGGCCTTGGTGCCCGTCAGGATATTGCCGTTCTTGACGTCCGCCGTATGTACCAGACATTTGTAGACCAGATTGCCCGCATGGATATCAGGGAAAAGCAGCATATCCGCGTCGCCGACGATCTTCCGGCCCTCCGCCCCTTTGTGCTTGGCTGCCTCCGGGTCGATGGCGAGATCCAGCGAGAGCGGGCCGTCCACGATGCAGCCTTTGATTTCGCCGCGCTCGCACATCTTGGTCAGTTCGTCCGCCTCCACGGTGACGGGCATCTTGGGATTGACCACTTCCACCGCCGCCAGCGGCGCCACCTTGGGATTCGGAATGCCGCAGGCGTGGCACACCTCTACGGTGTTCTCGATAATGTGCACTTTTTCCTCCAGAGAGGGGTAGGTCAGAAACGCCACATCCGACAGGAACAACAAATGGTCGATGCCTTTCACCTCGAATACGCACACATGGGAGAGTGTTTTGCCGGTTCGGAGGCCGACTTCCTTGTCCAGTACGCTCTTTAAGAAGGATTTGGTATCGATCAGGCCCTTCATATACATATCGGCCTTGCCGGTGTGTACCAGCTCGACGGCTTTGAGCGCCGCCGTATAGTTGTCCTTCTCGTCGATGATCTCAAAACCGCTTACGTCAACGTGGTCGGCTGCCGCCACTTCCCTGATTTTGTCCGCGTCGCCGACTAAGATCGCCTCGGCGATATTGCGCTCTTTCGCCGCTGCCACCGCTTCCAGCACGGCGCTGTCCTGCGCCACCGCAACGGCCACTTTCTTGACGCTGCACTCAGACACTTTTGATAACAGGTCGTCAAAACTCTTGCTCATTTTGTCCTCCATTCCGAAACGCCCGCCGATACCGCGCGGGGCGTCTTCTGTTTTTGTCTCTATAGCAGATAGTACCACTTTCGAGGGTAAAAAGCAAACGCGGGATTGCCGGATGTGTGCATTCCCGCCCACCACCGCCCGGATTCCGTATGCTAGAATATCGGTAAACGGCGGAAATATGCCTTTTTACAGAGAAACAAAGAGGAAGTTACGAAAGGAAAGGATGCTATGAGACAATGTCCCAAAGGTCATATCTATGACGAGAAGATGAGCAAGGAATGTCCTTACTGCAATAACGAGAGCGGTTTTGTGCCGATCGGTCTGGGCGGGCAGCCAGATTTCCCGAAGACCGTACCCATCGCCGGCGGGGAGGACAATGCGTTTCCGCCTACCGTGCCGGTGGAGAGCAGCGCGCCTGCCTCCGCCATGAGCGTGACCGTGGCGCTGGAGGAGACGGAGAGCGGGATCAATCCCGTGCGCGGCTGGCTGGTGGTCACTGACGGAGAGAAGAAAGGGTTGTCCTTTGAAATACACGGGGAGCAAAATTCCGTGGGCAGGGGAGGCAGATTCGACATCAATCTCTCCTTTGACAAGGCGGTTTCCTCGGACGGAAACGCGGTGATTGCCTACGATTCCAAGAACGACAAATTTTTCTTAAGCCCCGTGCTGGGAAAAGGCAAGAACAATATCTATCACAATGACGCCATGCTGCTCATGCCGGTAGAGCTGCACGATTACGACAGGATTCAGATCGGCGCGGCGACCTATGTGTTCAGAAGTTTCTGTAACGAAGACTTTACCTATTAGGCGGAAATGATGAGACGCGGTGAGTTGGCGGTCCGCATGAGATTTGCGGATTCGGAAGTAAAAAGAATAGCGATCGGCTGCGTCAGCGACCGGGGCGCCAGAGAGTATCAGGAGGACAGTTTCGGTTTCTCCTCCGTAGACAAGGCGGAGATTGAGAAGTACGGTTTTGCCGCGGTGGTGGCGGACGGTATGGGCGGTCTTGCGGACGGCGGGCGCGTCAGCGCCTATGTGGTGTCCGAGATGCTGGCCATGCAGAAACGCCGTGACAGAAATATGCCCGTGCACCTGTATCTTTCCCGCGCGCTGGTAGAGATTAACCGGAATGTGCAGGCCAGCGGCGTGGGCGGCGGTTCTACGGCAGTGGTGATCCTGTGCACGCCGGAGGGCATCCACTGGTGCACCGCGGGCGACAGCAGGGTTTATCTCTGCCGGGACAGTGCCCTGACGCCTCTCAACGAGGACGGCGACTACATGAACAACCTGATGGATCGGATCATCGCCGGCGACCTGACGTTTGACGAGGCGGGAGAGGACGCGCAGAAGGATTCGCTGGCACAGTATATCGGCTGTCGGGGAACGCTGACGCCGGATGTGAACGCCAAGCCGCTTATCCCGCGGAGGGGCGATAAACTGCTGCTATGTACCGACGGGGTATACAACGCGCTGACGGAGGAAGAATTGTGCGCGGCGCTTTCGGCTCCGGCAGGGGCTGCGGCGGAAGCGGTCAAAAGCGGCGTGGCGGCCAAGGGATATGCGCATCAGGACAACTTCACGGCGGTGGTGCTGGAATTTACCAGATAGTAAGGGCTGACCATTCGTAAGAACTGACAATTCATAAGAATGAACACTTTAACAAAAACTGACAATTCGTAAAAGATAACAACGATGACAGGAGAGGACAGAGGTATGAATGTGAAAAAGAGCGCAAAACGTATTTTGGCGGCAGCGGCGGCTATCCTGTGCGCCGCCTGCATGGGAAAGGCAACGGCATATGCGGACGGCGGCGTGAACGCCGTCCGGGAGGGAACGGCGGCGATCGTGTTCGCGGTCAAAAACGCCAGCTTCTACTATACCTATGACGGCGTCAATTTTGAGAAAGGCGAGAGCCTCGGCAATCAGGAGATCAGCAGCGGCTCCGGCTTTTTTATCGGGGCATCCGGCGAGAACCCCAAGTATCTGGTCACCAACCAGCACGTGATCGATGCGTACATGGATGCGGGTGAGGGAGACGCGGTGATGATTCCCTACGACGTGCAGGTGGATGAGCAGGGGAATGTCTATGTCAGATGTATCGCCGGAACGGAGTGCGAACTGAGAGTCTACTTTGCGAAGAACGACTACGAGTACGCCACCGTGGTGTCCGAAGGCGACAGCGACAAGGTGGATCTGGCGGTGCTGGAGCTGGTGGACGGCCCCACCGCGAAGCGGCACGCCCTGCAGCTCATGGCGCCCACGGAGGATATGGCGGGCGACACGGTCTATGCGGTGGGGTATCCGGGTAACGCGGAGAACGAGCTGAGCAGCGCCAGCAAGTACGGCGTCAATGATTCCACAATTACAAAAGGTATCATCTCCCGCTTTGTCAAGGATGTCAAAAAAGGCGTGGATCGGATCGCTATCGACGTGGATATCAAACACGGCAATTCCGGCGGCCCGCTGGTCACGGAGGACGGCTATGTGATCGGCATCAACAATGCGAGCGTCATCAATACGTTGTATGAGAGCGCGGAGGAGAACAATTACGCGATCAACGTGACGGAGCTGACGCATTTTCTGGATCAGAATAGCCTTCCTTATGAGATGGCCGGAGAAGGCGAGGCGGTGGCAGCCGGCTCGGATGCGGTGGTGTCCCGGAGCGCTTCTTCTGTTCCCATCGTCCTTATCGCGGTCATCGCAGCCGTGGTCGTAGTGATTCTCGTCATCGTGATCGTTCTGGCCAGAAAAAAGAAATCGGCGAAGCAGGCCGGACACGGCGCGGGCGGATCGTATACCCCGGCGGCGTCACAGGCGCGGGGCGCGGTGATCACGGGCATGAAGGGAATGCTCGCGAACCAGAGCTTCCCGGTGGGCGGCAGTCTGGTGCTGGGGAGAAATGCCCAGAAGTGCAACGTCTGCTTCCCGATGGACGCGCAGGGCATCTCCGGCGTACACTGCCAGATCCGGCAGGCGGGCGGCGGCTATGAGATCGTGGACTTAGGCTCCAGCAACGGCACCTATCTGGGCAGCGGGCAGAAACTTACGCCCAATGTGCCGGCGGCTCTCCCGGACGGTATGTTTTTCTATCTGGGCAGCGCGGAGCAGCTTTTCCAGATCAAGTATTGAGGCGTAACGGTGGCACGGAAAGGATTTTCCTATGATAGTGGATTCATTTCAATATACCTGTGAAGGCGGGCGGGAGACCAATGAGGATTCCCTCCTGTGCAGCGCCGAGCGCGGCATCTATGTCGTGGCGGACGGTCTGGGCGGCCATATGGACGGTGAAAAGGCATCTTCCGCAGCGGTGGCGTATTTTCGGGACAACTGCCGCGGCGGGTATACGGGCGCGGCGGTGGCCGAGCTGCTGGAGGGCGCCAACGAGGAAGTGCTGCGCAAAGGCGAGGGCGGCAAGACGACGGTGGCCGCCGGATTTCTGGAAAACGGGCGGTTCGTCTATGCCAATGCGGGCGACAGCAGAGTCTATTATTTCAGGGAGAATAAGATCGTCGCGCAGACAAAGGATCACTCGGTCTGTCAGGCGTCGGTGGATATGGGGCTGCTCAGGCCGGAGGACATCCGCAGCAGCGAGGATCGCTCCCGGCTGCTGAAAGTACTGGGCAGCGAGGAGAGACTGAACATCAAGCTGAAATATCCGCCCATCCGCGTACAGAACGGCGATGCCTTTCTGGTGTGCAGCGACGGCTTCTGGGAATATGTCTATGAGGCGGAGATGGAGGCGGATCTGCTGAAATCCGACTGCGCCGAGGTGTGGATGAAGCATATGCTCAAACGCCATATCCTGCGGGGACAGAACCGGGGAGACAATTACACCGCCATCTGCGGCATCATCCATCTCGACGGCGGCGAGGAATACGAGGAGCTGCCGGAGGAACGGGAGGATGGGGCGTCCGGGAAGCGGAAGCGGCCCCGCAGGGCGCACGGTGGAGGACGCAAACTCTTAACAGCCGCAGCTATAGCGGTTGTTCTGGCGGCGCTGGCAGGGCTCCTGTTGTGGTTGTTTCTGTAGGGATGCAGGTTGAAATAAGTGCCTGCTTTCATGTATAATAGAGGAGAAGCGGTAGTATGGTCACACTGGGAAACAAAGTGTTGTGCTCGGGCTGCTTTGCACCCATCAAAAAAGAGCCGTGCAGAAAATGCGGTTTTTCCGAGGAAAGCTATGTGCCGGACAGTATGACGCTTCCCGTGGGCACTGTGCTGATGGGAAATTTTGTCATCGGCAGGGTGCTGGGACGCGGCGGCTTCGGCGTCACTTATCTCGCCTACGACGTCAAGTACGGCAAGGTGATCGCCGTCAAGGAGTATTTTCCGATCGAGCTCGCCCTGCGCAGGCCGGGCGAGACCGGGCTGATGGTACGGGACAGGAAATCCGCGGAGCTTTTTAAGAGCGGCGTTTTAAAATTTTACAATGAGGCGGGCTTTATCGCCAGATTTGCCGAAGATGCGGGAGTCGTCCGAGTCTATCAGTTTTTCTATGAGAACAACACCGCTTACTTTACGATGGAATATCTGACCGGCATGACGTTAAAAGACTACGTGACAAACTGCGGCAGGCTGACGGCGGGACAGGCGCTGCGCGTCGCGGAACAGGCGGCGGCCACGCTGCGCCAGATTCACAGTCAGAATGTGCTGCACCGGGATGTCTGCCCGGACAATATCATGTTGTGCAGTGACGGCAGCGTCAAAATTCTGGATTTTGGTTCCGCCAGACAGGTATTCCCCGAAGGCTCCCAGCTCCTGACAGTCATCCTCAAGCCGGGCTTCGCCCCTATCGAACAGTATATGCGCAAGGGCAGACAGGGAGAGTGGACGGACATCTATGCTCTGGCCGCCTCCGTCTATTACGGGCTCACCGGCCAGATTCCGGAGAACCCGCAGAACCGTCTGGAGGACGATTCGGACATGGCGGACAACCGATATCGGATCGACCCGCAACTGTGGGCGGTTCTGTATAAGGCGATGATGCTGAAATACACTGACCGGTATGCCACCACGGAGGCATTCTGCGAGGCGCTGGCGGCAGTGCCGCTCAGACGGCAGAATATCCGGATATCCGGCAGGATGATCCGCAGGAGCGATGCGGACAGTCCCCTCCGGCAGCTTCTGGCGAAGTTGTGGAAAGGCTGACAGCGGGAAAGGAGCGTTGGCATTGTTTATGATAGAGACAGACGGCAAAAAACTGTGTGAAAACTGCTTTGCCGAGATCACGGAAGAACCGTGCCGCTATTGCGGTTACGACGGCAGACAGGGCGACGCGGATCGCGCGATCCTGCCGCCGGGCACGAAGCTGAACGGCAGAATACTGATCGGCAGGCTGATGGGCAAGGGCGGCTTCGGCATCACCTATCTGGGCTATGACCTGCGGATGGACAAGGTGATCGCCGTCAAGGAGTACTACCCCAACGGCATCGCCTACCGCGCCGCCAGCGGCGTTACGGTACAGATCGCGGACGCGGGCGCAGGGGAAGCCTTTGCAAAGGGCGCGGACAAATTTTACGACGAGGCGCAGATGGTGGCGCAGTTTAACGGTAATCCCAATATTGTCAGCGTGTACGACTATTTCCGGGAAAACAACACCGTCTATCTGGTGATGGAATATCTCAGCGGCGTCACGCTGAAAGATTATGTCAGGAACCACGGCAGGCTCACGGACGGGCAGGCGTTGTATGTCCTGAACAAGATGGCGGCGGCGCTGAGCATCACCCATAGCGCGGGCGTGCTGCACCGGGACATCTCGCCGGACAATATCATGCTCTGCACCGACGGCAAAGTGAAGCTCATCGATTTTGGCGCGGCGCGCCAGATCATGGCGGAGAGTTCCTCCAATCTGACGGTAGTCCTCAAACCCGGCTACACGCCCGTAGAGCAGTATACGAAGAAGGGCAGGCAGGGCGCGTGGACGGATATCTATTCGCTGGGCGTCTCTCTCTACTATGCGCTTACCGGCGTGGTGCTGGACGATCCCTACGAGCGGATGGAGGACGACAAGGAACTGGAGGAGAACGGCCACGGCATCAATGCCGATCTGTGGGAGATCCTGAAAAAGTGCACTATGGTCAGCGCTTCGGAACGGTACAACAACGCCATCGAGCTGCGCAAGGCGCTGGCAGGCGTCTCCACGCCGGTGAAGCCCGAGCCGATCCCGATCGATCCGGAGGAGGTCAGGCGGATCGCCCGCGACAACGCCGGAACTACGGGCAGTCTCCCTGTGACCGCGCCCGCGGATCATGCCGGGCAGCCGGAGACGGACGAGGGAGACGCCGGGGCGGAAAATACAACGGACGGCGTGCCGGAGGAGAACCTGACGGACGGCCTGCCGGTGGACGACGCCGGTTACGATCCCGCGGTCAATGTCTACCGCAGGGCGGATGCCGGACGGCGCAGGAAGCGGCTTATTCTGTGCGCGGCGGCGGTGGCTGCGCTGCTTTGTGCGGCGGGGATTTTCCTGTGGGCGGGAAATCGGGGGCCTAAGCCTGTTGTGGTCGAGTTCGACGGACAGTATGCCGGATTTTATCACTTTGACAACCTGATTCCCAAGGAGGATCTGGAGAGCTTCGGCGGAGACGTGCGGGTGACGCTTTCCATCGAGACGGGCGACTGGTCGCCTGAGCCGGTCGACGGCGAAACGTTCCTCTATACGATCCAGATGCACACCGGAATGCCCAGCAGGGGTGTGCCCGTGGAGCGTGTGGATATGACGGATGTCTGGCTGGTCGAGGAGAGCCCGGGCGCGGACGAGGACTGGCTGACCTATCATCTCAACGGCGGCACGGAGCAGTTTTCCTTTGTCATTACGGCGGAGGAGATCGCAGGGCTGGAGCGGGGTGATACCAGCGGCGAGTTGGCGCAGGCCGGACTGTATTTCAGCGGCACCAACGTGATCATACACTCGGCCCGTCTGGAGGCGGCACAATGAGCCTGTTTTGGACAGACGCGCCCCGGAAAGGAAGGATGGCCACGGACACACGGGATTTGGAGAGAAAACTGAGGGAGGAGCACTTTTTCGACGAGAGTGCGGTGCTGGATTCCCAAGCGCCGGACATCCATGTGCTGATTAACCGCCATCTCGCCGCGTGCGGGTTGTCCCATGCGGAGGTGATCCGCCGGCTCAATGTGGAGCGGAGCTACGGCTATCAGCTTTTGAACGGCAAGCGTGTTCCCACGAGAGAGCAGATGATTAAGCTGGGACTTCTGTTCGGGCTGGCGTTAGAGGAGATGCAGCGTTTTCTAAAGACGGCGGGCAAGCCGATCCTCTATGTGCGCAACCTGACGGACGCGCGAGTGATCTACGCGGTGGAGCACGGTTTTGATTTTGACAAAGCCTGTGATTTTGTGTGGGGGTGAATAAGAATATGGAGGAAGCGTCTGTGGCGCTGGCGGCAGGAACGGTGCTGGATGACCGCTATGTGCTGGGCAGGGTGATCGGCACAGGCGGTTTCGGCATCACCTATCTCGCCTACGATACCGAACTGGACAAGACGGTGGCCATCAAGGAATACTATCCAAAGGGCATGGCCGTGCGCGGCGAGGACAATCTCACGATAGAACCGCTCGCCTCTCTGCAAAGGGAGGCTTTTTTGCGTGATATGGAAAAATTCCGCAGGGAAGCGCGTCTGTTGGCCGAGCTGGAAAATGCGTCCGCGGTCATCGGGATGTACGGCGTCTTTTCCCAGAACGGCACGGCTTACTATGTGATGGAGTATGTCCACGGCATGACGCTGCGGGAGTACGTTGCGCAGCATGGGAAGATCAACGCAGCGCAGGCGGTCTATGCGGCTGGGGAAGTCGCGGCGGCATTTTGCTGCATCCATAGCAGAAACGTGATACACCGGGATATCGCGCCGGACAATGTGATGTTAAATCTGGACGGACAGATCAGGCTGGTGGATTTCGGCAACGCCAGATTTTTCTGGGCGGACACGCCCCGGAGCATGACGGTGGCGCTGAAGTCCGGGTTTGCGCCGCTGGAGCAGTATCAGCGGCACGGCAGCCAAGGGCCGTGGACGGATATTTATTCGCTGGGAATGGTTCTGTACTATGCGATGACGGGAATGACGCCGGAGGACCCCATGACCAGACTGGACGACGACAGAGTTTTTGAAGGGCAGCTTGGTTCCATGAACCCGCGTTTCGCGGCGGTGCTGCGCAGAATGTGCGCGGTGCGGCCGGGCGACCGGTACGCGGACGCGGAAAGCCTGCTGCGCGGTCTGGAGCGGACGGGGATTGCGCCCGTGCGCCTGTGATGCGCGACTGTCCTTGCCTGCGCCGCATTATCCATATCTGCGGTGCGCATTACCCATGCCGGCGGTGTGAGATTATCTCTGCCCCTGTGCGCCTCTTGAATTTATGGATGGAATCTGCTACAATAGATTCTGGTGCTTTTTGCAGAGGACTAACGAAGCATATTCGGTTCATTTTTTCGGTTACGGCGGTGCACGGACGTGTCTGTGCACGGAATGGAGATCGGCATGGGTTTAGTGCAGAAGATGTTCGGAACGCACAGTGAGAGAGAACTGAGGCGTATCGAAGGGCTGGTAAAGAAGATAGAGGAACTGCGTCCGGCGATGATGGAACTGTCGGATGAGCAGCTCCGCGACAAGACGAAAGAGTTTAAGAAAAGACTGACCGAAGGGGAGACTCTGGACGATCTGCTGACGGAGGCTTACGCCGTGGTCAGGGAGGCGGCAAGGCGGGTGCTCAAGACGGAGCACTACCGCGTGCAGCTGATGGGCGGCATCATCCTGCATCAGGGCCGTATCGCGGAGATGAAGACCGGCGAAGGCAAGACGCAGACCTGTCTGCTTCCGGCGTATCTGAACGCGCTGGAGGGCAAAGGCGTGCACGTCGTCACCGTCAACGATTATCTGGCGAAGCGTGACGCCGAATGGATGGGACAGGTGCATGAGTTTCTGGGCCTCACCGTCGGCGTCGTGCTGAACGATATGAAGCCAGAAGAACGGCGGGAGGCGTACAACTGCGATATCACCTATGTGACGAACAACGAGCTGGGATTCGATTATCTGCGGGACAATATGGTGATCTATAAGGAGCAGCTTGTCCTGCGGGATCTGCACTACGCGATCATCGACGAGGTGGACTCCGTGCTGATCGACGAGGCGCGGACGCCGTTAATTATCTCCGGACAGAGCGGTAAATCCACGAAACTGTATGAAGCCTGCGATATACTGGCCAGACAATTGACTCGCGGCGAGGACATGGAAGAACTGTCCAAGATGGACGCCATTATGGGCGTAGAGCGCGAGGAGACGGGCGATTTCATCGTCAATGAAAAGGACAAAGTCGTAAACCTGACGGCGGAGGGCGTTGCCAAGGTCGAGCGTTTCTTCCAGATCGAGAATCTGGCTGATCCCGAAAATCTGGAAATCCAGCACAATATCATTCTGGCGCTGCGCGCCCATAATCTGATGTTCCGCGATCAGGACTATGTGGTCAAGGACGATCAGGTGTTGATCGTCGATGAGTTTACCGGACGTATCATGCCGGGACGCCGTTATTCCGACGGCCTGCATCAGGCGATCGAGGCGAAAGAGCACGTAAAGGTGAAGCGCGAGAGCAAGACGCTTGCGACCATCACCTTTCAGAATTTCTTTAATAAATTTGAAAAGAAGGCCGGCATGACGGGTACGGCGCTGACCGAGGAAAAAGAGTTCCGCGATATCTACGGCATGGACGTGGTGGAGATTCCGACGAATCTGCCGATTGCGCGTATCGACCGTCAGGACGCCGTATACAAGACGCGGCGGGAGAAGCTGCACGCCATCGTGGAAGCCGTCAAAGCGGCGCACGCCAAGGGGCAGCCGGTGCTGGTGGGCACGATCAATATCGACGCCTCGGAAGAACTCAGCGGCCTGCTGAAAAAGAGCGGGATAGAGCACAAAGTCCTGAATGCGAAGTTTCATGAGATGGAAGCGGAGATCGTGGCGGACGCGGGCGTCCATGGGGCGGTGACGATCGCCACCAACATGGCGGGCCGTGGTACGGATATCAAGCTGGACGAGGAAGCGCGGGCAGCGGGCGGCCTGATGATCATCGGCACGGAGCGCCATGAGTCGAGGCGTATCGACAACCAGCTACGAGGCCGATCCGGGCGTCAGGGCGATCCCGGCGAATCCAAGTTTTATATTTCGCTGGAAGATGATCTGATGAGACTGTTCGGCTCCGACAGGATGATCGCCATGTTTAACGCGCTGGGGATTCCGGAGGGACAGGAAATCGAGCACAGTGCGCTGACCAAGGCGATCCGCTCCGCGCAGAAAAAGATCGAGAACAATAACTTTGAGATCCGAAAGAATCTGCTGGAGTACGATCAGGTCATGAACGAGCAGAGAGAGATCATCTATGAGGAGAGGCGGCGCGTCCTAAACGGCGAGAGCCTGCGGGATGCCATCTACAAGATGATCACCGATATCACGGAGAACTGCGTGGATATCTGCATCGGCGACGACAGCGATTTTGAGGAATGGGACTACAACGAGCTGAACACGCTGCTTCTGCCGACGGTACCGCTGCAGCCGCTGAAAGCGGAGCGTGTGCTGAAGCCTAAGAAGAACAGTCTGAAGCAGCAGTTAAAAGAAGAAGCGGTGAAGCTGTACGAGAGCAAGGAAGCGGAATTTCCGGACCCCGAGGCGATCCGTGAGATCGAGCGGGTGATTCTCTTAAAGGTGATCGACAGAAAGTGGATGGATCACCTTGACGACATGGACCAGCTCCGGCAGGGCGCGGGACTGCAGGCATACGGGCAGCGCGATCCGCTGGTGGAATACAAGATGAACGGTTATGAGATGTTCGATGAGATGACGCAGAACATCAAAGAGGAGACGGTCAGACTTCTGTTCCACGTGCGCATCGAGCAGAAGGTAGAGCGTGAGCAGGTCGCAAAAGTGACGGGAACCAACAAGGACGATACGGTGCAGAAAGGCCCCGTGAAGCGGATGCAGGCAAAGGTTTATCCGAACGATCCCTGCCCTTGCGGAAGCGGCAAGAAGTACAAAAACTGCTGCGGGAGAACTTAAAACTTTTATGTTGTAAAAATATAAAAATAGTTTGTAAAAATTTGTAAAAAATAAGAAAGAAGGTGACGTTAAGTGGTAGAACTGGATAACATGAAATCCGAGCTTTTGAGTTATGAAAGTCCCTTGGCGGAAGTGAGGGATTCACTTTGACTTAGAAAATAAGGCAAAGCGGATCGAAGAACTGGAAATGGAAATGCAGGCGCCCGGCTTCTGGGACGATCCCGAGAAGTCTAACCAGAAGATGCGGGAGGCCAAGAACCTGAAAGATATCGTGGACACGATGAACGGACTCGCCGGGCAGTATGACGATATCCTGACGCTGATCGAGATGGGATACGAGGACAACGATCCCGCGATTATTCCCGATATCGAAGACGAACTGAAACAGTTTAAGGAGACGTTCGAGAATATCCGGATCGGCACCCTGTTATCGGGCGAGTATGACAAGAACAACGCGATACTAAAGCTCAACGCGGGCGCAGGCGGCACCGAAAGCTGCGACTGGTGCGGAATGCTCTATCGGATGTATACCCGGTGGGCGGAGCGTAAAGGATTCGGCATAGAAGTGCTCGATTATCTGGACGGCGACGAGGCGGGTATCAAGTCCGTGACATTTCAGGTCAACGGCGAGAACGCCTACGGTTATCTGAAATCGGAAAAAGGCGTGCACAGACTGGTGCGGATCTCTCCGTTTAACGCGCAGGGCAAGCGGCAGACCTCGTTCGTATCGCTGGATGTGATGCCGGATATCGAGGAAGATCTGGACGTGGAGGTGCGGGACGAGGATATCCGCATCGACACTTACCGAAGCAGCGGCGCAGGCGGACAGCACATCAACAAGACGTCTTCCGCGATCCGCATTACACACTTTCCCACGGGCATTGTTGTGACCTGCCAGAACGAGCGCAGCCAGTTCCAGAATAAGGACAAGGCGATGCAGATGTTGAAGGCAAAGCTATATATGCTGCGTCAGGAGGAAAACGCGGAGAAACTCTCAGGCATCCGGGGAGACGTCAAGGAGATCGGCTGGGGGAACCAGATCCGTTCCTATGTCCTGCAGCCCTACACGATGGTGAAAGATCACAGGACAGAGGAGGAGAGCGGTAATGTGAACGCCGTGCTGGACGGCGGGATCGATCCCTTTATCAACGCTTATCTGCGGTGGATCAATACCGGTGAAAAAGAAGCATAAAAAAGTCAGGTCTGTGCGGGCCTGACTTTTTTGCGCGGGCATAAGCCCGGTATCGTTTATCACATCAGAATGCGGCGTCCAGATTCATGCCGCGGTATTTTCCGGCGGCGTCGGAAGATTTCATGGCTTTCTGATACGGATTGTCTTCGTTGTAATATTTGATCTGGGTGGCCGTCGTCCCGCCGGATACATAGGTGCGCCCGCATTCGGGGCATACCGCCGTGTGGATGGACACGTTACAGGAGATGACCTTGCCATTGTTCTGTGCGGCGTCCTTGTAGGCGTTGGCCACGTGCTCCTGCTCATGGCCCCTGACGCGCGCGCCGGCGGCGCTGGGGCTGATATGCGCGGGAGATTTAAAGGACACGTTCTCGTCGGAACCGTCCTGATATTTGCGGTTTTTGCAAGTCTCGCACTCCGCGGGGGAAGACTTCCGCCCGGCCTGCTTATGCGTGGATTCTCCCGGATTGCGGATGATCGTATGTGCGGAAGCATCGTTTCCGTTTCCGTTGACTGCACCTAACATATCGGCTCTCCTTTCTCCGGGCTGCGCCGCTGCCCGGCCGCTGCCTGCTGTCGGTTCGTTGTTTCTGTAGGTACTTCCAGCATACCACATCTGCGGTCTGAAATCCAGTGTTTGTTTTTGCCCCTACAGTTCATTTTGCGCCTATAGTTGGTCTTTGTATCTGCAATTTGTTTTGCGCCTACAGTTTGTTTTGTGCCTGCAGCGCTGCGTTGTCATAAAACGGCCTATATCTGTCATAAAAATCGAAGATTCTAGTTTATTTCCGGCGGGCGATATTGACCAAATGGTATTTTTTGTGTATGATGACATTATGAATGGTTATATATTAAAATTTGTGTATATTGTATCTACAATTCACACATTGATTTGACGGCAGAGGAGCAGGCGAGCAGTGCATCGGCAGACGGCGCACCGAAGCAATCTCAGGGCGAGCGGTGTATTAGCAGACGGCGCACCGAGGCAATCAGGGCAAGCGGTGCACCGAGGCAATCAGGGAGTATTGGGAGAGACGGTTATGACGAAAAAATGGAGGAAATTATGTGCCTTATGTGCGGCGGCCATTCTCGGCGCGATGGTTCCCGTGAGCACCATGCGGGCGCAGGCCGAGACCGTGGCGGCGGAGGAACAGGGGCTCGACGCTGCGGACGAACAGAAAGCAGAGGATGCGGCGCTGACGGCGGATGAAATCAACGCTGCGGACGAGCAGGAAAATGAGACGCTGACAGAGGATGTGTCCGAAGCAGTAGACGGGCAGGATACCGAAACGCTGACAGAGGATGCGTCTGAAGCTGCGGACGGGCAGGAAACCGAGGCGCTGGAGGAGGATGCGTCCGGAGCCGCAGGCGAGCAGGAGACAGAGGCATCCGAGGAAGACGGCATACAACTTCTTGGCTTAATGGACGATATGCCAGTCGGCAGTACGCTGACGGTTGGTATTGACTGCAACGGTTCGCGCGACCTCTACAGTGTAGAGGACACTGCGCTGGGAGATTCCGTGGAAGATTTCAAGGGCCAAACGGAGATTCAGGTGATCGTAGGCAGCGTATCCGGTGATTATACGGTGTACTACTATTGGGATCAGGAGCCGGAGGCAGGGTTATCTCCGGAAACATTACAGGGGAACACCGCATGGCAGACGGCATCGGACAATAAAGTGCCGATCGGAGACAAGACCGGCATCTATGTATTATATATCAAAGTCGAGTGCGGCGGGGAAACGGTATATAAGAGAACGGCGAAGCTGCAGCTCGGTGACGGTTCAGAGCCGGGGCCGGAGGAGCCGGAACCGGTGACGCGCATTGACGAGGCAGGCAGCTACTATCTGGATCAGAATACGGGATGTACGCTGGGAGCCGGCAGAAATTGGAAAGTAGCGGGCGACGATACGGTCTATCTGGGCGGCGTGACGGTTTTCGTCCAGACTTCGGGCGAGTATCGGTTTGAGGCGGCAGCCGAGTGATCAGTCGGGAGTGTGAGGAAATGGAAAAAGGCTTTTTTCGGAAAAAAATAGGGATCATCGCCTGCGGCGGCGCACTGGTGGTTTTGGCCGCAGTGGTGGTCTGCGTTCTGTTATTGTCCGGCAGGGACAAATATTACCGTTCCGTCTTGGTCTACGAACTGAACGGAAGCGCCGTGATCGAGCGGGCGGATGTCGGCACGATAGACGCGGCGGAGAATCTGTATCTGGAGTCGGGCGACCGCGTCAGCGTGGACGACGACAGTACGATGCGCATCAAGCTGGACGACGATAAATATGTGACTGCCGAGGCGGGCGCGGTATTTACGCTGGAAGCCAAAGGCGACGCGCAGGAGTCCAAGACGAGGATTCAGGTAGAGCGCGGCGCGGTCATGAACGAGATCCAGAATCCGCTGAGCAAGGGTTCCGTTTACGAGACATCCACGCCGAACTCTGTCATGGCGGTTCGGGGAACGATCTACCGCGTAGAATTGTGCGACGACGGACAGGGCGGACAGAGCACGCGGATGTGCTGCTTTGAAGGCGCCGTTGCGGTAACGCCGGTGTCGGATGACGGCGGCGAAGCGGAGACGGTTCTGGTTCCGGCGGGAAGCGAGATCACCAGCTACGATGACGGCACGGTGGGCGAGGTACAGGAGATCGACTATCAGACGCTCCCGGAGGAGGCTATCGAAACGTTGTACGTGATGGCCGACAGAGGGGTTTATTTTACCAGCATCACACGGGAAGAACTGGGCGGGATGCTGACGGCGTTTACACAGGATGTGGCGGATACTTCCGCTGCTGATGTGGCGTCTGCACGTGATACGGCGGCACAGAATACGGATGCGGCGCAGGAGGGCGATGCGTCCGGCACGGATGATGATGACGACGATGCGGCGGCGCAGGCTTCCGCGGAGGATGCGGATACGGCGGCGGCCGGAAGGCCGGCGGCGGCTCCAGAAAACCGCGGCGGTGAAGATGCGGCAGAGGCGGAGGCAGAACAGTCCGATGCACAGGAGCAGACTGACGGCGATGGCACGGCGGTAACGGCACAGAACAACAATGCGTCTTCTCAGGGGACTTCCACCGTTACGGGGAGCACGGACACAGGGGCGGCTTCCGGCGGCAGCCAGAGCGGGAACAACGGTTCCCAGCAGTCTTCCGGCAGTCAGGGCGGCGGATCGCAGCAGCCCTCCGGCGGAGAGCAGTCGGGCGGCGGCCACGACATCACGCCCGGCGGAGATCAGAAAGATCCGGATGACCACGACGATACGGACGACAGGGACGATCCCGACGATGAGCATGATCAGGACGACGGTGACAAAGACAAGAAAGAGGAGTACACGGTGACGTTCTGGTATAATGGCGCGCCGTTTGCCAAGCAGACCGTGAAGAACGGCGGGACGGCCCATGCACCGTCTCTGAAACCGTCTGCGACCGGTTCTTGGAACTGGAATTTCGGCACGGCGGTGACGGCTGACCAAGATATTTACTGGCAATAGCCATGGCCGGAGAAGGGATATTGGCACGGCATATGAAACCGAATCATAGCATCAGGACGGCGGCGGTTATAGCCGCCGTCATTCTGACATCTCTGGCATTTCTGTATTTCGGCGCGGCGGGCCTCTGGGATATCGGCATATCCGACCGGCTGAATCAGCGTGAGACTGTCACCAACAAAAAAATCTATATTATCGGAATAGATGATAAAACGCTGGCGCAGTACGGGCCGGTGAATACGTGGAGCAGGGAAGTGCCCGCGAAGCTGGTCTCCCTGCTGAACCAGTCGCCCGATGCGAGGCCGGCGGTGATCGGCTTCGACGTCATCTACAGCGAGCGGGCGGACGAGGCGGCGGACAATCATTTTGCCGGCGTCTGCGGCGAGGCCGGTAATGTGGTGGCGGCCCTCAGCTTTTCCTTTAAGGAGCAGCCGGAACGGGATGAAAAAGGGCGCATCACTTACAATCCCTACTATGTAGATTATGTCATCGAGCCCTACGAAAGCCTTCGGGAAAACGTGACCTGCGGGTTTGCCAATACGTTTGTGGACAGGGACAGTTACGTCCGGCAGGCGATTGCGTGGATGGACTATGACGGCAGGCGCATCGACAGTTTCTCCTATGCGGTTTATGCGGCGTACCGGCAGAGCCTCGGCGAGGAGGCAGCCGTGCCCGGCACTTATGGGCGCAACCATCGTTTTTATTTTACCTACTCCGGGAAACCGGGCAGCTATAGCGTCGTCTCGATGTCGGACGTTCTGGACGGCACGGTAGATCCCATTCTGTTCAAAGACGCGGTCGTGCTGGTGGGCGCTTATGCCGTGGGGATGCAGGACGCCTATATGCCGGCGGTGGCCCATGGCAGCCAGATGTACGGTGTGGAGATCCATGCCAACATCATAGAGGCGCTGCTGGAGGGCAGGACGCAGCTTCCGGCGTCGCCGCTACCCTATGCGGCAGCGGGAGCGCTGTTGTGCGGCGTGTTCTTCTGGTGCACCGACAGAATCAGGCTGCGGTATTCCGCGGTGGTTTTTGCGGCGCTGACGGTTCTCTCCGTTGTCTTTGCGCGGGGAATGTATGTGCACGGTTATCTGGTGCCGACGGTGCTGCTGCCGGCCTGTCTGACGGTACTCTATCTGGCACAGATCATCCGGGGCTATCTGGCGGAGATTATGCGCAGGCGCCGCGTCGTCAGTGTGTTTAAGCAGTATGTGGCGCCGCAGGTCGTGGATAAGATCAGCCGGGACAGGGATTTTGAACTGGTGCTCGGCGGCGAGAACCGCCATATCGCGGTACTGTTTGTGGATATCCGCGGCTTTACCACGATGTCGGAGAGTATGCGGCCCGAGGAAGTGGTGGAGATTCTGAACGAGTATCTGCGGCTGACCACGCAGTCGATTTTTGACAACGGCGGAACGCTGGATAAATTCGTGGGAGACGCGACCATGGCGGTGTTTAACGCGCCTTTCGATCTGGACGACTATATTTTCCGAGCCGTCTGCACCGCATGGGATATGAAGGAGGGCTCCGACCGGCTCAGTGAACGGTTCCGGGAGAGATTCGGCAAGACCGTTTCCTTCGGCATCGGCGTGAACTGCGGCAACGCGGTCGTGGGAAATATCGGATGCGATTTCCGCATGGACTATACCGCCATCGGCGACACGGTCAATACGGCGGCCCGGCTGGAGAGCAACGCGAAGGCGGGACAGATCCTGATCAGCAGCGACGTCTACGAGGCGGTCAGGGAGCGCGTGGAGGTGACGCCGATCGGCGAGATTCCGCTGAAAGGCAAGAGCAACGGCGTGTTTGTATATCAGGTAGATCAGGTGAAAAGAGGAGAGAGATGAGCAGGCTGTATTTGGTTCCCGATATGCAGGACATAGAGCGGGTGGACGCACTGGCGAAACGGTACGGGTGCGCCTATGAGTACAATGAATTTTATGTGCCGGACGTGATGGACGACGCGGCGGAGCAGGAGAGGATTGCCGCGCATTATGCGAAGTACAGGGACGGCTTTGCGCAGGACACGATGCACGGCGCGTTTCTGGATGTGACGATTCACAGTATGGACCGTCTGATCCGGGAGGCGTCCATGCTGCGGGTACGGCAGTCCATGGAGACAGCCGACCGGATGGGTGTGCGCGGCGTCGTGTTTCACACCGGGCGGCTCGCCGGATTCCGCGAGCCGGGATATCTGCAGCACTGGAAAGATGTGAACGCCGCTTTTTTTCGGGAGCTGGCGGCGCAGTATCCCCATCGGGAGATTTATATGGAAAATATGTTTGACGAGTCGCCCGACATCATGGCGGAACTGGCGGAACAGATGCGAGACGTGGCGAATTTCGGCATCTGCCTTGACTACGCGCACGCCATGCTCACGCCCTGTCCGGGCCGGGAGTGGTTCGAGGCGCTGGCGCCTTATATCCGGCATATGCACATCAACGACAACGATCTGGCGAGCGATCTGCACCATGCCGTGGGGAGCGGGCGGATCGACTGGCAGGAATTTGACGCGCTGGCCAGACAGTACCGGGTGGACGCCACGGTGTTAGTGGAGGTCAGAGGGTATGAGGCGCAGAAAGAGTCGCTGGAATATATGAGACGGAACGGAATTTATCCGATGGGAAAGGAGGAGCGGAATGCGTCTGCAGTATGAAGATTTTGAAAAGATTCTGAACACGGGCATCCGCTTGTGCACGGAGCAGGACAGGCCGAGGATGCTCAATTCGATTCTGGAAAGCGGTATGGAGATCACCCACTGTGACGCGGGAACGCTATATCTGTATGAGAACGGCAAACTGGCGTTCAAGCTGATGAAGACGATCTCGCAGGGGATCAGCCGCGGGCTGAACAAGAAGCCCATCGACGATATGCCGCCGGTGCCTATGGAGGAAAAAAACGTCTGCTCCTATGCGGCGATCCACCGGGAAGTGGTCAATATCGCCGACGTGTACGACAGCGGGCGGTTCGATTTCTCCGGGCCCAAGGAATATGACAGGCTGACGGGCTACCGCACCCAGTCGCAATTAGTCATTCCGCTGGAAAATAACGAGAACGAGCTGATCGGCGTCCTGCAGTTAATCAACGCCATGGACGAGGACGGCACGGTGATCCCTTTTGACAGGGAATACGAGATCATCATCCGGTCGCTGGGTTCCATGGCGGCGATCGAGCTCACGAATCTGTCCTATGTGGACGCGCTGAAAGAGCAGATGTACTCTTTTGTGGAGGCGCTGACGACGGCGATGGAGGAGAGGACGCCGTACAACGCGCTGCACACCAGAAACGTGGCCAAATATGTGAATCTTCTGGTAGATTACATAGCGGAACTGCATGAGAACGGCCAGTGCGACGAGACAATCGGCGAGGCGGACAAGGAGCAGCTCATGCTGGCGGCGCTGGTGCACGACATCGGCAAGATGGTGGTGCCCCTCAGCATCATGAACAAGGCCACCAGACTGGGGGACGCGCTGGTCAGGATAGAGGACAGATTCGTGCTGCTGAAATCCCTGTACGAGATCGACCTGCTGCGGGGCAGCATCTCCCAGGACGCCTATGAAGCGGCACTGGCCGATCTGGACGCCGAGCTTGCGTTTATCCGCAGGACGGATATCGTGGACTATGTGGACGATGAGACCTACGCCCATGTGCGTGAGCTGGCGGGGAAAAAGCACGTAGACGCGGCGGGAAATGTGCTGCCCTACCTGACGGCTGAGGAAATCGAGTGCCTGAGCATCCGCAGCGGCACGCTGACGCTCGCGGAGCGCAAAGAGATGGAGAACCATGTCGTCATGACTTCCAAGATTCTGGACAAAGTGCGGTTTTATAAAGGCTTTTCCAAAGTGCCCGGATGGGTTGGGGCGCACCATGAGTATCTGGACGGCAGCGGCTATCCGAATCACCTTCGCGGAGAACAGCTCAATTTTCCGACCAGACTTCTGACGGTAGTGGACATTTACGACGCGCTCACCGCGACGGACAGACCTTACAAGGACCCGATCCCGCATAAGCAGGCCATCGCGATTCTGGACAATATGGCGGATCAGGGCAGGGTGGATAAGCAGCTGGTCAAATGGCTGGCGGAGGCGCTGGAGCCGGTGCAGGGCCATGCGTGATACAGCGGACGGATGCGCCGGACGGTTTTATAGCAGTGATGTGTGCCTGTTGGATATAGACGTAAAAACGGAGAGAACATTATATGGATATCATAGCGAAACTGAAAGAAGAACTGAAAGTGGAGCGGTGGCAGGTGGAGGCCGCCGTCAAGCTGATCGACGAAGGCAACACGATCCCTTTTATCTCCCGCTACCGCAAGGAGGCAACGGGCTCCCTTAACGACGAGGTACTCCGCAATCTGGACGAGCGGCTGGCCTATCTGCGCAATCTGGAGGAAAAGAAAGAACAGGTCTTAAAGAGCATCGAGGAGCAGGGAAAGCTGACCGACGAGCTGCGGGCGCGTATCGCCGCCGCGGAGACGATGGTGGTGGTGGAGGATCTGTACCGCCCGTACCGC
Source organism: uncultured Lachnospiraceae bacterium (assembly GCA_947630025.1). Classification (GTDB taxonomy): domain Bacteria; phylum Bacillota; class Clostridia; order Lachnospirales; family Lachnospiraceae; genus UBA3282. The sequence continues at coordinate 76,484 of CANRFZ010000012.1, forward strand.
CCGAAGCGCAGAACCCGCGCCAGCGTCGCCAAGGAAAAAGGGCTGGAAGGACTGGCGCGGTTTATTCTGGCGCAGGAGACGACGGCGCCTCTCTCGGAAGAAGCGGCCAAATATCTCCATGAAGACGAGGACGCGGCGAAGTCCGTCGCCACCGTGGAGGAAGCGGTGCAGGGCGCGAAAGACATTATCGCGGAAGAAATTTCCGACGAGGCGGATTACCGCATCTATATCCGGCATATCACTACGGAGGAGGGAAAACTCGTCAGCGCCGCCAGAGACGAAAAGGCAAAAAGCGTCTACGAGACGTACTATCAGTACGAGGAGCCGGTCAAAAAGGCCGCGGGCCACAGGGTTCTGGCCATCAACCGGGGAGAGAACGAGAAATTTCTGACGGTGAAGATCGAAGCGCCGACAGAGCGCATTTTACTATATCTGCGCACCAAAGTCATTATAAATGACAACCCTGTCACTTCTCCCGTTCTGGAAGAAGTGATCGCCGACAGCTATGAGAGGCTGATCGCCCCCGCCGTCGAGCGGGAGATCCGCAGCGAGCTGACGGAAAAGGCGGAGGACGGCGCGATTTCCGTATTCGGCAAAAATCTGGAGCAGCTTCTGATGCAGCCGCCCATTTCGGGCAGGGTGGTGCTGGGCTGGGACCCGGCGTTCCGCACCGGCTGCAAGCTGGCGGTGGTGGACGAGACGGGCAAAGTGCTGGACACGAAGGTGATCTATCCCACCGCGCCGCAGAATAAAGTGGCGGAGGCCAAAGCGGAGCTGAAAAAACTGATTCAAAAATACCATATCTCCCTGATCTCCGTCGGCAACGGAACGGCGTCGCGGGAATCGGAGCAGATCATCGTGGAGCTATTAAAAGAGCTGGACACGCCGGTACAGTACGTCATCGTCAACGAGGCGGGGGCTTCCGTGTATTCCGCCAGCAAGCTGGCGACGGAGGAATTTCCGAATTTTGACGTAGGCCAGAGGAGCGCGGCATCCATCGCCAGAAGACTGCAGGACCCGCTGGCGGAGCTGGTCAAGATCGATCCGAAATCCATCGGCGTAGGGCAGTATCAGCACGACATGAACCAGAAGAAGCTGGGAGAAGCGCTGCACGGCGTGGTGGAGGACAGTGTCAACAAAGTGGGCGTGGACTTAAATACCGCCTCGGCATCGCTCTTAGAATATGTCTCCGGCGTGACTAAGGTGATCGCCAGAAATATCGTGGACTACCGCGAGAAGAACGGCAGATTTACCAGCCGGGCGCAGCTCCTTAACGTGGCGAAACTGGGCCCCAGAGCCTATGAACAGTGTGCGGGCTTCATGCGCATTACGGACGGCGACAATCCACTGGACGCCACCAGCGTACATCCGGAGTCCTACGAGGCGGCGGAGAAGCTGCTGGATAAGCTGGGGCTGACGATGGAGGACGTCAAGGAGGCCCAGAAGCAGGCGGCGGCCCGCCGGAAGGCCGGCGCGAAAGCCGCGGAGGGCAGGAACGCCTCCGGCCGGACCAAGAAGAAACCGAAACCGCAGATCGTGATTTGCCATCCCGAAACGGCCATGGGAAAAGCGCTGGCGGCGGCCATGGGCGGCGTGACGCTGGAAAATAACGACACAAGTGTCACATCTCCCGGCGGGAGCGTATCCGCCGCGGGCGCGGAACCGGCGCAGATCACCGCCGGCAGTCTGGAGAAAAAGATCCGGGATAAGAAGAAACTGGCGGAGGAGCTGGGCATCGGCGAGATCACGCTGACGGATATCCTGAAAGAACTGGAGAAGCCCGGCAGAGATCCCAGAGACGATATGCCCGCGCCGATCCTGCGCAGCGACGTGCTGGATATGAAAGACCTGAAACCCGGCATGATTCTGAAAGGCACCGTCCGTAACGTGATCGATTTCGGCGTGTTCGTGGATATCGGCGTCCATCAGGACGGGCTGGTGCACATCTCGCAGATCACCGACCGCTATATCAAACATCCGCTGGAAGCGGTCAGCGTGGGCGACGTGGTGGACGTGCAGGTGCTGGCGGTGGATATGGAGAAGAAGCGGATCAGCCTGACGATGAAGATCAGGCAGCAGGTATAAGGGCTCGATCGGCGTGACAAGGAAGATCAGGCAGCAGGTGTGAGGGATCGATCGGCCTGACAAGGAAGACCAGATAGCAGGCGTGAGAAGTGAGGAAAGGGTGCAGCCGGAGGACAGGGCAGAGACGGACGGAAAGCGCTATGAAAGAAAACAGTTATAGATACTTCAGAAACAATTCGTGTGAATATTTTCCCTGCCACAAGGCGGCGGACGCGGACAACTTTAACTGTCTGTTCTGCTACTGCCCGCTCTATGCGCTGGGGCGGGACTGCGGCGGCAGCTTCCGCTATACCGACAAGGGGATCAAGGACTGCACGGAATGTACCGTTCCCCACGGCGAGGGCGGTTACGAGCACGTGCTCGCCAAGCTGCGTAAGCAGCCAAACCAAGAGCGCTGCCGGCCCTAGTTGACAGAGCGGTTGATCTTTGTTATAGTTGGTAAGAATTGAATAGACAGACGGTGCCGTTGTACCGCATTGTGCAGCAGGAGGCAGTGTCCGCAGGACATCCGCCATGTTGCGCGCGGGGATAACGGGTAAAAGGGAAACAGGTGCAAGTCCTGTACGAACTCGTCACTGTAAGCAGGGAGTATGCCGCCATTGTGTACGGCGCGGCCACTGAGGAAAAGCCGGAGTTACCGGTGTTTTACCGGGTAATTCTTTTCTTTGGGAAGGCGGCGGCATATGAGGATCTGTAAGTCAGGAAACCTGCCGGCTGTCGGTACGGGAATGAAAAATCCAGATCACGAGTGCCTGATCGTGCCGAATGACCAGAATGATTCCCCGCTGGAAGTGTGCGTATTTTTGCCGATACGGATACCGTGCGGGGTTATTTTATGCGGCCCCAATCCGCCGCAGGACTGTCTGTTTCCGCAAGACCGTCCGCTTTTTGGTCTCCTTCGGACGACTGGCCGGAACGATGCGTTATGTGTCGGGAACGCTGCGGACGGAGCGTTTCCGGAAGGAGGAGAGAATGAAAAGACAAGCGATTCAAAAAGTACTGACGACGGCGGCGCTGGCGGCGATGCTGGGAATGGCGGGCGGCTGCGGCAGCGGCGCCGGAAATGCGGCATCAACAGGGAATGACACAAGTGTCACAGAACAGGAAGCAGGCACGGAAAATGACACGGATGTCGCAGAAGAAAATTACGAGACAGGGGACGCCTCTCTGGACGATCCCAGAAATGCGGACGGGATCGGCGAGCGGGAGCTTCTGGTGGTGAGCTTCGGCACCAGCTATAACGACAACAGGCGGCTGACGGTGGGCGCGATCGAGGCGTCTATGGAGGAGGCTTTCCCCGACTGGTCGGTGCGCCGCGGTTTTACGAGCCAGATTATCATAGACCACGTGAAGGAGCGCGACGGCGAGGTGATCGACAACGTGGGCGAAGCGCTGGACCGCGCGGTGGACAACGGTGTGAAAAAGCTGGTGATCCAGCCCACGCACCTGATGGACGGCTATGAATACAACGACTTGGTGGAAGAAGCGGCGCAGTACGCCGACGCTTTTGAGAGTCTGGAGATCGGGAAACCGCTGCTGAGCTCCGACGAGGATTTTGCCGCGGTCATGGAGATTATCACGCAGGAGACGGCAGAGTACGACGACGGCAATACGGCGGTCTGCTTTATGGGGCACGGCACGGAGGCGGCGTCCAACGGCGTTTATGCCAAGATGCAGAAAATGTTGTCCGATGCGGGTTATGCACATTATTATGTCGGCACCGTGGAGGCCAGCCCGTCGCTGGAGGATGTGATCGCGGCGGTGAAGGAAGGCGGCTATACGCGGGTGGTGCTGGAGCCTTTGATGATCGTGGCGGGCGACCACGCCAACAACGACATGGCCGGAGACGACGCGGATTCGTGGAAAAGCGCGTTTGAGGCGGAGGGCTTGGAGGTCGTCACGCTGGTGCGCGGTCTGGGCGAGATGGAAGGAATCCGGCAGCTTCTCGTGGCGCACGCGCAAGAGGCGGTGGCGCTGGCGGAGGCGGCGTCCGGCGGAACGGGCCGGGTGGCTTCCGCAGACGACATGGTGACGCCGGAAGATGTGGTGGAGGAGGGCATGACGCCCGTTTACGCCGACGAGCTGGCGGACGGTGTGTATGATGTGACGGTGGATTCCAGTTCCTCCATGTTTCAGATCGTGTCCGCCAGACTCACGGTGGCGGACGGCAGCATGACCGCCGTGATGACGATGAGCGGCACCGGCTATCTGTACGTGTATATGGGAACGGCGGAGGAGGCCGCCGCCGCGCCGGAGACGGACTATATTCCGTTCGAGGAAACCGCGGAGGGCGCGCACACTTACACCGTTCCGGTGGAGGCGCTGGATCAGGGCATTTCCTGCGCGGCTTTCAGCAGGAAAAAGGAGATGTGGTACGACCGGGTGCTCCTGTTCCGGGCGGATTCCGTTCCGGCGGAGGCTTACCGGGAGGGGCGCGGCGCTTCCGTGGAGAGTCTGGCGCTGGCGGACGGTAAGTATACCGTAGACGTGTCATTGACAGGCGGCTCGGGCAAAGCCTCCGTGGAATCCCCCGCGGCGCTGACGGTGGAGGACGGCAAGGCTTACGCGGTGGTTATTTTCAGCAGCCCCAATTACGATTATGTGAAGGTGGACGGCGTGCAGTACGACACCTGCAACGACGAGCTCGGTCTGCAGGGCAATTCGGCGTTCCGCATTCCGGTCAGCGCGTTTGACGTCAATCTGCCGGTCAAGGCGGACACCACCGCCATGAGCGCGCCCCACGAGATCGACTATACGCTGCATTTTGCTTCGGCGTCGATCCGGGCGGCGGAATGACGGACAGAGAGCACGTCGCGGCAGAACGACAGGCCGCAGGGCAGCACAGTGGCAGCGGGCAGCACAGTGGCGGCGCACAATGGCAGCAGAGAAAAATATTTGTTGCATAATGCCGGCGGCTGGTGTATACTTTAATCGTTACAATTGGATAGGGCAGAAGAAGTTCTTCGGGGACGGGTGCAATTCCCTACCGGCGGTATAGTCCGCGACCTGCTGCAGTGCGTAATCGGTACGGCGGCGGCTGATTTGGTGCGATTCCAAAACCGACAGTATAGTCTGGATGAGAGAAGAATACAGACGCGCATGACGTTATGCCGCGGTTGTGGCAGCAAAGGCCGCAGAAGTCCTTTGCGTGCGGATGGCAGGGCATGGCGGCAGCGCGGAAGTAAACGGAACAGATCCCCGGAGTGCAGACTTCGGGGTTTTTTGTATGCAGAAAGGGAGGAAAAAATGAGTAACGGATTGTGGCAGAGTTTTAAGGACAACGCGGCGTTTGTACTGGTCTGCGTCGTCGTGGCGGCGGCGCTTTTTGCCATCGCCTACGGCGCGGAGAAGCTGGCGTACCGGCGGCAGGGAATTACGGAGAGAATCCTGAGCACCAGAAAAGTGGCGATGATCGGCCTTTTTTCGGCGATCTCGGTGATTTTATTCCTGTTTGAGTTCCCGATCCCGTTTATCGCGCCGTCTTTTTATGAGCTGGATTTCAGCGAGATTCCGGCGTTGATCGGCGCATTTGCATTCGGCCCGGTGGCAGGGGTTATGATTGAATTCTGCAAGGTGCTGCTGAAACTGGTCATTAAGGGCACCAGCACGGCTTTTGTGGGGGACTTGGCCAACTTTGTGATCGGGTGCAGTCTGGTGCTGCCGGCATCCGTGATCTATCTGTTCAAGAAGACGAAGAAAACGGCAGTGATCTCCTGTGTGGCGGGCAGCGCCGTCATGACGGTCTTTGGCACGGCGTTCAACGCCGTCTATCTGCTGCCGGCTTTTTCCCGGCTATACGGAATGCCGCTGGATGCGATTATCGCCATGGGTACGGCGATCAACGGACATATTAATGGCATTGTGACATTCGTCTGCATCGCGGTGGCGCCCATGAACCTGATTAAGAGCGTGATCGCGTCCACGGTTACGATGGTGGTCTACAAACCGCTCAGCCCGATTCTGAAGAAGACGCGGCAGCCTGCGGCAAAGCGTGAAACGGGCCATGCGGACATCTAAATGGGCGGCTAAGAGGACGCCTGAACGGACGGCTTTTAGAGACATCTTAGAGACTCATCTGCTATGCTCTGCATATGACAAAACAGGGCAACAGGCATCATAAACAGTATCACAGTGTAAAACAGAATAAAAACCGGCGCTGCTTTCTCCTGTTTGCGGCGCCGAGCCTGCTGGGAACGGCAGTATTTGTGCTGCTGCCGTTTTTGGATGTGGCGGGGCGCTCCTTCCGGACCGTCATCACCGGACGTTTCGCCGGGCTGGAAAATTACCGGACGGTTTTTACCAATCAGGCGTTTGCGCTGGCGGTGGGGAATACGCTGCGCTTTACGCTGGTCTGCATCCCGCTGCTGGTCGTTATAGGGCTGGCGGTGGCCGTGCCGGTCAGCCGTATGCGGGGCGCCGGAACGGTGAAATCCCTCTATCTTTTTCCTATGGCGCTGCCGACGGCAGCCGTTGTCATTGTGTGGAAGATGGTTTTTTACCGAGGCGGTTTCCTGAACCTCCTGCTGACGCGGCTGGGAGAGCTGGCAGGGGCATGGGGTGAGGTGCGCTTCGACTATCTGGGCGGCGGCGCGTCCTTCTGGGTGCTGGTGTTCAGTTATATCTGGAAAAATACAGGCTACACGGTGATTCTGTGGCTGGCCGGTATTCAGGGGATTCCCACGGAACTGTCGGAGGCGGCGTATGTGGACGGCGCGACGAGACGGCAGTGCTTTTTCCGGGTGGTGCTGCCGAATCTGAAAGGCAGCCTCTATACCATCGTGATTCTGTCGTTTTTAAATTCGTTCAAGATTTACAGGGAGGCGTATCTGGTGGCGGGCTCCTATCCGCAGAAGGATATGTATCTGCTGCAGCATTTGTTCAGCAACTGGTTTGTCAATCTGGAATTTGACAAGATGGCCGCGGCCACCGTATGCGTCGGGTTGTTTCTGTTTGCCGTCATCATGCTGCTGCAGTGGTTGTGGGACAGGAAGGATATCTAATGTGAACAGAACGAACTTTGTTCGTTCGGGAATTTGTGCGGGGCGTCACAAATTCCACTGATGGCAAAGTTAATTCCGAAGGAATTTACTTTTTGCCTCTGTCGCGCGAGAACGCTCCGGAATGGGGATTAAAATGTTTTTTTTTAAAAGGGAAAAATATGACAACTGTGTCATACAAAAAGCCGCGCGCCTTGTGGGGCAGTATGCCGTCAAAGCCATCGTCCTGCTCCCCGCCGTGCTGGTCTGCCTGCCGGTTTTCCTGCTTGTGACAGGGGCCGTGGCGGATGCCGCAGAGCTGAGCAGCCGTCTGTCGCCGCTGCTCTCGGAGGAAAGCGGGTTCATCCATTGGAAGATCGTGCCTGATTATCCCACGTTTGCGCATTACGGCAAACTGCTCTTTATGACGCCGCAGTTTTTTATTCTGTTCTGGAATTCCGTCAAGATGACGTTCGGCATACTGGCGGGGCAGCTTCTGGTCGGCGTGCCGGCGGCGTGGGCTTTCGCTGTTTATCAGGCCCGCGGCGGCAGGATGCTTTTCGGCCTGTACGTGGTGCTGATGCTGCTGCCCTTTCAAGTGCTGATGTTGTCCGATTATCTGGTGCTGCACGACCTGGGGATGCTCAACACGCAGGGGGCCGTCGTGATCCCGGCGGTCTTTGCCACGATGCCGGTCTTTATCACCTACGGCGGCTTCCGCGGGATTCCGGTGCAGTTGATCGAGGCGGCCCGGATAGACGGCGCGGGGGAGTGGCGGATTTTCTGCATGATCGGCCTGCCGCTTGGCAAAAGCGGTATTATGTCCGCCATGGTGCTGGGATTTCTGGAATACTGGAACATGATGGAGCAGCCGATGGCCTTTTTGGAAGACAAGGCGTTGTGGCCGTTGTCGCTATACCTGCCGCAGATCACATGGGAGCAGGCGGGCGCCGCCTTTGCCGCGTCGGTCATCATGCTGATCCCCTCGGTGTTCGTCTTCCTGTGGGGGCAGGAGCACTTGGAGCAGGGCATCATTTATTCGGGACTGAAGGAATAGAAAGCGGAGGGACGAGCATTGGAACGGAGCAGGAAGAAAAAAATCATCGTTGCATTTTATGGGTTTCTGATTTTGATGTGGCTCTGCACGGTCATATCCAAAAGCATCTATACGTCGAAGCTCCCGGTCGTGTCCACCGAGACGCTGCAGGCCAAATATATCGAGCACACCGTAGAGACGGAAGGAATCGTTGTGGCCGGAGACAAAAGCCCGGTGAACGTCCTGCCGGGGCTGCGTGTGGACGGCATCGCGGTGCAGGCGGGCGACACGGTGGAGGAAGGCGACGTGATCCTGCAGGCGGATCTGGCGGATCTGGACGATTACATTAAGACGCAGCAGACGCAGATCGATAAGCTGCAGGCCCAGATCGACGTCCTGCTGCAGAACAGGGAGCTGGCCCAGCAGGAAAAGGCGCTGGAGGAGCAGCGCGCCAGAGAGGATTATGACGCGCTGGCCAGACGGGAGGATACGCTGGTGGGCCGTTCGGACGAGGCGTACAGTCAGGCGGCCTATGAGCTGGAGCAGTACCGCAGGGAGATGGCGGCACAGGAGTCGTCCCCCGATGAGGACGAGGAGGAAGCGGCCCGAAAAGCCAAAGAAGCCGAGGCGCAGGAAGCGGCGTTAGTGGACGAACTGCAGCAGGCCGCCTACGCGCAGGCGGACGCCAAGTGGCAGCGCGATCAGGCGATGCAGGAGGCCCAGAGAAAGGTGGAGGATATCCTTTCGCCGGATGGGGAGGATGCCACAATGGAGGTGTACCGGCTGGAGATGGCGGAGCTGCAGGATGGGCTGGAGCAGTATCGGGCGCTCCGGGACGAGGAGGGACAGATCCGGGCGGACAGGAGCGGCCTCATCACGGATATCTGTATCGGCGTCGGCGAGCGAACTTCCGACACGCCTGTCATTTTGATCGCGGACAGCGGGGCGCCGTGCAGATTTCAGACGGCCATCTCCGAGGAGCAGAAAAAATATGTCGGGCTCCATGACGCGGTTACGGTCAGGCTGGACGGCAGCAGCGCAGAGCTGGAGCTGACGGCGGACTCTATCGCGCCGGGCGGTTCGGGCGGCTATGATCTGGGCGTCACCCTGCCGGAAGGAAGCGGCGCGCCGGGGCTTACGGGCACGATGAAATGCGTCCGGACGGGAGAGCGGTATTATGCGGTCGTCATTTCCGCCGCGGTTCACACAGAGAATAACAGGTCGTATGTCTATGTGGTAAAGGAGCGGGAAGGCATTCTGGGGCAGGAATATTACGCGCAGCAGGTCAATGTGACGGTGCTGGATCAGAACGACAACCTGATCGCGCTGGAGTGCAGCTTAAGCAGCGACGACATGATTATCACTTCCGCGACCAAAGAATTTAAAAACGGCGACGTCGTTCGACCGGAAACACTTTCCCTTTTTGAAATAAAGTGATAAAATGTGCGTAAGCAATAAGCCGTGCGAAGACAGCGGACGGAGAAACGGCTGCTTGCAGACGATTTCTCCGGGCGATGGATTCATAGGGCGAATGCCCGACAACCATGAGATACTGCGTATCTCTGTGAATCACAGATTCACGAGGTGGCACGGCTTATGAATACGCTGCAATAGGGCGAATGCCCGACAACCAAGAGATACTGCGTATCTCTGTGAATCGCAGATTCACGAGGATGCACGGCTTATGAATACGCTACACCACGGAGGAAACAAATATGGGGATCGTGATCAAAAACGCGCTGGCGGTGCTGCCGGAAGGCACGGAAGATACTGTCAGGGAGACAAGCCTTTATCTTGATAAGGACAGAATCGCGGGGATCGGCGCGGCGCCCGCCGGGTTTACCGCCGACCGGGAGATCGACGGCAGGGACAAACTGGTGATTCCGGGGCTGGTGAACTGCCATACCCATTCTTATATGTCGTTTATGCGAAACGTGGCGGACGACCTTTCGTTTATGGACTGGCTATTCGGCACGATTGATCCGATCGAGCAGCAGATGACCGATGAGGACACCTATTGGGGCGCGAACCTCGCCATTATCGAGATGATGAAAAGCGGCACCACCTGTTTTAACGATATGCAGATGAATATTCATCAGACAACCCGCGCCGTGAAGGAGTCCGGGATGCGCGCGGTCATCAGCAGAGGGCTGGTAGGCAGCGGCAGCGACGAGGCGGGGCAGATGCGTCTGCGGCAGGCTTATGAGGAGCGTGACGCGGCGAAAGACTGCGACAGGCTTACCTTTGTGCTGGGGCCCCACGCGCCGTACACCTGCGACGAGGCATTTTTAAAGATCGTCGCGGCGGAGGCGAAGAAAAACGGCATGGGAATCCATATACATCTGTCGGAGAGCAAGAGCGAGATTTCGCAGATCCGGGAGAAATACGGCTGCAGCCCGATCGCGCTGGCGGAGCGCTGCGGCCTTTTTGACGTACCCGCGGTGGCGGCGCACTGCGTACAGATCGACGAAGCGGACATGGATATCCTGAAGAAGCACAACGTCAGCGTCGTGACAAACCCCGCCAGCAATATGAAGCTGGGAAACGGTTTCGCGCCGGTGGGCAGGATGCTGGAAAAGGGAATCAACGTCTGTCTCGGCACGGACGGCGCGGCGAGCAACAACAGTCTGAATATGTTTCATGAACTGAGTCTGCTGACGCTGGTTCACAAGGGCGTCGGAGAAACGCCGCAGTGCGTCAGCGCCAAGGAAGGATTCCGCATCGCCACGATCAACGGCGCCCGCGCGCTGGGGCTGGAGCGGGAGATTGGCAGCATCGAAACCGGCAAAAAGGCGGATCTTGCGATTCTGGATCTGAATACGCCTTCCCTGACACCCCGCAACAATCTGATCGCCGGCCTGTCCTATTCCGCCAACGGCTCCGAGGTGGACACGGTCATCATCGACGGACGCATCACCATGGAACACCGCAGAATACTGACCATGGACGAGCAGCTTGTATATCGGAAAGTCCAAGAGATCATCGTGAGAATGGGTTTGGACAAGAAGGCGTATTGATGGCGGGTAAAACAGGAGGGGTACATCAGATGCTGAAAAAAGCAGCCGATGAGATGAAAAAAGAAAAGTTTTTTTATATTTTTATTGCGGTGACGGCGGCGCTTCTGTTTGCGGGCATCGTGTGGGTATACCACGTCAAAGTGCTGAACGCGCCCAAAGTATATTCGGACGGATTCGGGTATTATGTCTATCTGCCGGCGACGTTCATCTACCACGATTTTTCGTTTGGGTTTGTGGACGATAGCTGGTATCGACTGGATCTGTCTCAGGTCGCGGGCCATGCGCTTGACAAATATCCGGTGGGCGTCGCGGTGATGGAGAGCCCGTTCTTTTTTGCCGCGCACCTGATCTGCCTGCTGAGAGACCATTTTAGTGGGGGGGGGAATCCGTCTTCGATCACTGCTACCGGGTATTCGGATTTTTACCAGTATATGATTCTGTTCGGCGGCATTTTTTACTGGATTGTCGGAACGACGCTGTTATATAAGCTGCTGCAGAAATATCTGGGGTTCTCGGCGAAGACCTCGCTATTGGCCTGTGCCGTGATTACCTATGGGACGAATCTGTTTCATTACGCCGGGTATGACGCCTGTTTTTCCCATATTTATTCTTATTTCCTGTTCATCCTTTTTCTCTACTATCTGTGCTGGTATGAAAAACGGGATCTGCAGAAGCGGAACCGATTATGGCATACGTGTATTTTCGGTCTGCTGGCGGGACTGATCTTCATGTGCCGCAACACCAATATCCTGTTTGTCCTGACTTATGTGTTATATGGCGTGAAAGATCTGAAAACGTTAAAGAGCAGGATTGTGCAGATCCTAAAGCCGGGCCGGGTTGTGCCGATTGTTCTCACCGGTTTTATCACGCTTGCGCCGCAGCTTCTCTATTGGCATACGGCCACAGGGCGCTGGTTTGTGTATTCTTACGGCGGCGAGTCGTTTTACTGGCTGAAGCCGCAGTTTGCCAACTTTCTGTTCAGCGTGCGCAAAGGTCTGTTTTTCTGGAGTCCGATTTTGCTATTGTCGGCAGCCGGTATTGTGATTGCTTATCGGAAAAGGCAGCAGCTATATACCGGGCTGGTAGTGTTCCTGCTGCTGATCGTGTACGTATCATGCGCATGGTGGGCGTGGGCGTACGGCGGCTCTTACGGGCAGCGGGTGGCAGTGGATTTTATGTGTGTGTTTGCAATTTTTCTGGCGTATGTGTTTGATCTGCTGGAAAATCTGAAACGGCAGCCGGGCAGACGGCGGATCTATAGGGCGGCTTCGCTGCTGACATACGGCTACTGTACGGTCTGTATCGTGTGGAATCTGATCTGTATGCGTGCGTATTGGTATCGTGTGCTTCCGTGGGACGAGGCGGACTGGAACACGGTCAGGGACATTCTGCACATGGCGTTTCCGATTGTCTTCCGGTAACCGCCTCCGCCCGCCGTGTTTTGCTTGCACTTCCGATGAATTTTAGTATAATAGAGATAACGTACCTGTCGCATCGATGCTAACACATAGGTGCGGCAGTGTTGTTATAAAGAAAGAGGATATTCATATGGAAACAGAATTCGACGTCACGATCACGCCCGGCGATTTGTACGATTATATGATGCGCCATACTTACAGCGGACTGGCCGGTATCATGGGAACGATGGTGGGCGTGCTGATGCTGGTGCTCTTTGCGTCCAACAGGCAGCCGGTCTGCCTGATTATCGGCCTAGTGATTCTCGCCTATCTGCCATGGACGCTTTTTATCAAGTCGCGGCAGCAGATGCTGGCAAATCCGGCGTTTAAGAAGCCGCTGCACTACCGGTTGTCGGAGGAGGGCATCGAGGTGTCGCAGGACGGCGTGACCGAGCGGATGGGCTGGGACGGCATGGTGAAGGCGGTATCGACGATGCACAGTATCGTCGTGTATACGACGGCGACGAACGCCTGCATTTTTCCAAAGAGGGATCTGGGCGACGCGAAGTACAAGGCGATCGAGATCATCTCCACCCATATGCCGCCCAACAAAGTAAAGATCCGCGGATAGGCGGTGCGGCGCAGGCAGGCGGCTATACGGCGCGGCGGCGGGATCTATATGCAGTCGGCCCGGCGGCAGAGAGAAAGAGCGGTGAGGATGAGCGTGAAGGTATGGGAAACGCACAGTGCGGATGAGACGTTTGCCTTGGGCAGGGAGATCGGACGGCGGGCGCAGGCGGGCGATGTCTATACGCTGGTGGGCGATCTGGGAACCGGCAAAACGGTTTTGACACAGGGCGTGGCGGCGGGGCTCGGCATCGGAGAGCCGGTCAGCAGCCCCACGTTTACGATTCTGCAGATCTATGAGGAGGGCAGGCTGCCCTTTTACCACTTCGATGTGTACCGCATCGGCGATGTGGCGGAGATGGACGAGATCGGATACGAGGATTATTTCTACGGCGGCGGCGTCTGCCTGATCGAGTGGGCGAATCTGATCGGGGAGATCCTGCCGCCCGCCTGCCATGAAATCAAGATAGAGAAAGATCTGAGCCGAGGCTGCGATTACCGCAGAATCACGGTGGCAGATCCTATGTAAATATGGAGAGTAGTGTGAAAAATCACACTGATGTGCTGATTTTTCACACGGGAATTTGTGCCGGAACGTCACAAATTCCCCCGATGGCAGACGCGAATTTGAGATTCGCGTCGCCCCGTCGCGTAGACGCTCCGGAATGGAGAGTTCCTATGAAAGAGGAGGATTCCCATGAAAATTCTGGCTTTGGACAGTTCCGGCCTGCCGGCGTCGGTGGCGCTGGCAGAAGATGATAATTTAATCGCGGAGTACACCATACAATATAAAAAGACGCATTCCCAGACGCTGCTTCCGATGCTGCAGGAAATCCGGGACATGGTGGAGCTTGATTTGGATTCGGTGGACGCGATCGCGGTGGCGTCCGGGCCCGGCTCCTTTACCGGCCTGCGGATCGGCTCCGCCACGGCGAAAGGGCTCGCTTTTGCATTGAATAAACCGATCGTCCCCGTGCCGACGCTGGACGGTCTGGCCTATCAGATGTACGGCACGGACGCGCTGGTGTGTCCGGTCATGGATGCCAGACGGAGTCAGGTATACACGGCGGTCTACGAGTTTACGGCGGGAGACGACGGATATGACATGAGTGTCGTTAAAGAGCCGGAGGCTATGTTCTTTGACGAACTGGCGGAGATTTTAAATGCGTTTGAGCGGCGGGTGGTATTTGTCGGGGACGGCATTCCCGTATTCCGGGAGCGCATGGCACAGGTCATGAAAGTGCCTTATGTGCTGGCGCCCGCCCACCGCAGCCGGCAGTCGGCGGCCTGCATAGCCGCGCTGGGCGCCGTGTACTATGCGCAGGGCAGGGCCGAGAGCGGCGACAGGTACGCGCCGGAATATCTGCGTCTGTCGCAGGCGGAGCGGGAGCGCGCCCGCAAGGAACGGCATACGGTGTGCCGCCCGATGACCGCGGAGGACGTCCCAGCTGTCAGCAGGCTGGAACAGGAGGTCTTTTCCATGCCTTGGTCGGCGGAGGATTTTTTGGAAATGATCGGAAACGAGCGCGCCCGCTATTATGTGGCGGAGCGGGACGGCGAGCCGGTGGGCTGCTGCGGCGTGCTGATGGCAGCCGGTGAGGGCAGTATCACCAATGTGGCGGTAGCGCCCGCGCTGCGGAATCAGGGCATCGCCACGCAGCTTCTCCGTCATCTGATGCAGGAGGGAAGAAAGGACGGCCTGACCGCCTATACGCTGGAGGTGCGGGCGGGCAACGCGGCGGCGATCCATCTGTACGAAAAGCTGGGATTTGTGTCGGAGGGGATTCGCCCGCGGTTCTACGAGAAGCCGGTGGAGGACGCCGTGATTTATTGGAAAAGACAGGGTTTGCACGGAACAATTTGAGGAGGTCCTTATGCGCGTATATTCGGGGCAGAACCGGCTTTTACGGGCGTCCTGCAACTGCTGCGGCAAAGATTTTTTGACGGAAAACGGATTTTTAAAAGAAGAATGTATCCACGTAGAGCATTCGTTCGGTTTCTTTGGGGCCGGGGACGGCCTGAATCATCAGTTTGACTTGTGCGAGGACTGCTACCGCAGGATCATCGGCGGATTTGCCATCCCCGTCGAGGAATGGGAACGGACGGAGCTGCTCTAGGAGAGATCACGGAACAGGAGCGTTTATGTTAGATATCTGCTTGCTGGGTACGGGCGGTATGATGCCGCTGCCGTACAGATGGCTCACATCGCTGATGGCCAGATACAATGGGACAGGCATACTGATCGACTGCGGCGAGGGAACCCAGATCGCGATGAAGCAGAAGGGCTGGAGCCCCAAGCCCATCGACACGATCTGTTTTACCCACTACCATGCCGACCATATCAGCGGGCTGCCGGGAATGCTTCTCACGATGGGCAACGCGGAGCGGACGGAGCCGCTATTGCTGATCGGGCCGAAGGGACTGGCGAAGGTGGTCGGTTCCCTGCGCGTCATCGCGCCGGAGCTCCCCTTTGAGATCCGGTACTTGGAGCTGACGGAGCCGGAGCAGACGGTTTCATTCGACGGTTTCCGCATCGAGGCGTTCCGGGTGCAGCATAACGTCGTGTGCTACGGCTACAACATCGTCGTGGAGCGGCAGGGCAGATTTGACGTGGGCGCCGCCGAGCGGTACAAAATTCCCAGAAACTACTGGAATCGCCTGCAAAAAGGTGAGATAATAGAGACGGAAGAAGGCACGTTCACGCCGGACATGGTGATGGGCGCGCCGCGCAAAGGGCTCAAGGTCACATACTGCACCGACACAAGGCCCACCGAAGGCATTGTGCGAAACGCCGCGGACGCCGATCTTTTTATATGCGAAGGGATGTACGGCGAGCCGGATAAGCTGCAGAAGGCCAAAGAGTACAGGCACATGACTTTTTATGAGGCGGCGAAGCTGGCAAAGGCCGCGCAGGTCAAGGAAATGTGGCTGACGCACTACAGCCCCTCGCTGGTGCACCCGGAGGAGTATATGCAGGATGTACGCCGGATCTTTCCCAACGCGGTGGCGGCGAAGGACGGAAGAAGCGTGGATCTTCTGTTTGAAGACGAATGAGACAGTCAGGTACGAAAGGAGCTGGGCCTATGAAACGTTCCTCAGTGATTACGCTGATCGTGGTCGGCGTCCTCCTTGTCGCGGTGGTGGCAGGGTTTGGATATGCGTTAAACCGCAAGGCTAGGGCTGCGGCCGAGGCGGACAAGGAATCCACCGCGGTGCAGAAAGTGTTGATGAAAGATCTGGAGAGAGACTACCCGCCCACCGCCAAGGAAGTGGTCAAATACTTTGCGGAGATCGCGAAATGCTGCTACAACGAGGACTACACGGACGAGCAGCTTGCGCAGATGGTGGAAAAAGTGCAGGGCATCTACGACGACGAGCTGGTGGCGAACAACCCCACGGACGAGTATCTCGAAGCCCTGCGCACCGAGATCGCCGACATGAAAAACGATAACTGCACGATCACAAATTATACGTTGTCCTCCAGTCTGGACGTGGAGGAGTTTTCCGAGAACGGATACGAATGCGCCAGACTGTACTGCACCTTTTATATCAAAAGGGGCACGCAGGGAACGACGCAGTCCATGGAGGAGTTCGTCCTGCGCAAAGACGAGAACAGCCATTGGCGGATCTACGGCTGGAAGCTGGCGGAGTAACGCGCCAGATATGTGACACATATGTCATAAATAAATTTGCCATAAATGAAACAATGTGTCATTTTCATGTGGGGAGAACGGCGTGAATACGAAAAAAAAAGACATTACGATACTTGCCATCGAGAGCTCCTGCGACGAAACCGCCGCGGCAGTCGTCCGCAACGGGCGCGAGGTGCTCTCCAATATCATATCTTCCCAGATCGACCTGCACACGGTCTACGGCGGCGTGGTGCCGGAGATCGCTTCGCGCAAGCATATCGAGCGGATCGATCAGGTGATCGCGGAGGCGCTATCGCAGGCGGGCGTCGGGCTGGGAGAAATGGACGCGGTGGCTGTGACTTACGGGCCGGGGCTGGTGGGCGCACTGCTGGTGGGCGTATCCGAGGCGAAAGCGATCAGCTTCGCGTCGGGCATTCCGCTGATCGGCGTGCACCATATCGAAGGGCACATCAGCGCCAATTATATCGAAAACAAAGAGCTGGAGCCGCCTTTTATCTGTCTGGTCGTGTCCGGCGGGCACTCTCATCTGGTGCGGGTGACGGACTACGGCGCGTATGAGATTCTGGGGCGCACCAGAGACGATGCGGCGGGAGAAGCCTTTGACAAGGTGGCGCGGGCCATCGGGCTGGGCTATCCCGGCGGGCCTAAGATCGACAGAGCCGCCAGGGAGGGCAATCCCGACGCTATCTCTTTTCCCAGGGCGAAGGTGGCGGACGCCGCCTACGATTTCAGCTTCAGCGGCCTCAAATCCGCAGTGCTGAATTATCTGAATGCCTGTGAGATGAAAGGGGAATCCTTCTCTCAGGCGGACGTCGCCGCGTCCTTCCAGAAAGCGGTGGTGGACGTTCTGGTGGAGCATTCCATGCGGGCGCTGGAGGAGTTTGGCGGCGGCAAATTCGCCATCGCCGGAGGCGTCGCGTCCAATACGGCGCTGCGCAGCGCCTTGGAGAGAGCCTGTGCGGAGAGAGGCGTTTCCTTTTACCGCCCCTCGCCCGTCCTGTGCACCGATAACGCCGCGATGATCGGGGCGGCGGCCTACTATGAATACCGCAGGGGCGTGCGCCATGGGTACGACCTGAATGCGGCGCCGAATCTGAAGCTGGGCGAGAGGTGACGGAAGATGAGCAGAAAGAGATGTACCGCTGTCGTGCTGGCGGCGGGAACCGGCAGCCGTATGCAGAGCGGCGTGGCCAAACAGTTTATGGAGCTGGGCGGCAGGCCGTTAATCTGGTACGCGCTGCACGCGGTCGAAGAATCCTCTGTCGTGGATGACTGTGTTCTCGTCACCGGAGCGGAGGATATTTCTTATGTCCAAAAAGAGATCGTGGAAAAGTACGGTTTCCGGAAAGTGGCGGCGGTGGTGGCGGGCGGCGCCGAACGATATGATTCCGTTTATCTGGCGCTGCGCTTTATCGCGGACGGCGGCCTCACAGTGCCGAATCGGGACGGGTATGTGTTTATCCACGACGGCGCGAGGCCGTTTCTGACAGAGGAGATCCTGCGGCGCTGCTATGACGAAGTGCGTGTGTGCAGGGCGTGTGTGGCCGCCATGCTCGTCAAGGACACCGTCAAAGTTGCGGATCACGACGGCTTCGCCGTGCGGACGCCCGACCGGAGCACGCTATGGCAGATTCAGACGCCGCAGGTGTTTGAGACACGGTTAATCACGGAAGCCTATGAAAAGATGATGGCGCGGCAAAAGGCAGCCGGTGTCCGGATCACGGACGACGCGATGGCGGTGGAGACTTTTACGGACGTTCCCGTGAAACTGGTGCGGGGTTCCTATGAAAATATCAAAGTCACGACGCCGGAGGATATGGCGGCGGCGGAGGCATTTCTGAAAGACCGCTCCGATGGGCGGCGGGAAGCGGCGAAAGTTTTTCTGCTATGCGGGAAGATCTGCAGCGGCAAAAGCACCTATGCGGAGAAGCTGCGCAGCGAGCATCATGCGGTTCTGTTGTCCGTGGATGAGATCATGCTGGCAGTGTTCGGACTCTATGCCGGGGAAAAGCATGACGAATACACGGAGCGCATACAACGCTATTTGTTTGAAAAATCCGTCGAGATTATCAAAAGCGGTCATTCCGTGATCCTGGACTGGGGATTCTGGACCGGACAGAAGCGGGCCGCTGCGAGAGCGTACTATCAGAGCCGCCATATCGCGTGTGAGTTCCACTATATCGACGTGGACGACGCTATCTGGAAAGAGCAGATCGAGCGGAGAAACCGGATGGTGGCGGCAGGGGAGACGGAGGCGTACCTGATCGACGATAATCTTGCCGCAAAGTTTGCGGGGTTATTTGAACCGCCGGCTGACGACGAGATCGACGTCCGGGTGCGGCGGTAACAGTCGATCGGCTGCCGGAATTTTTTGTGCAGCTTTTTTGGCAAACCTACATTTTTTGTGTAGATTTTTTGGCAAATAGGTTGACACTGAAATCCATTTTTGCTAGAATATTTTTTGCGCTGGCCGCGGAGACTGTTTTGTGGCAACGATGTTTTCGGCATCCGTGGAAGTGTGTTTCAGACACGGAGAGGTATCGAAGTGGTCATAACGAGGCGGTCTTGAAAACCGTTTGTCCGCAAGGGCGCGTGGGTTCGAATCCCACCCTCTCCGCTGGAAATGTTTGTGTTTTCTATGGAGAGCGGTATTTGGGCCGGGATTTCCTGTCGTGTGCGGCGGACGACGGCGGAACCGTGAAGTAAAACAGAATCTCAGATTATGATTTAGCTTTATTTGGAGAAGTACCCAAGATGGCTGAAGGGACACCCCTGGAAAGGGTGCAGGTCGTTAATAGCGGCGCGAGGGTTCAAATCCCTCCTTCTCCGTTTCGCCGCCAAGAGGCAGGCGCAAAGATTTTTTATAAGGGAGGTCTTTCCTCCTGAAGCGGCATACCGGTTTTTTCATATAAATATGTGAAAAAAGCCTTCATTTCCCTGCGCGGATAAAATTCTATCGAACATCCTATCATTTTTCCGCTTTTCAGCCTGAAAAAGCACTCCAGCGACGGCGCCTTGTAGCTTTTGCAGAAATGGCGTTCCAGATCATGACCGAGAACTTTCATTGACAGTCCGTAGGCCTCTATCTCCTCTACAGAAAAGGCATCCTCTCGTTTCTTCCATTTGCCCACCGGTCTGTCATTGACACATTCTTTGCTGACACGCCTGACGACGACTTTTCCGTTTCCGTATTTGATCCAATGGGAACCTTGGCTGAATCCGGCATACCCATTCAGCAGAAGGAAGTAGATGCAAAGGGCGATCCAGCCGATACTGTCAGCTATGTTGCGCTCCCATATCTTATAGATTCCCCAAAGAAGACATATGACGATCGGTATCATAAATATCAGGCACGCCAGCAGTGCGCTTTTTGCGTATATTCTTTTATATTCTGCCGGTTCGGTTTTTGCGTACATTCTTTTATATTCTGCCGATTTGGTTTTTGCGTATATTCTTTTATATTCTGCCGATTTGGTTTTTGCGTACATTCTTTTATATTCTGCCGATTTGGTTTTTGCGTACATTCTTTTATATTCTGCCGATTTGGTTTTTGCGTATATCCTTTTATGCTCCGCCGAGTCGGTTTTTTGCCGTGATCTTCCTCTGTGGTGTTCATGATCTCCCCCGTGCGCTTCTCCTGCGCGCTTCCCCGATGCTTGCACGCATTTTCAGCATAACAAAACACAATCCGGCTGTCAATTGCGCAAAAATCGTGGTTTAAAAATCTTTTTTGGAAGGGCGCCTGCTGACAAACGACGACATCCTAAATTCGGAAATTTTAGGTGTGAGATTTCTTGGCCATTTTAGGTGTGAGATTTTTCGTCGAGCTATTGACAAGGCCGGGGCGATGTGATATTATTTTTAAGCTGCCGTTGAGACGGCAGTTTCGCACCTTGACAAACAGACAGTAATGCAACCCTGAAAGATTCCGAGAAAGAAAAAGAAGCCGCGGGAGGACCTGCGGCGTGGAAGAAATTCAGAGAGAAAAGAACGGACGTAACAAAACGTGCAGTAAAAAAGGATTGAGAACAA
>CANRFZ010000013.1 GCA_947630025.1 uncultured Lachnospiraceae bacterium
TTTCCTTATTCGGTATAGCGGAGGCGGCTGTCAATTCGACATAATTTTCTTGTGATACTTTACCGTACATGAGCATTGTGGCAGGGCTCATAGCCGGCAAACGTCGTGTCCAGTGTTCCCCTGCCGCCGGCATACGCCAGTACTTCCGTCCGATAGGCCGCAGCCTCCGACGCCGGCACCGTTCCCGACAAAACCGCCGTCTTTCCGTCGGTTTTCGGCTGGCTAAACCGCGCCGACCTGCCCTGCAGATCCGACATCGCCCGGCCAACCAGACCGGCAGGCAGCTCCAGACGAAACGAACATACCGGCTCCAGCAGAACGCACCCGGCACGGCACAATCCCTGCCGCACCGCACGGTACACGGCCTGCCGAAAATCGCCGCCCTCGGTGTGCTTGGGATGGGCGCGCCCGCTGACCAGCGTGATGCGCATATCCGTCACCGGAGAACCGGTCAAAATGCCCAAATGCTCTTTTTCTTCCAGATGCGTCAGCACGAGGCGCTGCCAGTTACGATCGAGAACATCCTCGCTGCAGGCCGTGCCGAATACCAGCCCGCTGCCCGGCTCGCCGGGTTCCAGCAGCAGATGCACCTCCGCGTAATGCCGCAGCGGTTCGTAATGCCCCACGCCTTCCGCCGCGGACGTGATCGTCTCACGGTAGGCGATACTGCCCCGGTCAAAATCCACTTCCAGACCGTACCGCTCTGCAATCATCTTCCGCAGGACTTCCGTCTGGATCTCGCCCATCAACCGGATCTGGATCTCCTCCTGCCGCTCCCGCCACACCACATGGAGCAGCGGTTCCTCCTCCTCAAGCTGACATAACATCTGATATGTTTTATGGACATCGCAGCCTTCCGGAAGAACGACGCGGTAAGTCATGACCGATTCGGTCAATGGGATAATGTTTCCTGTTTCGACGCCCAGACCTTCCCCGCAAAAAGTATGGCACGGCCCCACCAGCGCGCAGACGTCTCCGGCGGATACCTCCTGCGCCGTCGTGTACCGGCTGCCGGAATAGAGACGGATCTGGTCAATCTTTTCCGCAAAGGCAGAATCCGCAGAAGAAGCCGCCTCCCCTCCCCGCTTTCCGGCGTCCGGCCCGTCTCCGTCCGCCGCGTCGTGCGCGCCTCTGCCCGTCAGGACGGTCTGCTTTACCTTTAGCGTACCACCTGTTATTTTAACATAGGACAAGCGGTTCCCCTGCTCGTCCCGGGCAATCTTGTAAACCCGCGCGCCGAACGCATCCGGATAGCGGGGTGCAGCCGTGTACCGCAGCAGGCCGTCCAGCAGCGCCTCCACCCCATCGCCTTTTAGAGCCGATCCGAAATAGCAGGGAAAAACTTTCCGCGCCGCAACCAGCTCCGTGACCTCATCGCCGCCGATAGGCCCGCCCGTGTCCAGATAACGCTCCAGCAGCGCCTCGTCGCTGACCGCCAGTTCCTCGTAAAATTCCCTATCGCTTCCATACAGACTCTCCGGCAGTCCGCCAAAATAAACACAGTTGTTATTTAACCGCCGCTTCAACTCCGCCATCAGCGCGGCGGCATCCGTTCCCGGCTGATCCATCTTGTTGATAAAAAGAAAAACCGGCACCCGGTAGCGCTCCAGAAGCCGCCACAACGTCGGCACGTGCCCCTGTACGCCGTCGGCGCCGCTGATCACCAGCACGGCGCAGTCCAACACCTGCAGCGTCCGCTCCGTCTCCGCGGAAAAGTCCACATGGCCCGGCGTGTCAAGCAGTATCACTTCCACGCCTCCGCGGACAAACCGCGCCTGCTTGGAAAAAATCGTGATCCCGCGCTCCCGCTCCTGACGGTCCGTGTCCAGAAAGGTGTCGCGGTGGTCAACGCGGCCCGGACTGCGCACCACGCCGCCCAGATACAGTATGTTTTCCGCCAGAGTCGTCTTTCCCGCGTCTACGTGGGCCAGAATCCCCAGCACCAGTTTTCTGTCTGCCATCGCGTTTCCTTTCTGATATTCTTCCACTGTTCACCCAAGGAGGGGCAGCACCTTGCCGGAAAGCCCTGTCAGCAATACCGTCACGAGCTCGCACAGGCACAGGAAATATCCCGCCAGATCCCCGGTGATGCCGCCGAACTCCCGCTTCGCCATATAATAATAGTACGTCCACACCCACATGGCCCCCAGACAGACCACGGCCCCGGCCACCGGCTGCACCAGAAGGCAGCTGGCAAAGGTCAGGGCCAGCACCGTTGTCAGCACCACCCGCACGGTCTTTGTGGACGCCGCATCGGATAGCGAGGCCGCCGTTCCGTCCGTCTTTGCCGCCGGAAACCAGACCAGACTCATGCCGCTCAACGTTCTGGACAGGACAAAGCCGAAAGCCAATAATAACAACTGATATCTTTCTGTGATCAACAACAGTCCCGCCGCGTACAACAGGCTGAACCCTATCGCCGTGATTACCCCGAAAGCGCCCACGTGAGGATCTTTGAGTATTTCCAGCTTTTTTTCTTTTTTGGCATAGGAATGCAGCGCATCCGCCGTATCCAGCAGCCCGTCCAGATGAATGCCGCCGGTGACCAAAAGCGGCACCGCCGTTCCCGCCAGAGCAAAACACCCCTGTCCGATCCCCAACGCCGCGCATACTCTGCTCCAGCCGTATAGCAGCGCGCCGATCACGGCCCCCACCATCGGGAAAAAGCAGAGCGTGTACTTTCTGTTCTGCCGGTTCCACTCCGTCCGCGGCATAGGGATTCTGGAATACATGGCAAACGCCGTAAGGAATCCGTTTATGACAGCCTTCATTCTCTCTATCTCCCTCTCTCTTTCGTTTCCATTTCAAAGCGTTCTCACGACGGCGTGACAAATTTCCCATCACAGAGTATTCTCGCAGCGTAACCAAGCAATTTTCCATTTCAGAGTGTTCTCACGACGACGTGACGCGAATCTCTTTCAGGCGGCGCGGAATCGTATAGACCACTTCCACGGCTTCCTCCGCCGCCTGCACCAGTGCCCGGTTCAGTCTGCCGAGTGATTTTATGTAAACTATTGTCTCGTTTTCATACGAAATGCCGTCCGCAAACACTTCGTTGGTGACGACGACCAAATGGCCGCAGCGCTCGTTTAAAAATAAAATATCGTGTGCTATTTTATCTGCAAGTTTCTCTGCCGCCTCCGCGGAAACCTGATATTTCTCCGCACTGCGCACCGTCTCCGCGGAAACCTGATGTTTCTCCGCACTGCGTACCGTCTCCGCGCCGCCTTCCGCCCTCTCTGTATCGGACTGTCCGGCGCTGCCTGTCTCTGCGGAAAACATCTCGTTGGCCAGCAGATTGGACATACACTCCACCAGCACGGTGGCCTCCCGGCACCGGGACGCGCCGATCATGTCAGGAACCCTAGCGATATCCCTGTAACACTCCAGTGTCGTAAATCCTTTGCCCGCGCGCAGGCTGCGGTGCCGCCTGATCCTCCGGGCGGCCTCCTCTCCGTAAGGCTCCATGGCAGCCACATAGTACAGGGGGCCTCCTCCCGCCAGCGCCGCCGCGCGGTTTTCCGCATATTCAGATTTGCCGCTGCCGCTGACTCCCGTAACGACTATCATCTATCGGCCTCCGTATCTTCTGTAGGGCGGGATGTCCATGGCGTCAAACGAGTCGTTCTGACGGTACACCGACAACGCCATATCCAGCATCGGAAAAAGCGTCACCGCGCCGGTTCCCTCGCCCAGCGCCATATCAGCGTAGAGTACCGGATGCAGCTCCAGCGCCTTTACCGTCTCCGCCATCACCGGCTCCCTGCTCATATGGGAAGGAATCAGGAAACGCCTGACGCCCGGCACCAGCCTGTCCGCCGCCAGCGCCGCCGCCGCCGTGATTATGCCGTCCAGCACAATGGGGATTCGGTAGAGCGCGCCGCCTATCATAATGCCCGCCAGTCCCGCGATATCCAGCCCGCCCACGGCAGCCAGCACGGTCAGACCGTCCCCGCGGTACAGGCCGTACCGTTCAATGGCCCCGGCGATTACCGCTTTTTTGCGGGCAAGCCCGTCGTCATCCAGCCCTGCGCCGCGCCCGGTCATTTTCTCCGGAGACAGTCCCAGCAGCGCGCAGGCCACCGCCGTCGCCGTGGTGGTATTGCCGATCCCCATCTCGCCGGTTCCCAGCAGACAGAACCCCTGCTCCCGGCACTCTCCCACCCAGTCGATCCCCGTCTGCACCGCACGCAGCGCCTCCTGCTCCGTCATCGCAGGCTCATGGGCAAAATCCGCCGTTCCGTAGCGTATCTTAGCGTTCCGCAGGCCGTCACAGTCCATGTCGCTGCAGATGCCGATGTCCATCGCGTACACACGGGCGTCCGCCACTTCCGCCATACGGTTGACGGTGGAACGCCCCGCCGCGATATTGGCGGCCACGGCTGCCGTCACCTCCGCCGAGGTCTGGGTTACGCCCTCCCGGACAATGCCGTTGTCCGCGCACATGACCAGTACCGCCCTCGGCGACGTCCGGATATCCGCCGTTCCCTGAATGCCGGCGATCTGCACTAACATTTGTTCCAGCCGCCCCAATCCGTCCAGCGGCTTGGCGATGGCGTCGAGCCGCGCCTGTGCCTGTGCCTTCGCCGCCTCATTCAATGGCGCGATCTCCTGCCGCAGCTTATACAGTTTTTGTCTCCCTGAATAATCTGTCATGCCGTTTTGCATCCTGCCGTGTCATTTGTCTTCTGTCATACCGTTCCGCATTCTGTCATGTCATTCGCCGTCTGCCGCACTGTTCTGTGATATCATTCATGGGCAGACCGGTTTCTGCCATAGTTCTCCGCCGCCGCCAGAAAATGCTCTCCGGCCTTATGGCTGCCCTCCAGATACAGATGCGGAAAGCCCGCGTAGAGGGTTTCGGTGCAGACGCCTTCCGTCCAGCTCTCGCCGCTGCCCGGCTTGTAAACCCGCAGCGCAGTCTCCGGCCCGGTCTGCGCCGTGGACTCCCAATAATGGAACTCATGGGCGCGGAACATATCCCCCGCGCCGCCCACCGGACAGTCCGCCGGCAGCGTCACCTCGATATACCCGAAATGCCCTTTCCGGCTCTTTCTGACGGCGTCTCCGGGAATGACGCCCACCATCGGACAGAGCCTGCCGTCCGGCGTCTCCATATTCCGATGGAGATACAGAAAGCCGCCGCACTCGGCGATACATGGCATACCACTTGTTATTTTATCCGCAATATCACGGCGCATGGACTCGTTTTCCGCAAGCTGCGCCGCGTACAGTTCCGGGTAACCGCCGCTCAGATACAGGGCGTCGCAGTCCGGCAGCGCGGCGTCGCTTATCGGGCTGAAAGGGAGCAGCAAAGCGCCCCGTTTCTCCAGAAACGCCAGATTGTCATGGTACAGGAAACAGAAAGCATCATCCTGCGCCACGGCGATACGGCAGGAATACTGTCTGACGGCCTTCCGCGGAGTCCCCGGCGCGGAGCACTCCCCTGCCGTCTTTGCCTCCTCTGCCTTCTCTATCTTCTCTGTCTCCTCTGTCTTCTCTCGCTCCTCTGTCTTCTCTCGCTCCTCTGTCTTCTCTCGCTCCTCTGGCTTCTCTCGCTTCTCTGGCTTCTCTCGCTTCTCTGGCTTCTCTCGCTTCTCCGCCTCCGAGCGTCTTCCCGCCAGCTTCGCTATGCCGTCCACATCGACAGTAGCTTCCATCCGGTCGGCGATCCGCTCCGCGATGCCGAGAAATGCCGGCATCTCCTGTGCCATCACCAGCCCCAGATGCCTGTGGTCCAGCTTAAACTCCTCCGCCTCGGGCAAATACCCCAGCGGAACCAAGCCGAGAGCGCGCACGCACGCCGCCGCTTTCTCATAGAGGGCCGGAGATATTCTATTAAAAATAACGCCAGATATTTTATGATCCCTCCTGTGACGGAGAAATCCTTCCAGCACCGCCGTGATGGAATTTCCTTGTCCCTTACAGTCAATCACCAATATGACAGGAATGTCAATTATCCTTGCAATCTCGTATGTACTCGCCCTATCGGAAAAGCCAATGCCGTCATAAAAGCCCATCACGCCCTCGATGATATTGACCGAATGAGTCATAGCGTGTTCGACATAGAGTTCCCGCAGCCTTTCTTCTCCTGTGAAAAAAGAGTCTAACTGGTAACTCGGACTGCCGGTGATCGCGGCGTGCAGCGACGAATCGATATAGTCCGGCCCGCATTTGAACGCGCCGACGTCGAGGCCGCGCCTTTTGAAAAGCGTCAAAAGACCGCAGACCAGCGTGGTCTTGCCGCTGCCGCTGGCGGCTCCGGCGATCAGCATACCGCCCGGATTCCCGGACTGCCATGCCGTCCCCGCGCTATCGGTGTGCCCTGCGGTTTCCGTGCCGCCTGACTGCCTTGCTGCCCTTGTGTCATCGATGCACCCTGCGGTTTCTGTACTGCTGAGCTGCACCGCCATCCCTGCACTATCGGTGTGTCCTGCGGTTTCCATCTGTAACCGTCCGACGCCCATTCCCACCGCAGAGATGACCGTGACAGGATTCTGCGCAGACGTCATGTGGCTATTGCCCACTCTCCGTATGCGGTTGGCCTGTATCTGCACCGCCTCGATCTGTCCGAACCCGCCCTTTTCCAAAAGGGCAAGCGCCTGCTGCGCAGTCTCCACGGTGACGGCGGTAATCACAAGCCGTATCGCAGGATTGCGGGAGGCCAGCCACCCGACGATCTCCTCCAGATGCCCTTTGCTGCCGCCGATAAACGCCGCATCCGGCACAGGCAGCTCCCGGAAAATCTCCGGCGCCGTCCCCTCCACGATTTCTGTGTTATGTAAACTGAACCGCTCCTGATTTTCCCGGCAGAGCCGCAGCGCTTCCTCGTCATTGTCTATCGCATAAACCCGGCCCTGCGGCGCAGCCAGCGCCATCTCCACCGTGACGGAACCTGTTCCCGCGCCCACGTCGTAGACCGTATCCCGCCGACGGAGCCGCAGCCGGCTCATCACATACGCCCGCACCTCCGCTTTGGTCATCGGCGCGCCGCCCCGCAGGAAACAGTCGTCCGGGAGTCCGGTCAGGTTGCTCCCCAGCGGAGCATCATTTTCCAGATAGAGAACCGCCAGATCGCCGTAATCGTATTCCGCAAGCTGCGCGGCGCTGCCCCGGACGATCCGCTCGTCCGCATAGGAGAGATTCTCTCCCGCGCAGCCCATAAAACGCTCGCCCAGCCCCAGATCCACGAGCCGTTGTAATTGCGCCTTCAGATTGCCGCCCGTAACGGCAA
Organism: uncultured Lachnospiraceae bacterium; assembly: GCA_947630025.1. Classification (GTDB taxonomy): domain Bacteria; phylum Bacillota; class Clostridia; order Lachnospirales; family Lachnospiraceae; genus UBA3282. The sequence continues at coordinate 7,235 of CANRFZ010000013.1, forward strand.
ACACCTTTTCATGGGTGAGCGCCGCCTGCCATAGCGTCTCCTCCGCGCCGTGCAGATTGACGAGCGTGACATTTTCCCATGAGACGCCGATCCGCGCACAGAAATAGGAAAGAGACGAGATTCCCGGCAGTATGACGACGGAATAGTGCACTTGCCCGATCGTGCAGGAAATGTTTTGACTAAATCGGTCAATATTATTCCCCTGCGTCAGCCGCTCCAGCAAAAGTCTGGCGCCGCTGAAAAAACCGCTATCGCCTGATAGCAAAACGGCGATAACAAGCTCCGCCCTCCTGCTCTCCCGCGCCAGCGCCGCCATGATATCCGCCGTCCGGGATGCCGCAATACAATTTTTCCTGCCCCGGTAGGGCTCCAGCAGCCGCGTCGCCCCGATAACGACTTCGGCGCGCTCTATCGCGTTCCGCGCCTCCACCGTCAGATTGTCGGGATTTCCCATACCGACGCCTATGAGATAGAGTTTTCCTGCACATGATCTGCTCGCATCCTCGTGCCGCGCCGCGCCCTCCGCCGCGCCGGAAACGGTCTGCAGGGTGCCTGCGTCCGCCTGCGCCCCAAGAATCCGCTCCATCTCCTCCACGGACACGCCCGCCGTCTCCCGCGGCGCGCGTATTGTCAAAAGCGCTGCCCCGGCCTTCCGCGCCGCGCTGCGCTTCTCCGGGTAGCCGCCCGCCGCGCCGGACTGTTTCGTCAAAAGATAACGTATGTTATATTGCCGCAGCAGGGCGAGATTGCTTTCTTCCGTAAAAGGCCCCTGCATACAGATGACATGACTCGCGGCGAATCCGTTGTCAAGACACTGCCGCAGCATATCCGGGTTCGGAAGAATCCTGAGATAGACGCGCTCCGTAAAATTTTTAAGTTTACATAACTCATCTGCTTCTTTGCTGCCGGTTACGGCCAGAATATTGCCCTGCGTGCCTTCCAGATACGCCACGGCCTCCGGCAGATCTTGAAAATACCTTTCATTGTCTTCATCTTTCTTCAGTGCGCCGCCGCGCTCGTCTTCCTGCGCGCTCTTTTGTTCTCTTTTCTGCACTTCTTCCTGTGCACCTTTCGGTTCTGCTCTCCGCACTTCTTCCTGAAAACTCTCCTGTTCCGCGGCTATCGGCTGCCCGCCGGTTTCCCGCAGCACACGGTAATAGACCTGCTCCGTCAGCCCGGCCTGCGCCGCATAGCGTTCCGCCGCGGCGCGGATATTTTCCGTGGCTTCCACCGCAAAAGGGTGCGTTGCGTCAATGATCAGCCGGGGGCGCGCCTCTATAAAAAGCGCAATCATCTGCTGTCTCGTCAGCCGTCCCGTGCGGATTTCCTGCCTGCCCGCCGTGTCCCGCACAGACTCTTGCCCTGCCGCTATACCTTGCAGAAGCTCCTGCCCTGCCGCCGTGTCCTGCCGAACCTCCTGTCCGCCTGCCGAGCCCTGCAGAACTTCCTGCCCGTAGGCCGTGGCAACGCAGAACAGGCCGCCGATCCCCCGCCCGGCGCAGTATTCGTACAGTCTTCTTCCTTCACTTGTCCCTGCAAAAACAATCACATCACTCATAGTTTCACCGGCCCGAAGCCGACTCCTGCGATATCCGATACCCTCTGGGCGTCACCATGTACGCACCGATCTGTCTCGTCGTACTGCTGCCGATATACACCGTGGTAAACATATCCGCGGGGTAATCCGCCAACTGTCCTAATGTCATGATCTGCGCTTCCTGTCCTTCTCTGCCGATATTGCGCACCGCGCCACAGATCCGCCCGCGCTCCATGTGCCCCTCCTCCAGCAGCAGGCTGCAGGCGCGCCGCAGATGCTCAGGCCTCCCTTTGCTGGCAGGATTGTAGAGGCAGATGACGAAATCGCCTGCCGCCGCCGCCAGCAGACGCCGGGTGATAGTCTCCCACGGCGTCAGTCTGTCGCTGAGACTGACTACCGCGAAATCGTGGCACAGGGGCGCGCCCAGAACCGCGGCTCCGCTCAACGCCGCCGTGACACCGGGCAGTATCCGCAGCGGCGCCGTTCCTTCTGTCAGCTCGCAGACCAGTCCCGCCAGTCCGTACACGCCGCTGTCTCCGCTGCAGACCAGCACAACGCTGCGGCCTCTCTCCGCCTGCTCCACCGCCCATCTGCATCTCTCCGTCTCCTGTGTCATGGGCGTCGTATAATATTCCTTCTCCGGGTATAGCTTCCGCAGCAGCTCCGCATAGACCGTATAGCCCACGATACAGTCGGCCTCCGCCAATGCCGCCGCCACTTCCTCCGTCATGGTCTCTTTTCCGCCCGGGCCGATTCCTGCTATAGTTAACATAACATCTGTTTCCTTTTTATTTTTCTTTTTATCTTTCTTTTTATTTTTCTTTTTATTTTTGTCCTTATTTTTATCTTTATCTATATCCTAAGTCAAACCCACTGACCATTTTTCTTCTATCACAAGCCATGTCCTGCTGCGCGTTCTTTTTTGCACTACAGAACCTACCCCTGCTGCGCGTCCTTCCTGCACTACAGAACCTCCCCCTCCCTGCTGCGCGTCCCTTCTCCGGCACTACACTACCCCTGCAACGCATTCTCCCCGACACTACACTACCCCTGCTGCGCATTCTCCTCCGGCACCCACTGCAGGCCCTGCACCTGTCGTCCGTCCGCGCCGTCCATGCACCGCAGCTTCTGCGGGCGCAGCGCGGCCACCGCCACGGTCATGCCGTTACCGCTCTGCTTCGGCACCAGCAGTTTTGTCCCTAAACGCAGCGCGGCGGTCTCGCACACATTGTCCACCCCCACGGTCTGTTTCACGAACGCCGACGAAGCCGTGCGCCCCGTCGTCCGCTCCAGCTCCGCCGCCGAAAAGACCTCGTAGGGAACGCCCAGCCTGCGGGCAAGCTCCCAGATGCCGGGCTCCTCCTTTTTGACATCCACGGACGCCACATACGCCGCCAGCCCTAAGTCCAGCCCGTACTGCCCGAATACTGTCCGGACAAACGTATACAGTTCTTCGCCGCTCTTGCCCTTTTTGCAGCCTACGCCGATGACATACCTTTTAAATGGCATCCGGCAGATCTCGCGCCCGTCGGAATGGGCAAAAGCCACGTACCGCTCCCCATCGTCCTCCGTCTGCCGGTCTGCGCCGCAGGATGCCAGAATCCGCCCGCCCCCAAGCAACGTGGCGGCGATCTCTTTGACGGCCTCCTTGTCCGGCAGCACAAGGCCGTTTTCCGCCGCAAACACGTCCGCCGCGAAGCAGCCCGACGTGTCGGTGGCCGTCGTGATGACCGGCTGCGCGTTCAGCAGCCCGGCGGTCTTTACGGCGTAGGCCACGCCGCCGCCCACGTGCCCGGACAACACCGGGATCACGAAAGCGCCGTTTTCATCCATCGAAAGCACCGCCGGATCGCGATATTTATCTTCCAGAAAGGGGGCGATGCAGCGCACGGCAATCCCCACCGCGCCGATAAAGACAAAAACATCCGTGCGGGGCCATTCCGCCGACAGAAGCGCCGCCGCGGAAGTGAAATCCTCCCCGAACAGAAAACTCACCGCCACGTCGCCCTGCGCCCGAAGGCACTGCGCCGTTCTCCGATTCAGTTGTCCGCCTTTTTCCGTAAAAGAGAGAATTACCGTTCTTTTCATAACACTTTCTATGGTTACTGTGCCTGCCATCCGGCGGGATAGGTTATTGCATAACTACTGTTATATATTTTCCGCAGGGCCTCATAGCTATTATATGCCTCGCCCAGCGCAAACTCTTTGCTCCAAGTCATAAAATAACACCAAGGCACACGGCTCTTTTCCAGCATATCCATATCGGGCAGGATGCCGGTCTCCGCCAGCGCCACCGGCTTGTCCGCATCGGTAACGGCCCGCAGCTCCTCGTATTCTTTGGCATAATCTGTTTTCGTTCCCTTTTCGGAATAGAGATCTCTGGAAATCACATCCACCACGTCGTCGCCGGGATAGCCCTCCTTCAGCGGGCAGTTCCACACCCAGATCAGATTGTCCAGCCGGTGTACCCCGACGAAATGCGCGTACATCAGCCGGAATAGCTGCGCCGCCACCGCAGGGCCTTTTCTGCCCCACCAGAACCACTTTCCCTCGGCCTCATGGAAGGGCCGCCACAGAATCGGAATATCTTTTTCCAAAAAAGGCTTCAGATACCCCGCCATCACGTCCATATCGTGATAAAAGGCTTCCCGCTCCGCGGTTTTCTCCGTCAGGATTTTTTCCGGATCAAAGTCCGTCTTTTCCGCATAGAAGCTCTTATCCCAGCCGCCGATGGGGGAAAACCAGTGCCATGTAAACGTCAGGATGCCGCCCTTTGCGGCAAAATCCATCGCGCACTCCAGCGTGTTACGGTTCTCGTCGATTTCCGTCGTACACGCTTTGTCGCCGGTTTCATAACGGATGTTTGGGGAGTAGGACAACAGTTCAAACCCTCTGAGCGCCGGTTCTCTGCCTGTCACCCGTCTGATCTCGTCGATCTCCTCCATCGCCACTGTCTGCGTGTGCTGGCCGGTGATCAGCCCTTGCCCGCCCGTTTTCCGCAGATATTCCCACAGTTCCCGCGCCGCTTTCGTCGCGTTCGGATTGCACATTCCCATTTCGGTCTCTCCTTTCGTCTCTCCTGTTCTGTACCCGGTGGTAAAATATTTATCATAGAGCTTCGACAGCTCATAGCGGTCGCCCAGCACATCGCCCACGACAATCAGCGCGGTGTCCGTGATGTGATGCTCGGCGGTAAGTTTACATAACTCTCCGACAGTGCCACGGAGCACCTTTTCCTCCTGCCATGTGGCTTTATACACGATGGCACAGGGCGTCCGCTCCGTATAAGCGCCCCGCAACAGCTCCGCCTGCACGCGCTCCGCCATGCCGCTGCTGAGAAAAAGCACCATCGTGGCGCCGTGCTGCGCCAGCAGATGCAGCTTCTCTCCGGGCGGCACGGGCGTCCTGCCCTCCATCCGCGAGATGATCACGCTCTGGCTAACGCCGGGCAGCGTATATTCCGCCTCCAGCGCCGCCGCCGCGCCGCAGAAGCTGCTGACGCCGGGGCAGACACGATAGGGAATCCCCCGCCGCTTCAGGGCGTCCATCTGCTCCCTGATGGCGCCGTACAACGAAGGATCGCCGGTGTGCAGCCTGACGGTATTTTTTCCCTGCGCCTCGACGCGCTCCATCACGGCCAGCACTTCCTCTAAGTGCATATGGGCGCTATTGTGCATCTCGCAGTCCTTTTTCGCATAGGACAAAAGCGCGGGATTCACCAGCGATCCCGCATAAATAATGCAGTCCGCCCGCTCCAGCAATTCTCTGCCCCGCAGGGTAATCAGATCAGGCGCACCCGGGCCTGCCCCTACAAAATCTACCATATTTCCTCCGCCGCTATCCCATACAGCATTTATCTGATGTAGTCTTCCGCCGCTCTGTTTCCGTCTCCTACAGGTGGCTGCGGTTTCCGTCCGCGTTTTCTTTTTTTCTATGTAATGCCATCAGCGCCGCCGCGCCGTCCGTCATCCCCAGCACGCCGTGGCGGTTGGAAAAGATGACCGCCTCCGTCCGCATACCGTCGCAGGCCCGCTGCCGCAGCGCCGCCGCAATCCTCTCCGTCAGCTTTCCCATCACCTGCTCCAGCATCCGGTTCTGCCGCAGCACGTCCACGGCCTCGTCCGTGGTGTTGCACGCCAGGATGCGGCACCCCAGACCGGCGCTGCCCCCGGCGGACAGCACACAGGCCGCCAGCGTCTCCATCCTGCCGTCCGCATAGCGGGAATGGGTGTTCATGATGCCGCTGCCCAGTTTGGCCAGCTTTCCCAGATGCCCCACCAGCAGCAGGCTTTTCAGTCCGAACTCATATCCCATATCTATCGTGTCGCCGATAAAATTACTGCATTTTACCGTATGCTCCAGATCCAGCCCCAGCTCTCTGGCCACAAAAGTCTCGCCGTAGCTGCCGGGCGTCACAATCAGATCTCTGCACCCCTGCGCGGCATACAGGCTGATCTGCGCGCGGATGGTGTCCACCAGCGCGCTTTCGCTCATCGGCTCCACGATGCCGGACGTGCCGAGAATCGAAATGCCGCCCACGATGCCCAGCTTCTCATTCAGGGTGCGCTTGGCGAGAGATACCCCTTCCGGCACGGAAATCACCGCGCGCAGGCCGCCCTCATAGCCGTAATCGTCGGCGGTCTCCTGCATCGCCTGCAGCATCATCCGCCGCGGCGCCGAGTTGATGGCCGCGCTGCCCACCGGCTGGTCGAGCCCCGCCTTCGTCACCCTGCCGACGCCCTCGCCGCCGTCTATTTCCATACCGCCTGTTATTTTAATCACGTCGGCGTAAATATAAGCGCCGTCCGTCACGTCATGATCGTCTCCGGCGTCTTTTCTGACGGCGCACCGCACGCGCCCCGGCTCCATTTGGATATGCTCCACCCGCAGTTTCAGCGGTATTCCTTTAGGCGTGACTAACTCCGTCTGCTCCACAGGGCTTCCGCCCAATAACATCTGTGCCGCCGCCTTTACCGCCGCCGCCGCGCACGTTCCGGTGGTGTAGCCCAGCCGCAGTTTTCTGTTGTCTTTATAAATATACCGATTTGCAGCATCCATCTTTAGTAGTATATCATTTCTCGGCTGCAAATGCCACATATTCCTATCCGATTCCCGACGCCTTCCCGCGCGCCCGGCAGACTATGATTTCCATAAGCTAGGCGCAACCGGCAGACTTATGATTCCATGAGCCATGCGTGCCCGGTTCTCATCCGATTCCCAGCAGCGTGCCGCACCACCAGACAAACCCCAGCAGCCAGCTCGTGACGATGCCAAACAGGATCACCGGCCCGGCGATGGTAAAAATCTTGCAGCCGATACCGAATACCTGTCCTTCCTTCTGGTACTCTATGGCAGCCGACGCCACCGAATTGGCAAATCCCGTGATCGGCACCAGCGCGCCCGCACCGCCCCACTTCACTAATTTCTGATACACGTTGCATCCCGTCAGAAGGACGCTGACAAGCACCAGCAGCATCGAACACCAAGAGGCCGCCGTCTCCCTGTCCAGCCCAAACCGCTGCGTGGCCACGTTTAAAACGGCCTGCCCCGCGGTGCATATAATACCACCTGTTATGAATGCCTTGGCCATCTGCACCGGCAGACTGTACTTAGGTGTGACCTGCTCCACGTGCTGCCTGTAATCCTGCTCTTTTTTCTCCTGTACGGTTCTCGGTTTTGGTTCGTTCTGCGCCATCATGTCCTCCGTTCTTCCCACTTTCCGCCGGCCCTCACTGTCCGGCTGCTATCGCCTCATTGTCTGACCGCGGCGGCTGCGTGCCTGTATCGCTGCTTTGCACCGCTTCTACCCTCCATATAGATACACTGCCCTGATAAAATAAAGCAGGCTGCCGCACAGCTTCCCCAGCGCCACCGCCAGCACCGCCACGCCCAGTCCGTGCCGGAAGCCGATCCTGCGGGCGAATACAGGGATCGTGTTGAGCATCTCCGCGATGGCCATCGCCAGACACCCCACAAAGATGCCGGCGAACAGGCCGTATAGAACCAGCGCCGCCGTTCCCGCCGCGTTCCAGACCGCCTCCGTGTGCGCCCCGAACAGTTCATGCTCCCGCACGAACCGGCCCGCCATGCCCCATTCCGAAAAGATGCTGAAAAAGCCGCCGGCCAGCGTGCCGAACACCACCGTTTCCTCCAGAAGAAAAATCCGCCGCGCCACGTGCATCTTACCGGCGAAGCGCGGAATCAGGCCCACGGAGATCAGCACCGTAAAAACGCCCGCGGACACGATCAGGCCGCCGCTCAGCCCGATCGCCGCCAGCAGCAGTTGTCTAAGAAACATCAATGGTCTTGCCCTCCCTGTCCGCCGTCTCGATCAGCGCCTTGTTGACGTCCTCCTCGTAAATGCGCATCTCCACCTCGATCGGCGTCGGATCTTTGGTGATCCGCCTGCCGCCGATATGGTTAAAAAACACGGTGATCCCCACCGCCAGACCGACGGAATAGGACAACTCCAGTATGCCGTAGCCGTCGCTCTGCCGCCCGGTCACCATCTGATAGATCTTGGTAAACACCTCATGGATGCCGATGTCGTTGTGAAAGGCCATGATCGTAAAAGCCGTGCCGAAAAAGCTGACCGCCGCCACAAACAGGAGCTTCATCGTCTGCGCCGGGCCCTTGTGCCTGTCCACGTCGATATATTCCACCAAAGTGTCCGTCTCGCCCAGATTCTCCACATCCGCGCCCGGACATACCCTGCCGATCTCCTCGATCACCCTGAGAATGCTGATCACGCAGCGTTTCGGCCTATCCTGTCGGAACCGGTGCAGCCTGACCGCCTTGGCCCGGGCAAGCAGGGCGCTGTCCGCACAAGTCACGCCGGCGATGTCCTTTAAAAAGACGTCCGGCGTCTGCAGCTCCACATTCTGCTTTGCCTTCAGATAGATGACCGCTTTTCCGCTTTGCCCGTTGTTGGTTGACATAACTCTCCGCCTTTCCGCCATACTTGGCAGACGCGAATTTGAGATTCACGTCGCCCCATCGCGTAAACGCTCCGGAATGGAAATTAGTATACCGTTTCTGCGGATTTTTATACTTGACTTGTTTTCTTCTGTCTCTGTCTTTCTGCCGCCGTTCAGCAGACTTCCTCCCGCATCTGCAGCAGAATCCGCTTCTCCATGCGGCTGACCTGTACTTGGCTGATCCCCATGTACCGGGCCACCTCCACCTGCGTCCTGCCCTGAAAATACCGCATCTTGATTAACTCCCGCTCCCGCTCTCCCAGCCGCTCCAATAGCTGCTCCAGCAGCATATGGTTCAATAGCTTCTCCTTCTCCGTATCCTGCCAGCTTCCCGCAGCCGTGCGCCCCACCGACTGTCTGCCGTCGCCGCCTCCGGCCACCACCTGATCTACCAGATAGATCTCGCTGCCGTCGGACTGGTAGACGGATTTGTAGATGGACTCCACCTCCACATTGGCATCCATCGCCATCACGATATCCTCCACGGCCAGCCCGGTCTCCGCCGACAGTTCCTTAAGGGAAGCGTCCCTGCCGTGCTCCTGCCGGAACTTTTCCGCGGCCTGCCTGACTTTCCAGCCGCTCTCCTTCAGCGTGCGGCTGACCTTAACCATGCCGTCATCCCTGAGAAACCGCTTGATTTCCCCTTGAATCATCGGTACGGCATAAGTAGAAAAACGTACCTCGTACCGCAGATCAAACTTGTCGATTGCCTTCATCAGTCCGATGCAGCCGATCTGAAACAGATCCTCCGGATCGTAGCCCCGCCCCGTAAAACGCTTTACAATATGCCGCACCAGCCCCAGATTGTCCTCTATCAGTGTCTCCCTTGCCTCTTTATCTCCTGCCTGTGAACGTTCGATCAATACGGCAGTCTCCTCCATGGCTATTCCTCACTGTCGATCCACGGATTCGTGCCGATCTTCTTGCACATCCTGACGTTGGTGCCGCAGTCCTTCCGGGAGTCCACTTCGAGATGGTCCATAAAAGCCTCCATAAACGCAAAGCCCATGCCCGACCTTTCCAGCTCCGGCCTGGTCGTATAGAGCGGTTCCATGGCGGCCCGGACATCCTCGATCCCGACGCCCTGATCCCGGATCTCCACCTCCAGCACATCGCCCCGCAGCATACACTTCATCCACACCTTGTCCACCAGATCGTTTCGGTTCTCGTAGCCGTGGATAACCGCATTGGTCACCGCCTCCGAGACGGCTGTCTTCACATCCGACAGCTCCTCCAGCGTAGGATTTAACGGCGTGATAAACGCGGCCACCGCCATTCTCGCAAAGGCCTCATTGTCCGATACCGCCGCAAATTCTACCGTCATCTCATTCGTCAGCGTCCCGACCGCCTCTCTGTCGATTATTTCTATCATGTTGCCTCTCTCCTTTCCCAATCATGCCATTTCATTTTCTGTAACCATGCCCCGCGCGCAACGGACAATTCGCAAGCGCACCCTGCGGTGATTTGTCCGGAGTACACGGCATCGCATACCGCTACTTGATAATCTCCACGATATTTTTCAGCCCGGACATCATCAATATCCGCCGTATCCTGCTGTCGGCATTCACCGCATACACCTTGCCCCCGAAGCACGACACCTTCTTGTACCGCCCCAGAATAATGCCGATCCCGGAGCTGTCCATAAAGGTTGTCCGCTCGAAGTCAAACACCACGTTGCCCACCTTCCCGGAGAGAATGTACCGGTCGGCTTTAGAACTTATGTCAACCGAACTGTGATGGTCAATCTCATCGGGAAGTCTTATCATCAGGTAATTGTCGATGACCTTGAAATCCTCCAATTATGTAAACCTCCTTTTTCCAATCCGCGCCGCACCCGCGCAAAAAAGGACACGGCGCAAGCCATGTCCTTTCTCTTTCGTATCTCCTATGTCATCTCTTGTTTTGATCCGGCGTCCGCGCTGCGGAATCCGCCGCTTTCAGGCCGCCTTCGGCCTTCGTTTTCGTCCGTGTCTCCGATCGGCGTCCGCGCCGCGCCTAGTCTTAGTCTTGGCCGCCCATCTCCGTCAGGATGTCCTCCGCCCGGCCCGCCTTCTCCGTATCCGGGAACAGTTCCATCACCCGCAGGAAAGCGTTCCGCGCCTGATCTTCCTCGCCCAGCCTGTAATAGGCGTTGGCCAGATCAAAGAGGGCGTCTTCGTTGGACGGATCGTACTTGAACGCTTTTTCCAAATTGGGCACGGCGTCCTCGTAATTTTCCATCCGGTAGGCGTCGCTGCCGTCGCTGTAGTAGGCCGCCGCGATATCGGGCCCCACCAGCTCCATCAGCGTATTGTATAACGCCGTATACGCCTCGGAATGGTCGGACTCGTCCTCGGGATTCTCCGTCTCGATCTCATCCAGATAGTCCGCCACCGCGGTGATGTCCTCCGGCGCGGTCAGATACGCCTGCGCCGCCTTCATCAGACTGTCGGCGGACTGCAGGGAGCCGTCCGTGCCGAGATAATTCTGCAGATCCTGATTGAGCCCGTCGTTTTCCGAACTGAGCTGGCTGATCTGAAGCTGCAGCTCGTCGATGGTGGCGGATTTGGCGTTGGACTGCTCGCTGACTTTGCGCAGCTCCTCGTCTATGCCCGCCTTTGCGGTCTGTATTCTGGCCGGCAGGATCAGGAAAAAGGAAACCGCCAGCCCGATCAGGATGCCCAGCGCCAGATTGAGCAGCGAGGAAACGCCTTTGCCCTCTTTCATATTGACGGGCTGGATGATCGTCTCGTTGCCGCTCTGGTACTTTACGATCTCCTCTTTGCGCTTCTTGCGCGGAGAGTTCTTCACGCCCTCCTCCGGCATCAGCATCTCGTCTACTTCTTTCAGATAGCGCAGCGTGGCGGTATTGTTCGTATCGATCTCGATACATTTGGTCAGCTCGCGCTTGGCCTTCTCCCACTCCTCGCTATTGATATACAGAAGCGCCAACAACTGATGCGCCCGGATAAACTTCGGGTTCAGCGAAAGCACCTTTTTCAGCTGGATCACCGCGAGATCAAGACTGTCCTGATTGCAGTAGGTCAGCGCCTGATTGTATTTTTTGATCGTCTGGTTGATCAGATCCAGCCTGTTCTGATTGGTCTGGATCATGTCGATATAGTCGTCGGCGATATTTTTCTTGGGCCGCAGGTTCTTGCTGATTACCCACTCGCTCAGGGCCGCCACCACCTCGCCCGTCTCGAAATAGACAAGTCCCAGCAGGTTGCGGGCTTCCACGTTATTTTTGTTAAATTTCAGGCACTGCCGCAGGCTTGTGACCGCGCCGGACAGGTCTCTGACCTGCGCCCTCTCCAGCCCTTCGTTGTAAAAGCGGTTGGAGATATATATGATCTTCTTATACAGGGCCACATCCGCGCCGCAGCTCGTACAGTAGTCATGCTCGGACAGATTGCACCCACACTGATAACAAATCATCTATGTCAATCCTCTATTCAATCCTCTATTCCGTTCTCGGCTGCTTCGATTCCTTTACGATCTTTACCATAAGATCCGCCATGTCCGTCAGATCCTGATTATAGATAGCTTCTTCCGCGTCTTCCACTTCCAGGCTGGGATGGAATTTCTTCAGTTCTTCTTCAAAATTGATCATGTCGAGACCTCCTCAGCAGGGCTTTGATCTCCCCCGCCAGATATAACGAACCGGCAATATACGTGATGTCTCCGTCCTCCATGCCGGACACCAGCCCCTCAAAGGCTGCCCCGGCGCTGCCGTATACCCTGCATACGGCTCCTGTATACTGCCTGAATAAATCTGCTTCCCGATCCGCCGCAAGGCCGCGCTCCGATGCAAGCGGCGCTGCGCCGATCTCATCAAACAACCCCGACTCGGCGATCCTGCGTATCATCGCTTCGTACTGTTTTTCCTTCACGACCGCAAAAAGAAGCCGTCTTCTGCCGCCGCAGGGCTGCCTCTCCACCGTCTCCAGAAACGCCTGCACGCCGTCGATATTGTGGGCGCCGTCCAGATAGACCGAGGGAAGGATCTCCTCCATCCTGCCGGCCCATGCCATGCCGCGTATGCCCGCCTGCAGGTCAGCCGCCGTAATCCGTCCGTCCTCCAGCGCCGCCACCGCCGTGGCTGCCAGCGCCGCATTTTCAACCTGATAAAGCGCCGTTGTGGACACAGTGAATCCAATATAACCATAATAGTTTAAACGGAGAGAAAAATCAATCGTTTTATTCTTAATATTTAATTCTTTGACCGCCTCCCGGCTGACCGGCGCCGCCGGCGCGCCGATCAGCGCCGCGCATTCCGCCAGACGCGCCGACACCTCCGGCCTGCCCGCCCAATAGACCGTCTTTACGCCCGGACGCAGGATGCCCGCTTTCTCGGCGGCGATCTGCGCAAGCGTATCGCCCAGATACTCCATATGGTCGTAGCCGACGGACGTAATCACGCACAGCGTCTTGTCTTCCACCGCGTTGGTGGCGTCCAGCCTGCCGCCCAGACCGGTCTCTAAGATCACGTACTCGACGCCCGCCTTTTTAAAAAAGAGGGCCGCCATAAAAAAAAGAAACTCAAAAAAGCTGGGGTGGTATCCCTTGTCCGCCAGCGCGGGCGGCATATCCCGCAGTCCGTCCTCCACGGCGCGAAACGCCTCCGCAAACTCCTCCTCCGTGGCGATCCGTCCGTCCACCGCCATGCGCTCCCGCATCGTCTCCAAGTGGGGCGACGTAAACATACCGGCCCGGATGCCCGCCCTGCCGAGGACAGAAGACAAATAAGCACAAACGGAACCTTTTCCGTTTGTGCCCGCTATGTGGATCACCTTCCTATCCCGCATCGGATCGCCGATATGCCGCAGGAAAAGCCGGGTGTCCTCTATGCTATTCTTGCCGGAAAATTTCGGAATCCCATTGATATATTCCTCCATCTCCGCATATGTGCCTGCCTGCCGTGTCATTTCCGTCCCCAAGTCAGCGCACCATAACGCTGGCCTCTATGCAGCCTTTATCCGCGTTAAACTTCATAAAGCGCGTGTCCTTGTCAATGATCATCTGCTCGGCGTTGACGCCGATAATCACGTTGCGGTACAGGTTGCCGTCCACCTTGATGCTGGCCCCCTGACTCCCCTCCATGACTTTTTCCAAGATCTGCTTATCTTTTTCAATTTCATCCAGCTGCGCAAAATACTGGTTTTTTGTTTTGTCCCACTCCAGCAGCTTCGCTTCCGTGGCCGCCGACGTGCTGGAACCGCGCATACGCTTCTCGCGCAGGGCCTCGCTCATCGTCTCCACCAGCTCCGAGAGCTTCTCCTTGACATCATGCTCCTGCTGGCGCAGCTCCACCAGTCTGTCATAGGACTCCGCCTCATAACCGCAGTGCAGAATCGTCTTGACCTCCATATCGTTGCCCGCCGTCATCGCCTCTATGCCTTTCAGCCCGTGGACATAGCCGCCGATGATGCAGCCGCGCCTGCCCGTCAATACCACTTTGTCCCCGGCGGAGACATAGGCGTTCAGTATCGTGTTGGACTGCACCATGCCGCCCGCCTCCACGGTGGTATTTTCGATGAAATCCGCAAAGACGCTTCCTCTGGCGGAAATCTTGCCGCCGCCCTGAATGCCGCGGCTTAAAATGACGTCACCGCCCGCAAAAAGCGTAGCGCAGCCGGTGGTGCCGTGGATCTCGATATTGCGTCCGGCGCGGATCGTCACGCCGCTCTCCACGTTGCCGTTGATGATCACGTCGCCGAAAAATTCCACCTTGCCGATGATCATCGTCACGTCGCCCATGATTTCATGGACGTTCTGGATATCTATTTTGCCGGCCTTGGCTTCGATCTTGCCGTCCGACATCGCAAAATACTCGTTATTCTCCCGGTTGATGCCCTTGCCGCGGATCGGCGGCAGGTCTTTGGCCGGCTTGGACTTGATCTCCGCGCCGTACACCGTATAGCCGTCCATCCCCTGCACCGCGTAGTGGTACACCGCCACCTTGTCGCCTTTGTGCACGTTCTGCAGGGCGCTCATATTCGTGTAGTCCACGGAGCCGTCCTCGCGGATCTTGGGCACGCCGTATTCCTCCGGGGTGAACAGGTACTCAAAATAGCCGTCCTTGCCGTCGATGCACTGTGCGCCCTGCGCCACGAGAATCTCGCGGTTATACACTTTTTTCTTAATCATCGCGGACAGGTTCGAACTGTGGAAACCCTTGATCACGCCCTTGTGCTGCAGGAACGTGACCAGATCGCCCTTGGTATAATACTGTCCCGGTTCCGGGGGCGTCAGATAGAGCCATGCGGCCATCTCGTCGTTGTCCACCCGCAGATAAGTCCCTTTTCCCAGATGGGCTGCGGCGGGGTCCACGTCCTGCGGCTTTGCGGCGTTCTCTTTCTCCGTGCCGACCTGCCCGGACGCCAGCGCCTCCGACAGAGTGACGGCTGCCGTCTTTGTGCCGCTCCCGGTCTGACGGGACACTCTGGACATCGCGTTTTTCAGTTTATCCATCTGCTCCGCCGAGAACTTTACCTCTGCCACATGACCACCTCCCTGCCGAAACCGTGTATGCGGCCGCACACGATATGGGATGATATTCTCCTGCTTTTACTTTACACTAAATCAGCGCACTTTTCCAGTCCTAAATATAAATCGGGGCTTTCCCGCGGATTTTATCCGGCAAGCTGCGCCAGACGCTCCCTGACCTGCGCCGCCATCTGCGTATATTTCTCCAGTTTGGCGCGTTCCTCGGCGATCTTTGCCTCCGGCGCTTTGGACAGGAAACGCTCGTTGCTCAGCATACCGTTGACACGGGCGAGCTCGCCCTCCAAGCGCTTCTCCTCCTTGCGCAGCCGCTCGATCTCCGCGGAGATATCCACCAGCTCCGCAAACGGAATGTAAACCGTCGCGCCCGGAATCACAACGGAAACCGCGTCCTCCGCGATGCCGCTCTTGTCCGCCTGCACCGTCACCCCGCTGGCCGCCGCCAGCGACGCAAAGAACAGTCTGCCCTCCTCAAAGATCCGCCGCACCTCCTGACTGTCGCTCACGACAAACACCGCCGCTTTCCGCGAGGGCGCCACATTCATCTGGGTGCGGATATTGCGGATGCCGCGAACCGCCTCTTTCATCAGGCCGATGGCGCGCTCCTCCTCCGGGTACTCCCTGTCCGCCTGATAGGACGGCCAGCGGGAGATCATAATGGACTCCTCCTCGCTCTGGATCGTGCAGAAGATTTCCTCCGTGATAAAAGGCATATACGGATGCAGCAGCTTCATCGCGTCGATCAGCACATTCTTCAGCGTCCAGAGCGCCGCGTCGCTGCTGTCATGGGTATCGCCGTCCTTCCGGTACAGACGGGGCTTCACCATCTCGATGTACCAGTCGCAAAATTCATCCCAGATAAAGTCATACACCTTCTGCACCGCGATTCCCAGTTCGTAATGGTCGATGTTGTCCGTCACGTCGCGCACCAGCGTGTTTAACCGGGACAGAATCCACTTGTCCGCGGGTTCCAGCCTGTCCTTTATCTCGCCATAGGAAGCCTCCCAGCCGCGGACGCCCGTCCTGTCCTCGGCCTGCTCCATGTTCATCATGATAAACCGCGCCGCGTTCCACACTTTGTTGGCAAAGTTGCGGCTCGCCTCCACCCTCTCGTAGTAGAAGCGCATATCGTTGCCCGGCGCGTTGCCGGTGATCAGCGTCAGCCGCAGCGCGTCCGCGCCGTACTTGTCGATGATCTCCAGCGGGTCGATGCCGTTCCCCAGGGATTTGCTCATCTTGCGGCCTTGGGAATCCCGCACCAGTCCGTGGAAAAGCACCGTATGGAACGGCTTTTCCCCCATCTGCTCATAGCCGGAGAAAATCATGCGGATCACCCAGAAAAAGATAATGTCATACCCCGTCACCAGCACGTCCGTGGGATAGAAATAGTCCAGCTCCTCAGTCTTCTCCGGCCAGCCCAGCGTGGAAAAGGGCCACAACGCGGAGGAAAACCACGTGTCCAGCGTGTCCGGATCTTGCGTAAAGTGCGTTCCGCCGCATTTCGGACATACCTTCGGCATCTCCTTGGCCACCACGGTCTCGCCGCACTCGTCGCAGTAGTAAGCCGGAATCCGGTGCCCCCACCACAACTGGCGGCTGATGCACCAGTCGCGGATATTGTCCGTCCAGTTGAAATAAATCTTGTTCATCCGCTCCGGAATCAGGCGGATCTCGCCGTTTCTGACCGCCTCCGCCGCGGGCTTGATCAGCTCGTCCATCTTCACGAACCACTGCTTTTTGATCAGCGGCTCGATGGTCGTACCGCAGCGGTCGTGGGTTCCTACATTGTGGGAATAATTCTCCACGCGGACGAGCAGCCCCTCCCGATCCAGCTCCTCCACAATCCGTTTCCGCGCCTCGTAGCGGTCCAGCCCTTCGTACTTGCCGCCGTTGGCGTTGATCGTGGCGTCGTCGTTCATAATATTGACTTCCGGCAGATTGTGCCGCCTGCCGACCTCGAAATCGTTCGGATCATGTGCCGGCGTGATCTTGACGACGCCCGTGCCGAACTCCATGTCCACGTACTCGTCCTCCACGATGGGAATCGCCTTGTTGACGATCGGCAGCCATACCTGTCTGCCCTTTAAGTGCGCATACCGCTCGTCGTTCGGGTTCACCGCCACCGCCGTATCGCCCAGCATCGTCTCCGGGCGGGTTGTCGCGAACTCCAGGAACTCCGTCCGGCTGGGCTGTCCGTTTTCATCGACCAGCGGATATTTGATATGCCAGAAATGCCCCGCCTGCTCCTCGTACTCCACTTCCGCGTCGGAGATGGACGTATTGCACACCGGACACCAGTTGATGATCCTGCTGCCCTTGTAGATCCAGCCTTTCTCGTGCATCTTGCAGAACACTTCCGTGACCGCCTTGTTGCAGCCCTCGTCCATCGTGAAGCGCTCCCTGTCCCAGTCGCAGGAAGATCCCAGCTTCTTTAACTGGCCGATAATGCGCCCGCCGTATTCTTCCTTCCATTCCCATGCGCGTTTCAGGAAGCCTTCGCGCCCCAGATCTTCCTTGGAGATGCCTTCCTCTTTCAGCTTCTCGATGATGCGCACTTCCGTGGCGATGGAGGCATGATCCGTGCCCGGCTGCCAGAGGGCGTTATAGCCCTGCATCCTCTTGTAACGGATCAGGATGTCCTGCATCGTATTGTCCAGCGCGTGGCCCATATGAAGCTGCCCCGTGATATTTGGGGGCGGGATCACGATCGTAAAAGGTTTCTTCGTCCTGTCCACTTCGGCGTGGAAATATTTGTTGTCCAGCCATTTCTGATAAAGCCGTTCTTCGATGCCCTTGGGATCATAGGTTTTCGCCAATTCTCTGCTCATGCCGCTCCTCCGTTTCACTTGTTGTTTAAAATGATTCATCCAAGGAATCCCCGCATTCCGGGAATCCATTACTGTGCCGTTTGCCTAAAATTCATCCGAAAATCCGTTACTGTGCCGGCTTCCTTAAAAATAAAAAACACCCTCTGCCATACGGCAAAGGGCGCGTTACGCGCGGTACCACCTTTGTTTATCACTCTGTGATGCGGGTTTCCGATCTGATCCTGTAACGGGGATAAGCCGTGAACGCTTACTGCCTGCGGACATCCTGCGCGGTCTGTCCGGGCGCATTCGGCGCTCCGGTTCCAGAGCTACCTTCCATGATCCCTCTCCGAAACGGCATTCCAGCCTGCTGCCGTTCTCTCTGGCGGCGGTGTCATGTACTCCTCTCTGTCATTACCTTTTTGTTTCTGCGGTTGCTTTTATCGCTCGTTCTGCAGTCGGTCTCCGCCGCTCTGCTATGGCGGAATTGTCTTTTTTGTTACGCCTCCGCTGCAGTCTTATTTTACTATAGTAACTCCGGCCCGGTTTGTCAAGTGCCGGAATGCCTGTCCTTTTCCAGCACCCGGAGAAAGACCTCGACAATATCCGGATCAAACTGCGTGCCCGCGCAGCGCTTCAGCTCCTCCACCGCATCCTCGTAGCACATCGCCTTGTGGTAAGGCCGGTCATGCACCATGACGTCGTGGGAATCCACCACCGTAATAATACGCGACAATAGCGGTATCTCCTGTCCCGCCAGTCCGTCGGGGTAGCCCGTGCCGTCCCACCGCTCATGGTGGTGCAGGATGTAATCCGCGATGGGCTGCAGCTCCTTGGAGGCGCTGGCAATCCGGTAGCCCTTTTCCGTATGGCTTTTCATGATCTCCCACTCCTCGTCCGTCAGCTTGCCCGGCTTTAAGAGGATCGAATGGGGAATCGCGATCTTGCCGATATCATGCAGCACGGCCAATAACGCCAGCTTGCCCAGCTCCGCGTCCGACAGGTGCAGCGCCTTGCCCAGCCTGACCGCCATATCCTTGGTGCGCTCCACGTGCTCCTCTGTCTCGTAGTCGCTCTCCGTCAATGTCTGCGTCAGCGAATCCAGCAGGGAGCTCTTTTGGGATGACTCGTTCATCATCTTTTTGGTGCGCATACTCTCAATGGCTTCTTTCACCGCGTCTTCCACCGTCGTGCCGTCGCCGCGGATCACCGAAATCCCATATTCCAGATCGGCGTCGATGCCGAGGTCGTCGCCGGCGCTATACTGATCCTTGATATTCTGAAAAAGCCGCACCGCATACTCCTGCTCCGCCTGCGGCAGCGCCGCGGCCATATCCCCGCCCTCCAGCCTGCCGATCACCGCGGTTTTGGGCAGCTTGTCCTGCAGGAGTTTGGCCGTATTCCGAAGCGTCTCGTTTCCTTTGGCCCAGCCGTAGACGTCGTTGATCAGTCCGATGCCGTTGGTGTTGCACACCACTACCGTGATGGGATAAGCCTGCTGCTTCATCAGCTTCACCACATTTTCATAGAAGCTCTGTTTGGTAAAAAGCCGTGTCAGCGAATCCCGCTCGATAACGGCGCTCCGCATAATCAGCAGATGCCCGATTCCCCTGCCTTTCTCGTCTTTCAGGCACCGGAAGTCGCACTGATAGACCTTATCCCCGATATCGCCGGGATTCTGCCACTCAAACACCTGATCCGTGACGGTGTCCTGCAGCTCCTTGAATGCGGCGATCTGCATGAAGTCCATCATCGTCAGCTTCTGATCCGGATTGTTCAGCGCCGGAAAGAGATTGCGGATATCCCTGTTGGTGTCCGCCACATACCCGTCATAGTCAAACAGGATCATCGGCGTACCCATGTATTCCAGTATCATTTTCCGCGTGGTATTCAGCATTCCTTTGGAAGTATAGTCAAACGTATTCCGGTAGACGGCGGGGCACAACAGGCCGCAGGCTATCACGGAGAGATCCGCGCCGATCCTGATCCTGCCCGTCATATAGCCGACCGTAAAAAGCAGCAGCACCAGCAGCACCGCCAGACTGTTGCTATATCTGCCACGGTACATCGCGGGCACCCTGACGGATTTGGCCAGAAAAGCGGCGGCCGAGCCGACGGCCAGCAGATAGACCAGCACCAGATGCGCATAAAAAATCCGCCCCGGCACGTACATATATTTGATTACGTAAATGCTATAGACTTCGTAGCGGTAGTCCATGACAAAACCAAGCAGGATGTTGGAAAGCAGCAGAATGCAGTCCGCCGCCGTCACAACACTCGAAATCAGATAGATATAGCGTTTCTCTTTGGACAGGGAGTGTCTGGTCACGCAGAACTCTACCGAATACTGGAAAATCGCCAGCACCAGCAGATCCAGACACACGAAATAGAAACTGCCCGTCACGGAGGCGGCAGTGTAGGTGTCGGCGTGTATTCTCAAAAGATAGGTGATATTGACCGCGGCAGCGGATACGAACATATTCCCGGCGAATATGCTCAGACGGCCCCGCCTGCGGTATGCCAGCACGCTATAAAAGAGCGCGCACAGGGCGGCCAGCCCATATCCTATGTATAGCAGCATTTCAGATTCCCTCACATAGTGAAAACCCTTATATCTTTTACTTCTATTGTATTATTGTACCATACTCCCCCCCCCGGTTGCAATCATGTTCACAATCCGCAAAGTATCGTCAGAAATCACAAATTTCATATGCCGCAGTTGTATAAATTATACAACCGGTTAGATAACCGCTGCGTCGTCCGGACGGCATCTGGCATTGTATAAAATTCCCAAGCTGGCGCTTTCTGCCATGCCACATTTGTGTTATCGTACTGTCTACGGAAAAAGTATAAAGGGAGGATTGTGTGAAAAATCACACTGATGTGCTGATTTTTCCACGGAAATTGACATGAAAAACGAAAAATTATTAAAAATGGTGTTGACGGGCGTATTCGCGGCATTGTCCTACGTCGTGTTCACGTTCCTGCAGATCAAGCTGACGCTGCCCGGCGGCGATGTGACTTCCATCCATCTGGGCAACGCGGTATGCGTGCTGGGCGCGCTCCTGC
Organism: uncultured Lachnospiraceae bacterium; assembly: GCA_947630025.1. Classification (GTDB taxonomy): domain Bacteria; phylum Bacillota; class Clostridia; order Lachnospirales; family Lachnospiraceae; genus UBA3282. Next base: position 28,111 of record CANRFZ010000013.1, read on the forward strand.
TGGGCGGCGTCTACGGCGGGCTGGGCGGCGCCATCGGCATGACGATCGGGGATATGTTTGATCCGTACTATATTCTGCTGACGCCCAAGACGTTTCTGCTGAAATTCTGCATCGGCCTGATCACGGGCTTCATCGCCCACAGGCTGGGGCACATCACCACCCAGACCGACACGAAGAAGATCTTTGGCTGGACGGTGGCGGCGACGCTGGGCGGTCTGATTTTTAACGTGATCTTTGATCCGCTGGTGGGCTACTACTATAAAATGCTCGTTCTGGGGAAACCCGCGGCGGAACTGACGCTTGCGTGGAACGTCACTTCCACCTCCATCAACTCCGTCGTATCCACGGTGGTAGCGGTGGCGGTGTATATGGCGCTGCGCCCTGCCCTAAAGAGAGCGGGCCTGTTCTTCGTCATCGGGAAAGACAACGCAAAGCAGCAGTCTGCCGTCTGAATAGGAGGCGGTGAGCGTTCCGCCCATCCGCTCCAGCAGATCGGAAATATACGCATCATCGTCGATCACCAGTATCTTTTTCATCGGACGGCTCTATCCTTCCTCGGGTATGACCAGCGCCGCCACGAGATAGCCGATCACGGCCACGCCGCAGCTTACCAGCGTCGTCAGCGCCCATAGCAGCCTGACAAGCGTGGGATCGATCCCTAAGTATTCCGCGATGCCGCCGCACACGCCGCAGATCATCCGGTTCATTTTGGAACGTGTCAGTTTCTTGTATCCGTCGTTCATTCTTGTGTCCTCCTATTTTTTGTCTTATTTCAAATGTACTGCTTTTATCCTATAACAATTCTTCCGTTTGCACAATGTCAAGTTCTGGCAAATCCCTGCGGCTGGAATCCGGACGGCAAAACGCTGGCCGGAATCCGCGCTGCGCCCGCCCTACGGCTGCTCCGCAAAGACGAGGCGGACTGAGCCGACGCCGCAGCTAATCTCACAAGTGCTGCCGCTGCCGTTGCGGATCTCTTTTTCCACGGAAAGCCCGGAATAGGAAGTGCCGCCGATGCGCACCTCTCCCATATCGCACTCGATCTCGTAATTGTGGGTTTCTTCCCGCTCCTGCAGATGCAGCTCGATCTCGCCCATCCCGCAATCGATCTCCATATCGCCGCCGACGGAGCCGCTATCCATATGGATCTCGCCCATTCCGACGCTGAGTTCCGCCTCTCCCGCAATCCGGGCGTCCGCCAGCGTCAGTTGGCCCGCGCCCACCGTGATTTCCATCTGGTTCACCGTCAGGCCGTCCATAACGAGAGCGCCTGCGCCCAGCGCAAGATCCAGCTCGCCGCCCGCGATGCGTCCGACAGAGTAATCTCCCGCGCCAAAGGACATATTCGCCGTGCGCACGGACAGCGCGACCTCGTCGTTGAAAATTCCCATATCCATGCTGACCGCCAGATTGTCCAGCGCCATCTCCTCCGGCAGATACAACGTAACTTTATTTTGGGCGGCTGCCTCCGCGTCATAGCTAGCGGCGTCGTACAGGGATTTGCCGTCCATAAATCTGGCCGCGATCTGCAGCATATTTCCCTCCGCCTTATATCTGACCTGATCCGACGCACCGTCGCTCTCCACGGCGAGATAGACAGCGTTATCCGGTGATGCCGCGATATCCAGCTCGCAGGCGTCCGCATCCAGCGTCAGGCGGGTGACGGAAGCCGCGTCCGCAATCCGCGACATTCCCGGCGCCGGGCTTGTCGAGCCGCTCTGCTTATCATCGTTCCGTCTGCGGTCAGCGCTCCGAACGTCATCGTCATCCCAGTCGTCATCATCGTCGTCCCAATCGTCTGCATCATCATCCCAGACATCATCCGGATCGTCTGCATCATCGTCCCACTCGCCTGCATCAATATCCCAATCAACGTCCCAGTCATCGCCCCAATTCCAGACCGCCCATTCATCCCAGTCGTCCGGAACCGTCGTAAAGACGCCTTTTCCCGAATAGAAACCCAACGCCCCGCCCCTTCTGTAATAAAACGGGATGCCGGTCAGCGCCTTCACATCCGTTTCGGACAACAGACGGAAACCTCCCATGACCATACAGATGCAACAGATCAGCGCACCCAGTCCGCCCAGCGCCGCAGCCGTAATCAGACATATCTTCGTAAACTTTTTCATGCCCTTTTTCATGCCCGTGCACCTCCTCTGCCAAACAGTCTGCGGCAAAGCGCCGCGATCCCTTTACCGATCAGCGGAACGGCCCATCCGGTGGCCAGAACGGTGAGCCAGATCAACAGGATGCCTGCCGCCGCCATCAGGAAGGAGACGCCGATGACGCTGATCCCCGCCAGCGGCAGCCAGATGGCCAGCGCGACTCCCGTCACAAAGCACGCCACGGCCGCGACGACAAACGCCACACCCACCGCCAGAAATGCGAAGATAACCGCCAGCACCGACACCACTGCCGCCAGCAGGATGCTGAGCACCGCGCCAGCCAGACCGATCCACACCGGGCTGGTCACCACCAGCAGCGCCGCGATCAGAATAATCGTGCCCGCGGACTTGCCGCCGCGCCTGCCGGAGCCCTCCTGCGCCGCGCTGCCCGCGCCCGCGCTCTGATAACCCGAATTGCCGTTTTGGTATCCTGCGCCTGTGCCTTGACTGCCTGTGTAAGCGCTCTGATATTCTGTACCTGTGCCTTGGCTGCCTGTGTAAGCATTCTGATACCCCGCGCCTTGGCTGCCTGTGAAGGCGTTCTGATAGTCTGTGCCCGCGCCTTGACAGCCTGTAAAAGCGTTCTGATACCCCGCGCCCGGCGGCACCTGCATCACCTCGTCCTTGTGAGTCTGCCCATAGCCGCTGAATCCCGCCTCCGTAAACTCGCCTGCACTGCCGCCGTCGTTCAGGCCGGCCTTGATCGTCCGCGCCAGTTCCTCCGGAGAACCCAGCGACGCTATGACGCCGCTTTCCTCCTCGACGCCCGCATCATCAAAATAGTCGTTGTAATACTGCAGCGCCTCCTCCCGCTCCGCCTTCGGCACGTCGCCGAGCAGCCGGGCGAGCTGCGCCATATATTCAGCTCTGTTCATGCTTTAGTCCTCCCTCAAAAATATTGTTCAGTTTGGCAGAATACCGATACCACTCGCTGATATACAGCCCAAGCTGCGCCCTTCCCTTTTCCGTGACCTTGTAGTAGCGCCTGTTCCTGCCCGCGCATTCCATGTCGTAGACTTCCAGACATTCGTCTTTCTGCAGCCGCCTGAGCACCGGATACAGGGTGGACTCGGAAATCTCGATGACCTGACGCACTTCCTGCGTGATCTTATAGCCGTACGTTCCTTCCGTCTCGCCCGATACCACCGCCAGCACGATCGCGTCCAGCAGCGCCGCACCCGTATTGAAAACCATGCGATAAACTCCTTTCCTGCTTTTTATGTACTTCATACCGCTCACCAAATATCATGTTTCCTGATGCCGATACCGCGGATTCTGCCGCGGAAATCTCTGAAAAATCCGTTCTCGGATATTATATTTTGATGCAATATTATATGTCGTATAATATTGTTTCTATCAATACTATATGGCATATAATATCATATGTCAATACATAATGTGAAAAAAATATAGAAATTAAAAAATAAAATAAGAGGCAAGATGAAAGAACAAAATAATATACAGACAAAACATCAGAGAAACGAAGAAACCGAATAGAGGCTGAATTAACATCAGGGAATGAAAACCAAGATAGAAATTGAAAAAAAATGAAAAAGTGCTATACTTTGTTATGTAGAAAAGGAAGAAACACGGTGCATGATGAGAAAAGGACGCAAACGCTTCAGCACAACACAACTGATTATTCTGAGCTTTCTGCTGGCGGTCGGGATCGGCACCGCGCTCCTGTCCCTGCCCTGCGCCACGGCTGCGGGACAGACGACTTCCCTGCTCGACGCACTGTTTACCGCCGTCACGAGCGTATGTGTGACCGGACTGGTCACTGTTCCCACCGCCTCCCACTGGTCACTGTTCGGCCACGTAGTGATCCTGCTGCTGATTCAGACCGGCGGCCTGAGCGTCATCACATTGACTATTACGGTACTGATCCTGCTGGGGCGGCGGATCTCGCTGCGGAACCGCCTTCTTCTGGACAATTATTTCAATCTGGATACACTGGACGGGCTGGTGCGCTTCGTCAAAAAAGTGTTCCGGGGAACGCTGCTGGCGGAAGGGCTGGGCGCGGTCTGCTTCTCCTTTTCGTTCGTGCCGATGTTCGGATGGGCCAAAGGGCTCTGGTACTCCGTGTTCCATGCGGTGTCCGCGTTCTGCAACGCCGGCATTGACCTGATCGGTCCAAACGGATTTGAACCTTTCGTACACAACGTCTGGATCAACCTGATTACCATGCTGTTGATTTTTATGGGCGGCATCGGCTTCGTCGTGTGGTGGGACGTGATTTCCGTCTTCCGCCGGAGGACGGCGCGCCGCTCCCATGACAGACATTTTTTCCGCAGCCTATCCCTGCACAGTAAGTTGTCACTGTCCACCACTTGCGTCCTGATCGTCGGCGGAACGCTTCTGTACCTTATTTTTGAATACCACAACCCGCTGACCATCGGAACGTTTTCTTTCCCTGACAAAGTTCTGGCCGCGCTCTTTGAATCGGTGACGAACAGAACCGCGGGATTTGCAACGGTTCCCCAGAAAGGGCTCACCGCCCCGTCCGTCGTTGTGTCGCTGCTGCTGATGTTTATAGGCGGCTCCTCCGTAGGTACCGCCGGCGGCGTCAAGACCGCCACCGTCGCGACACTGTTATTGGCCGCCGGCACTGCCGTGAGCGGCAAGGAGGAAGTCACCTGTTTCCACCGGAGGATTTCCGAAAAGACGGTGATCAAAGCGTTGTCCATCGTCCTGATCAGCTTCGCGGTCAGTCTGACCGCCGTCATCGCCATGCTTGCGGCGGAGGCGGGCGATCCGCTGGACATCCTATACGAGGTATACAGCGCGCTGGGCACCGTGGGGCTTTCCCGAAATTATACGGGAACCGTTGGCACCGCCGGCAAGATCATCCTGTGTATCTGTATGTTCCTCGGCAGGATCGGCCCCATCTCGATGGTGATTGCTTTTACGAGGCGTGACAGACAGCTTCCGGTGCGCCTGCCGGAAGAAAAAATAATCGTCGGTTAGGAAAATAGTGTGAAAAATGAGCTCGATAGCTCATTTTTCACACGGCAATTTGTGCCGGAGCGTCACAAATTGCTCTGATGGCAGACGCGAATTTGAGATTCGCGTCGCCCCGTCGCGTAAACGCTCCGGAATGAGGATTATCATGATGAAAAAAAATACCAACAAATCTTACGCCGTATTCGGTCTGGGCAAATTCGGCAGCAGCGTCGCGCTGGAGCTGGCCGCCTCAGGTGCCGAGGTCATGGTGTTAGATAAGGACGAGGAGCGCGTGTCAGAAATGACCGGACTGGTCACCTACGCCATGCAGATGGACGCCACGGAGCCGCGGGCCTATCAGTCCATCGGCCTGTCCAACATGGACGGCGTGGTCGTCGCCATGACGGGCTGCCTGGACGCCAGCGTGATGGTGATTCTGGCCGCCAAAGAAGCCGGCGTGCCGTTTATTCTGGCCAAATCGCAGAACGATGTGCAGTCCGCGATCTTTGAGAAAATCGGCGCCGACAAGATCGTTATTCCCGAATATGACGGCGGCATCCGCGCCGCGCGGAGCATCACTGCCGGCAATTTTCTGGACTTCTTCGAGCTTTCCAAAAATCTGCGGATGATCGAGCTGGAGGTAAGAGACGAGTGGGTGGGAAAAAACTTAAAAGAACTGGCGCTCAGGCAGCGCCACAAGATCAATGTGGTAGCGATCCGCAGCGGCGGAGAACTGACTTCAGACGTGAATCCCGACCGCCCTTTCGAGCAGGGGGATTCCGTCATGGTGATCGTAGACAAGAAATATATCGGGAAGCTGTGAATCAGTCATAAAACAGATTCACCTTGCCGACAACCCCGTCATTGATAACATAGTACGCCGTGAAATCTTCCGGCTTGACATAGATCTGAAGATCGCGGATCGTACCTTTCTTATAGCCTTTGGCATAGTAATGGGCTTTGACTCTCTCGGTCATCGTCTCCATGTTCACTTCGTAACCGCGGTACTGCAGCACGACTTCCGGCGCTGCCTCATGCGCCGGCTGCTCCGCTTTCGCCGCCTCTGTCCGGTCTGTTGTGTTCCTGATGTCTTTTGTATCCATAATAGGTCTCCATTCCGCAGTATTCCGACAGGTTCCACTTTTATTGTAACATTGATTGCGCCGCAGTACAAGCAGCAGTTTGCATTCGATAGGCATGGTTAATTTAATTTAAGATTCTAAGGACTTCTTTTATCCTTTTTCTCCGAACGCCCAGAAAAGTTCAGACGGTGTCTGAACTTTGTGCTTCATCGTTCTGATCTGTGTCTGCTCCGTCCATAAATCTGCAAAATCCTTGCCCGATATCCGGTCCAGATAGATATTGCTCTTTTTGATTTTCTGTTCCCGCATCGCCAGCAACTGCCTGTCCGGATTCTGGTCTTTGGACGAAACCCTGATGTATCCGTATCGTTCCATATCCGTCTGCCTCCTTATAAACAACGTTCTTTTATTATAAGCAGCAGACAAAAGAACAAATCCGCAAACCTCCCGCCTCGAAATATTATGTACTTAAAATAAGTCCATACAGAACATAATATCACAAAATGTACTTAAAATATACTTAAATCAAGTTTTTAAGGAGTAAAGATTGAAAATATAACTTTTCGATCAATGGAAAAGCAATGAATAAAGACAAGCATTTAGGATTACGGATCGACTCTGAAACGCATGAGAAATTGAAGAATCTTGCCGAATATGACGGCAGATCGATCAACGGAGAGGTATTATACCTGATCCGTCAAGCGATCCTGCAGCATGAAAAAGAACAGGGAAAATGATAACGTATTCCCATCTTAATTCCCATCCCGCCGCCTCCAAGCAGCACCCATCTATCCCCTGACCGTCACCAGCAGCGCCTCGCAGACGCCCTCGATGCGGCAGACACCGTCGCCCGCCGGCAGGAAGAAGCAGTCGCCCTTGGCGAAAGGAAGGCGCTCCGTCCGGTCCAAGATCTCGCCCCTGCCGTCCAGAATGAGAATCCCGGCAAAGGTGCTGCCGGAGACCGTCACCTCCAGACTGCTCTCCCGAACGCCGTCCAGCTCCAGCTTGTCCACGGTAAAATACTCGCAGTCCGCCAGATGGGGGCGGCAGTCCGGCTCCGCCGCGGCGGGCACGCGGTTCGTCACGTCCAGCGCCTTGTCGATATGGAGCCTGCGCCGGTTGCCGTGTTTATCCGTCCTTCCGTAATCGTAGACGCGGTAGGTCACGTTGGAATTCTGCTGGATCTCGGCGAGCAGCATATCCCTGCCGATGGCGTGGATGGTGCCGGCCTCGATAAAGAGGATATCGCCCTTTTTCACATAGACGCGGTTCAGCACCTCCGTCAGCGTGTCGTTTTCAATGCGCTGCCGGAACTCGTCGCGGCTGATGTTTTCCTTAAAGCCGTAATACAGGGAAGCTCCCTCTCCGGCGTCCACCACGTACCACATCTCGGTCTTGCCGGACTGTCCTTCATTTTTCAGCGCATAAGCGTCGTCCGGGTGCACCTGGATCGAGGAGCTCTCTCTGGCGTCGATGAGCTTCACTAAGATCGGAAAATCCTCAAATCTGGCGCAGTTGGCGCCCAACACGTGCTTTCCCTCTTTTTCGATATATTCCCGGAGCGTCTCTCCGGCGTGGCTGCCGTTTACGATCACGCTGGGCCCGTCGGGATGGCAGGACAGTTCCCATGTCTCCGCCAGACTCTCCCCGTCGTAGTCCTTGGCATATTCTTCGATCAGCCTGCGTCCGCCCCAGATATACTCTTTACAGGAGGGCTTTAATTTCAAAATACTCATGCTCACATCCTTCTGCGGTTCTTCTGATGCCGGATACCGCGGCGGCGCATATGCCGTCAGCAGAACCGGGCTCTCTTTATCACTTCCAGACACATTCTGCCGTTGTGATAAGGGCACTTCCACGGCTCTACGATGGGCTTCTCCGGCGCGGGATGACCGTCTCGGTCAACCAGCCAGAACCACTCGGAGCCCTGCCGCCCGTCGATCACGTGCGCCTTGATAAACTCCCATTCGGCTCTCGCCGCATCCCGATATTCCGTGTGTTCCGGCGCCAGCATATAGCCGTTCAGGAAACCGACCACCGTCTCCGCCTGCACCCACCAGATCCGTTTTTCATCTTTCACGCCCTTCTCGCACTCGTTGGCGAGGGAATGGCCGTCAAACGCCGTCTTATACACTTGACCGGTCAGGTCAAGAATGATCGGCAGCATCTTTTCCTCATACCGCTTCTCTCCCAGAATATCGGTGCCGCGGCGCAGCAGCCACGCCGTCTCGATATCGTGACCGTAGGAATGGAGATCCAGAATAGAGTGCATCTCGCGGTCGAAGAACACTTCCTGCCTGTGCAGGCCGGGGTTGTAAACCTTGTCCGCAATCGTGTCCAGTATCCATTCCAGCCGCTTCTTTACATCCGCATCGCCGCTGACGCGGTACAGTTCCGTGTACGCCTCGAACACATGGAGCAGCGTGTTCATCGTCTTGTGGGCGATGACGCCGTTCTCGGAGAGCTTGTCGTTCTCGATCTCGTGAAATTCCCGGTCGAACGCCTCCCGGTAGCCGATCTCGTCCGTGCAGCGCTCCTCGATCAAATGAAAAAGGGCAAACGCCGTCCGAAGCGCCTCCTCGTCCCGCGACGCATCATAGTAGGAGGACAACGCATAGATGGCAAACGCCTGATTATACGTATGCTTCGTCGTATCTTCCGGCGCGCCGTCGCACGCCACCGACCAGTACACGCCGCCGCAGACGTCGTCCAGACAGTACCGTTTCATAAATTCATAGCCGTGCCGCGCCTCGTCCAAAAGCGACGCATCCTGCAGCGCCATAGAAGCGTTGGCAAAAAACCACGTGATGCGGCTATTTAAGATGCAGCCTTTCACCGCCTGCCTGTCCACGTTCAGGTCGTGGTCCATATAGCCGTAATAGCCGCCGTTTACAGGATCGCGCATCTTTTTCCAGAAAGGAATAATGCAGTCTGTCAGATGCGCCCTGACTTCCTCAACCATCATATCTGTCTTTCCTCCGATCGCATGGCTCTGTTCCTATTGTAACCTTTTACGGCGTCTTCCGTCAATCCTAGACGGTATGTTTCCGGCAGGAAATTGCGGACGCGCCCTACAGTGCGAACTGCGCCATATACAACTGGTAGTAAATGCCTTTCTTCTCCATCAGCTCGCGGGCGTTGCCCTCCTCCGCGATGCCGCCGCCCTCCACCACAAAGATGCGGTCGGCCTTCTGAATCGTGGACAGTCTGTGGGCGATGACAAAGGATGTCCGGCCCGCCAGCAGATGCTCGATGCCCTGCTGCACCAGCAGCTCCGTTTTTGTATCGATGCTGGAGGTGGCCTCGTCCAGAATCAGGATTCTGGGATCGGAGACCATCGTTCTGGCAAAAGCCAGAAGCTGCCTCTGGCCGATGGACAGGCCGCCGCCACGCTCCAGCAGCTCGGTGTCATACCCTTTTTCCAGTTTCATAATAAAATCATGGGCGTTGACCGCCTTGGCCGCCGCGATGATCTCCTCGTCCGTGGCGTCCAGTTTTCCATAACGTATGTTATCTTTTATTGTTCCGGAAAAGAGGAAATTGTCCTGCGTCATAATGCCCATCTGCCGCCGCAGGCTCTCGATGGAAACTTTCCGGATGTCGTGTCCGTCGATGCTGACCGTGCCCTGCTGCACGTCATAGAAGCGGCTGATCAGGTTCACGATCGTAGACTTGCCCGCGCCGGTGGCGCCCACCAGCGCGACGGTCTCTCCGGGCCGGATGCAGAAGCTCACGTCGTCCAGCACCTTGGCCCTGCCGTCATAGGAGAAGCTCACATGGGAAAAGCGCACTTCGCCCTCCACGGGCGGCATCTGCGCCGCGCCGTCCTCGTCCGCGATGGCCGGCGGCGTGTCCAGTATCTCAAAGATGCGCTCCGCCCCCGCGATATTGGTCACGAGCTGGTTGTAAAAATTGCTGAGGTTGCGTATCGGCTGCCAGAACATCGTCAGGTACGTGCCGAAGGCGATAAACGTTCCCAGCGATACCTGATCCGTTCCGATGATGACGATGCCCGAATAATACAACAGGATGCAGCCGATTCCCCATGAAAAATCGATCACCGAGCCGAAGGCGTCGCTCATGCGCACCGCGTCGATAAACGACCGCCTGTGCTCCATCAGCAGCTCCTCGAACGTATCCTCCGTCTCCTTCTGGGCGTGGAAGCTCTGGATAATCCGCATTCCCGCCATATCCTCGTGGACAAAGGCGTTTAAGTTCGCCGACTTCTTGCGGAAAAGCAGCCATCTGGGATGCGCCTTGGTCTGGATATACAGCATACCGAAAGCCATAAATGGGATCGTCAGAAGCGACGCAAACGCCAGCCGGGGATTTTTGCAGATCATAATCGCCGCCACCGCTATCACCGTCAGCCCGTCGGGAATCAGCGTCGTCACGCAGTTGGACAACACATCTTTCAGCGAATTGATATCCCCGATGATGCGGGACAGGATCTTGCCCGTCGGCCTGCTGTCAAAAAACTGAAAATCCAGCTTTTGGATATGGGTATACAACTGCTGCCGGATCGTCAGCAGGATCTCGTTGCATATCTTCGCCATGATATACATACGCGCCTTCACCGTGACCACCAGAAACAGGTTGACCGCCAGCGCGATCACCAGCAGCCGGTATAGGCCCGCAAAATCTCTGACCGCGATATAATCGTCGATGGCGGACTCCATGATTAACGGGTTGATCAGATTGACCGCCACGCCGTAGCCCATGATGGCCAGCACCAGCAGAATACGCCACTTATATTGTAACAGATAACCGAACAGTCTGGCCAGCGTCTGCAGCTTGCTGCGCTCTGTGCTCTGCTCGTCATCCCTGTAGGAATTAAACGCCACTCCCATCACCGCCTTTCCCGCCGGAGGCAGCCGCCGTCCCACCGTACTGGGACAGGTAAGTCTCGTAATAAAGCCCATGTCCGGCCAGCAGTTCCTCATGGGTTCCCCGCTCCGCGATCATGCCGTCCTCCAGCACGATAATCTCGTCCGCGTGCCGCACGGCGCTGATCCGGTGGGCTATGATAATCTTCGTCGTGCCTTTCAGCTCTTTTAACGTCTGCTGGATCATGTGCTCCGTCTCCATGTCCAGCGCCGAAGTGGAGTCGTCCAGCACCAGCACCGGGTCCCGCTTGGCCAGCGCACGGGCGATGCTGATGCGCTGCTTCTGCCCGCCGGAGAGCCCTACGCCCCTCTCGCCGATGACCGTCTCATAGTCGTCCTCCATGCGCTCGATGAAATCGCTGGCCTGCGCCTGCATGGAAGCCTGCCGCACCGTCATGTCGTTTATGAACTCTTTTTTGCCCAGCTTGATATTCTCGTTGATCGTATCCGAAAACAGGAACACATCCTGCATCACATAGCCGATGCTCCCGCGGAGCTGCTCCAGCGGCAGATCCCGGATATTCACGTCGTCCAGATAGATGCTGCCGCCCGTGGCGTCATACATACGCTGCAAGAGCTGCACGATGGACGTCTTGCCCGCTCCCGTGGCGCCCACGATGCCGAGCGTCCTGCCCGCCTCCACCGTAAACGAGATGTCGTGCAGGATCTCGTGCCCGTCCGCCTTGTGGAACGAAACGTGATCGAACCGGATCTTACCCTTTACCTCCGGTAGACTGACCGGGTCAACCGCCTCCGTGATGCTGGGCTTCTCCTGATAGATCTTCCGGATCTTCCTATTAGAAGCCACCGCCGAGGAAAAACTGTTGGTGAGCCAGCCCAGCATTTCCATCGGCCATACAATGTTGGTGGAATACTCCACGAAGGCCGTCATCTGCCCCAGCGTCATCTGCCCGTCGATGACAAACCTGCCGCCGATCAGCACCGTCACAAGCGGCAGCACCTTCGTCACCACGGTGAAGCAGGGATAGTAGCGCACAAACACTTTGGACTGCTCCATGTTCAGATCATAGTAGCGCTTGTTGTGGGAGAGGAATTTCGTGATCTCGTATTTTTCCCGCGCAAAAGCCTTGACCGTCCGCACGCCCGCCAGATTTTCCTCCGCCACGGTGTTTAACGCCGCGTTCTCCTCGCTGATATCCTCGTAGACCTTCCCCAGCTTTTTTTCCATAATAACGGCGAAAGAACCGCACAAAAGCATCGCCGCCGTCGGAAAAACCGCCAGTTTCCAGTTGAGCATATACATACACACGAGGATAATCGTCGTGTGGTAGGCCACCTCGATCAGCAGCATACTAACATAGCCCATGGCGTCCCAGATATGGTCGATATCCTCCTTGACGCGCGCCATCAGCTCGCCGGTGTTGGTTCTGTCAAAAAAGTCCGCGCTGAGCCCTTGGATATGCCGGAACAGATCCCGCCTCATGTCGCCCGATATCCTGACGCCGTTCTTGTCAAAGGTGTATTCCTTCACATACTGAAAAATACACCGCCCCAGCCCGATGCCCAAAAATCCCAGCAGCAGATACTTCAACTCCCCGATATTGCCGCCCACGATGACGTCGTCCACCACCCGCGCCGAGAGCCGGGGCGACAGCATATCCAGCGTCACCGCGATCAGGAGCGACAGGATGGCCAGCAGATAAGGCGCCTTATATTCCCATATGTAAGCCGATATCTTTTTCATCTTTTCTCCGTTTCCGCGCGGCGCATCCGCAGCACGCAAAAAAACTGCGGCAAAAACAACCTCACCACAGTTTCCTCTCCGTCAGACACAAAACAGACGGCTATTCGCCCAGATAGGCTTTCTTCACCGCCTCGTTGTTCATCAGCTCGTCCGCGTCGCCCGCAAGGGAGATACGGCCCGTCTCAAGCACGTAAGCCCGATCCGCGATGGACAACGCTTTCTTCGCGTTCTGCTCCACCAGAAGCACAGTGGTTCCCGACTGGCTGACCTGCCGGATAATGTCAAAAATCTCGTTGACAAAGATCGGCGACAGGCCCATGGACGGCTCATCCATCAGGATGAGGGAAGGCCGGCTCATCAGCGCCCGTCCCATGGCAAGCATCTGCTGCTCGCCGCCGCTGAGCGTTCCCGCCATCTGCGTCTTGCGCTCCTCCAGCCTCGGAAAGCGTTCATAGACCATGGCCAGCGTCTCCCGTATCTCGTCTTTATCCCTGCGCGTATAGGCGCCCATCATCAGATTGTCCAGCACGGTCAACTGTGCGAACACGCGCCTGCCCTCCGGCACGTGCGCCATTCCCATCGGAACGATTTTGTATCCCGGCGTTCTGGTGATGTCCCTGCCCTCAAAGAGGATCGTGCCCCCGGTAGGCCGGATCAGTCCCGTGATCGTGTGCAGCGTCGTGGTCTTGCCCGCGCCGTTGGCGCCGATCAGCGCGATCACTTCCCCCTGCTCCACCTCGAAGCTGATCCCCTTGATCGCCTCGATCACGCCGTAATGAACGTGTAAGTCTTTCACTTCCAACATTGGCATATCCAACACTTCCTTCCCGCCGCCGGGCCAAGCCGCCCGCATCCGTCTCCTACTCGCCCAGATAAGCGGCGATGACCTCCGGATCGTTCAGCACCTCCTGTGTGCCGCCCTGCGCCAGCACTTCCCCGAAATTCAGTACCGTCAGCTTCTCACAAATGCCGGACACCAGCTTCATATCGTGCTCGATCAGCAGAATCGTCATATCGAAATGATCCCGCACGAAGCGGATCGTATCCATCAGTTCCTTTGTCTCATTAGGATTCATGCCCGCCGCCGGTTCGTCCAGAAGCAGCAGCTTCGGTTCCGTGGCCATGGCCCTTGCGATCTCCAGCTTGCGCTGCTGGCCGTAAGGAAGGTTTCTGGCCGCATGATCCGCATATTCCTCCATCCCGAACACCCGCAGCAGCTCGTAGGCCCGGGCGGTCATCTCCTTTTCCGTCCTGTAATAGCGGGGCAGCCGAAAGATCCCCTCAAACGTAGAGTAGGGATAATGATTGTGCAGCCCGACCTTGACATTGTCCAATACCGGCATATCACCGAACAGACGGATATTCTGAAACGTCCGCGCGATACCGGCGCGGCAGATGTCGATCGTCTTCTTCCCGGTGAGGTTGACGCCGTCCAGAAAGATCGCGCCCTCGTCCGGCGTATAGACGCCGGTGAGCAGATTAAAAACCGTCGTCTTGCCCGCGCCGTTGGGCCCGATCAGTCCGTAGAGCTGCCCTTTTTCCACGGAAATGTCAAAGGCGTTGACCGCCCGCAGACCGCCGAAGGAGATTCCCAGATTTTTTATCTCCAAAAGTGCCATCCCTATACCTCCTCCCCGGCTTCTCTGCCCGCCGCCAGACGCTGCCTGACACGCTTGCGCAGGAAAATCATGTTCGGGCTCCAGTTAAAGATCATCATCACGATCAGCACCACCGCATAGATCAGCATACGGTAATCGTTCAGGGAGCGCAGCACCTCCGGCAGCAGCGTGAGTAACACCGCCGCGATCACGGAGCCGCGCATATTGCCGATGCCGCCCAGCACCACAAACACCAGAATCAGGATCGACATATTGTAGCCGAAGTTCTTGGGCAGCGCGTTCAGCGTGGACAGGTTGTGCGCGTACAGTACGCCGGCCACGCCCGCCAGCGACGCGGAGATCGTAAACGCGATCAGCTTATATTTCGTGATATTGATACCCACGGACTCCGCCGCAATCCGGTTGTCGCGGATCGCCATCACCGCCCGTCCCGTCCGGGAGCGGATAAAATGCTGCACGATAAACAGCGTAATCAGAAGCAGGACGACGCCCACCGTAAAGTTAGAGTCGTGGGGCGCACCCGTCACGCCCTGCGCGCCCTTAATGAGCATCAGCCCGTCCTCCGACATTCCCAGCGACAGGGCATCCTTCATGGAAAAATGGAGGCCCTCCGCATCCACGCCCAGATAGATGGCGTTGATGATATTTTTGATAATCTCGCCGAACGCCAGCGTCACGATCGCCAGATAGTCGCCCTTCAGCCGCAGCACCGGAACGCCCACCAGAAAACCCACCAGCGCCGCGCTCGCCGCGCCGATAAGCAGTGCCGCCGCAAACCGCGGCACGGACGGCAGCGTCTCCTTGCAGGCCAGGGAAAACACCGCGCTGGTAAATGCGCCCACGCACATAAAGCCCGCGTGTCCGAGACTCAGCTCGCCCAGAATCCCCACCGTCAGGTTCAGCGCCACCGCGACGATGGAATACGTGCAGAACGGAACGAGAAGTCCCTGTACCAGACTGGACACATGGCCCGTGGAGACCAGAATCTGCACGATGATATATGCCGCAATCACCATTCCGTAGGTGATCATATCGTTCTTTGCCGTTTTACTCAGTTTGCCCGCCTTTGTCTTCATGACCGTTCTCCTTTACCGCAGACCGATGCGACGCCGCAGCCGCCTGCTCCGTAAACGTCTGTTCGCTCCCGCCGGATGCCGCGCGTCAGACTTTCTCCTGCACCTGCTTCCCTAACAGGCCCGTAGGTTTGACCAAAAGCACGATGATCAGGATGCTGAAAACGATGGCATCCGCAAGCTGGGAAGAAATATATGCCTTGCTCAGATTCTCGATGACGCCCAGCAGGATGCCGCCGATAAACGCGCCCGGAATCGAGCCGATCCCGCCGAATACCGCCGCCACAAAAGCCTTGATGCCGGGCATCGAGCCGGTATAAGGCGTCAGCGACGGATAGGCGGAGCACAGTAACACCCCGGCCAGCGCCGCCAGTGATGAGCCGATGGCGAACGTCACCGCGATCGTGCCGTTGACGTTAATGCCCATAAGCTGGGCTGCTCCCTTATCTTCCGACACCGCTGTCATGGCGCGCCCGATCTTTGTCTTTTTGACAAAAAGCGTCAGCCCGATCATGACGACCACGCTGAC
This sequence comes from uncultured Lachnospiraceae bacterium, assembly GCA_947630025.1. Classification (GTDB taxonomy): domain Bacteria; phylum Bacillota; class Clostridia; order Lachnospirales; family Lachnospiraceae; genus UBA3282. The sequence continues at coordinate 44,113 of CANRFZ010000013.1, forward strand.
GGCCACCGTCACCACCGTCACGCTCTTGATGACAAGCTGGCCGTCGAACAGCTCCAGATTCGGCAGCGTCACGACGTTGGAAAAGGCTTTCGGATCAGAGCCGAATGCGAGAAGCGCAATATTCTGCAGCAGATAGCTGACACCGATGGCCGTGATCAGAACCGCCAGCGGCGAAGCGCCTCTTAACGGCCTGTACGCCACGCGCTCGATCACCACGCCCAGCACCGTGCACGCCGCCATGGAGACCACGATTCCCGCCAGCGGATTCATTCCCATGCCGCTGACCGTCACGAACACCACATAGCCGCCGATCATAATCACGTCGCCATGGGCAAAATTCAACATCTTGGCGATTCCGTACACCATCGTGTACCCCAGCGCAATCAGCGCATACACGCTGCCGAGACTGATTCCGCTGATCAAATGTGCCGCAAAGCTCATAGTACCCTCTGTTTCTGCGCCGCCTTCCTGTTCCGCCGGGTTTGTGCAGGCAGCGCGCTGACACAAATCCGTGACCGTCAATGTTAAATGCCGGGTTTTCATGAAACTGCCGCACGGCGGGGAGCCGAAAACGGCCCCTCGCCGACGGCATATTCACAAACTCATTTTGCCGTTTCCATAGTGATTTCCATTGTTATTTCCATCATTATTTACATCGCCGCATACGCGCCGTCCTTGATGACAACCGCCTTGGGCGCCTTAGAAGGCTCGCCGGAAGCATCCCATGTGATGCCCTCGCCGGTCAGTCCGTCCACCGTGATCTCCGGCATGGCAGCCGTCAGCGCCGCGCAGATCTCCTCCGTGGACATACCCGCCGTGATACCCGCCTTCTCAGCCGCGGCCTTGATCGTATAGATCGTGTCGTAGCCGTCCGCCGCAAACTGGTTCGGCGTCTCGCCGTATTTTTCCTGATAAGCCTCAACGAACTTGACCGTCAGCGCATCCGTCGCGTCCGCCGCAAACGGTGTCAGCAGCATCACGCCCTCCGCCAGCGATACGTCGAAGTTCTCCACATCCAGAATGCCGTCCAGACCGTCGCAGCCGAAGAACTGCACGTCAAGCCCCATATCCGCGGCCTGCGTCAGAATCAGAGACGCCTCGGTATAATAGATCGGCAGGAAAACCAGCTCCGCGCCGGCATCCTTCGCCTTCTGTAACTGCACGGAAAAGTCCTTGTTGCTATCCGCCGTGAACGCGCCCGCATAGACAATCTCCAGCGACTGGCTGGCAGCCTCCTGCGCAAACTTCTCGTAGATGCCGGAAGAATACACGTCGGAACTGTCGTAAATCACCGCGATCTTGGACGCCAGCTTGTTCTCGCTGATATACTGCGCGGATGCGATACCCTGGTTCGGGTCCGAGAAGCAGATGCGGAACGCATTGTCATACTGTACGCAGTCCACCGCGGAACCCGAAGGGGTGAGCTGGAACATCTGATCCTCATGCGTCTTGTCGGACACCGCGATGGAACAAGCGCTGGTCACGCTGCCGTCGATGACCTGTGCGCCCCAGTCCTTTAACACATTGTAAGCATTGACGGACTTCTCCGCATCCAGCTCATCATCCTGAAAGTTCAGTTCCACCGTCATGCCGTTGATGCCGCCCGCAGCGTTGATCTCGTCAACGGCGATCTGGGAACCGTTCATCGCAGCGACGCCGTACACTGCCGCGCTGCCCGTAAGAGGGCCGATGCCGCCGATCTTAAACGTGTCTCCCGACGAAGCCCCGTCGGAAGTCTGGCTGTCCGCCGCGCTCTCCTCCGTCTGGCTGTCCGCACCGTCCGACGTCTGGCTGCCCGACGCGGAATTACCGCAGCCCGTGACTACTGCCGCCGTCATCGCGCCCGCAAGCACGAGACTTAACAATTTCTTTTTCATAATATCCTCCTCCTATTTTCCTGTTGTCCCTCCATAATTGCTACGGAGATTCAAAAAAGGGACTTCCTTAATAAAGAAGTCCCATCTTTGAAACTTAGGAAAATAATAGTCAAATTCTACAAATTTGTCAATAGTTTTTTGTAAAATATACGTAACACCAAAATATACGCAACAGTTCCGCCGGGCGGAAAAGAAAGTGAACGGTGGCCGCGCTTCCGTCATCTCTCCATTTTCCAGAAATACGCGCTATACGGCGGCAGCGTGCTGCCCCCGCCGAAATCGTGGCTCTCGCCGGTGATCAGATCCACCGCCGTGCCGCAGCCCGCGTCGAAATGGGCCGTATAGCTCTCCGCGTCGGCATTGACCGCCACCAGCACTCTCTCATCGTCGCACCTACGTTCAAAAATGCACTGCCGGTTGGTGAGAACCACCGAGCGGAACGCGCCGTAGTTGAGCGCCGGAGAGTTTTTCTTCGCCTCCGCCAGCTTTGCGATCCAGTCGCACAGGCTATTCCACTCCGGCTGACCGAAGCACGCCCGCAGCGCCGGATCGCCCTCGCTCTTGTGCGCCTTGGCGCCCCATTCGCTGCCGTAATAGACGATCGGGATGCCCGGCATACCGAAGCACAACGCATAGATGAGCGGCAGATGCTTCTCATTGGTCAGAATGCTGGCCACCCGCGTCACGTCGTGGTTATCCACAAACGACAGAAGATGCTTTCCTTTATACAGCGTCCAGTTCTCCGGGCCGAACTGCCGAAGCAGCGAGTGGACGATCTCGAACAGATTCATACTGTTAAAGCTGGAGAACAGCCCCTTGTAGCACTCGTAATTGGTAACTGAGTGGAGCATGGCGTCGTTCATCCACTGGTTGTAGTCTCCGTGCAGCGTCTCGCCCAGCAGGAAAAACTCCGGTTTCAGCCCGTCGCAGAAGCTCCGCAGCCGCCGCAGGAAATCATGATCCAGACAGTAGGCCACGTCGAGGCGCAGGCCGTCAATGTCAAATTCCTCTACCCATCCCCTGACGCTCTCCAGGATGTGATCCACCACATCCCCGTTGCGCAGGTTCAGCTTGACCAGATCGTAATTGCCTTCCCAGCCCTCGTACCAGAGCCCGTCATTATAGTTGGAATTGCCGTCAAAGTTGAGATGGAACCAGTCCCGGTACGGCGAATCCCAACGCTTCTGCAGCACGTCCTGAAACGCCCAGAAGCCCCGGCCCACATGGTTGAACACCCCGTCTAAGATCACCCGGATGCCGTTTCTGTGCAGCTCACCGCACACCTCGCGGAAGTCCTCATTGGTGCCCAGCCTGCAGTCAATCCGGCGGTAATCCCTCGTATTGTAGCCGTGGGTATCCGACTCGAACACCGGAGAAAAATAGACCGCGTTGATCCCCAGCTTCTTCATATGCGGTATCCAGTCGTTCACCTTCAGGATACGGTGCTCCGTCTGCCCGTCATTCTCAAACGGCGCCCCGCAGAAGCCCAGCGGGTAGATCTGATAGAAAACGCTCTCATAAGCCCACATACTTTCACTCCTCCTTCTCTATCGCATACTCTATAACCTATTTTCTCAATAACAAGCGCGCACCAACACAAACCCAGCGCGCGACGGACAATATCGCAAGCGTGCCCTGCGGTGATTTGTCCGGAGTGCGCGGCTGGCAGTATCGCAAGCGCGCTTCTTTATTGTACCATCGCCGCCCCGTTTTGCAAAGCATTTTTGCCCGCGGCGACACGGATCGATCCGCATTGACCAATTCAGTTCTTTTTTTGATAAACTAAAATCCGTTTTCCGACTTTTCCACAGTTTCCTGTCACAATCCTTCTGAAAAATGTCTTAAATCACAGAAGAAATCCCCAATTTCCACAAAGTTATCCACATTGACATGAATGTCATAATTAAATGACTCACATTCCTTTTTTGTCGAAAAACAGATGTTATGTTCGGAATTTCATTTTTCTTTTTGACGATTTTGACATTTCTTTGGGAGTTTTTTTGACGATTTTACTATTTTGCCTAGTGAAACCTGTCAATAAATGTTGTATAATATTTCCGAATCAGTCAATATATTTTGTGTCTTGACGGCACAAGTCAATTTCAAAGCAATCGCAAAGAATCGCAAAGAGAAAAAGGAGGATCTCGTTATGAAACCTTTGCTGGGCTCCCACGTAGGGATGAGCGGACGGGAAATGATGCTCGCTTCCGCCAAGGAAGCGGTATCGTACGGCGCGGACACGTTCATGTTATACACAGGCGCGCCCCAGAATACGAAGCGGAAACCGATCGATGAGCTGAACATCGGGCCGGCATGGGACTATATGCGCGCGCATCATATCGAGGAGTTCGTCGTCCACGCGCCCTATATTATCAATCTGGCCAACACCGTCAATCCCGACACTTACAAGATCGCCGTCGAATTTCTGGCGGTGGAGATAGAACGGACCGCGGCGATGGGCTCCCGTGTCCTGATCCTGCATCCGGGCTCCCATGTGGGCGCAGGCGTCGAGGCGGGCATAAACCGCATCGCCGAGGGGCTGAACGAGGTTTTGACAAAAGACGCGCCCTGCGACATCGCGCTGGAAACCATGGCGGGCAAGGGCTCGGAGATCGGCAGGAGCTTCGAGGAGCTGGCCGCCCTGTTCGACAAGGTGAAATACAGCGATAAACTGCGCGTCTGCATGGACACGTGCCACTTAAACGACGCGGGATACGACATTGTAAACGATTTTGACGGTGTTATTGACCTATTTGATCAACTGATTGGCAAAGACCGGATCGCGCTTTTCCACATCAACGACAGTAAGAACCCTCTCGGCGCAGGCAAAGACCGCCACGCCAATATCGGCGACGGCACCATCGGCCTCGAGGCGCTGCGGTACATCGTGCACCACCCGGATTTTATGGCGCTCCCGAAGATTCTGGAGACGCCTTATATCCCCTCATTGACCGATCCGGACAAAAAGGTGCCGCCCTACAAAGAGGAGATCGCCCTGCTGCGCTAGGGCGCCTGCCGGGTTACAACCATTCGTCCCAGAACCGGTCGATGCGTTGTCCGATTCGGTCAACTGTCACTCTCTCATAGTGCTGCCACTCCCGCGGGAACAGACGGCGGTAGGCGGGCGTCAGGAAGCGTTCGTCGAGAAGCGCCACGATACCGAAGTCGTCCACGGTGCGGATGACGCGCCCCGCGGCCTGCAGCACTTTATTCATGCCCGGATAGCGGTACGCATAGTCAAACCCGTTCTCGCCCCAGCCGTCAAAATACTGCTTTAACAGCTCCCGCTCGCAGCACACCTGCGGCAGTCCGGTTCCGACGATGACCGCGCCGATCAGACTGTCGTTCTTTAAGTCGATGCCCTCGCTGAAAATGCCTCCCATCACGCAGAAGCCCAGCAGACTCTTTTCCTCCTCCACCTCGATGTCCATGCGGATCACCGCGCCGAGGTCGCAGTCCTCGTTGCCGCGGAACCGCCCCAGAAACGCCTCCCGCGCCTGCTCGTCCATGTAGTCCTCCTGCACGATGCACTCCACGGTCTGTTCCCGGTTGAAATACGCCGTGTAAGCGTCGTAGACCTGCCGCAGAAATGCGTGGGAGGGCAGAAACACCATGTAATTGCCGTGCCGCCGCTGCACGATCTCATGCAGATAGGCGGCGATCCGGTAATACTCGTCCTCGCCCCGTCTGGTGTATTTGCTGGTCACGTCGCTGCCAATGAACAGTCCCAGCTTGTCGGGCCGGAAGACCGACTTGGCGTACACTTCGTAGTCGCCCTCCTGCGCGCCCAGCAGCGTTTTATAATATTGGATCGGCAGAAGCGTCGCGGAAAAAAGGACGGAGCTCCTGCCCCGCAGCATACACGCCTGCAGATTTTTGGACGGATTCACGCAGAACAGTTTCAGGATAAAACCGCCGTCCGACTGTATCTGGGAGTACGTCACGTAATTTTCGTCCGCCAGCTCATACATTTCGAGGAAATGGGACACTTCAAAATAAAACTCCAGAATCTCCCTGCGCACGGGACTGTCCTCATGATCCTCCAGATAGTCGTCGATGGCCGCGCTAAGCCGTGAGAGCTCTCTGACAAACGGATCGATATACTCCTCCACCCTGTAGGTTTCGCATTCCCTTTTCAGCTTCAAAAGTTCCCTGTTGCAGCGATCCAGACTGCGGACAATCCTGTCGTCGTACGCCTTCATCGTCTTCTTGACTTCCAGAAAATCCTCTTTTTTCAGGACGGCGCTATACATCTCCCGGCCCCGTTCCACCAGATTGTGCGCCTCGTCGATCAGGAACACATACTCGCCTTTTACGCCCTCGGTAAAAAACCGGCGCAGATACACATGGGGATCGAACAGGTAATTGTAATCGCAGATCACGGCGTCCGCAAAAAGGCTCATGTCCAGACACATTTCAAACGGACATACCCTGTGCCGGGCGGCATATTCCTCCACCTTTTCCCTGTCGTATACGTCCTCGTGGGTGAGCAGGTCGTACAGGGCGTCGTTGATCCTGTCAAAATGCCCTTTCGCATAAGGGCAGTATTCCGGGCTGCACTCCGCTTCGTCCATAAAACAGATCTTTTCCTTGGCCGTGAGCGCCACCGTCTTCATCCGCAGCCCCCGCTCCCGCAGCAGCGCAAACGTCTGCTCCGCCACCGTCCGGGTGATCGTCTTGGCCGTGAGATAAAAGATTTTTTCACACAAATCCTCCCCCATCGCTTTGACGGCGGGATAAACGGTGGAGATCGTCTTGCCGACGCCCGTGGGCGCCTCGATAAACAGTTTCCGCCTGTGGTAAATCGTCTGATAGACATAGGACGCCAGCTCTTTCTGCCCCTCCCGGTACGGGAACGGAAAAGCCACCCCTTTGATCGACTCCCGGCGCACTCTCTGCCACATAAAACTGTAATCCGCCCATCTGCGGTACTGTTCCATGACGTCCGCGAACCATTTTTCCAGCTCCGCCGTCATGTAATCATAGTGGAAATAGCGGATCTCCTCCGTCTCCATATGGCAGTAAGTCATACGGACGCGGATCTCGTCCAGCGCGTTCTGCCGCGCATAAATATAGGCATAGCACTTGGCCTGCGCCAGATGAACCGGCACCGGCTCTTTCATTTTCTTCAGATCGCGGAACGTGCCCTTGATCTCGTCAACCGTCACGCCGTCCTCGGTGATGATGCCGTCCGCGCGCCCGTCTACGACGATCTCATATTCTCCCGCGTCATAGGTATAGCGAAGCCCCACCTCCGCCGCATAAGAGGGCCCCATCCGCCGCTGGATCATGCGGTGGATACGGCTTCCCTCCTGCATGGCGTTGTCGGAGGACGCCGCCCTTCGATTGTCGATATCGCCGGAGCGCAGGATAAATTCCACCAGACTCCGCACGGAAATACGCACTTCCATACTTTACCCATTTTCTGCGCTGTCCGCGCACAAACAAACTCCCTGTTCAGATACTATCATATCATAAACAGGGAGTCCGTTACACTTCTTTTCGGTTGTCTTTTCCTTTTCCGGATTCTATGGTCAGCAAGCTGCCGCGAACTTGCTAAGGTATCTCTCAAAATCAGCGTCATATCCGTTGCAGGATACTGTCAAAATCTGATTAAAGTTCAGCCCTAACACGCCGATGATCGATTTGGCATCCACAACGAAACTATTATAGGAGATGTCTACGTCAAAGATGCATTTCGATGCAGCGGAAACAAAGTCCTTCACTTCATCCGGTCTCAATTTGATTCTGTGTTGCACAACATTCACCTTCCTTTTTTCTGTTCATGCGTGCAAAAAACACGCATAGAAAATGTTTTCTTTCTCCTCATGTGAGTGATTATACTCCTTTCCATCCATTTGTAAAGAGTCTTTTTTGTACCAAATGTTGTACAATTTCGGAGATTTTCGCAAGTTGAACAATAGATCTTGTTTTCCGTATCTTTTTTTGTGGATTCTGCCTATTCATCCGTTTTTCACTGTTTTCGCTATGGCGGGGCTGCGGTTTGGTTATTTTTTCTTCTTCCGCATCAGGGCATCCGAGTCAGCTTGACGGCGATGACTGTATGGCCGCTCTGCAGACCGCTTGGGACGCTTTGCAGATTTCTCTTGATTTCTGCCGGCAAAAGCGGTTAAATAATAATGAAAAAAGATACAAGCGAGGTTTCCTATGGATAACTTATTAATTCCCAAAGATTACAAGTCCGCGCTGAATCTGCACGACACCCAGATCGGCATCAAGACGGTAAAAGACTTTTTTCAAAATCTGCTGGCGGAGCAGCTTCATCTGCTGCGCGTGTCCGCGCCGTTGTTCGTAGATCCCTCCTCAGGGCTGAACGACAACTTAAACGGCGTGGAACGTCCCGTTTCCTTCGGCATCCGGGAGCAGGGCGAAGCGCAGGCGGAGATCGTACACTCTCTCGCCAAATGGAAGCGCATGGCGCTCCAGAAATACGGCTTCCACTACGGGGAAGGGCTCTATACGGACATGAGCGCCATCCGCCGCGACGAGACGACGGACAACATCCATTCCATCTATGTGGATCAGTGGGACTGGGAGAAGATCATGTCCCGCGAGGAGCGCAACTTAGATTACCTGAAAGAGACCGTGCGTTCCGTCTATAAAGTGCTCCGCAAGACCGAAAAATACATGGCGATCCGCTACGACTACATCAACGAGATCCTGCCCCGCGATATCTTCTTTATCACCACACAGGAGCTGGAAAATATGTTCCCCGAGTATTCTCCCAAAGAGCGGGAATATTACATCACCAAGGCAAAAGGCGCCGTGTGCGTCATGCAGATCGGGGATCTGCTGGAGTCCGGCGTAAAACACGACGGACGTGCGCCGGACTATGACGACTGGACGTTGAACGCCGACATTCTGGTATACTATCCCGTGCTTGACATCGCGCTGGAACTGTCCTCTATGGGCATCCGCGTGGACAGCGACTCGCTGCGCAGCCAGCTTGCCAAGGCGGGCTGCCCTGAGAGAGCCGGGCTGCCTTTTCAGAAAGCGGTTCTGAACGACGAACTGCCCCTCACCATCGGCGGCGGCATCGGCCAGTCCCGCATCTGTATGTTTTTCCTGCGGAAAGCCCACATCGGCGAGGTGCAGTCTTCCCTCTGGCCGGCGGACGTGACCAGAGAAGCGCTGGCAAACGGCATCCAGCTATTGTAACGGCACTGTACTAAGAAACCACTTCTTCCAGCCTGAGTGCGCGGTCGGTGATCAGGAGATCGGCTTTCTTGCCCGCTTCCAGCGTGCCGATCCGATCGTCCATGCCGACCGCCCGGGCCGGGTTCCGGGTGGCCGCTTTGACCGCCGACTCTATCGGTATTCCCATCGACACGGCGCTGCACATACAGTCATACAGATTCGTCACGCTGCCCGCCAGCGTTCCGTCTTCCAATGCCGCCAGATTTCCCCTGACATAAACTTTCTGCCCTCCCAGCGTATAGACGCCGGCCTTTCGGCCCGTGGCGCGCATACTGTCGCTGATCAGGATAACCCTGTCGTCCCCAAAAAGCCGAAAGGTACTGCGCACCACGCCGGGGTGGATATGGACGCCGTCGCAGATCAGTTCCACATCCACATGCCCGCAGTCTGCCGCCGCGCCTGCCACGCCGGGCTCCCGATGGGAAAAGGGCGTCATGGCGTTATACAAGTGCGTCACCTGCCTTGCGCCCGCCCGAAACGCCCGGAGAGCGGTCTGATAATCCGCGCAGGTGTGGGCGACGGAGAAACGGAACGACTGCCCCGCCTGCTCGATACAGGCAGCCGCGCCTTCCAGCTCCGGCGCCACCGCGACGATCCGGATCAGCCCGCCGGCGGCCTCCTGCAGCGCAGACAGAAGCGCCGGATCGGGCAGCCGCAGGTAGGCCGGATTCTGCGCGCCCCGCTTTCTTTCTGACAGGAACGGGCCCTCCAGATAGATGCCGGCCAAACCCTGTCCGCGGTAAGCGGCTGCCGTGCCGCAGATGCCAAGCAGCGTTTCCACCGGCAGCGTCATCGTCGCCGGACAGACGGTGGTGACGCCGTGCGCCTTCTCATAGGCGAGGATCGCCTCCAGCGCCTCCTGCGTGCCGTCGCAGAAATCGTACCCCGCGCAGCCGTGGAAATGAAGATCCACCAGCCCCGGCAGAAGATACCTCTCCCTTTCCCGCGCCGACAGTTCCGCTTCCGCACAGTAGGAGACGGAACGGATCAGCGGCCCTTCTATTTCGATGCAGCCCGGACGAAATACGAAATCCGGCGTATAGAGATACCCTTTGTACTGTTTCATGTGTCTGCTCCTGCGGGGCGGTTTGTGTGTTGCATTTCTTTTTGTGGCGGCCCGGTTTTCACACCAGACACTCCTTCATGCAGTCCGAGATCTGCTTGTCGTTTTCCTCTATATGTGACAGGAATGTCACCATCAGATCTTTCTTCGGGAAGAAATAGCATTCCTGCCCCCATTTGCCGCTGATGTGCCAGCCGCCGTCCTCGTAAACCCAGACATAATATCCGTAAAGGCTCTGCCCGTTTGACTGATGCGGGCTGCACATTTGACCGATATAGTCACTCGAAACGATCCGCTGGCCGTCATACACGCCGCCGTCCGCCAGCAGGAATCCGATGCGGCTCAGCTCCTCCACGGTCATCTGCATTCCCGTGGCGCCGTAAAAATATCCGTCGGGGCATCTCTGATAAGGCGGATTTTCGATCCCCAGCGGCAGGAACAGCCTGCGGTTCAAATATCCGTACAGATCCTCGTCCAGCGCGTTGGCCGCCGCCACGCCCGCCAGATACGCGGACACGTTGCTATACAGAAACGACGGCTCCTCCCGGATGGGATAGCGCAGCGCGTTGTAGAGCCAGCTAGCGCCCTCCGGACGGAACGGAAAGCCGTCGACCGACATGGTCAATAGTCTTTCTATCGTGACCGCGTCGATCAATCGGCTCTGCCTGTCCGGTAAATCCGCCAGGGCTTTTGCGGGAAGATACGCGGGCAGCGGCTTATGGATGTCCATTTTTCCTTCGTCCTGCGCCATGCCCACCGCCAGCGCCGTGAGCGTCTTGGTCGAGGAATAGATAAAATGTCTGCCGCCCGTCGTATCGCCGTAACTGTGGATGCGCCTGTGCCCCGCGTAGGCTTCCACGCCGTACACCTCCCACCGGTTCTGTTCGATGGCGTGTATGAATCTCTCAAAATCTATCATGCCTTCCTATTCTCCGTTTTTACATACTTTCTGCGGTTTCGCCGTCTCAGCGCCCTTCGCCTGCGCCGTCTGTTTCTGCGGTTTCGCCGCCTCAGCCCTTCGCCTGCGCCGTCTGTTCCTGCGGTTTCGCCGCCTCATTCGATACAGATGCAAAAAGGCACAGACCTGCGTCCATGCCTTTTCCTGTTTTCCGTCTTCTTAATCGTTCAGATAAGTTACCTGCTTGTCCTTGTCGTACTCGTGGGGTTCCTTGCTGACCGCCTTGTGTCCCAGGGCGATGGCAATCTCATACTCATAGCCCGCGGGGAACTGCAGCGCATCCGCATAATATGCCTTCTTCTCTCCCGCCAGCGCATCCTTCACGCAGCCGATAATCAGGCTGCCGAGCCCCATGCCTTCCGCCGCGATTGCGATATTTTCCACCGCGATGCCGGCGTCCAGCTTACTCCAGTAATAGTCCGCATCCGCGCTGATAAACAACACGGTGGGCGCTCCGTAATAAAAGTTGGCGGCGGGGTTCTGAATGCCCCTGAGTTCGTTTTTCAATGCTTCCAACTCCGCAAGAACCGGATCGCCGCCGTCCACAACCGTGATGTGGATCTCCTGCTTATTGGCCGCCGTAGGCGCCTGCAGGCCCGCTGCAATCAACTGTTCCAGCTGCTCCCGTGTCAGCTTCTCGTCCGTAAAGCCGCGGGTGGAGCTTCGCTTTGCGATCGCCTGTAATACTTCGCTCATTGTATCACCCTCCGTTTTCCAGGATCAAATCCGTTACTTAGATTTTACGCCACACGGCCCCGAAAAGCAATACGTATCTTTGCGGTGTTCGACAACCCGGCCACACATCCGCAAAACCGCGCTTACTGGATATATAAATTCGTATAACCCATCAGGCTTTCATCCACTTCTCTGGCGCATTCCCGGCCTTGGCGGATCGCCTTGACGACAAGCGACTGGCCGGTGTGCATATCGCCCGTGACAAACACATTTTCCACGCTGGTGGCGAATCTGCCCGCCTCGGTCTTTACGTTGGTCCGCTGGTCCAGCTCCACTTTGAAAGCGTCGGTCACATATTTCTGGCTCCCCAGAAATCCCGCCGCGATCAGCACGATCTGTGCGTCCAGCACTCTCTCGGAACCGGCTTTTTCCCGCATATTCATGCGTCCGGTGCCCTCGTCCTTTTCCCAGATAAGGGATACGACCTTAACCCCTTTCAGGCTGCCGTTCTTATCTTTGATAAACTCCTTGACGGTGGACTCGTAAATGCGCGGATCATGGCCGTACACCGCGATGGCTTCCTGCTGGCCGTAGTCCGTCTTGCAGACCTTCGCCCATTCCGGCCATGGATTGTCCTGCGCCCTCACATCCGGCGCCTTCGGCATCATCTCGATCTGGGTGACGGACTTCGCGCCGTGGCGGATCGCCGTGCCTACGCAGTCGTTGCCGGTGTCGCCGCCGCCGATGATGACCACGTCCTTATCTTTGGTATCTACATACTGCTTATCCTTGAAATCGGAATCCAGCAGGCTCTTGGTATTGCGCGTCAGGAAATCCACCGCGAAGTAGATTCCCTTGGCATCCCTGCCGGGCGCGCTGATGTCTCTCGGATTGGAGGAGCCGCAGGCGAGTATCACACAGTCAAACTCTTTTAACAGCTTGTCGGCTTTCTTGTCTTTTCCCACATCGACGCCGGTCACAAAGGTGACGCCTTCCTCCTCCATCACTTTGATCTTGCGGTCGATGATGTGCTTCTCCAGCTTCATATTGGGAATCCCGTACATCAGCAGGCCGCCGATCCTGTCGGAGCGCTCGAACACGGTCACCGAATGGCCCCGGCGGTTCAACTGATCCGCCGCCGCCAGCCCGGAAGGGCCGCTGCCGACCACCGCCACGGTCTTGCCCGTGCGCACCTTCGGCGGCTTGGGCGCCGCATACCCTTTTGCATAGGCATTCTCGATAATCGCGTACTCGTTCTCCTTCGTGGACACGGGATCGCCGTTTAAGCCGCAGGTGCAGGCCGCCTCGCACAACGCCGGACAGACTCTCGATGTAAATTCGGGAAAATTGTTGGTCTTGTGCAGTCTGTTGTACGCCTGCTGCCAGTTGCCCGTATACACCAGATCGTTCCACTCCGGCACCAGATTGTGCAGCGGGCAGCCGCTGGTCATGCCGCAGATCGTCATGCCCGACTGACAGAACGGAACGCCGCAGTCCATGCAGCGCGCGCCCTGAAGCTGCTGCTCCTCCATCGGAAGATGCTCGTGAAATTCGTTAAAATTTTTGATCCGCTGCTTAGGCGGCACATCCTTTGATACTTTTCTCTCATACTCCATAAATCCAGTTGGTTTTCCCATAGCAATCTCCAATCTCTCCCAATCTTATCTCGTCCTGCTTGCGTAGAACGCCTCTATCTGTGCCTGCTCCGCGCTCAGTCCCTTTTCCTCCATCTGCACGATCAGCTTCAGCATCAGCTCGTAGTCGTGCGGGATGATTTTTTTGAACTTCGGCAGATACTCTCCGAAATTGTCAAGGATCTCCTTGCCTTTGACCGAATTGGTGTAGGCCACGTGCTCCTTGATCATATCCTTTAACTCCTGCACATCATATTTGGATGTGATTTCATAAGAAGAAACCATTTCCTTATTGATCTTCGTATACAGATCGTTGTTTTCGTCCAGCACGTAGGCCACGCCGCCGCTCATGCCCGCCGCGAAGTTCTTGCCGACCGCGCCCAGCACGACCACCAGCCCGCCCGTCATATACTCGCAGCCGTGGTCGCCCACGCCCTCCACCACCGCGGAGGCGCCGGAGTTGCGCACGCAGAACCGCTCGCCCGCCACGCCGTTGATAAAGGCTTTGCCGGAAGTTGCGCCGTAGAGCGCCACGTTGCCGATAATGATATTTTCATCCTGCTTGAAGCGGGAGCCTTTGGGCGGATAGACGATCAGCCTGCCGCCGGAAAGCCCTTTGCCGAAATAGTCGTTGGAGTCCCCCACCAGCTCCAGCGTGAGTCCTTTCGGGATAAAAGCGCCGAAGCTCTGTCCGCCGGAACCGTTGCACAGAATACGGTAGGTGTCCTCCGCCAGCGTATCGCCAAACCTTCTGGTGATCTCGGAGCCGAAGATGGTGCCAAACGTTCTGTCCGTATTGGTGACGTCCACCTCCAGACTCTTTTTCTGCCCTTTTTCCAGCGCCGTGCCGAGCTGCTTTAGCAGCACCTTCTCATCCAGCGTCTTTTCCAGCGCAAAATCGTAAACCTGCTTGGGATCGAAGATCACCTTTTCCTTGCTGCTCGCGTAGGGATTGGACAGGATCAGGCTTAAGTCGATCTGTTTCTGGCGGGCGGGCAGATTCTCCTTCACTTTTAAGAGATCAGTTCTTCCCACCAGCTCATCCACCGTGCGCACGCCCAGCTTCGACATATATTCCCGCAGCTCCTGCGCGATAAAGCGCATGAAGTTTTCCACGTATTCCGGCTTGCCCGTAAAGCGTCTGCGCAGCTCCGGGTTCTGGGTTGCCACGCCCACCGGACAGGTGTCCAAGTTGCAGACACGCATCATCACACAGCCCATGGTGACAAGGGGCGCCGTAGCGAAGCCGAACTCCTCCGCGCCCAGAATCGCCGCAATCGCCACGTCACGGCCGCTCATCAGCTTGCCGTCCGTCTCGATGCGCACTTTGCTGCGGAGTCCGTTCTGGATGAGCGTCTGGTGCGTCTCCGCCACGCCCAACTCCCACGGCAGCCCCGCGTTGTGGATGGAATTGCGGGGCGCCGCACCCGTACCGCCGTCATAGCCGGACACCAGTATGACCTGCGCGCCCGCCTTGGCTACGCCGGCAGCCACCGTTCCGACGCCGGCCTCGGACACCAGCTTGACGGAGATCCGCGCCCTCGTGTTGGCGTTCTTTAAGTCATAGATAAGCTGCGCCAGATCTTCGATGGAATAGATGTCATGGTGCGGCGGCGGCGAGATCAGGCTGACGCCGGGTGTGGAATGTCTCGTCTTGGCGATCCACGGGTATACTTTGCCGCCGGGCAGATGTCCTCCCTCGCCGGGCTTCGCGCCCTGCGCCATCTTGATCTGAATCTCCTGCGCACTGTTGAGGTACTTGCTGGTGACGCCGAAACGTCCCGACGCCACCTGTTTGATGGCGGAGCACCGATTGAGTCCATCGACTCCCACGGTCAATCTATCGTCGTCCTCGCCGCCCTCGCCGGAATTGGACTTTCCGTGCAGCCTGTTCATCGCGATCGCCATCGTCTCGTGCGCCTCTTTGGAGATGGAGCCGTAGGACATCGCGCCTGTCTTAAATCGGGTGACAATCGTGTCAACTGCCTCCACTTCGTCGATAGGCACCGGTTTCTTGGCATAGTTGAAGTCCAATAGCCCGCGCAGCGTCTTGATGCTGTCTTCCTTATTGACCGAGGCGGTATACTGCTTGAACAGTTCGTAATCGCCCCGTCTGGTAGACTGCTGCAGCAGATGGATCGTCTCCGGGTTATACAGATGTTCGTCCCCGCCGCTGCGCATCTGGTGGTGTCCGGGGCTGTCCAGCGCCAGATCCGTTGATAGACCTAACGAGTCAAACGCCATCGAATGCAGCGCGTTGACCTCGTCCTCGATATCCTTTAACGTGATCCCTCCCACGCGGCACACCGTGTTGGTAAAGTACCGGTTGATCACTTCCCTGTCGATGCCGATCGCCTCAAAGATCTTAGAACCCTGATAGGACTGGATCGTGGAAATCCCCATCTTGGACGCGATCTTGACGATGCCGTGCAGCACCGCGTCGTTGTAGTCGTTGACCGCCGCGTAATAATCTTTGTCCAGCATATGATTGTCGATCAGTTCCTTGATACTCTCCTGCGCCAGATACGGATTGACCGCCGACGCGCCGAAGCCCAGCAGGGTAGCGAAATGATGCACCTCTCTCGGTTCCGCCGACTCCAGAACGATCGCCACGCTGGTTCTCTTTTTGGTGCGTACCAAGTGCTGCTGCAGGGCTGACACGGCCAGCAGCGACGGAATCGCCACCCGGTACTCATCCACGCCCCTGTCGGAGAGGATCAGGATATTGACGCCCTCCCGGAACACTCTGTCCACTTCCACGAATAGCCGGTCGATGGCCTTTTCCAGACTGGTGTTCTTATAGTAGGTGATCGGAACCACTTCCACCTTAAAGCCTTCCGACTTCATGCTCTTGATCTTCATCAGGTCGGTGCTCGTGAGAATCGGGTTGCGCACCTTGAGCACGTTGCAGTTCTCCGGCTTCTCCTCCAGCAGATTGCCGTCCTTGCCCAGATAAACGGTGGTGGAAGTCACCACCTCCTCGCGGATCGCGTCGATGGGCGGGTTCGTCACCTGCGCAAACAACTGTTTAAAATAGTGGAACAACGGATGGTGCGCCTTGGACAGTACCGGCAGCGGCGTATCCACGCCCATGGCGGCGATCGCCTCACCGCCGTCCCGCGCCATCGGCAGGATGCTGGTCTTTAAGTCCTCATACGTATAGCCGAAGGCTTTCTGCATACGCTGCCGCTCCTCATAGGTAAATTCCGGCACGCGCTCGTTCGGGATCTTTAGCTTCCTAAGCTCCACCAGATTGTCGTCCAGCCACTCGCCGTAGGGCTGGGCGGAGGCATATTTTTCCTTCAGCTCGTCGTCGTCGATGACTCTGCCCTCCACCGTATCGACCAGCAGCATTTTGCCGGGGTGCAGACGCTCTTTGACCAGAATCTTGGTGGGATCGATATCCAGCACGCCCACCTCGGAGGAAAGGATCAGCGTATCGTCGTCGGTGATCATATAGCGGGACGGGCGCAGACCGTTGCGGTCAAGCACCGCGCCCATGATATCGCCGTCGGAGAAAAGGATCGAAGCCGGGCCGTCCCACGGCTCCATCATCGTCGCATAGTACTGATAGAAATCCTTTTTCTTCTGCGACATGGTTTTATTGTTTTCCCAAGGCTCCGGGATCGTAATCATCACTGCCAGCGGAAGCGGCATACCGCTCATCACCAGAAACTCCAGCGTATTGTCCAGCATCGCCGAGTCGGAGCCGGAAGCGCTGATGGCCGGCAGTACCTTGTGGAGCTGCCCCACCAGATAATCGGATTCCATCGTCTCCTCTCTGGCCAGCATCTTATCCGCATTACCGCGGATCGTGTTGATCTCGCCGTTGTGCACGATAAAGCGGTTCGGGTGGGCCCGCTCCCAGCTTGGGTTCGTGTTGGTGGAAAATCGGGAGTGCACGATGGCGATCGCCGACTCGTAATCCGCATCCTGCAGATCGGAAAAGAACGTGCGGAGCTGCCCCACCAGAAACATTCCCTTGTAGACAATCGTCCTGCTGGACAACGAGACGACGTACGTCACTTCCGTGGACTGCTCAAACGTCCTGCGCAGGATGTAGAGCTTCCTGTCGAAATCCAGCCCTTTGGCGACCTTAGCCGGTTTTTTGATAAAAGCCTGCATAATGCAGGGCATACACTCCACCGCCTTGTGGCCCAGCACGGAGGGAACCGTCGGCACCGTCCGCCAGCCCAGAAACTGCAGGCCCTCGCGCTCCGTGATGACCTCGAACATCTTCTTGGCCTGACTGCGCTGCAGTTCATCCTGCGGGAAGAAAAACATTCCCACGCCGTACTCTCTCTCGCCGCCGAGTTCGATTCCCAGCGGTTTGGTCACTTTCACCATGAATTTATGGGGCACCTGTGTCAGAATGCCCACGCCGTCGCCGGTCTTGCCCTCGGCGTCCTTACCGGCCCTGTGCTCCAGATTCTCCACGATCTTCAACGCATTTTCCACGGTGCCGCGGCTCTTTGCGCCCTTGATATTGACGCAGGCGCCGATCCCGCAGTTGTCGTGCTCAAATTCCATTCTGTGAAGGGGAGCCTCCGGAACGGTTGTTTTTACGTCAAACATATTGTCTTCCTCCCTATCTCTGCGCCTGCCGCCTGCTCTGCGCGGCATCCGCCCAATCTCACTGCCCGCTGCCTATAAGCGCAGGAGCCATATAAACACAAACATATAAAAAAGATCGCAAAGAAACGCACATACGCGCCTTTGCGACCTGCAAGCCTACTATACACCCATTTTCTTTATTTGTAAATATAGACTTTTTGTGGAGTTGTCAGATAATTTGACTATTTCAATTATTTTCCTGTTATTGTCTGATAATAATAGGAATTTTTCTTGCCATTTCAAGTATCCGATACAATTTCAGCCCAGCATAACCGCCGCCAGATAGACAGTCAAATTCGCCATTCCGTGGAAAACGCAGGGGAAATAAAAGCGGCCGCCCTTTTCATAGGCAAAGGCGATCAGCAGCCCCATGCACGCGGCGTAGAGGCCCTGCACCATATTGCCGTGGAATAGGCCGAACAGAAGTGCCGACGCCACGGCTGCGGAGACGGCGCCCTGATCCTGCCGCAGTCTGTTATAAATGATCCCGCGAAACACGATTTCCTCGCACACCGGCGACACGACGCCGTAGAGCACGATTCCCAGCCACACCGGAACGGCGTACTGCTGCGCCTCGATCTGCCGATAGGCGTCGGAATACCGTGTCAGGCCGCTCAGCGAAAATAGCCCGTTGAGCGCCGCCGAAGCTGCCGACGCCAGCGCTATAAATGCCGCCAGCCGCCGGAGCCGGACAGACCGGCTCTCCGTTTCCGGATTCCTAGTGGAACGCTCCCGCAGCTCCGCCCGGAGCATCGGCAGGAGCGGCAGCGCGCCCAGAACCATCGAAGTGCCATTGACTATTCCGGTCATCACATTCCCGCCGTCTGTGCCAAGAACCGCCGTTCCTGCGGCGATACCCGCCATAGCGTCCACTGCTGCCGTCAATAGCAGATAGGCCGCCGAGCGGACAATATAGTATACGAAGAACGGTTTCAGCACCGCCCAAAGTTTCCGAAGCATCCTCTGCCTCCTATACATACCGTGTCTGCACGGCGTTTCTGCGTACCGCATCTGCACACCGCTGCCACACCTCTATCGGCACATGGTATCACGCGCGCCCGCCGTACAACTGCTCCAATAACTCCGCTACCGCGCCTTTTTTCGTCGTCATCCGGGCAAAAAAGGCATTGACCTTCTCCCCAATGACCGTGGCGGTCAAATCCACGCCGAAAATATCCCTGCGCCGCAGAATAGGCGCGGTGACACCAGCAACGTCAAAACTGCCGCCCAGCCGGACTCCCGCAAGCAGCGGCGTCAAAGTATCCAAAAGCGGATCAGGGCTGACCGCAAACGGCTGCCCCGCATCGTCAATCCCCATCAGATAGCGCAGCCATCCCGCAAGCGCCAGCGGAATGCCCTCCAGTTCCTCCGCCCGCAGATGCCCGGAGGACAGATAGGTCTTAATCGTCTCTCCGAAGCGGATCGGGAGCTTCTGGGAAGTGTCCGTGGCGATTCTCTGGGGCGTGTCCGGCAGGAACGGATTCGGCAGGCGCTTCGTCAGCACCTCGTCCAGAAACCGCTGCGGATTTAAAATTCCCGGATCGGCGGCTGCGGGCAGCCCTTCCTGCCAGCCGATCCGCCTGACCAGACCGCAGAGCGCTGGATTTTTCATCTCCTCGGAAATGCGGTGATACCCCAGCAGGCATCCGAACACCGCCAGCGCGGTGTGCAGCGGGTTCAGACACGTGCAGACCTTCATCTTCTCCGCGCTGTCCACCGTCTCCCGTGAGGCAAAGAGCACTCCCACGTCTTCCAGCGGCGGCCTGCCGTTAGGGAACGCATCCTCGATCACCAGATATTGACATTCCTCCGCGTTGACAAAAGGCGCCGTCCACGTGCCGCGGGCCGTCACCACCGCCGCCATGTCCTCGACTCCGTCTCCGGCCAGCAGCTTTTCCACCTGCGGATCAGGGCGCGGCGTGATCTTGTCAATCATCGTCCACGGAAATGAAAGGCGCCGCGGATCATTGACGTAATCCAGAAAGCCCGCCTCCGCCGTATGGCCTTCCGTCCACGCCTTTGCAAAAAAAGAAACGGCCTCTTTCAGCTTGTCACCGTTGTGGGAGCAGTTGTCCATACTCACCAGCGAGAGCGGCGCGGCGCCGCTGCGGTAACGTTCATAGAGAAGCGCACAGACCTTGCCGAGATAACTCTGCGGATGCAGCGGCCCTGCTTGGGCGTCCTCCGCCACGGCGGGAAGCAGACCGCCCTGCCCATCCGTCAGGCTGTACCCTTTCTCCGTAATGGTAAAACTGGCCATCTGCAGCGACGGCGCGCGGAAAATTTCCTGCAGGCGCAGAAAATCCGTTTCCCTGCCGCTGTCCAGCAGAAGCGACTCTGCGATACTGCCGATCACCGTCTTTTCGATCAGGCCGTCTCCTTTCAGCGTCGCCAGTATACTGTAGTTATCGTGCGGGCGGTACACCTTTTCTATGATTTCCTCATCAAAGCCCTCCGCCACAATGAGGCCCGCCGCGCTCCGGCCTGTCTCCAGCAGCCGCTGCATCAGAGCCGCCTGAAACGCCCTGAAAATATTGCCAGCGCCGAAATGAATCCACACAGGGCGCCGCCGCGTCTCCTCCGCCATCCTGTCCCTGTCAAACGCGGGCAGCCTGTACCCCGCCGCTTCCCATGCGCTTCTCTCTCTCAAACCGTTCCGATCTAATTTCATAGTTCCTCCTGCCAAATGCCTGCTGCTGCCGCGTTCTTCCGAGCGCGTCACATTCCGCGCGCCGCGGACTTTTCGATGGCTTCCCAGAGCCCGTTCAGATAGGCGGCGCCCAGCGCCCTGTCGTACAGACCGTACCCCGGCATCGCCTTTTCTCCCCAGATCATACGCCCATGGTCGGGACGGATCGGGCCGTCGAAGCCGGTATCGTATAGCGCTTTCATAATCTCATACATATCGAAACTGCCGTCGGCGGACAGATGCGCCGCCTCCTCAAAATCTCCCGGAAAGTTGTGCTTCAGGTTGCGGACGTGGGCAAAGTGCACGCGCCCTTTCAGCGCACGGATCATGCCGGGCAGATCGTTGTCGGGGTTGGTGCCGTAGGAGCCGGCGCAGAAAGTCACGCCGTTGTGCGGATTATCGACCATTTTCATCATCCGCATGAGATTCGGCAGGCTCGTGATAATGCGCGGCAGGCCGAACACGCTCCACGCGGGATCGTCCGGATGGATCGCCATATTGATTTCGTATTTGTCACAGACAGGCATGATCGCTTCGAGAAAATATTTCAGATTGGCGAACAGTTTTTCCTCGTCCACGTCCTGATACAGGGCAAACAACTCCTGAATCCGCTCCATGCGCTCAGGCTCCCAGCCCGGCATCACAAATCCGTTCGTATCGCCCGCGATGGAGGCAAACATCTGCTCCGGGATCAGCGCGTCCACCGCCTTCTGACTGTATGCCAGCACGGTAGAACCGTCCGGGCGTCTTCGGGCCAGCTCCGTCCGCGTCCAGTCAAAGACAGGCATAAAATTGTAGCACACCATATGAATGCCTTCCTGTCCGAGCCGCTCCAGCGTCTTACAGTAACGGTCGATGTAAAGATCCCTCTCGGGCAGGCCGATCTTGATCGCATCATGGACGTTGACGCTCTCAATGCCCGCAATATGCAGCCCTTGGGCCTCCACCTCCGCCCGCAGCGCGCGGATGTCCTCCAGCGCCCACTCGTCTCCGGGCGACGTCTCGTACAAAGTCGTAATCACGCCTTTTACACCCGGAATCTGCCTGATCTGCTCCAGCGTGACCGAATCCGATCTGCTGCCGTACCAGCGTAATGTCATTTCCATGCAGAATACTCCTTTCCTCATCTTTATCTTTTTCTCAACCGTTGTTTCAGAGTTTCCCACGGTCCATTTCCGAAACACTGTTTCGGAATTTCCGCCCGCCTTACCTATCCTGTTGTAACGTGTTCTCCCGCTTGACAATACCTGCTTCGTCGGCTATAGTAATAGGTGCATACTTATGCGGCGTCATACAGACTGTGGCGCACAACAGAATAACTTGCTAGGGGAGCTGTGGCTGAGACTGAATAGACTTTCTATTCTAACCCTCATAACTTGAACCGGTCAGTACCGGCGTAAGGAAGCAACAATGATGCGGCGCGAAAAGGCTTTTGTTTCGCGCGTCCCCTCCTGTTATTCACGACAAAGGAGGTTTTTTTTATGTTGTATCAAATTGTTACCAATGAATGGGGCGAGACCACCTATGTTCCCACTATGCTGGGGAATGTGCTGCTGGCGGCGGTTCTCATCATCCTGCTGGCGGTGGCGGTGTTCTTTGCCAGAAAGTACGCTTTCCGGCAGGCTGCGCCCAAGGAGGGCAAAAAAGGGCTGCTGACGGTCAGGCAGCTCTCGTTCTGTGCGATGTCCATCGCGCTGGGAACGGTGCTTTCCAACCTGAAACTGTTTGAGTTCCCCTACGGAGGCTCCGTCACGCCGCTCTCCATGCTGGTGATCTGTCTGCCGGGGTACTTCTTCGGGCTGAGCGCGGGGCTTTTGACCGGCGTTGCCTACGGCATCCTGCAGCTTATCATCGATCCTTATGTACTGTACCCGATGCAGCTCGTCGTGGACTATCTGCTCGCTTTCGGCGCGCTGGGCCTGTCGGGGATTTTTGCCAACGCTAAGTTCGGCCTGATCAAAGGCTACATCGCCGGTGTTCTGGGCCGCTATGTGTTCGCGGTCATCTCAGGCTGGATTTTCTTTGGTTCCTACGCTTGGGAGGGCTGGTCGCCGCTTCCCTACTCGCTGGCCTACAACGCCTCTTATATTTTTGCGGAGGCCGCCATCACGGTCATCCTTCTGGCCATTCCCGCCGTGAGAAAAGGAATGGCGCGTATCAAGTTGATGGCGCTGTCATAACCCTCTGTCGGGGCGGGCTCTCCGCTCCCGCAGCCCTGCGCCGCCCTGTCCCAAGATCCTCTGGTAGCCGTAGGGCATAGGTCTGCCGGACGCGGCGGCGGGTTTGGGGGTTTCCCTAGCCGGGCAGTCGGCAGACGCTTCCCTGTCGGAACAGTCGGCGGCCGGTTCCTCCCGGGCCGGGCAGTCGACGGCGGCACAGTCGGCGCAGAAACGGCGGTAGCTGTCCCTGCGCTGCGCGCACAACGGCGCATAGAACGCCGCCGTCTTTTTAGGCTGCAGCATATACGCCTGATTGTAAGACACCCGCGCCGGCCTGACCAGCGCGAACAACTCCCGCATTGACTCGAAAGAGCCGTCTCCGCCCACAAATTCAAACTTTCCCGGCCATTTCCCCGTCTGTTCATGCAGATACGCCGCCGTCTGCTCATAGGCGACGCGCAGCAGCTCCATCCCGATACACTCCAGCATATAGCTCTCGGTCAGGCGCTCCCTGTCGCCGTAGCTCTCCTGCAGCCGGTCGAACGCCTCTCCCAGCGTCACCACCGCCGCCGCCCGTTCCTGCCCCGGAACCGGCTCCCAGAAAAGAACCGGCGTAATCTGCCGCTGCGCCGCCGTGCCAAGCTGCACCAGAAGCGGCAGGTCGTTCTCCCCGAAGTGATACCGCGCCAGCAGTTCCCGGTACTGTCCGTCATGCAGTTGCAGCCGCAGCGCTTTTTCCATTCCGCAACCCTTCCTACAACCTTTTCTCTGTAAAGAAAAATCCTCACTTGCGGACAAATGAGGATTTCATCATCTTGTTTCCTGCCTGCGGCGGGCGTCACGCTTACGCCGTCATAAACATACCGTAAGCCTCCAGCGCCTGCTGCATCTGGTAGCTGATATTCGTCCGGCCTGCTTCCGCTTCCGCGGACGTCTCCGTCTGTGCCGCCGCGGTCTGCTGCGTCCGGCCTGCACCGCCTGTGGACTGTGCCGCCGGCTTCTTAGCGGTCTGCGCGTCGCGGGCCGTCGTGCTCTCCGCATTCTGCGCGTCACGGGCCGTCGTTGTGTTCTCCGCCTCCTGCGGCGCTTTCATCACACGGGCCGCCGCATTCTGTCCGCGCACCATCTGCCGCTCCAGCACGGACTGAAAATCCAGCGTCTGTCCTTTCCGCAGCGGATTGACGTTCTTTTCCTCGTCGGTCAGTTCGTTGTAGTCCACTTTCCGATCCAGCACGTTGTCGGATATTCTGGACAACTTGTTCATGCTGGCCGAGCTTACGTTATTGGTATTGTATACATACGGCTGCGCGCCGTATGCGCTTAACGCGCCGATGGTCATAAAACCGCCTTCTTTCTCTCAAAAGACTGCCTGTTGCTATGGCTTTTTCCTCTTATCAAAGGATCTGATCAAAGAAACTTCTCCCATGATCAAGAGACCTTTTCGTCTTCTGTTTCTATTGTATAACTTCCGCCCGAAAGATACAACCCAATTTTAAAAAATATTGAGCGAAATATTTTTCCGGCTACCGGATCTCCCTTGCCTCCGCGTCCACCGCTTCCAGTTCTTGATGGAGCTGCCTGGCGCTGCGGTAGATCCTCGACACGATCCAGATGTCGGAAAGCCCGTCGTAGATCAGGAAAATGCCGATCATCATCACCGCCGTGTCCAGCGCCGCGATAGGTCTGTAGATCAGGAAAGCGCCGAAGCCCAGCGTAACGACGCCGAACAGAAGGGCCAGCCACCACAGGTCATATTTGTTTTTGCACAGAGTCACCGCCTGCGACAGATCGTTGATGCCGTGGAGGACGATCACGATTCCCACGATCAGCGGAATGATCGCCAGCACTTTGTCCGGCTGCAGCATGATCCAGACGCCTACCACCGCCAGCACGATGCCCAGTATCAGGTTCATCTGCGCGTAGACGTTGGTCTCTTTGAGATTGGCCAGATAGACCGCCAGACGGACGACGCCGCCGATTAACAACACCGCGCCCACCGCCATGCAGACGATGTGCATCGACAGTTCCGGCCATACTACCAGCACGATGCCCAGCAGGATGCACATACACGCGGAGATCACCACGTTTGCCTTGATTTTCTTCAAAAGATTCATTCCGAAACCTCCCTGTTCTATCTCTAAATTCTAAGTGCTTATGCGACTTCTAAGTGTTAATGCTTATGCAGCACATCGAAAGCCGCGGCAAGTTATCCTTCTCCGCCACGCTCCACACAGGCAGTTTGCTTTTTTCCGCGGCGGTACAGACGGCACGCCGCACGGTACAGAGCGTAGCCCAGCATGGCGCCGACGCAGTTGAGCAGAATATCGTCCACGTCAAACGCGCCGAAAGCGCTGAATAGCTGGAAAACCTCGATCCCCAGCACAAAGGTAAACGCATTTCCAAACACGCCCGCCGCCGTGCGGCACTCCGCCGAGAGCAGCGGCAGCATAACGCCGAACGGCACGAAGACCAGCACATTTCCCGCCAGATTCTCCACACTGTTCAGCCTGCCGGCGTAGACGATATACATCCGGATCGTCCGAAACGGCACGAAATTGGCCGTCAGCAGCCCGTCAAGAATGACGTGCTTTCTCCACGACACGGCGATCTCCCGCAGTTCGGCCATGGGATATTTGAAAATGATGACCTTAATCACAAACAAAATATATAACACAAACAGAAATTTTAATAACGGGCGCCACGGAATCCTTTTTGACATGAATCGTACAGCTCTCCTCTGTCATAACGCGGTTATTTCACTTCCCACGGGTTGTCGCTGCCCTCCATGTACCGGCGGCAGCTCTCTAGGGAATCCCGCACCACGGTCTCCACGTAATTTCTTGTATAGAAGGCCATGTGGTGGGAAACGATCACATTAGGGAAGCTCCGCAGAAGCGCAAGCTCCCTATTCTTTAATATATCCGCCTTATGGTCATAATAGTATAGTCCGAACTCATTTTCCACCACATCCAGCCCGGCGGCGCCGATCTTTCCGTTCTCGATTGCCTCGATGAACGCATCGGAATCGATCAGGGCGCCCCGCGCCGTATTGACGATCACGACGCCATCTTTCATCTGCCGGATGGTCTCCGCATTGATCATATGATGGTTTTCTTTGGTCAACGGCGTATGGAGCGTGATCACGTCCGCCTCTTTCCAGATCTCCGGCAGCGCCACATAGTCGGCGTACTGCTTCACTTCTTCTTTTTCATACAGATCGTAGGCCAGCACGCGGCAGCCGAAGCCCGACAGGTCGCGCACCACCGTGGCGCCGATCCGTCCGGTTCCGATGACTCCTACGGTCAAATCTTTCAGCTCCCTGCCGTTCAAACCGGCCAGCGTGTAATCCTGCAGGGCGGTGCGGTTCAGGATGGCGCCCATCCTGCGGATCGACATCAGAATCAGCATCACCGTGTAGTCCGCCACCCCGCAGGGGCCGTAGGGCGCGTTGCCCACCCGGATGCCGCAGGCTCTCGCGGCCTCCAGATCGATATGGTCATAGCCGATCGTTCTGGTCGTGATATACTCCACGCCCTGTTCGTGAAATGCGCGCACCAGTCCGGCGTCTATCCGGGAAGTGATCACATCCACACATCTGCTGCCGCTGCACAGGGACACATTGGCAAGATCCGGCGCGTCGCCGCACAGTACCAGTTCCAGCTCCATCTCGGCCGCATATTTTTCAAAAAGCGCCTTTTCGTCAAAAGGTCTGCAGTTATATACCGTAACCTGTCCGCTCATGTCTCTGTGTTTCCTCTCTGCTCATGCCTGTATGCTCTCTGTTTATGCCTGTACGCTCTCTCCGCTTATGCCGGTATGCTTCCTCACCGCACCGCCGGTTCTACTTTTTCCGCTTTCCGTGGGCGGCTTTCTCCGTGCCGTTCTCATTCTTTTTTTCCTTAAATCTCCGCAGGATCTCCGGCTCCTCCAGCCGGATGCCCGCCGCAAGCTGCGCCTCGCGCTCCTCCTCCTTGGCCTGCGCCAATTCCTTGCGGTAGCTTGCCTTCGCCTCGCGCTCATACTCGTCTATGAGTTCCGTGTCCTCGGCGCGCAGTTTCCGGAACCGGTTGAAGCCTACAAAGAGAATCCGGAGGCTCTGCATCGTCGTGTCGAAAACGCCCTCCTCGTAGAGATTGACGACGATGATACCGATGGGCACCGCCAGAATCATTCCCAGCACGCCCGCCATCTTATAACCGATAAAGAGCAGAAAAAGCGTCGGAATCGCGTTCAATCCCATGGAGTCTCCCACGATCTTGGGCTGAATGATCTGCCGCACCAGTTGTCCCACGCACCAGACGATCAGCAGCCCCACCGCCATAGGATAATCTTTGCTCAGTATCTCAATCACCGCCCACGGAATCATGATCGTGCCCGTGCCGAACACCGGAAGCAGATCCATAAACGCGATGCCCAGCGCCACCAATAGCGCATAGCGCACCTGCAGGATCAAAAGCCCCGCCAGCAGCACGATGTATACCCAGCACTCGATCTTGAGCTGGGCCTTGAAATATCCGCCCACCGCTTTGCGGAGGCTCCGGCGGATCAGATCCAGCCGGTAGCGGATGCTGGCCGGCACGAAGCGGGACGACGCCGACGACAGATAGCTCTTGTCCGCCACGAAGAAGTAGGCCGACAGGATGCACATGATAGTGCCAAGGAAAATATCGGGAAGCTGTCTGGCCGCGTTGCCCACCGCCTCAAAAGTAGGCGCGCCGACATTCTCCAGTATGCCGCCCATCTCGTCGCCGAAACGCGCCAGCGTGGTCTGCATATTTTCCGGCAGCCTGCGGTAAACGCCGTCCAGATTGGCCGCCACATGGTTTAACTCCTCTTTGATGCCCTCCACCAGCACCGGCAGTTCGTTGAGAAAGCCGATGCCCTCCTGTATCAGCTTGGACACCACCGCGTAGACAATCAGAATAACGGCGGCCAGTACCGCCACGATGACGATGGCCGTCGCGCCCTTTCTGCGCACCTTTAATTTTTCTTCAAAAAAACGCACCACGGGGGAGGCGATCAGCGAAATGATCCAGCCGATCACAAACGGCATAAAGAAATAGATGCACCGCGGCAGGACAAAAATGCACAAAAGCAGAATGACCAATGCGGTCAATAAGTTCGCCGCCACTTTCAGATAAGTTCTGGTTGTCTGTTTCACTTGTTTTCCTCCGTGAGCGCCGTATCCAGCAGCTCGTAGATCTCCTCCCGCCCCTGCTTCGTCAGCGCGGAAAAAGGAATGACACGTGTGTCATCCGAAACGCCAAGCGTGTCACATATCAACTGCACCTGCCGCCCGATCTGGCTTCTCTTGATCTTGTCCAGCTTGGTCGCGATAATCACCGGACGGTAGCCCCTGTCCGTGATCCAGCCGTACATGATGCGGTCGTCCTCCGACGGCGCATGGCGGATATCCACCAGCAGAAAGATGATACGGAGCTGCTTTGACTGGTGCAGATAATCTTCGATCATCTTCCCCCACTGCGCCTTGACCTCCACGTTGGCCGTGGCGTAGCCGTAGCCCGGCAGATCGACAAAATACATCTCGCCGTTGATATTGTAATAATTGATCGTCTGCGTCTTGCCCGGCTTGGAGCTGATCCGCGCCAGCGATTTTCTGTTCATCAGCCCGTTGATCAGGGACGACTTCCCTACGTTGCTTCTGCCGGCAAAGGCGATCTCCGGCAGCCGGTTGTGCGGAAGGGCGCTGGTGATGCCGCATACCGTTTCCAGATTTACGCTTTTGATAACCATAGGTTCTCCTCTCCGCCCGACGCGCCGGTATACCCTCCTGTCTGTCAGCACCCGCCGCGCCCGATATGCCTTCCTGTCAACGCCCGCCCTGCACGTTTCCCGGACGGTGTACGGTCACAAACGCCGCCGTGTTCCGGCGGCGTTACTGTTTCCTGTCGTGATGCTTCTGCGTTACGCCCGCTTCTCGGCCTGCAGCGACCGGTCACGGTAGATGATGCGCGGCTGCTCCTCGCGGTTTACCGCCGCTTTGGTCAGGATACATTCCGCGATATTGTCGTCCGACGGAATCTCGTACATGATGTCCATCATCACGTCCTCCATAATGGAGCGGAGCCCTCTCGCGCCGGTCTTGCGCTCATACGCCTGCCGCGCGATCTCCTCCACCGCGTCCTGCTCCACGCTGAGTCTGACCTCGTCGAACTCAAACAGTTTTTTGTACTGCTTAATCAGCGCGTTCTTAGGTTCGGTCAGAATGCGCACCAGCGCCTCCTGATCCAGCCCCTCCAGCGTCACCGTAATCGGCACGCGCCCGATAAACTCAGGAATCAGGCCGAATTTCATCAAATCCTGCGGAACGACGTCCTTTAACACCGCGCCGATATCCTTGTTGCTCTTTTTCTCGATCTGCGCGTTAAAACCGATGGAATTGCGGTCCAGCCGCTCCTCCACGATCTTTTCCAGCCCGTCGAAAGCGCCGCCGCAGATAAACAGAATATTGGACGTGTCTATCTGGATCAGCTCCTGATGCGGGTGCTTCCTGCCTCCCTGGGGCGGCACGCTGGCCACCGTGCCCTCGATGATCTTGAGAAGCGCCTGCTGCACGCCCTCGCCGGACACGTCTCTGGTGATCGAGACATTCTCGCTTTTCTTTGTAATCTTATCGATCTCGTCAATATAGATGATGCCGTACTGTGCGCGCTCGATATCGTAATCCGCCGCCTGAATCAGCTTCAGCAGGATGTTTTCCACATCCTCGCCCACATAGCCCGCCTCGGTCAGCGTGGTGGCGTCGGCGATGGCGAACGGCACGTTGATGATCTTGGCCAATGTCTGCGCCAGATAAGTCTTGCCGGAGCCGGTGGGCCCGATCATGATAATATTGCTCTTTTGCAGCTCTACGCCGTCCTCCTCCTCGTGGGGAGCCATGACGCGCTTATAGTGGTTGTATACGGAGACGGCCAGCACTTTCTTGGCCGCGTCCTGTCCGATCACATAGTCGTCCAGAAACTTTCTGATCTCCACCGGCTTTAAGAGGTTGATCTCCATCTCCTCCGCTTCCGGTTCCTCGTCGTATTCCTCCTCGATGATGTCCGCACAGATGTCCACGCACTCATCGCAGATATACACCCCGGCGGGGCCGGCGATCAGCTTGCGCACCTGATCTTGCGTCTTATTGCAAAAAGAACATCTTACCTTGTCGCCAGAATTTTTGACTGCCATTTTCCTTTTTTGCCTTTCTTCAAACAATATGCGCTCTTACACGGCGCTGGAATGGTCTGTGATGATACGGTCGATCAGGCCGTAGGCCAGCGCTTCCTCGGCGGTCTTCCAGTTGTCTCTCTCCGTGTCCGCCATGATGACTTCAAAATCCTGCCCCGTGTTCTGGGCCATGATTCTCGCCATCTTTTCCTTGGTCGCCAGAATGTGCTTCGCCGTGATCTCGATCTCGGTCGCCTGTCCCTGTGCGCCGCCCGCCGGCTGGTGGATCATGATCTCCGCGTTGGGGAGAGCCATCCTCTTGCCCTTGGCGCCGCCCGCCAGCAGAAACGCGCCCATGCTGGCCGCCATACCGATACATACGGTGGAGACGTCACATTTGATATAGTTCATCGTATCGTAGATCGCCATGCCAGCGGTCACGGAACCGCCGGGACTGTTGATATACAGGTGGATATCCTTTTCCGGATCTTCCGACTCCAGAAAAAGCATCTGGGCGACAATCACACTGGCGGATTCGTCCCGAACTTCCTCGCCCAGAAAGATGATTCTTTCCTTTAACAATCTGGAATAAATGTCGTATGAGCGCTCCCCCTTGGAAGTCTGCTCAATGACGTAAGGTATCAGCGGCATAATGCTCCCTCCGTTTCTATTTTTTGTTCTCCTTGGCGTTCTCTGCCACAAACTCCGCGGCTTTTCTGACCGCCAGATCCTGCATGATATTCTTTTTCTCGCGGTCGCCCATCAGCTCTCTTACTTTGTCCTTCTCCGTCTGATAGACCTCCGCCATCGTATCCAGTTCCTTTTCGTAGTCTTCCTCCGTGGCCTCGATGTTCTCCGCCTTGGCCACCGCCTCCAGCACCAGTCTGGACTTGATGCGCTCCTCGGCCTGCGGCTTCACCTGATCGACCAGCTGCTGATAGCTGGTGCCGGTGAACTGGAAATACTGCTCCATCGAGATGCCCTGCATCGAAATCCGCTGCGCGAACTCATCCACCATCTGACGCTGCTGCGTCTCCAGCATCGCCTCGGGGATCTCCATCTCGGCCTCCGCCACCGCCGCCTTGATCGCCGCGTCTTCTCTGGCATTCTTGGCGTCCTTTTCCTTCTTCTCGGCGAGATTTTTCTTCACATCCGCGCGGTACTCCGCCAGCGTGTCGAACTCGGACACTTCGCTGGCGAACTCGTCATCCAGCTCGGGAAGCTCCTTCTCCTTGATCTCTCTGACCGTACATTTGAATACGGCGTCCTTGCCTTTCAGCTCCTCGGCCTGATAGTCTTCCGGGAACGTCACCTTCACTTCCACTTCCTTGCCGATCTCGGCGCCTACAAGCTGCTCCTCGAAGCCCGGAATAAACGCGCCGGAGCCGATGGTCAGGGGGTAGTTCTCTCCCTTGCCGCCCTCGAAAGCGACGCCGTCCACAAAGCCCTCAAAATCCAGCACCGTCATGTCGCCGTCCTTGACCGGTCTGTCCTCCACCGTGATGTTTCTCGCGTTGTTCTCGCGCTCTCTGTTGATCTCGGCGTCCACGTCCTCCTCGGTGACTTCGGTGTCGATCTTGTCAATCTTTACGCCCTTGTACTTGCCCAGCTTTACTTCCGGCTTCAGCGCCACCGTCGCCGTAAAGATAAAAGGCTTGCCCGCCTCGATCTGCGTCACTTCGATCTTCGGTGAGGAAACGATATCCTCCTCGCACTCCAGCAGCGCCTTGTCATAAGCGTCGGGAATCAGCTCATTGGCGGCGTCCTCATAGAACACCTCTTTGCCGTACATTTTCTCTACTATCTGGCGCGGCACCTTGCCTTTTCTGAAACCGGGGATGTTGATCTTATTCTTCTGCTTCTGGTATGCTTTTTCGATCGCTTTCTCCAGTTCGTCCGCACCGGCTTCAATGGTCAGCTTCGCCATGTTCTTTTCTAATTTTTCCACTTGTAAACTCATCAAACGGTTCCTCCTTGTAACGGTATCTGCGTCATTACAGTCATTTCCACAGTCATTTAGCTATTATAGCACAGACTTCAAGAAATTACTAGGGTAACTTTTACGCCGTCCAATAATGCCGCGTCCTCCTCCCGGTGGGTGGCCGCCAGAAGCGTCCTGCCCTCCAGATGCCGCAGCAGATAGCCGCCGCACTTCTCCCGCGTCTCCTCGTCCAGCCCGGTGAAAGGCTCGTCCAGCAGCAGCAGCCTGCCGGGAGACAGTACCGCCCGCAGCAGCGACACGCGCCTGCGCATCCCGCCGCTGAGTTCTTTGACCGGCTTAGTCAAGCAGTCCTCCGGCAGAATCTGCGCCGCCTCCCGCCGCACCATGCGCAGGATCTCCCCGGCGCTGCCGCGGCAGGGCGCCATTCCCAGCATGATATTACACAGGGCGTCATACTCCTCGCACAGTCTGTCCTCCTGAAAAACCATCCCCACCGCGGACGGCACGCCCGTAATCTGCCCGCCGTCGGCGTGATCCAACCCGGTCAATATCCGAAGCAGCGTCGTCTTGCCCGCGCCGGAGGGCGCCATCAGCAGATACCGCCCGCCTTCCGGCACCGTCAGGCTATAGTCCCGCAGCACGGTCTGCTCCCCGAAGGCTTTGTCCACGTGGCTGATCCGCAGCGCGCCGCCGGGCTCCTGCCGCCTTCCGGCCTTTCCGCCCCGCAGGACAGGATAAGGCTTCCACCGGGCGAACCGCCCTACCAGCCCCAGCACCGCCTTTTCAAAAAGGAAGCTCAGCAGAATCACCGTCAGCGTCCAAGCGAACAGGCCCGCCGTGTCCAGATAAATCTTAGACATATACAGCCTTTCCCCCAGCGAAAAGTCCGGCAGCCCGATGACCTCCGCCGCTACGCCGGATTTCCAGCTCATCCCCAGAGATACCCGCAGGCAGCTCTCCAGATACGGCATCAGCGCCGGGCGGTACAGATAGAACCAACGCCTCCCGGCGCCCATGCCAAAGACCTGCGCCATCTCCAGAAGCTGCCTGTCCGTGCTTTGCAGCCCGGCCTCCGTATTGAGATACACATTGGGAAAAACGATCAGAAAACTGATCAGGAACGACAACCGCGAGGAGCCGAACCAGATCAGCAGCAGCACGACAAAAGACGCCACCGGGATGGATTTCAGTGCGGCCATCACG
Organism: uncultured Lachnospiraceae bacterium; assembly: GCA_947630025.1. Lineage (GTDB taxonomy): Bacteria > Bacillota > Clostridia > Lachnospirales > Lachnospiraceae > UBA3282. The sequence goes on from CANRFZ010000013.1 coordinate 77,318, forward strand.
GGCGCGCACAGTTCCCCGAACAGAGGAAACCGGTACGCAAGCGCCCCCGCCGCCAGCCCAAGACAAAGGGCCAGGAAAAATCCCAGCCCGATTCTCGTCAGAGAGCAGAATACCGTTTTCAGGAAATCCGGCTGCACCATATTCCGCACAAAAGTCCCCGCGACCTGTACCGGCCCTACCAGCAGGATACTGTTATCCGTCCACAGGGCCGCAAGCTGCCATACCGCCAGCCAGAACAATATGATTGCCGCTTTTTTTACATATCCGCTCCGTCTCTTTTTCACATGACACCCCGCTGCCAATATCGTTACCGCTGATAATAGAAGTCGCCGCCCGGCAGTCCGCCGCCCACGGAAGCCGCGTCCTGCTCGCACAATACCTGCAGATAGCCCTCCAGCGCCGTTTTCATGTCCGCGCCGTCGATATAGGTAATATTGCAGGCCGGCATCGCCTTGGCCGCAACCTCGGCCTTCTCGATAATGCCTGCTGCCGCCACCAGCTCCGCCGTCTCCTCCACGTGCTCATTGGCGTACTCCGTGCTGGCCCGGTGCTCATCCAAGAACAGATCCACCGCGTCCGGATGCGTCTCCAGAAAAGAATTGCTCACCACCGTGACGCCCGTCACGAGACTGCTGCCGCCCTCTCCCTGCACCGCGGCCCATTCCTCCGTCAGATCCAGCGCCACGGAAAGATCCTTGTTCTGCGCGCAGGCCGCCGTCACGAAAGGCTGCGGCAGAACGCCCACCGCGTCCGGCGTCTCCGCCAGAACAGCCGCCACCTCCGTGGCCTCCGACTTGTATTCCAGCGTCACGTCATCCGTGGACAGACCGTTCTCTTTTAAAAGATACTGCAACACATAGTCCGGCGTCGTGCCCTTGCCGGTGAGATAAACGGTGCGGCCCTTCAGATCCGCCATCGACCGGATCGAAGAATCCGCCGTCACCACATAGAGCACGCCCAGTGTGTTGATGTCGATGACGGACACGCCGCCCTGCGTCTTGTTGTAGAGCACGCTGGCTACATTGGCAGGCACCAGCACGATGTCCAGATCCTCCGAGAGCACCTGCGGGAGCAGCTCGTCCGCCGACGCCGCCATCTGGAACGTGTAATTGCCGGACGCCTCGCCTTTTTCGGCCTGATCCATCAGATACACCAGCCCGATGGATGTGGGCCCTTTCAGGGAGCCGATCCTGACCTCCACAGACTCGGAAGTCTGCCCGTCGTCCGCCGACGCCGCCTGCTCCGCATCGGACTCTCCTGCCGCGTCCGCTCCCTGTTCCGCGTCCGCGTCTTCCTGTCCTGCGTCCGCCTCCGCGGAACCGTCCGCCGCTGCCGCCTCGTCTGTTCCGTCCTGCGTCTCCGCCGTCTCGTCTGCGGCGGCTGCCTCATTTGTGACACTTGTGTCGTTTCCCTTGCCGCAGCCGACTGCTGCCGCCGCCAGCAGTGCAGCGCTCATTATTACCGCTATCGCTTTCCTTTTCATCTTCTCCTCCTTTTCCCGACTGTCAGCCGCCCACCGCCTGCGCATCCGAAGGAATGACATCACAATAAAAAAGCGCCCAAAGGCGCACTGTTCCCTCATTCTGTAAGTGTAAGCCGCCTTTCTTCTCAGATACGGCGCGCGCCGCTCTTTGAAAGTCAGAGTATCCTTTGTCCGTATCCCGTCAGGACGAACCTTCCGGGTAACTTACAGACAGTATACATGATCCGGCGGCAAAAAACAAGACACAAACAACCCGTCTGCTGACACAGACGGGCTGCTTTTTTCAGATTGCTTATTTCATCTGCTCTTCCTGGCTCTTGATCATTCTACGAACCATTTCGCCGCCGATGGAACCTGCCTCTTTGGATGTCAGGTCGCCGTTGTAACCGCTTTTCAGGTTTACACCCAGCTCAGACGCAACCTCAGTCTTAAAGCGATCCATGGCTGCCTTAGCCTCAGGAACCTCAACTCTATTCGTCTTGTTGCCTGTCATTTCTTTCACCTCCGAAATACATTAGAACGCATCGTTTCCGAACTGCATTCTGTGATCTATATGATTGAGATAAGCGCTTCCGTTCGCGCTTATCCCGGACAGATGTCCGTACCGCCGTAGCTCTTGCCCGGCGGCGCGGCGTTCCGAAACCGGAACCTGCAATCCGTGAAAGCGTTCACTTTATCGCTCATCTTGATGTTAGTATGTTCGGATGAGGTGAAAATATAATGGAAAGTTTTGGGAGGTGTTTTTTCATAAGCTATTTATAGCCTCTCTTACCATCATAAGGGTATAACCGAGCAGGTTTTGACCTTTCCATTTTGTCATTTCAAGTCTGCCAGGGTCTCGCAGCGACAAACCGATACCCCAAATCGTATCTTTCACGGCGCACTCCGCCAAAACAGATTTTCCGGTTTTAAGCAGCTTGTCCCTCAATTCATTATTTTGTGTGAATTTTTCCATTAAACCTTGATATACTACTATCTGCCTGACACCGTTCCATATATTGTCATCATATCCAGCGATCTTTCGCCCAAGCGACTTTATCTCTGTCACTTCCTTAGTTTCTAAAATCTGAGCGGCGTTTTCATCATCTCCGAAACAGACGGCTTTTTTATACATCATATACTGTTCCATAGAAGAAAATATAATACCGTCTACCGAAAAAGCAGAAAGATACCAGTTACTCAAAAAACCATTATCTTCATCAGGATTATGAAAACAAACAATCTGCATTAAACAACACCAACCTTTTTAATAGCCAAATCCAGCTCTAGGTCATGTAATCCCAAATAGGCTTTCACCAAAAAATCAATCGGAACTTTCTGGATCAGTTCTGAACTAGGTACATTGTAATACCATTGGTAATAAGCGTAAAATTCGCCGATCCAATCAGGTAAAAACCCCTGAAACGCATTACCTTCCTTGAGTTTATAGTCTTCGGTTTTTGAGAAGTAATTCCATAGTTCTTCCGCATTCATCGTAATAACATAGGCTTTGGCTTCATCAACACTTTTGCGTGTTTTACTTGCCATATATGTTTGAATGAAATCTCTTGTATCCTTATTGGGAAAAGCCTGCGCTACAAAGTCAAAAAGTTTTCCCTGACTCTCTACAACATCGTTTAAATAGACATCTGCATATGCTTGCATCGCTTTCACCTCTCCAAAAGTGTGCTGAACACCTTTGTTACCTTATTGGCGTCAGAATTTACCAAGTCTCTCATTTTTTGTCTTGCCTCAACGTCCCGCAAATTATATTTTGCATTGAATTCATCATAGTTTACCATCGAAATATCCGTTTCAATTTCTTGCAGCTTTGAATATGCAATAGGAGACTTAATACAATACTGTATCCCCAAATCTCCTAATGACAAGAGTTCTGCGAGAACATCCACATCTATATTATCTCTGACAAACTCTCTTGCTATATAGAAATAGGACGCATTGGCTCTCCAGCCTTTGATGACATCATACCCGTCTGTATCAAGTCCATAGTTCTCAATGAATTTTGCCGCAAGCATTTTATAACGCTTTGTGTCCGATGCGTCACGGTGTTTCATAAGTTCAGCCAACCAACATAGTATGTCTCTTTCCTGAAAATCTAAGATCTTCAAGTTGTCCGTGTCCAACTCATATTTATGAAGCCACCCATTGTTATCATTCGGCCGGCATACCGCCCATTCTTTGGCAAGCTCCGGATTTTCAGTCAAATAGAACCCTTTCCCATAATCATGTTTCTCATCCCCCAAGCCAAAAGTGGGTACAACAATTTTGTCAGGAGTTCCGTGATACAATATCAGTTTTCCCATTTCATCATTTCTCCCTAAACAAACATTTTATTTCACTACATTTTCCACCATTTCATCTTCTGCTATATCGGCAAAAACAATATCGACATTTTGGAAAAAATACGCTTTATACGACATTACTAAATATATCATATTCCTGATGCTATTTCTATCCTAATTTCCAAAACATCACATATTTTATCCCTACTCAATCCCCCACACAATCGTGACCGTATCGCACATTTCGATGTCGTCCGGCTCACTTTCATATAACCCGCCTACTGCCCGCATTTCGTCTGCGAATCCCGCCGCGACTTTCCCCGGTTCTATAATCCTGATCTTTGTACCGAGCGAAAATATCCATCCATAGAACTGGTCGCTCAGCGCCACATCCACATTTGTGCCAGACCATCCTTCTCTGTCTGACTTCTGAATCTGGATTTCCCTGCCGAAACGATCCAGCCGCTTTAGCTGGGCGGCCTCATAGTCACTGGAAAACCCTGTCAGTTTCCGGATCAGTTCATTGGATTTTTTCTCCGTGATAAACTTGGAAGACGGAATCGCATCCACTAACAGTTTCAACTCTGCGATCTCAAACTGCTTTTTGCCCACATGATAGGTATAGTTCCGTCCGTTTTTTCTTTCATGATGCGGCTGAGATAATACAATTTCAATTTCTGATTAGTACCTTTTGGCATAGATTACTCTCCCATTACCTCATTATTATAATCCCACCTTTCCACAATAAGCAACTAGGCCAAAGTCATGCGCTTTCAATGATTCTCGCCTCCATTTTCCTTATTCGCAGCGGCCTGTTCTGTCCCCTGCAACAAAAGCATATCATATGTACTGTCCAATAAAAATGCCTCAATGGTCGGACGTATGTTCGGATATATGTGCAGCATCAAATAAGGCAGCGACTCTTTACGAATCGCTGCCTTATCCATTCACCTTTATATGTCATCCTAACCAAACCCTTAAAATCCCCATTCAAAATCTCATAGCGCTTTTTCATAAACGATCCTGTCCGCCATATCCCGCGCCGCGTCCGCGCCCTGCAGCTTCTCTAAGATCGCAAGGCCGAACGGAACCGCCGCGCCCATGCCGCGCCCGGTGATGATATTGCCGTCCGTCACCGCGGGCTGCCGCAGCACCTCCGCACCATCCAGATGACTCTCGAAGCTCGGAAAGCAGCACGCGCGCTTTCCCTTCAGGATGCCCCTGTGTCCCAGAATGCTGGGCGCCGCACAGATCGCCGCCACCAGTTTGCCCTGCGCGGCAAACGCATCCACCTGCTCCATCAGCGGCGCGCAGGCTTCCAGATTTTTCGTCCCCGGCATACCGCCCGGCAGCACGAGCACATCCAGCCCGTCGAAATCCACATCTTCCAGCAGAAGATCCATCTCCACTTTTACGGAGTGGGAGCTGACCACGCTCCTGTCGCCCGTTATGGACACCATCGCCGTCTCCACACCCGCCCGGCGCAGGATGTCCACCACCGTCAGCGCCTCGATTTCCTCATATCCTGTTCCAAAAAAAACTGCTGCTCTGCTCATAATTACCTCCGTTTTACGGCGACGCCGTATTGTTTTCTTGATTTCCACCGCCGCAGGCTTCCCCGCGCACGGGCTTCCTGCTTATGGGCTTTCTGCTTATGGTAATTATTATAACGCTGATGTGAAAGATGGTAAATCTTTTTTGCCGAAAATCCGGTATGGACTGTCCAATCCCCTTCTTTACAAAACCCCCGGAAAGAAGTATAATGCGGGCAGCCGGAACGAAAGCGCGGCGGCCGGGCCGAGTTGAACAACATCCGAAACTGTTCACTCCGCTTCGGAATCTGCTTCCGCCATCAGGCGGTCAAAATCGCTTTGATACAAGCGGTCTTGAAGAATCCTGTACTGCTCGAACTCACTCTCCGCGAAAGCCTTTGCAATAGCAGCGGTAACTTTGCCCTTATCCTGCAATACCTCGGCATTGTTGAATTGCAGGAAAGCATCCAGTTTCGACGCCCAATCCGCCATCGTCATAGGGATATGCCGACGTGCCTGACGGGTGGCATAGTCCAGATACATTGTGACGATCTCATTCAATTCCTGCATTTCGTCCAGTGATAAGTAGTTTTTGGCGACGGATACATCTGCCTTTACAATTTTGCCGTTCGGAGCATTGTGCCAAGCAGTCAGCCCCATATGCTCCTTTGTATGATCGGCTCTTGCCATAATGACTTCGGCTGCGGTATTTCCATGAACCGCATAGTGCATTTTATTCTGGACTGTCGCAAAGAAATCTTTTGTGATTTGACTGTCCAGAGAATAATCTACTGCCGTAGCGTAAATATCTGTTATCTTCTGATAAAACCGCCGTTCGCTGGCGCGGATCTCCTGAATTTCGGAGATCAGATGGTCAAAATAGTCCTCATCAAAAATTTGGCCGTTGATCAGCCTGTTCTTGTCCAGAACGTACCCCTGCTTCGTAAAAGTGTCCAGAACCTTTGTTGCCCATTGACGGAACTGCGCCGCCCTGCCGGAATTGATGCGATACCCCACGGCGATGATAGCAGACAATGAATAAAACTTATATTGATACGTCTTCCCATTATCAGCAACTTGTGCAAAATTTGCACAAGTTGACAATTCATCCAATTCGCCGCTTTCATAGATATTTTTCAAATGCTTCGTGACAACGCTTCTGTCTACGTCAAAAAGCTGCCCGATCGCTTTCTGCGTAAGCCATACGTCGTGGTCTTGTACGCGGACCTCAATTCCTTCTTCATGCGCGTCCTTTGTAAAAACGAGAAAATCAACCGTGCTATTCCGGATTTGCAGCTTATTCCCGCCTGCTGCGGTTTTCCTATTCTCAGCCATTGTATATCACTGTCCTCTTACCTGTCTGAATTTTCGTCATCCGGCTTCTTCTCCTTCCGGCTTTCGTAGACATGATACCGATTTTTACATTCCGAACCGCAAAACCGGATATCTACTGCCATTATACGAACCGTCTTTGCGCCTGTCAATGTCGGGGCAGATGCGCCAGCCTTCTTTACAAAACCCCCGGAAAGAAGTATAATGCGGGCAGCCGGAACGAAAGCGCGGCAGCCGGGCCGGGATTTCAGAGGGCAGCGCGGAAACGGAGCAGAAACAGAGCAGAAATAGCGCGGAAACGGAGCAGAAACAGAGCAAAAATAGCGCAAAAACGGAACAGAAACGTAGCGGAAACGGAGGCAAGCATGGAGATTGAACGCAAATTTACCGTCACTAGGATGCCGGCGCATCTGGAGCAGTACGTCTGCCGCCGTATCGAGCAGGCTTATCTGAACACCGATCCCGTGATCCGCATCCGCCGTCAGGACGACGACTATTATCTGACCTACAAGGGCAGCGGGCTGCTGGCCAGAGAAGAATACAACCTGCCGTTAAACGAAGCCGCTTATTATCATCTTCGGGAAAAAGCGGACGGAAACATTATCTCCAAGAAGCGGTACGTGATTCCGATTGAAAATCCGACATTCGTGTCAGATCATTTCGATGCGGCTAAGGAAATTGACCGGATCGGTCTGAATGTAGAACTGGACGTCTTTGACGAGCCTTTTGCGCCGTTAGTGATCGCGGAAGTAGAATTTCCGTCGGAGGAGACGGCAAATGCGTTCGTCCCTCTTGACTGGTTCGGTCAAGACGTCTCACTGGACCCCGCCTACCACAACTCCAACATGAGCAGACGAGCGCTGCCCTCCTGACAACGCTGACGGCATCCTTTCTGTGGGCTTATCAGGCGCGGCGGCGCTCCGCCGTGGATTCTCTCACCACCAGCTCCGCCGGGAACAGGATCTGCTGATGTTCCTGCCGTCCGGCGATCACATCCAATAACAGGCTGATCGTCTTTTTCGCCATCTCCTCCACGGGCTGCCTGACCGTGGTCAGCTTAGGATTGTAATACTCCCCCATCCTGATGCCGTCGTAACCCGCCACGGAGATATCCTCCGGAATGCGTCTGCCGGCCTCCAGAATGGCGCGGCACGCGCCGATCGCCAGAGAATCGGACGCCGCGTAGACCGCCGACACCCGCTCGCCGGATTCCAGCAGCTTTTTGGCGGTGGCGTAGCCGTTCTCCATGGAAAAGTGATCCATATCGTCCTGCACGTAGCGGATCAGTTCTTCCCGCACCGGAACACCCTTATTGGCAAAAGCCTCTCTGTAACCGTCGATGCGCTTGCGGCCCAGCGACTCCTCGGGCCGCTCGGTGATAAACGCGATATCCCGGTGCCCCGCCTCCAGCAGATACTCCGTCATCTTGCGGCTCTCCAGCCTGTCGTCCACGGCGATGGAGGAAAACTCGACCTCGCCGTCTCCCGCGGGAATATCCACGTTGATTGTACTGAACACGATGGGAACGCTGAGTTTGCGGATTTTTTCCCGGGTATGGTTAAAACGGCCTCCCAGAAACACAATGCCGCGGAGCCGCTTTTCCTTCTCCAGCTCCAGCGCCACTTCCACCTCGTCCTCGCTGCCTTCCACGTGGCGCAGCACCAGCGCATAGCGGTTGCGCTGCGTCTCCTCCTCGATGATCCGTATCATATCGCTGAAAAAAGGGTTGGTGATACCTTTCACCAGCACCGCGATGCACTTCGCGTCGGTCCGCTTCAGATTTCTGGCGCTATTGTTCGGAATAAACCCGGTTTCCTCTATGACACGCATTACCATTTTCCGGGTTTCGGGATTGATGTCCGGGTGGTTGTTGATCGCCCTCGACACCGTGCTGACGCCTACGCCGCACTGTTTTGCTATATCCTTGATCGTGATCTCCGCCATGTCCGTTCCTCTGCACATGACAGGCCGGCAGTCTCGCATCGGCCGCCGGCCCGTGATTATTTTTGTTTTTTCTTCGTCTCTCTGGGAAGCCTGCCGTACAGTTTCGTCATCTCCCGGATGCGCTCCGCCAGTTCGTCCGTAAACGCGCCTTCTTTCATGCGCCATTTCCAGTTCGTGCCCAGCGTGGACGGTATATTGATCCGCGCCTCCATCCCCAGCCCCAGATAATCCTGCATCGGAATGATACAGGTGTCCGACACGCTGGCCATGGCCGCCCGGATAAACTGCCACTGCACTTCGCGATTCCCGCGGAAGTTCAGATATTGTCTGGCAAATCTCTTGTCCCTGCGGTTCAACTGCCCGAACCACCCCAGCGTGGTGTCGTTGTCATGGGTTCCCGTATAGACAATGCTATTGGCCGTGTAATTGTGGGGGAGATAATCGCTCTCCTCCCGCGAATCGAACGCAAACTGCAGAATCTTCATGCCGGGATAGCCCGTCTTCTTGACCAGATTGATGACCGACTTGGTCAAAAATCCGAGATCCTCCGCGATCACGGCCTTATTGCCAAGCTGCTCTTTCATCGTCCTGAAAATATCGTAGCCGGGGCCCTTTTCCCAATGGCCGAACTCCGCCGTATCGTCCCCATAAGGGATGGAATAATACTCGTCGAACCCGCGGAAATGGTCGATCCGCACCACATCGTACAACCGGTAGCAGTAGGCGATGCGCCGCATCCACCAGGCATAACCCGACTCCTTGTGATACTCCCAGCGGTACAGGGGGTTGCCCCACAACTGCCCGGTGGCCGAGAACGAGTCCGGCGGGCATCCCGCCACCGCCACCGGCGTCAGCGTATCGTCCAGTTGGAACAGTTCCGGACTGGCCCATGTGTCCGCGCTGTCAAAGGCGACGTAGATCGGAATATCCCCGATGATCTGTATCTTCTTGCGGTTGGCATACTCTTTCAGCGCAAACCACTGCTTGGCAAAGATATACTGATGGAACCGGTAGACGGAAATCTCCTCGGCAAACTTCTCGCGATACCGTTTCAGCGCCGCGGGTTTCCGCCGTCTGATGTCCTCGTCCCACTCGCTCCAGCTTTTCCCGCCGAAGGAATTTTTCACCGCCATATACAGTGCGTAATCGTCCAGCCAGTAGCGGTTCTCCTCGACAAACGCGCGGTATTCCGCGTCCTCCTCGATATGGCTGTTTCGGAACGCGGTCTTTAATACCCGAAACCGCGAGCGGTAGATCTTCTCGTAATCTATGTACGCCTCGTCGTCCCCGAAATCGCACTTCTCACAGTCCGACCGCTTCAGCCAGCCCCTCTCGATCAGATCTTCCAGATCGATATAGTAGGGATTTCCGGCAAAAGTGGAAAACGACTGGTACGGGGAGTCGCCGTAGCCGGTAGGCCCCAGCGGAAGGATCTGCCAGTAGGACTGCCCCGCTTTTTCCAACGAATCGATGAACGCATACGCCTGCTTTGAAAAAGTTCCGATCCCGTACTTCGACGGAATACTCGACACAGGCAGCAAAACTCCGCTTTTTCTCATAACCTTATTCCTTTCACGCTCCGCATTATCCTTTGACGGCGCCCGCCAGAACGCCTTCAATAATATATTTCTGGCATATCATGTAGAAGATGACGATAGGCAGGATCGCCAGCACGAGCACCGCCATCATAGCGCCCCAGTCGATCTGTCCGTGGCTCTGCTTCAAATACTGGACGGCGATGGGAATCGTCTTGTACCGGTTGATGTTGAGCACCAGACTCGGCAGCAGATAATCGTTCCATATCCACATCGCCTGCAGGATCGCCACCGTCACCACCGTCGGTTTCAGGATCGGGAATACGATCAGGAAAAAGGTCTGCAGCGGATTGCATCCGTCGATCATGGCCGCCTCCTCGATCTCCAGCGAGATGCCTTTGACAAATCCCGTAAACATAAACACCGACAGTCCCGCGCCGAATCCCAGATAGACGACGATGATGCCCACGGGATTGGACAGATGGAGCATATTTGCAAATTTAGAGAGCGTAAACATGACCATCTGGAACGGCACGATCATGGAAAACAGGCACATCAGATACATACATTTGGAAAAGACCGAATGCACCCTCACAATATACCACGCGCACATCGAGCAGCACAGGATAATCGCCAGCACCGAAAATACGGTGATAAACAAGGAGTTCCCGAAACAGGAAATAAAATTGGTGGCCTTCAGGCCGTTTTTATAGTTCAGCGTACCGCAGAAAATCTGCTGCGCGCCCGCGATAAACTTATCCCAGCCGTCGGACAGCGAGTTGGCGCTGAAGCCGAACGGATACCGGAAGATATACGCCTTTCTCTTAAAAGAATTTAAAAATACCACAAGCATCGGCGAGATCCAGAGGATGCTGATGACCGCAAACACCAGCGTGAGAATACCGCCGTGCCGCGCGCGTCTTGCCGCGCTGACCTGCTCATTTGCCTTTGCCATTATCCCTCCACCTCCTTGCTCCTTGTCAGTCTGTTCTGCGCCACCGCGATCACCGCCACCAGAAGAAAGAAGATAACCGCCTTGGCCTGTCCTACGCCCTGCCAGCCCGTCGTGCCGTACATGGTGTCATAGATATTGAGGGCGAGGAGCTGGGACATTTTGCCCGGATTGCCGCCGGTCAGCGCCAAGTTCTGGTCGAACAGTTTGAAGCCGTTGGTCAGCGTCAGGAAGCTGCATATCGTGATCGTCGGCATCAGCATCGGCAGCGTCACACTGCGAAGCATCTGCCAGGAATTGGCGCCGTCTATCCGGGCCGCCTCGATCAGATCGCCCGGAATATTCTGAATCCCGGCGATGTAAATAATCATCATATAGCCGATCTGCTGCCAGCACACTACGACGATCAGGCCCCAGAACGCCGTCCACTGTGAGGAAACGATCGTCTTGGAATAATTCTGCAGCACGGCGTTGAAAATCATCAGCCAGATATAACTCAGCACGATGCCGCCGATCAGGTTCGGCAGGAAAAACGCCGTCCGGAACAGGTTCGTTCCCTTGATGCCCTTCGTCAGAACCATGCCGATGGCAAAGGCGACCACGTTGATGATCACCACGGATACCACCGTAAACAACGCCGTGTACCAGATGGAATGCAGGAAGGAAGTATCCAGCTTGCCTGCCACGACGAAGATTCTCGAATAGTTTTCCAGTCCTACCCACGACCAGTCGACAACGGTCGTAAACTTGCAGAAGGAGAGGAAAATACCGTATGCGAACGGGACAATAAACCCGATGATAAACGCGGCCAGCGTAGGCAGCACGAACAGAGGAAAATACCGTTTTATTGCTTTCTCCATAATTTTGCCTTTCTCTGAAAAAAGGGGCAAGCATTGTGTACTCACCCCTATTTGACTTACTATTCACGGTTTTAGTAACCGCTTATTTCATTTTCATTATATTGTTTTCGGCATCCGCCGTAAAGTGTTTTTACTGATTGTTAGCGATCTCCCAGTAGTAAGCCCACTGATCCACGAAGGCGGTCTTTACGTCATCCCAGGAGCCGTCTCTCTCCGTGTACTCCGTGAGAGGCGCTACGAAATCCGCTCTCCAGTCGTCCACCGCCGGCGTCGCGTTGAAGCTCCATGCGATAGAAGTCTTGCCCGCCGCTGCGTACTCGTTTACCATCGCCGCAAAGCCGTTGTTGGATGTGTAATCGTCCGTAAAGGTGTCGAACGGAGCCGTCAGGCCCATGACGTTGGTGATGGCGTCGCGGCCCTCATCTGAGGTGATAACCCACTCGAGGAATGCCAGCGTCGCGTCGATATCTTCCTGAGAAGCCTGTGCATTGACTGCCCAGTGGTTCTCCGTACCTACCGCCAGACCTTCGTTGGCGTCGTCCACGCCGAAGTAGATCGGCATCATGGACAGATCATCCGTCGTAACCGTGTAGCCGTTCTCGTTGCCGGGTGCAAATGCCGCATACTCCCAGTCGCCGTTCTGATAGAAGACTGCCTCGCCCAGACCAAGCTCCTGCTCTGCGTTGTATGCGCCGGAATCCAGCGTCGCCTTGTCCGCTGCGGAAGTATTGACATACATATCCCATACGTTCTTGAAGTTATCCAGATACTTGCCCGTTACGGTGCCCTGTCCGGCGGTCAGGTCGCAGCCCGCATCCTTGAACTCATAGTACAGTGCCAGACCGGCGAGGTGTCCGGAGAATCTCCAGCTGGAGCCGCTGTCCAGACCGGAAGAAGCAAACGCTTCCGTGAGGTTGGTGCCCAGCGCATCGTTGATCTCGTCGATGCGGTTGTTAATGTCCGTCGCCACCGCGTTTAACTTCTCGAAGCTATCGATCTCGTCCACGGAAGATACCACCGCACCGTCCATGCCGCAGTAGCCTTCCAGAATCGTCTTGTTGTAAATGATGCCGTAGCACTCGTAGCAGTTTGCGACCGCCGCAACCTTGCCGTCATACTCCAGCGCCAGCGACTTGTCTGTCAGGTGGTTATACAATGCGCTATCAGACAGATCATAGATGTAGTTGGCATACTCCGCGCAGTCAGCCGTGCTGCCGATATTGAAGATCGTGGGCGCTTCGGATTTTGCCAGCTCGGACTGAAGTGTCGTCTTGTACTGGCCGTCAGCCGCCGTCACTACCATCACTTCCGTTCCCGTCTGGCTGGTGTAGGAAGCCGCCAGATCCTGCCATGCGGTGTCCGTCTCCGGCTTGAAGTTCAGCAGATATACGGAGCCGTTGCCGCCTGCAGCCGTGTCAGTCGTGTCAGCCGTGTCAGCCGCCGCGCTATCCGAACCGCTGTCCGCGGATGCGGCGCTGTCTGTGGATGCGGCGTCCGTTCCCGCCGTGTCAGCCGCAGAGCCGCTGCCCGAGCCGCAGCCTGCCAGCAAAGCGGAAACCATCGCAGCAGAAAGTAAAATACTTACCAGTTTCTTTTTCATGTCGTTGTCCTCTCCCTTTCAAAATTGTGTTGGTTGATAGGTTTCTTGTTTCTTAGTTCCTGTTTCTTGGCTGCCTTGTTTCGGGATCGCTTTGTTTCTTTGGTTCCATGCTGCCTTGCTTTTTTGTCTCCTTGATCCGCTGCTTTCCCGGTTTGTCGGAAACGTTGTCGGTATCGTTATCGGTAACGTTTCCAATCGTTTAAATACAGTATAAAACCCTATCGCCATTTTTGCAATAGGGTTTTTTATTTTTGCCGTTTTTAACAGAATCAGTGGTGCCTTTTTGTGCAAAGCAGACAATGCGGCGCTTCCGGTCTTTTCAGACGGTGCCGGCAGATACCGCTGATTCGCTGACGCACTCTTTTATAATTGCAGGCTGATTCAAGCAGCATCCTGCTATCAATAAAACAAAATCATTGTCTATAGGAATGCCGCCAGCTCTTTCACCGACGTAAAGATCAGATGCGGCTTTACGTCGGATGCCTCCACATCGGCCAGCGTCGCTTCGCCGCTGAGGACGAGGATGCTCTTTAAACCGTTGTTCTGCCCCGCCGCGATGTCCGTATACAGGCGGTCCCCCACCATGGCGATCCGCTCCCGTTCCGTATCGGTGCGGGTGCACAGATAGTCGATGATGTCGCCGTTCGGCTTGCCGATGATCCGATCCGGCCAGCGGAACGCGGAGGCGTGGATAAAGGCGTGGATCGCGCCAATGTCAGGGATAAAGCCGTCTTCCGTAGGGCAGTTGTAGTCGGGGTGGGTAGCCAGATAGGGCAGGCCCGCCCGCACATGGTCGCAGACACGGCACATTTTTTCATAAGTGAGGGACGTATCGAAAGCGGTCACCACCACATCCGGCTTCTCCTCCTCCAGTGTGATGCCGGCCTGCGCAAACTCCTCCTGCAGCAGCGGGTTGCCGAGCAGGAACACGCCTGCGCCGGGGTAATGCCGTTTCAGATAGGCGATGGCTGCCTGCCCCGATGTCACTATCCTGTCCTCCGCCACGTCCAATCCCATACGGTGCAGCTTCTCCACATAAACCGCCGCGTTCTTGGAGGAATTGTTGGTAACAAAGATGTATTTCCTTCCGGTTTCTTCTATCTTATGTAAAAAAGAAAGCGCGCCGTCGATCCACCGCTCGCCCAGATAAACCGTGCCGTCCATGTCCAGCGCGAAGCACCGCACATCCTCCAGAATGTGATCCCGATCCTGATCTACCGTCAGCCTGACATCTGCCATATGCCGATCTCCTTTTTCGGTTCTGTCAACAGCTTATCATCCTGCTGCTTTCCTTAACATCATAACGCCGTTTCTTTCATTACCATCATAGCACTCTGTTAGCACTGTTGCTTTCTTTAACATCATAGCACCGCTGCACGTTTTTCACAAATGGGATTTCAAGAAGTCCCCCACAGGTCTTTTAAAGAATCCCCCATGGCCTGCCGGTGAGCCGGCAAGCCGTCCTTTCTCACATCTTCTGTTCAAACTCCGCCATGCCGGAAGAACGTGCCGCCAATTTATGCCATCTGCTCAGAACCTCCGGATCATCCTGCGCCCGTATCAGCTCCATGACCCGCTGCGGGATCTGCCCGAAGTCCTCCAGAAGCTCCACGATGGCTTTTACCATGCCTTGGGTTTCTCCCTGCTCCAAGCCTTCCGCCCTTCCTTCCCTGCGTCCTCGCTCGATCAGTTCCGTTATCGCCCTGCACATATCTACCTTTCCCTCCCCACTATATGTCTTGACTTTCATCAGTTCCTTTGTTCTTGTATACTCCGCTATCATGTCATAAGTGTCCGGCTCCATCGCCCGGTAGGACGGATCGTTTACCGCCAGCTCGTACAACCGGTCCGGCTCCTCCGCATATCTGAGGCAGTCGAACACCTGCTTCACATCCGTTCGGAATACGTCCGTATTCTCAAATTTCCGCACTTCACACAGGCAGATCCGGTAGTCGTTCACCCTGTCCCGGAACTCCTCCGGAATTCCGGTAAAGTCCAGTATGTCATGCAGGGATGCCGCCCCGTCCCAGTCCTCCCCGTAGTAGAGCACCACCGTCACACAGGGCGCCAGCCGGCTGTCCCTCATAAAACCGGACAGAAATTCCGCCTTGGTAACTCTGCCGCTGCTCCTGACTTCTTTCCCGATCTGCGCCGCCTGTCTCTCGTACTCCGCCGCATCATAGGACATACACCGCAGCGGCATCAGATAGTCCGTCTCCTCCTGATTCTCCAGCCCGACTACCATGAAGTCCACGCCGAAGGCTGCCCGGCGCACCAGATCGCGGTGCCGATCCTTTAGGATGCGGTTCCCTCCACCCATGCTTCTGCCGGAATCTTCGCTGCTACCGCCGCTTTCCATCTTTCCATGCCCTATGGCGCCGAACTGCCCGCTCTGACTGTCCAGCTCCGTTAAATCCTCCGCCCTGAGCACCTGCCTGCCCTCGCATAACAGACCGTTGATCAGGTCGGCAAACCGCCCGGCATCGTAGAAATAGCCCTTTTTCTGCAGGTCCTTTCTTCCCATCCTTCTTCCTCCCTTATCGGATTTTTTGCACATACAAGGGATTCTTTCAGAACAGAAATGCAGACTCACAGATTTGCAAGCAGAACTGCCAGACTTCCCAGATGTGTTTGAATAAATAGTACCATATGCGCAAGCTCGGCAGCTTGCGCTACGAGAATTGCTTCGCAATTCTCCCGAAATGATTTATGCTATTGGCATCAGAGATATAGTACCATATGCGCAAGCTCGGCAGCTTGCGCTACGAGAATTGCTTCGCAATTCTCCCGAAATGATTTATGCTAT
>CANRFZ010000014.1 GCA_947630025.1 uncultured Lachnospiraceae bacterium
GCTTATGATATCATAATCTCTGATGCCAGTAAAGTAAATCACTCTGGGAGAATCCCGCAGGGATTCTCGTAGCGCAGGCTGCTGAGCCTGCGCATATTATATCACATTATACCCCCATTTGGCTACTGTCTTCTTGCTTTTTTGCCTTTTTTTTGTCGGCTCTGCCCTCCGCGCCCGCGTCGGCCCGGCTCCGTTGCTCCGTCATGATGTCGATCATCTTCTCGATCAGCAGCTTCTTCATATAAACGTCGAAGCCCAGCATACCGATGAACGCAAACATCTGCAAAAACTCCCTGCTATCCTCCGGCGCGTCCGCAAAAGTTCCGCCCGCGGCTTCAAACTTGGCCCCGATATCCGCTTTCATCCGGTCTACCTGCCCTTTCTGCAGACCGAACACTTCCTCGTACACGTCTTCCAGCTTCAGCGCGCCGTCGGTGCCGAAGAACCGCTCCGTGATCGGCGATAGCAGTGTCTGGATATCGCTGATCGACAGAAGCCCTTTCAGATAATAGATAAAAATCAGCAGCAGCACGTGCTCCTTACTGTATTTCTTTTTTACAGGCGGCGGCAGCAGATCGTTCTTCGCATAGTTGTTGATCATCGTCTTCGTCAGGATCTTGTCCTCCGCCGGATTGCGGGTGGAACTTTTCAGATGGGATTCCATAAAGGTCGTCACCTGATCCATATACAAATCGATATCCGGAATATCTTCCGCCCTGATGTAATCTATCCTGTCCAGACTCTCCATAATGCTGCCAAACAGATTCTGCTCGTCAATCGTCATATCGGCCCCTATTCCTGCGCTTCTCCGCGCATAACAACCTATGTAGTAATATACACACTTTATTATATAGTTTTTATTACTACATGGCAAGTAAAATCATCGGGAAATGCTACAGAAATTCAACAGAGAATAAAAATGCGGCGAAAATCCGATAAAACAATGCCGCGGGAAAGGCAGCAAAATTCGCGCCATAAAAATTTATGGTTGACATCCGAAAAATTTTGTTTTAAGATCACGTGTAAAGAAACAAAGGCGTTTCGCTGGATTCCAGTGAAGCGCTTTTTTTATGCGCAGGCTTAAAAGGGACAGAGAGGAACGATACATGATCAAGCTGGAAAACGTATGTAAAAACTTTGGCGATCTGCAAGTGCTGAAAAATGTGAATCTGGAAGTAAAGGAAGGCGAGAAGCTGGTGATCATCGGGCCTTCCGGCTCCGGCAAATCCACCACGGTGCGGTGCATGAACTTTCTGGAAGAACCCACCAGCGGGCACGTATATATCGACGGGCACGAGCTGACCTCCAAAAACAAGACCAAGCTGGTGCGGGAATCGATCTCTATGGTGTTCCAGCAGTTCAATCTGTACCCGCATATGACGGTGCTGAAAAATCTGACCATCGCGCCGATGAAGCTGCACCACAAGAGCAAAAAGGAAGCGGAGGATCTGGCGTACCACTATCTGGATGTGGTGGGGCTGCGCGACAAGGCGCACGTCTATCCCACGATGCTCTCCGGCGGCCAGCAGCAGCGTATCGCGATCGCCAGAGCGTTGTGCACACAGACGAAGATCATCCTGTTCGACGAACCCACGTCGGCGCTAGATCCCGAAACGATCAAGGAAGTGCTGGATGTCATGGTAAAACTGGCGAAAGAAAACATCACGATGGTGGTCGTCACGCACGAGATGGGTTTCGCGAGACAGGTGGCCGACAGAGTGGTCTTTATGGCGGATGGCCAGATTTTGGAGGAAGGAACGCCGGATCATTTCTTTACCAATCCGGAAAACGAACGAGTCAAACAGTTCCTCGGAAAAATTATCCGATCGTAACGCGATATCAATGCCGACGGCTTTGATATAAATGATCGCCTTTGCGCAAAAGGCAGAAGGAGGAATGAGGAGTATGAAAAAATTTGCAAAAGTGTTTGTGGCGGCGCTGACAGCGTCAACGCTGCTGCTCGCCGGATGCGGCGGCGCGGCGGAGAGTACGTCTGCGGCGGCGGAGACAACCGAAGATGAGACGTCCGAAACGGCGGATGCCGGGGACGCATCCACGGAGGAAACGGCTGACAGCGGCGAAGCCGGCGGAGAGTACGGCCCGGATGTGCAGGCCATCATCGACAGAGGCGTATTGAAGGTCGGCGTCAAGAACGCGGTACAGGGATTCGGTTTTCAGGACACCATCACCGGCGAGTACTCCGGCATGGAAATCTCCATCGCGGAGAAGATCGCCGAGTCCTTGGGCGTTGACATCGAATTTACCACCGTCACGGCGGCAACCAGAACGGAGCTTCTCGACTCCGGCGATATCGACTGCGTCCTTGCGACATTTACCATCACGGACGAGAGAAAAGAGAGCTGGGATTTCTCGACGCCTTACTACACGGATCATGTAACGGTTCTGGTGGAAAATGCCAGCGGCATTACCGATCTGGCCGGACTGGTGGACAAGACCGTGGGCGTATCTTCCGGCTCCACATCGGCCAAATCTCTGGTCAGCGCCATGATAGACGCCGGGCTGATCTCCGGCGACGGCTTTGACGAGGAAACCTTTGATCCGGCGCTCTGGACGACAGGCATCACCTTCCAGCAGTACGACGACTATCCGGCGATATCCACCGCGCTCAGCGCAGGCGAGGTTGACGCTTTCTGCGTAGACAAGTCGATCCTGGCCATTTACCATACGGACAGCCGCTCCTATATTGAGGAGGAGTTCGCGCCGCAGGACTACGGCGTAGCGACCACGAAAGGTTCCGACTTCTCCGCATACGTGGAAGACCTGATCACCAAATGGCTTGCAGACGGCACGATTCAGGGATTCATCGAGGAAAATAATTTACAGTAAACAACATCTGTGTGGGGCTCCCGCTTCATCGGGAGCTCCTCATTATGAGACAGATGGGAGGAGAGACGATGTCCGGTATATTTTCAATGAGAGCATGGGAAAAGGTGTGGCTTTACAGAGGCACTTTTCTGCTCGGCTTATGGAACACGGCGCAGACGGCGGTACTCGCCATATTGCTGGCGCTGGCGCTGGGAATCATTTTCGGCCTGCTGGCGACCAGCGGCAAAAAACCGCTGCAGACGGTCAGCCGGATTTATGTGGAAGTGATCCAGAACACCCCCATCCTGCTGCAGACCTGTTTCCTATACTATGCGCTGGCCTTCTCCGGACACAGCATCGGCATCATCACGACAGGCATCCTCGCCTTGGGGATCTACACGGGCGCTTACATGGCGGAAGTGGTTCGTGCCGGCATCGAGGCGATTCCCAAAGGGCAGTTCGAGGCGGCGCAGTCACAGGGCTTTACCTATCTGGAAAAAATGTATTATATCATTTTGCCCCAGAGCGTCAAGATCATACTGCCGCCGATGGTCAATCAGGTGGTGAACCTGATTAAAAACACCTCCTGCCTATACATCATCGGAGGCGCCGACCTGATCTCTCTGACCTACAGTTTCGTGACGGGCGTCAATACCGGCGGCGCCTACGCACCCGCCTATCTGGTCAGCGGCTTTTTGTTCTTTGTCATATGTTTCCCGCTCTCCAAGATCGCCAGCACGTGGGAACTGGCGCTGAAGCAGAGAGAGCAGCGGGTAGAATTTGCCCAAAATAAAACGCAGGAACGGAGGTAATAGCAGATGAGCAGTCTGGAAGCAAGCCTTTCCATGTTAAAAAACGGAAATATTCTGGTCTATATCGGCAAGGGCGTCCTGTTTACGCTGATCATATCCGTTGTTGCCGTACTGTGCAGCATTCTGATCGGTTCGGTACTGGCTCTCGTCAGGAATTACTGCACGAAGGGAATCCTGCCCCGCATCATCCATACGCTGGCGGTGATTTATATCGAAGTGTTCCGGAACACGCCGCTTTTATTGTGGATTTTTATCTGTCTGGTCTTCTGCCCCTGTCCGGCATTTCTCTCGCGCAAAATGTTCGGGCTGACCAGCGTGGAGACGAAACTTCTCTTTAAGGCGGCGGTGGCCCTGATCCTTTTTACTTCCTCTGTCATCGCAGAGATCGTCAGGGGCGGGCTCAACGGCATCGCCAAAGGACAGTTCGAGGCGGCGCACGCGCAGGGCTTTAACATCGTGCAGACCTTTGTTTACATTATTCTGCCGCAGGCTTACCGCAGCATCCTGCCCACCCTGTTAAGCCAAGTGACCTCCACCATCAAGGATTCTTCTTATCTGGCTAACGTGGCGGTCATCGAACTGATGGCGAGGGTAAAGCAGATCCTGAGCTCCGCCAGCCAGTACAACGGCACGGGCAATATCAACGTGTCGGATGTCTTCGTCCTGTTCGGCTTCGCCGCGGTCATCTATTTTGCCATCAACTATACGCTTTCCTGCGTCGTCCGCGGGATGCAGAAGCGCAGGAACAGACAGTCCGGATTGATGAAAGCCGCATAACCGCGGCAGAAAAGAGGAATTATGGAGCAGCGATACGTCATTACCATTTCCAGACAGTTTGGCAGCATGGGGCGCTCTATCGCCCAAAGACTGTCGCAGATACTCGATATCGATTATCTGGACAGGGATATCGTCGAAGCCACCGCGAAACGCATGGGACTTCCGGTGTCCGTCATCAGCGAAGCGGAGGAACGCGATAAACTGAAATTCTTCCCCCGTATGTACCCTCTCGGAATCGGCGTGCCGAACCTGAAAGATGAAATCTTTGAAGTGCAGAAAAACATCATCCTCGACACGGCGGCCAGAGAATCCTGCATCATCGTCGGCAGATGCGCCGACAGCATCCTGCGCGGCCACGAAAACCGATTGTGCGTATATATTTATGCCCCCTACGAGGCGCGGCTGAAAAACTGTACCGACATCCTGCAGATGGATGCAAAGACCGCCCGACGGATGATCCGGGAGGTGGACACCGCCCGCGACAACTACCACAGAACCTACTGCCCCGGCTGGAACAGTCCTTTTGACTTCAAGGATATCATGCTGGACAGCAGCCGCTTCGGAATCGAGGGAACCGCGCATATCCTTGCGGCCATCGCCAAAGAGAAATGGAAATGAGACGAAAAGAAAATTTCCATCTGCCACCCATCGGGCTGCGGATCATCAAATCCGCAGCCGCCGTTTTTCTGTGTTACTGCGTCGATTTGCTGCGCGGCGGCACAGGCATTGTATTCTACTCGCAGTTAGCGGCCCTGTGGTGTATGCAGGACTACGTGAGCGATGCGAAGAATCATGCCAGACAACGGCTGATCGGCACCGCGGTGGGCGCCGTCTTCGGTCTGCTGACACTTCTGCTGCTTCCCCTGCTCCCGGCGCTGGGTGCAAGCGAAATCCTGATGCCGCGGATCGTCGTATCCCTGATGATTATCGGCGTTCTCTATACGACCGTGCTGCTGCGCAGGAAACAGGCCTCCTATTTCTCCTGTGTCGTCTACCTGAGCATCGTCGTGAACCATGCGGCGGACGCCAATCCCTATCTTTTTGTCTGGAACCGCGTTTTGGACACGGTGATCGGCATCGCAATCGGCGTCGCCGTCAATCTGCTCCGCCTGCCGAGAGAGCGGCAGAAGAACATTCTCTTTCTATCGGGGCTGGACGATACCCTGCTCACCAAAGAGCATATTCTCTCCGGCTTTACCCGCGTGGAGCTGAACCGGCTGCTCGACGACGGCGCTCTTTTTACGGTATCTACCATGCGCACACCCGCCTCGATCATGGAACCGCTGCGGGGCATCCGTCTGAAACTGCCCGTGATCGCCATGGACGGCGCGGTTCTGTACGACATTTCCGAAAAAAGATACGTCTACTCCTATGTGATCTCCGACAAATGCACGGAGGAGACGGTCGCTTTGCTGCGCCGCCTCCGTATGCACTGGTTCGCCAACGTAATCATTGACGATATGCTGGTCATCTACTGTCAGGAGACGGACGATGAGATCTATAACCGGCTGATCGAGACATACCGCCGCTCGCCCTACAGAAATTATGTCAAAAGAGAAGTCCCCGCAGGGCAGGGCGTCGTTTACTTTATGCTGCTCGACCGAAAGGCGCGCATCGAGGAGACCTATCGGGCGCTGGATGCGCACGGCTTTACCAAGAGACTGAAAATCCTGAAATATGACTCGACCGACTATCCCGGCTGCGCCTATATCAAAATCTACAATCACAACGCGACGAAAGAAAACATGATCGATTACCTGAAAACAAAACTGCAGGCCGAGCGTGTGGTCACGTTCGGAAGCATCGCCGGGAAATACACCTACACGATAGAGCCGGGCGGCGAAGAACAGGTGGTAAAAATCATGAAAAAACTCTATGAACCCGTGAAGTTGATCCGCCGGCGGAAACCTGACTGAGCATATTGATCTTTTAAAGTCTGCTTTCAGATATCGGCATAGCTTTTTCAAGGCACAATCTCCTCTGCCGTCTGCGCATCTATGATGACCTGCACCCGCTGCCGGTTCTCTCCGGATTCTTCCACTCCTTTTATGATCCAAACCGGCTTGACATCATAGATTCCCATTCCCGACGACAGATCGACATAATAGCACAATTTCGCACTGGTCATTTCATATGTCGAATCCCCGGGGTTCTGCGCATACTTATCCGCAGCCGTCTTCACAATGGCGTCTATGGGAAGTAATGATATCCCTGTCTTTTCCTCTGACATGGCAAACACTTTTTCCACATCCAGATACTCTATTCCGTTTTGCGACACAAATGCCTGTACCGGAGCGTTTGCGTCCGTCGCCTCCGTAAAAATTTCAGCGTACACATGGTAAAGCGGCAGCCCTCTGTAGGTTTCGCGGATACAGAAATAATATCCTTCGTCCGCAGCCGACCAATTCTCTTTGTAACGGGTGCGGTCGATATT
The DNA here is from genome assembly GCA_947630025.1 of uncultured Lachnospiraceae bacterium. Taxonomy (GTDB): domain Bacteria; phylum Bacillota; class Clostridia; order Lachnospirales; family Lachnospiraceae; genus UBA3282. Next base: position 6,850 of record CANRFZ010000014.1, read on the forward strand.
GCCGTCCATATCTTCGTGGTACTCCTGCGACTGCATATTGGCACAATCCAGCGCATATCCCGTATAGTCGTATGCAAATTCCACGTTGATTTTGGTCAGGGCGTCGCTCACAATCCGGAACGCCTCCTCACGATCCATAAAAGATAATTGTTCCTCCTGGGAATATAGATCCGCATTGTACCGCTCGTCTTCCTCGTCTAAGACAAATGCGCTTCGGATGTATGGCATTAACGTCCGCCGCATATAGGTCATCTGGCTGGAAACCGGCCCGTATGACAGTGTTGTCTCTGCCGGAGTTACATATGTCCCCGTTTTCACTTCCTTCCCATACTCATCTTTTTCTTCATACTCGTATGTTTCATAGGTATCACAATCGCTGAATAACAGAGCGAAAGCCTGTCCCGCATCCGCTTTCTGCATCCGGGCTTTCGCGGTAACCGGCGGTTCTTTTGACAGGTCTGCATCAACTGTGATATCCATGGCGAACCTGACATTCTCTAGCGTATTTTCATACCGTTCCGGAAAAGATACGCTGTCAGGAAGATTCTCCGGAACATCCCTATTCTCGGCTGCTTCCATGCTTCCTGCTGCCTCCATGCCCGGCGCATGATCCTGCGCGCTTTCTTTGTTTCCGCAGCCCGCCAAAACCAACGCCGCCGCCATGCACATACCCTGTGCAGCCGCTTTTCCTTTCTTCATTTTATTTTTCGTCACTTTTTTTGTGCTTTTCATCGCAAATCTCCTCTCTGTCTTTTTTGATGCCGATCCTCTTGGCAGAACCGGTGATATCTCCCATTATCGCCGTTAATGCCGTAATTTCAACTATTCCTGCACGAAACGACATTTTCTTCCCCTTTTTGGTCATTTGGCAGCGTCCGTCCCGCTTTTGCCTATGGCAGGCTGTTGTCCTGTCCCGCGCTCCGTTATATCCCAAAATCTGCAGAAAAATGTCTTTTCATGCAGTTCGCTATCTTTCCCGGCGCAGGTGGTATATAATATTTTCGATAAGGTACAAATCTGCCTGTGCTGATGCAGGCAGGCATATTTTGCGGAAACGCTCCGGCACGGTGAATAAAATGCGAATCCTGATCTGTGATGACGATCCCCTGATGATCGAGCAGCTTACAAAATACTGCAAAGATTTTTTTGATAACATCCATGTGAAATGCCCCGAACTGGCCTGTTTTTCCGATGGAGAATCTCTATTGGCCGACAAAGGCGACAAAGATATTCTTTTCCTTGATATAGAGATGCCCGGCATGAACGGCATTTACGTGGGAAACGAATTGAAAAAGGCAAACAGCGGCATTATCATTTTTGTTGTGACTTCTTATTCCGAATATCTGGATGAAGCCATGCGTTTTCAGGTGTTCCGCTATCTGTCAAAGCCTGTGGACAAACAACGTTTTTTCCGCAATATGAAAGATGCGGTGGAACTGTATAATACCATGACAGTCAAAATACCGGTGGAGACAAAGCAGGGCATCCACACCCTGCCCGCCTCCGCCGTCATCGCAATAGAGGCGCAGGCAAGAAAAGTAACCGTACATACGACTCTGGGCGATCTTGCATCCGTCCACAATATGCAGTACTGGCTGAAGCTGCTCCCGAAAAACTGTTTTTTCCAGACGCACCGCAGCTTCATCGTCAACTTGGAACACGTCACGGATTTTGACCACACCCTTGTCAATATGGCTGACGGCCAGCTCCGCGCTTATCTGACCAAGAGAAAATACAGTGCGTTTAAAGAAGCCTACCTTCTTTATCTGGAAAGTACGAGGTAATGCAAAATGATCGATACGGTTTGCTACTTTTTTGCTTATGCGACAGAGGCAGTGATCCTGTGGCAGTATTCTTCTGCCCTTTTTGCCGCCAGACGCAGGCCGCGGGTACAATTCGCAGCGCTTTTCCTTTTGTATTTTACGATGTTTGCCGTATCGCTGCTGGAATATACATGGCTGAATATGACGTTATATCTCGTCATGAATTTTCTTTTCCTGCTTACTATGTATGACCTCAGATGGTATACCGCGCTGTTTCATTCCTCTTTTATTGCCGCCATTATGGGGATGTGCGAATTGACCGTATATAGCGCGATAAAACGTTTCTCCCCTCATTTTCTTACGGGAACCGAACCGTTTTGGAATATGGTCGTCTTTATCTTTCTCAGCAAAATGATATTCTTCATCATCATATATATCCTGATTCATCTGCTGAAAGGGCAGCAGACATACGACCGGCAGCATAACAAATCCGTCCTGCCGCTGATCTTTATTCCCGTAACTTCCTGCTTTATCATGCTTACCCTGGTGAGCGTCAGCGATACATTCCCGCTTTCTCCCTTTTTAGGCGGAATGGTTACGCTGATCGCCTTTTTCTTATTGATCAGCAATCTGCTGGTATTCGGCATCAACCAGTACAACCTGAAAAAGAGCATGGAATTTACCCAGATGCAGTTGCTTCTGCAAAAAGAAGCCAACGCTGCCGAATATTATGAAATGCTGCGCCAGCAGAACGAAAACCAGCGCATCCTAATTCACGATATCAAGAAACACCTGTATTCCATTGATATGCTGAACAGGCAGAGAGAGCATGATAAGATCGACGCATACCTGCAACGGCTGATTCATTCTTCCGACCTGAAAGAATCCGCACGGCTGTGCGAGCATGAAATGCTCAATTCCATTTTATGCCGTTATATGCGCCAATGCACTGACAACCACATCGCTTTTCACGCCGATATCCGAAGCGGAACAACGGATTTTATCGCCGACAACGACCTTACCTCTCTGTTCTGCAATCTGCTCGACAATGCAGTGGCGGCGGCCAAAGACATTCCGGACGCATTTATTGAAATCAGCACAGGCAAAAAAGAGAAAACGCCGTTTACCGTTCTGACCGTCATAAACTCCTGCCGGGCCAATCCTTTTACCGGCGAAAACGGCAGTCCGGCTATCAGGACGCCCGGCAGCCATAATCATGGGTTCGGACTGAAAAGCATCCGCAAAATTGCCGCCAAATACAATGGGGATATGCAGATCTACTACAATTCCGATACGCTGACGTTCCATACGATCATCACCTTAAAGCGGCAGGGATTTTCTGCATGACAATTATCGGCCATATCTGCCAATCTCTTATGACACGGTTTCTTTGCCAGCGCCTTGTTTACAAACAGAAACGGTTGTGGTATATTCATACATAACAGTATTAAAGTTTTAATGTGTGAAAGTGTGCGGCGGCCCGGTGCGCGTCACGCTGATGCGGATGCCGCGGAAAACCGCCTTCACGATTTTCACACCGTCTTGTCACAAGGGTACTCCGGAAAGGAAATCGTATGAACAAAAAACTGAAAAACGATGCCGTAGACCATTTATTTGACGCCGTTCTGCAGCTCAGGACGAGGGAGGAATGCTATAGCTTTTTTGAAGATCTGTGCACGATCAACGAGCTTCTGTCGCTGTCGCAGCGCTTCGAGGTGGCCGCCATGTTGAGTGACGGCAATACCTATCTGGAGATTGCAGACAAGACGGGCGCCTCCACCGCCACAATCAGCCGCGTCAACCGTTCCCTGAATTACGGAAACGACGGATACAACATGATTCTGGAGCGGATGCGCCCGCAGTAACGTGCCTTTAGCCATCGATATTGATCAGTTCCATCGGATCGATGTACTTTTCTTCATAAGTGATCTGGTAGCCCAGCTCGGTGTTGTCCTCTCCGATCACATAGAGGATCGCGCCCTTGACCACCGCGTCGCCCTCTTTGACCATGACGTCTCCGTCGTTGCGGTAGATCGTGGTGTAGCCGTTGCCGTGGTCGATCTTGATACAGTGAAGATACTGGCTATCCGTGATGATCGAGCTGACCGTGCCGTCGGCAGCCGCAATCACGCTGCTCCCCTCCGAGCCGGTGAGCTTGACCATAGGTTCGTCGCCCTCCACCGTTTCCAGAGACGCCGAGGAAGACAACGGGAACCCGATCGGCATATGCGCCTGCGCCTGTTCCTGCTCTACGGCCTCCTCCTGCTCTACCTTCTGGTTGATCGTGTCGCTGAGGATGAGAACCTTGTCCGCCAGCTCCTGCCTGAGAGAAGCCAGATCTTCGTTTTCCTCCTGAAGCTGCGCGATGTTCTCCTGCTGCGCCTGCGTCTGCGCGGTGAGCTGCGCGATCTGCTCGCGGTCGCTGCGGCAGATAAGCGCCAGAACCACGATCACGGCGATCACGATAAGCGCCGGTATCTCCACGGCCCGCGGGCCGATTCCCATCTGACGGATGCGCCCCTCCTTGGAGTCCACAAACAACATCAGCATATATCCCATTTTTCTTTTTTTACCGCCTTCTCCGTCTTTCAGTGAAATCACCTCCGTTTGCACGCTGCGGTACTCTATCTGTTACGCTATACCTCTGCATTTTGACTGACTTTATAAGCCGGACACCTCGTTGTGTGTTCACGAGCCTGCGCTTATTTTACCATATCCCACATGAAAAAGGCAACTATTGTTTACATAATGTTTCCCGCCGCTACTCTCTCCGAGCGCGGATTCTGAAAAAAAACCGCAAAATCCAAAAACAATTCTTTACATTTGTAAGGACATATGCTATTCTATGAATGTTGACACAAACAACAGATCTATAAATTTTTTGGAGGTATGTACGATGAACAAAGGTACAGTAAAATGGTTTAACAACCAAAAAGGCTATGGCTTCATCTCTGATGAGCAGGGCAACGATGTTTTCGTTCATTACTCCGGACTTAATATGGAAGGCTTCAAGTCTCTCGAAGAAGGCGCTTCCGTTGAGTACGAAGTAGTAAATGGCGAAAAAGGCCCTCAGGCCGTCAACGTAACAAAGTTATAAGAAACATCGTCTTATAGCGGTTATAATCGGCATTATGATGTACCTGTTCTTAAATATAAATGATGAATTTTATTTAGAATTTGCAGTATTTCATAACGGATTAGGAAAGACCTGTCGCACAGACAGGTCTTTTTTTGGTCAGTTTTCCCGGCACACCGCCAGCACATCCTCGAATTTCAGCGTTCCGCCGAACAGATCCAGCGCGCTTCCCACCGTCACATTCACCCGGCCCCGGCCCAGCTCCTTTAAGAGCAGCAGGTCTTCATAACTGTGCACACCGCCGGCGTAAGTCACCGGAATGCCGTCGTAAGCGCCCAGTACCGCGGCGAGATCGCGGTCGATGCCGGACGCCTTTCCCTCCACGTCTACCGCGTGGACGAGAAATTCGCTGCAGTACTCCGCCAGCTTCCGCAGCGTCTCCACGGTGAGTTCTTCGTCTGTCTCTTTCTGCCATCTGTCGGTCACGATCAGGTAACGGCCATCCTTTTTGCGGGCGCTCAGATCCAGCACCAGCCGCTTGCTGCCGACCTTCCTCTCCAGCTCCCGCAGCCTGTCGTAGCGGATGCTGCCGTCGCGGAACACATAGGACGTGACGATCACATGGCTCGCCCCGGCGTCCAGAAACTCCCCCGCATTGTCCGGGGTGATGCCGCCGCCCGCCTGCAGGCCGCCCGGATAGGCCCGAAGCGCCGCCAGCGCCTGCGCTTTCGTCCGATCGTAATAGGGTGAATCGGCGGCATTGAGCAGAATGACATGGCCGTTTCGGATGCGGCGGTCACGATACAGGCGGGCATAAAACGCCGCGTCCTGCGCCGCGACGAAATTCTCCTGCGCCAGATCGTTTCTGTCCCGGAGGCTTGCGCCGACGATCTGTTTTACGCTGCCGTTATGAATATCGATACAGGGACGAAATTCCATTTTTTTCCGCTTTCTGATTAAAAATTCTTATTTTTGGCAGAACGTCCGCCATGAATATTTTATGTTCCAACTGACATAATAACATACGAGCAGGTTTTTTTGTATCAAAAAATGCTCTGCCGTTTCCGCTGCGCGGAATGGTGCAGGGCAGACCGGCTCGGATTGGAGGCAATTATGAAAAAGGCGAAAGCATTATTCCTCGTATCGCTTGCGGTGCTGGCCATGACTGCCTTTACCGCCTGCGGCGTAAACGGCGCGGCGGGCGCGGGCGACACGGCCCAGAATATCACGGACAACGATACGAACCATAACGCGGCTTCGGACAGCGCTGCGGCAGACGACGCGGATCGTGCGGCCCGCGACAGTGCGGCGGACGATATTTCCGGCGCGGCGGCAGACGACACGGCTGACAACACGATGGACGCAGACGGCGACTTCGATTACGTCAATGATGTGACCGCCGGAGACAACGACGGCGGCGCGGCGGATCGCGACGCTGACAAGGCAGAGAACGGCAGCTCCGTATTAAACGACGTCGGAGACGCGGTAGACAATGCCGGCGACGCAGCCGCAGATGTGATCGACGGCGCGGCGGACGGCGTAGCGGAAGGCATATCCGACCTGTCGGGCCGTTAGTTGGGAAATCCGTCCCACAGCGTATGCGGGACGGATTTTTCGTTGCGGGCCTCCGGCTACTTCTCGATAATCAGCCCTTCCCTGTATGCCTGCAGCAGTTCCTCGAGCTGATGGATGCTCTCCCGCAGCTCCGCGCCGATATCCGTGTCGGCGATCTTCTGCCGCATACTGCTGGTCTCCAGAATGATGGAATCGGAAAAGATATCCGACTCGTGCAGGATGGCCGACTCCGTGGATTCAAACGGCTCGTGCGCCACCAGCCGCATTCCGTGGGAGTTGACCACCAGCGTATAGCCCGCGATGCCCGTCTTATCCTGATACGCCTTGGAGAAACCGCCGTCGATGATCAGCAGCTTGCCGCCGCATTTGATCGGGGACTCGCCTTTCTTGCGCTCCACGGGCACATGGCCGTTGACGATATGGGAATGCTTCTCGTCCAGCCCAAATTCCCACATGATCTTTTCGATCACAACTTCATTATCCAGCAGCTTATAGTAGCTGTTTTTCGTCTCCTTGTGCAGCCGCTCGTCTTCCACAAAATAGCGCTCAAAGGTCGCCATCTTATCTTTGCCGAACACCGGGGAATTGGGCCCCGCCCAGATATACCAGATGATGTCCTGCCCTTTTAATTTTTCTTTCAGGTTGTTGTCCGCGTAGTAGCCTTTGCGGGCATAGTGCTCCAGCACGTCGTAGAGCGCCTTGCCGCTATACTCCTCCCCATAGACGTTGACTTTGCTGAAATTGCCCTTGTCGTCCATCGGCACGCAGCCGTGGTAGAGCAGATTGGAGTTGTGGACTTTATACAGGCCGCCTTTGGAAAAAAGGAATCTGACGTGCTTCTGCAGCTTTTCACACTTGACAAAAGCCTGCCGCAGGCGTTCCATCACCTGTTCCTCCTGCTCCGTCAGCTCGTAGGGCCTGTCCCTGTTGACGGTGGGGAAGTCCACATCTTTCATGGCATAGGATACGCCGTCCAGCACAAGCGCCTTGTTTTCATAATCCACCTTGTCCAGCAGCAGTCTGTCCTCCATGCCGAACTCCGGGCGGCGCATGATGAGCTGGCCCTCCAGCTTAAACTGGATGATGGAGATCGCCTTGTGCATCTTCATGTCCAGACTCAGATCCTTTGTGTCGTAGTCCGTGTTGTACTTGATGGCAAAAGCGCTGCAGTCCGTGTCCCTGTAGGCGTCCAGCGCAAACGTGGCCAGCGGGATCAGGTTGATGCCGTAGCCCTCCTCCAGCGTGTCCAGATTGCCGTAGCGCGCCGCCATCCGTATCACGTTGGCGATGCACGCCAGATGTCCGCTGGCCGCGCCCATCCATACGATGTCATGGTTGCCCCACTGGACGTCCACGGAGTGATAGCCGCAAAGCGTATCCATGATGATATGCGGGCCGGGCCCTCTGTCATAGATGTCGCCCACGATGTGCAGATGGTCGATGACGAGCCGCTGGATCAGGTTGCTCAGCGCGATAATAAAATCCTGCGCCCTGCCGATGCGGATGATCGTGTGGATGATCTCGTTGTAGTAGGCTTCCTTGTCCTGCACCTCGGCTTTCTCCGTGATCAGCTCCTCGATAATATAGGAAAAGTCCTTCGGCAGCGCCTTGCGCACTTTGGAGCGGGTATATTTGGACGAAACGCGCTTGGTGATCTGCACCAGACGGTGCAGCGTGATCTTGTACCAGTCCTCGATGGAATTTTCATCTTCTTCCTTCAGGATCAGATCCAGCTTCTCCCGCGGATAATAGATCAGCGTCGCCAGACTCTTTTTGTCCTTCAGGCTCAGCGTATTACCGAACTCCTCGTCGATCTTGCGGCGCACGGAGCCGGAGCCGTTCTTCAGCACATGGTTGAACTGCTCGTACTCGCCGTGGATATCCGTCATAAAGTGCTCCGTCCCTTTCGGCAGGTTCAGGATCGCCTGCAGGTTGATGATCTCCGTGGACGCAGCCGCGATCGTGGGATACTGCTTGGATAAACTTTTCAGATATTTCAATTCCAGATCGTCCATACTCTCCTCCGTGTCTCCGGTGTCTGCCGCCTTTTCTTATCACAATTTGTCGCCACAAGTTGTCGCATTGTCTGTCCTATGTTAAGAGCCAATGATGGTCAGATGGTCACATTTTTGACTGCGCGTTGATCACATCGCTCATGTCGTACATACCCGCCGGCTTGCCCGCCAGAAACTTGGCCGCCTGGACAGCGCCCTTGCCGAACACCGCCTTGGAGTAGGCCCTGTGAGAAAACGTGACGACTTCGTCCTCCCCCGCAAAGATTACGTCGTGGTCGCCCACGATCGTACCGCCCCTGACCGCGCTGATGCCGATCTCTTTCCGCGCCCTCTTTGCCCGCACCTGACTCCTGTCATACACATAGTCATAAGCGTCGTCAAACTCCTCGTTGATGGAGTCCGCCAGCGCCAGCGCCGTGCCGCTGGGCGCGTCCACCTTCTGATTGTGGTGCTTCTCCACGATCTCGATGTCAAATCCCGCGGGCGCCAGTATGCCCGCCGCCTCCTTCAACAGTTTCAGCAGCATATTGATGCCCAGCGACATATTGGCGGATTTTAAGATCGCCACCTTGCCGGATGCCTCTTTCACCTTGGCAAGCTGCGCCTCCGACAGTCCCGTAGTGCACAGTACGCAGGGGATCTGCCGCGCCACGCTGTAGTCCAGCAGCGCGTCGATGGCCGCCGCCGCGCTGAAATCGATAATGGCGTCAGCCGCCGCGTCGCAGTCCGCGATGCGCCGGAACACCGGGTAGGGATTGTTACCGTTGTCACAGGTATCCACCCCCGCCACGATCTCTATCTCGTCGTCGGCTGCGATCAGCCGGGAGATGGTCTGCCCCATCTTGCCGCTGCAGCCGTGCATGATTACTTTTACCATAACGCTCTCCTCCTATAACAGTCCGTAACCCTGCAGCGCTTTTTGCAGCACTTCCACGTGCGCCGGCTCCATCTCGGACAACGGCATATGCAGCGGGCCCACGTTCTTACCCAGCAGGTTCATGGCCGTCTTGACCGGGATCGGGTTCACTTCGCAGAACAGTGCGTCGCAGAGCTCCACCGCACGGAGCTGCTCTTGGGCGCTGCCCTCCGTGTCGCCGTCAAAGAATTTCTGACAGAGTTCGTGCATCTGCCGGGGCGCCACGTTGGACACGACGGAAATCACGCCGAGACCGCCCAGGGACAATAGCGGCACAACCTGATCGTCGTTGCCGGAATACAGATCGACTCTGCCCTGCGCCAGCGACATCAGTTTCACCACCTGAGAGATATTTCCGCTGGCCTCCTTGATGCCTACGATATTGCTGACTTCCGTGCACAGACGCACCACCGTCTCCGGCAGGATATTGCACCCCGTCCGGCTCGGCACGTTGTAGAGGAGGATCGGGAGCTGCACCGAATCCGCGATCTTTTTGAAATGCGCGAAAAGCCCGTTCTGCGTCGCCTTATTATAGTAGGGCGTCACTAAGAGCAGGCCGTCCACGCCGTATTTCTCCGCTTCCGTGGACAGATAGACCGCCGTGTCCGTGCAGTTGGAACCCGTTCCGGCGATCACCGGAATCCTGCCGTCCACCCGCTCCGCGCAGAAGCGGATCAGATCCAGATGCTCCTCATGCGTCAGCGTGGACGCCTCGCCCGTCGTACCGCAGACGATGATCGCGTCCGTGCCGCCGGCGATCTGCTCCTCCACCAGCTCCGCAAATTTTTCGTAATTGATGCTTCCGTCCTCGTGGAATGGCGTTACGATCGCCACGCCCGCCCCTTTAAAAATTGCCATAATTTCCTCCGTTCCGAGAACGTGTCCGTCCGGGATGCGCCGGAGCAGTCCGCAAGCGCAGTCTCTCCGCATATCCCGCCTGTCTGCGACGCTCTCGGCACAGACAGTATTTTTCTCCTGCAAAAAAGCTGACCGCACAGGGCCAGCTTTCAACTCAAATTACCTGATAGCGCCCCATCGTTCCGATGACAGTCACACAGCTCTTAACTGTATGCCCAAGACGGGAATCCTCAGGCCCTTCCCTCTTTCGGCGTGTTCCCCTTTCGGAAGCCTTCGTCTGTGCCTGCCACATCCGGATTCCTACTGATGGAAAACGCAACCTCTATCCGTCGTTGTTCAGTTGTGAATATCATAGCACCGCGGCGCGGTATTGTCAACTACTCCCAGATCTTAAAGCGCACCGTTTCGACCTTCGTCACCTCGTCCGCCAGAACGCACACCTCGTCGTTCATCGAAATGCCCGTCATAATGATGTCCATGTCGTCCGGCTTCAGGCGAAGCAGCGCCTTTAACTCCTCCACCGAGATAATGCCGTTGTCCAGAAGCCCCAGCACCTCGTCCAGAATGAGCAGCGAGCACTCGCCCGTGTTCATGACTTTCTTGGCGAAATTCAGGCCGTTCCGGATGTTCTGGCCCTCCTCCGCCTGCCGCTCCTGCGGCAGACTGGCAAAATCCTCCGTAGACTTCTCGAACCGGAAAATCTTGATCTCAGGCTCCAGCCGCTTGACAAATTCCGACTCCGCGAGGCCGCGTCCTTTCAAAAACTGGATGATTACCACGTACCCGCCGTTACAGGCGGTCTGCACCGCCCGCCCCAGCGCCGCCGGGGATTTGCCGTGGCCTTCGCCGGTGTATATGTGAATCCTGCCGTTTCCCATACCCTGTTATGCTCCGTTTCGGGCGTTCCACGGACTATCGCGACAGTCCGCGCCCAGTCAGACAATAGGTTCCTTTGCCTGCCTATCATAGCACAAACGCATCCTTCGTGCAACTTTTTTCCTGTCTCCTATTCTTCCCTGCCTATTCTTCCTCCACCGTCTCCAGCTTGCTGACGGACACCTCGTAGGCCACCCTGCGCTCCAGCTGGTCTTCGGACAGTTTTTTCATATATTCCCTGCTCTGGATTCTGCCCCAGATCGCGCAGCGGCTTCCCACCTCAAAGCTGCTGGCAAATCTGGCGTTGCGTCCCCAGCAGATGCAGGGGATGTAATCGGACTTGCCATAGGGCCTGTTGACCGCCAGCAGCAGATCCGCGATCTCCCTTCCCAGCGGGGTTTTGCGGTAGACGGGCGCCTTGCATATGTAGCCGTCCAGAAAAATCTGGTTGGTCTTGGCGCTCTCCGCGATCTCGTCCACGAACTCGATCTCCCGCGCAAAAACAGACAATACCAGTCTGTTCTTCTTTTCCTCATGTCTGTTGTACGACCGGAACTGTCCCGTGATGCAGATTTTCATTCCCTTGTAGTCTCCGCTCACGTCGAGGAGCCGCTCCGATACCATCACAGGGATGATATCCGTGGATTCGCTGAGCCTGTCAACGCTGATGTCCACCATATAAAAGCCCTCCCCGAAGATCTCGTGGCTGAAGGTAAAATCGCTGACGATTTCCCCCATAATAGCCGCCTGGTTGTTTTCAATAACCTTATCTGTCATGTTTTTCTCCCTTCTACCCTTTAGAACCGCATAGCGGCCCCGTTTTGTATTGTATTAACAATATATATGAGAACGGCGGAAAATAGAACCGTCAGTGGTCGCGGAATTGTGCGCGGGCGTGTCGAAAATGCAAAAACCGCGGTATCTTTTGTCTCCCCTTGCAATACCGCGGCGCAAGTGATATAATGAGCGGGTTTGAAAACAATTCCGAAACGGCGAAACAGTGTCAAAACAGTGACGAAACAGGTAAGAAAGAAGGCAGTTTCCATGAAAACGATCAGAGAAGACGTCAGAAATATAGCGATCATCGCCCATGTAGACCACGGCAAGACCACGCTGGTGGACGAGCTGTTAAAGCAGAGCGGCGTGTTCCGCGAGAATCAGGAGGTGGCCGAGCGTGTCATGGACTCCAACGATATCGAGCGGGAGCGGGGCATTACGATCCTGTCCAAAAATACCGCCGTCAACTACAAAGGCGTCAAAATCAACATCATCGACACCCCTGGCCACGCGGACTTCGGCGGCGAGGTGGAGCGCGTCTTAAAGATGGTCAACGGCGTCATTCTGGTGGTGGACGCCTTTGAGGGGCCGATGCCCCAGACAAAATTTGTCCTGAAAAAAGCGCTGGAGCTGGATCTGGCCGTTATCGTCTGCATCAACAAGTGCGACCGCCCCGAGGCAAGGCCGGTTCAGGTAGTGGATGAAGTGCTGGAGCTTCTGATGGATCTGGACGCCAGCGACAGCCAGCTCGACTGTCCTTTTGTATACGCCTCCGCCAAGGCGGGCACGGCGAGCACCCAGCTCACGGTCAAAGGCCGGGACATGACGCCGCTGTTTGACACGATTCTGGAGCATATTCCCGCCCCGGAGGGCGATCCCGACGCGGGGACACAGGTGCTTATCAGCACCATCGACTATAACGAATACGTGGGGCGCATCGGCGTCGGCAAGGTGGACAACGGCTCTGTCAAGGTCAATCAGGAAGTGGTCATCGTCAACCACCACGATCCCGACAAGCAGCAGAAAGTCAAGATCAGCAAGCTCTACGAGTTTGACGGCCTGAACAAAGTCGAAGTCAAAGAGGCCGGCGTCGGCTCCATCGTCGCCATCTCCGGCATCGCAGACATCCATATCGGCGACACGCTCTGCTCGCCGGAGAACCCCAGACCGATTCCGTTCCAGAAGATCTCCGAGCCGACCATCGCCATGCACTTTATCGTCAACGATTCGCCTCTGGCGGGACAGGAGGGCAAGTATGTGACCAGCCGCCATCTGCGCGACAGACTGTTCCGCGAGCTGAACACGGACGTATCGCTGCGGGTGGAGGAGACGGACACCACCGAGGCATTTAAAGTGTCGGGGCGCGGGGAGCTGCACCTGTCCGTGCTGATCGAAAATATGCGCCGCGAAGGGTACGAATTTGCGGTCAGCAAGGCGGAAGTCCTGTATAAAACAGATGAGAACGGCAAGAAGCTGGAACCGATGGAACTGTGTTATATCGACGTGCCGGAAGAATTTTCGGGAACGGTAATCGAGAAATTAAGCCAGCGGAAAGGCGAACTGCGCAATATGGGCGCGGCCTCCGGCGGCTATAGCCGTCTGGAATTTTCCATTCCGTCCAGAGGACTCATCGGCTACCGCGGCGAGTTCCTGACGGACACAAAGGGCAACGGCATTATGAACAGTATCTTCGACGGCTACGGCCCCTACAAAGGCGACATCCAGTACCGCAAGCAGGGCTCGCTCATCGCGTTCGAGTCGGGCGAGGCGATCACCTACGGCCTCTACAACGCGCAGGACAGGGGAACGCTCTTTATCGGGCCGGGCACAAAGGTTTACGCCGGGATGGTCGTCGGGCAGAACGGACGCGGCGAAGACATCGAGATCAACGTCTGCAAGAAAAAGCAGCTCACCAACACCCGCTCCTCCAGCGCGGACGAGGCGCTGCGCCTGACGCCGCCCAAAGTGCTGAGTCTGGAGCAGGCGCTGGAATTTATCGACACGGACGAACTGCTGGAAGTGACGCCGGCATCGCTGCGCATCCGCAAGAAAATCCTCGATCCGACGCTGCGCAAGAGGGCCGCGATCTCCGCGGCGGCCAAGAACAACTGAGGCAGAAAACATCTTGACAATAGCCGTGGCAGATGCCGCGGCTGCCGCCGGGCTAGATCCCCAGCACGACAGACGCCACCCGGAAGTAGATCAGCAGGGAAATGGCGTCCACAATCGTTGTAATAAATGGACTCGCCATCACCGCCGGGTCCATTCCTATTTTTTTGGCCAGCATCGGCAGCGTGGCGCCGACGAATTTCGCCACCACCACCGCAAATATCAGCGTGACACAGACCACGAACGCCACCGCCACGCTCACCTTGTCAAAGAGAAGCAGTTTGGCAAAATTGCACAGTGCCAGCGTCAGCCCGCACAGAATGGCGGTGCGGATCTCTTTCCAGACGACGGTGAACCAGTCGCCGAAACTGATCTCGTCCAGCGACAGGCCGCGGATGATGATCGCGCTGGCCTGCCCGCCCGCGTTGCCGCCCGTGTCCATCAGCATGGGGATAAAGGCCGTGAGCACCACGTATCTGCTCAGCGCATTTTCAAAGGAAGTGATGATCTTGCCCGTAAAGGTGGCCGAAATCATCAATAACAACAGCCATGGAATCCTTTTCTTGTACGCATCAAAGATAGAAGTCTTCAGATAGGGCTTGTCCGAAGGCATGACAGCCGCCATCTTCTGGATATCCTCTGTAGCCTCCTCCTCGATGATCCCCACCACGTCGTCCACCGTGATGATGCCCACCAGCCGGTCTTCGTTGTCCACCACCGGCATCGCGGTGAAGTCATATTTGGCAAAAATCTTAGCCGCTTCCTCCTGATCCATCAGCGTGTGCAGCGAAATCACGTTCTTGTGCATGATATCGCCGATCACGGCGTCGGGATCGCTGAGCAGCAGATACCGCAGGGCCACGGTGCCCACCAGCGTGCGCTGGTTGTCCAGCACGTAGCAGATGTTGATGGTCTCACTGTCCAAGCCCATCTTGCGGATTCGCTCGATGGCCTGCGCTACGGTCTGACTTTCCTTCAGGTCGATATACTCCACCGTCATAATGCTGCCGGCGGAATCTTCCGGGTAACGCATCAGATGGTTGATGGCCTTGCGGGTGTCGGGGCTGGTATTGGCGATCAGCCGTTTGACCACGTTGGCCGGCATCTCCTCCATCAGCTCCTTGGCATCGTCGGACATCATGTTGTCGATGATCGTGCCGGCGTCCTTGTCGGACAACGATGTGATGACGAACTGCTGCACGTCGATCTCCAGATAGGAAAAGACGCTGGCCGCCATAGCCTTGGGAAGTATCCGGAAAATCTTGACGATCTCCTCCTCGTCCATATCCTCGATATAGTCCGCGATATCGGCGTCGTTCAGCTCCTGCACGACCTGACGCAGCTTCGTGTACTGCCCCTTGTGCAGCAGATCCAGAATCTCCTCCTTGCCGTAATTGACAATATTCTCCTCGGTCTCCCGGTTCAGGTCGTCTCTCTCGTCGCTCATCTCTGCCCCTCCCTTCTCATCCAGGTATCTATATGCGGCTTCTTTTCGGTGCCGTCAAATCTCCTGCTATGCGCGCCCGCCCGCTTACGGCGGCCTCTGTCCGGTGCCGCCAAGCCTCTTATCATGCGCCAGACCTGCTTATGGCGCTTTCTCAGGAACCGCGTAATACACCGGCCCGTCCGCCGTAACCGCCGCCCGGCCCGCCGTGGCGTCGGCGATCTCCCGCAGGACGGCGTTTCTGTCCGCCATGGGAACGTGCACCCGCAGCCGCACCTGTTCCCCGTAGGACACCTCGCCGCCGGCAATCCCCCGCCGGCCCAGCAGATATTGTATCTTGCCGATGCCGTTATAATCTGACACGACTGTTAGTTCATACCCGCAGGCCATCGTGCACACGCCGCTGGCCGCCAGCCCTTCCTGCGCCGCCTTCGTATAGGCCCGCACCAGACCGCCCGTTCCCAGCAGTGTGCCGCCGAAATACCGCGTCACGACCAGCACCAGATCCCGGAGGCCGGCATTTTCCAGCACTTCCAGAATGGGCCTGCCCGCGGTCCCGGAAGGCTCGCCGTCGTCGGAAAACCGCTTCAGCTCTCCCTGCTCCCCCACGATATAGGCGTAACAGTTGTGCCGGGCGTCCCAATACTGCTTCTTGATCTTCCCCACAAAGGCCAGCGCCTCCTCCTCGGAGGAAACCGCCTCCACATGGGCGATAAAGCGCGACTTTTTCTCCTCGATCTCCGCCGTGCCGCCGTGTGCAATTATCCGATACGGTTCATACTTCTGCTGTCCTTCCATGCTCTTATACTACTACCTGCGGCGCGGCTGCGTCAAGGCGTGAAAAACGTCAGTCATGCAGGACGGCATCTATCCTGCGGTGTTGCTCTGAATGCTGCCGCTCATCGTTCCTCCTTTTGGACGCAAAAAAGCGCATGGCTTATACATTACTGCTCCATGCGCCTTTACGCTGCCATTTCAATAGTGAATGATATTGTTGATTATGCTAATTGCATAACTTCGGCTTCGATTTCTTTTATGTCACTTTCCAGTAATTCGGGGAAATACTCGCTGACTTCATCAATATTTATTTTCCCTTTTTTTAACATAAGTATCGCTTTTTCCATTAGAGTTTCTCTTTTAATATCTTTCGCATAAGTCCTCATAATCTGCTCATCATCAAATAAACTCATCATAATCGTTACTACCTCCACTTCCTTGCTGCTCAAATACTGTTTTAAAATATTCCTGTCCTTGCAGACACGGATTGTTTCCGTAACCGCCTGCTTCGTCATTCCATGTTCTTTGATCTGCTCATTAAAAACTTTGCAGAAAACAATGTACTCATTGATAATGTTGTCCTGATCGCTCTCATAGATTACTTTGCACTTCAATTATACAAAAAACGCTTATCTTTACAATAAAATTCACATTAAATTTACCCATTAAATTTCTTTTTTCCCCCCCCCATTTCCTCTGTCCTGCACTTTATTCCATGGTCCGCCCTCGTTCTGCTCCACACGTTCACGGCTGGCGTTCCTGTCTGCGCTGACGCTATTAATAAATAATATGCTCTTTGTGATATTGGATAAAATCTTGTTTCTGAAAATCCGGAAGATATCCGTATTCATCTAAAATCAACTTAATCAATGCGGCAGCCCTCGCCTGAGTATTAATGCTTTTTGCCGGATGAAACTCAATGTCTGTAAAATAATTATAGTTTGAAACTGCGTTGATTTCATCTGCTGCAAATGACTGCTTTACAGCAGAAACATAGAGGAAATCATAAAATACCGTTTGAGGAGTTAAAGGGAAAGTATCATTTTGATAACAAAACGCTTTAAGTTTCCCAGAGTGATACAACCTTTCATCACGCTTTGCTTCTTTGGGCCGCACATCAAGCAAATCAAGATATGGGCCGCCACGTTCAAAAACTTTAGCGCTCTGAAAAATATTCTCAAGGGTATCGTTGTTTAACTTGAGATGGAACGCACTTAGTTTGATTCCAATAGGTTCCTTACTCTTAGTGCTGATTTCTAACGGTTTGGCGTTTGCATCTGCTTTCAAAATTGTATTATGCAAACTTTCTATGGACTTTTGTTTTTGAGATACCGCAAAACCCGGGAACCATTCAAACGAATATATTTCACTAATCACTTTTCCACCACGGATCAAAAAGGCAGGTCGATTTGCCACGGTCTTTCCTCCTCGATAAATTGCATTATTCTTCCAGTGCGCTGATGATATCCTGTATCTCAAGCGTGGCATCCTCTACCCGCAGCTGGACTTCTTCGCTCCAAAATCTGCTTCCGCCGGATAGTTCATCAATCAAGTTAAAGATCGCTACTGCATCTGCGACAGGTATCAATCCGCTTGATTTCCACTCAGGCAAATTCTCATTAAGATAATTCACAATGCCTGCATAAATCTGCTCATTGAAAGAATTATGACAACGTAATTCTACTAACAATCCCTTTTCGCCTAAAATCAAATCATAAAAATCCACTGTAACACCGCCTATATCATTTTGTTTCTAAGACCATAAATATTCTAACATATAAACTTTTAAATGTCATCCTCATCTCCCATAAACCGTCAAACGCAGCCTGACTTTTCCAAAGGATACGGCATCGGCTGCACGCCGGTACTTCTCCTTTTCTTCCTCGGTAATGAATATCCGTCTATCCATAAATCCTCTCCTGCCGCAAAAATGTTTAAATGCCCCAAAAATAGGAAATACTCCTAAAACAGGCGGCGTTTTCCGGTTCAGCCCGCGCCGCGGACAGGTAAATTATAGAAAAAAACTTTATTTAGACGGCAAACTTTGGTATAATGCAGGATAGGGTATCGGCCCGCGGGCTCTATGGCGCGGCGCGGTATCCGGGAAGTCTGATTTTTACACGGCAATTTGTGCCGGAGCGTCGCAAATTGCTATGCCGGCAAGGGAAGCCGCACCCGCGGATCTCCGACGCCGCCGCGTAAACGCTTCGGAATGGGGATTGTTATGAATTACGGCAAAAAGGGCGTCCGCAAAAAGCAGCAGGCGCTTCACGCTACATCTCAGAAATGGATCAGGAAGCTGGGCTACACGCTGGCGCAGGTGATCTTGGTCTGCGCCGTCGGCGCGGGCATCATCGGCCTGTCCGCGGGCATCGGCTTATTTAAGGGTGTGCTTGCCACGGCGCCGGACATCGGCAACATCGACGTGACACCAACCGGATTTTCCACTTTTGTGTACGATATAGAAGGCAATCAGATCGCCAAGCTGGTATCCACCGATTCCAACCGTATACCGGTCACGCTGGACATGGTTCCGCAGGATCTGCAGGACGCTTTCGTGGCAGTGGAGGACGCGCGTTTCTACGAGCACAACGGCATCGACATTCAGGGTATCTTCCGTGCCGGCTACACGGCCCTCAAAACCCGCTTCGACGTAAAGCAGGGCGCCAGCACGATCACCCAGCAGCTTTTAAAAAACAACGTGTTCACCGACTGGACTTCCGAGGATTCGCTGGCGGATCTGCTCAAACGTAAGATTCAGGAGCAGTATCTTGCCCTGGAGCTGGAAAAAGTCATGGACAAGAAGACGATCCTGATCAACTACCTGAACACCATCAATCTGGGCCAGAACACGCTGGGCGTACAGGCCGCGTCGCAGCGCTATTTCGACAAGTCGGTCAGCGATCTGACACTGTCCGAGTGCGCGGTTATCGCCGGCATCACGCAGAATCCGTACCGGTACAACCCGATCACCCACCCCGAGGACAATGCGGTGCGCCGTGAAAAAGTGCTGAACGATATGCTGGAGCAGGGCTATATCACGCAGGCCGAGTACGATACCGCCATGGCGGACGACGTGTACTCCCGCATCCAGATCGCCGATTCCGAAAATGAAGATACCGCCGTCAATACATACTTTGTGGATGCGCTGACGGACGATGTCATGGAGGATCTGCTGGCCGCGGGCTACAACGAGACGCAGGCGTTTACGCTGCTCTACAGCGGCGGCCTGAAAATCTACTCCACGCAGGACCCCAAGATCCAGCGGATCTGCGACAATGTGTTCAAAGATCCGGAAAACTACCCCGAAAATGTCAAATGGTCTCTGAGCTACGAGCTGACGATAGAGAAAAGTAACGGCGACAGGGAAAACTACAGTACAGAAATGTTCCGGGACTACTGGCGCGAGAACCGCTCCTCCTCCTACAGTCTGATCTACTCTGCGCAGGAGGATGCCTATGCGGACATCGAGGCGTACAAAGAGGCGATTATGGGCTACGGCGACGAGGTGTACGGCGAGACGATCACCCTGACGCCCCAGCCGCAGGTTTCCATCGTAGTGGAGGATCAGAGCACCGGCCATATCGTAGCCATGGTGGGCGGACGCGGAACCAAATCCGGCAGCCGCACGCTGAACCGCGCGACGGATTCGGTACGGCAGCCCGGCTCCACGTTCAAGGTCTTATCGACCTACGCGCCCGCGCTGGACAGCGCCGGACTGACGCTGGCCACGGTGCAGAACGACGCGCCTTTCTGCTACGCCGACGGCCGTCCCGTGCGGAACTGGTACGGCGAATCCTACCGCGGGCTCTGCTCTCTGCGGCAGGGAATCGCACAGTCCTTAAATATTGTCACCGTCAAGACGCTGACGCAAATTTCGCCCCAGCTCGGTTACGACTATCTGCTGAACTTCGGCTTTACCACGCTGGAGGAGCACAAGGAAGTCAACGGCGAAATCTACTCCGATATCCAGCAGTCGCTGGCTCTGGGCGGCATCACCAACGGCGTGACCAATGAGGAGCTGAACGCCGCCTATGCGTGCATCGCCAACGGCGGCACTTATATCAAACCCAAACTGTATACCAAAGTGGTGGACTTAGACGGCAATATCATTCTGGACAACACCCAGCCGCAGGCCAAGCAAGTCATCAAAGAGACTACGTCGTTTCTGCTGACCAGCGCCATGGTCGATGTGGTCACGGTGGGCACCGGCGCCGCCGTTAATTTCGGCGGCATGGCCATCGCCGGCAAGACCGGTACGACGTCCGATTACAACGACGTGTGGTTCGCGGGCTATACCCCCTACTACACCGCCACGACTTGGGCCGGCTACGACAACCGGTACGATAACGCGAAGCTGACGGGAAGTGAAAAAGATCTGGCCAAGAAACTATGGCGCGCGGCGATGTCCGAGATTCACGAGGAACTCCCCAACGAAGGATTCCCCACCCCCTCCGGCATCGTGACGGCGACCGTGTGCGCGCGCTCCGGCAAGCTGCCGATCGAAGGCGTGTGCAGCGAACTGCGCACCGAATACTTTGCGGAGGGCACCGTTCCCACGACATCCTGCGACGTGCACTATGTCGGACAAGTGTGCGCCTATAGCAATCTGCCCGCCTGCGAGGGCTGCCCATTCAAGGTGGACGGCATTCTGGAGCTGACGCCCGTGGAAGACGTCTCGCTGCAGAGCGGCACCGCGGCGGCGCTGGGACTGCCTGCGCCCGAAACCAATACCGTCGTCAACGAAGACGGCTCCGTGACGGTAGTGCCGCAGCAGTCCAATATGTGTCCCCACAACGCGGAATTTTTCGCCGATCCCAACTGGGAGGCGGTCATCAACGGACAACGCATGGAAATGGAGCAGCGCGCCGCAGAAGCTGCGGCAGCGGCGGCGGCCGCCGCTGCCCAGCAGCAACAGGCCGGGCAATAACTGTAAGAAGGGCATAAGGAAACGGCCATTTTGTATCAAAGGAACTGCCACACAAATGATTCTATGTGGCAGTTTTTTATTGTCCGCACTTTTTTGACGGCGCAATCCCCCCCCCAGAGCAGCTATTGCTTCTACCCGGCCAGCCGTATATAATAACAAAAGGAAACTATTGTTTTGCAGATTATTGTTTTAAAAATTATTGTTTTGAGGGTAAAACATGAACGCAAATAAGATTATGATTATGGAAGATGATGTCGTGATACAGACAGAATTAAAAAAGCTATTGACTGGCAGCGGATATGATGTGCGCGTCCTATCTGATTTTGCCAATCCCATTTCGGATATGAAAGCATATAAGCCGCACTTAATTATTTTGGATATTAAGCTGCCTCATAGGAGCGGTTTTTCCATTTGTTCGGAGATACGGAGTTTTTCAAATGTTCCGATTATTTTTGTAACGAGCTGCGACACTGACATGGACGAGCTGAACAGTATCATGCTGGGCGGTGACGCTTTTATTACAAAGCCATATCATACGGCTATTCTGCTTGCGAAGATTGCTTCTCTGCTAAAGCGTGTATATGAAGTGCGGCAGCATACAGATTATGAATGGCAGGGCGCTGTTCTGCATTTAGAAAGCAGCTCCATCGAATATAACGGCTCCAAAGCAGAGCTTACAAAGAATGAGTTAAAAATTCTTCACTTTCTTTTTAACCATGCCGGAAAGATATGTTCAAGAAACGATCTGATTGATTACTTATGGGATAATCAGCTCTATGTGGATGATAATGCTTTAAGCGTGAACATAAACCGTATTCGTGACAAATTGGCGTCCATCGGACTAAATGATTTTATCAAGACAAAACACAGACAGGGGTACACGCTATGAACGGGAAACTGTATTGGAAAAACAAACTTCCCTTTATCATATTGCAACTGTTATGTATGCTGGCGCTTTCCGTTTTTCTATTGGCTGTCGGCAATAGCTTAGACAGTATCCTTTTCATCCTTTTTGCATGGATATTGATCTGCGCCGCGAGTATGATCTCTGCCTATCAAAAGCGAAAGAAAGAAATGGCCGGCCTACTTCGATTGCAGGAGCAGCTGACGGAACAGTATTTACTCCCGGAACTGATGAAAATACCGAAACGTGCGGACGATCAGGTATTTTATTTTTTGCTGAAAGCCGCCGAAAAATCCATGTTGGAACATATCGAAGCGATTCGGCGGGAACGTGCCGATTATAAAGAATATATTGAACAGTGGATACATGAGATCAAAACACCGATTACTGCCATGAAATTGTTATGCGAGAATAATCAGTATCCTTTCACAAGAGAATTGCTGGCAGAATTAGAAAAAACTGCCCGCTATACGGAACAGGCGCTTTATTATGCCCGAAGTGAACATACCGAAAAGGACTATTCCATACATGAAATATGTTTGCTTGACATTGTGCATAACGCGATTGCAGATAATAAGTATCTGCTGACAAAACATAATGTTGCTGTCAATGTTTCCAAGGTTGACCGTATGATATTTTCTGACGAAAAGTGGGTTCGGTTTATCCTCAATCAGCTTATTGTAAACGCGGTAAAATACCGTACAGAACAACTTCAAATATCCATTTATGCAGAGCAGCAGAACGACAAAGTTTGCCTGTATGTAGAGGATAACGGTATTGGCATTTCTGCCAATGATCTGCCCCGCGTTTTTGAAAAGGGCTTTACCGGTGAAAATGGCAGAATGAGACAAAATGCCACTGGAATCGGCCTTTATCTCTGCAAACGTCTATGCGGCAAATTGGGAATCGGGCTTGATCTTGTTTCCGGCACAGACGGTACAACAGTGATCCTGTCTTTCCCTGTCAACCACTATATCCATCAAGTGCAGGGCTGAAGCTATTGCACTTCTTACATTTTTGTTAGAACTCTGTAAGAAAACCTGATACAAAGAAGGCAAGCCGTTCCTTACAATGTTTTTTGGAGGCAGCATGATGAATGAGATTTTGAGGTTAGAGCATATCCAAAAATATTATGGAAATGAGGGAACTCTTACAAAAGCCATAGACGACATCAGCTTTTCCGTTGCAAAAGGCGAGTTTATCGGCATTATGGGCGCTTCCGGCTCCGGCAAAACAACGCTTCTGAATTGCATATCTACGATTGATACGGCAAGCGCAGGGCATATTTACCTAGATGGGACAGATGTCACAGAAATAAAAGAAAAAGAGCTTGCGCGTTTCCGCCGTATCAACTTGGGCTTCGTTTTTCAAGACTTCCATCTGTTAGATACGCTGACGATTTCCGAAAACATCGCGCTTGCTCTTACGATCAATAAAGTACCCGCTGCGGAAATTGACGCCCGCGTAGAAAGCATCGCAAAGACATTATCCATAGCGGATATTTTGGACAAATATCCTTATCAGGTATCCGGCGGTCAAAAGCAGCGCTGCGCCTGTGCAAGAGCCATGATCAATAACCCAAAACTAATTTTGGCAGACGAACCGACCGGAGCATTAGACAGTCATTCCTCACAAATGCTGCTATCTACGATACAAAGTCTAAATGAACAACTTGGCGCAACGATCCTCATGGTAACACACGACGCATTTACCGCGAGTTATGCAAACAGAATATTGTTCTTAAAAGACGGACGGATTTTTACGGAACTGCTGAAAGGCGATCATGCCCGCAGAGCTTTTTTTGATAAAATTCTGAATGTCCTCACGATGATAGGAGGCGGACAGACTGATGTATGCTAAATTCGTTTTCAGAAATGCAAAGCGTTCGGCAAAGGATTATTTAGTATATGTTGTCACCATGACCATCTGCGTTATGTTGTTCTATGCGTTTCTGTCCATTACAAGCAAATATTATCATCCTGACATTGGGACAGAGTATGAGTTTACGTTAATAAGCGACGAATTGAAAATGGCAATTTGTGCAGTGACACTGCTGCTACTGTTCCTGATACGCTATGTGAACAACTATATGCTGCGGAGGAAACAGAAAGAGTTCGCTATTCAATCTGTCATGGGAATGGAACAAAAGACCGTCGCGTGGCTATTCTTTGCGGAAACCTTTCTCATGGGAGCGGTATCCATCGTGGTCGGCATTTCTCTAGGCGTGTTCTGCTCGCAGTTTATAACAGGTATGCTATTGTCTGCCTACGGGCAAGCCTACCAATTATCTTGGACGTTGTTTCCCGATACGGTTATTTTAACCGTATGCTTTTTCTCATGCAGCCTTTTGGTTATGGGGTTATGCAACGTCCGCACAATACGTAACATAAAAATCATTGATATGCTCTATGCAGATCGGCAGAATGAGCCGCACATCAAAAAAAGCCGCTATATGCCGGTGATTTCCGTTTTATATGCCATTTTTTTACTGCTTGCAGCAGTTACGGGAATATCGCAAATGTACTATTATTCTGATCCCCGTTTTCCTATCCCCGTTCATATCATGTTTTGGGGAAATATCCTTGTTCCGGCAGTATCTTTTCTTTTCAGCGTTGTATGGTGTGTTATGCACAAGAAATGGAGTTTCAACCGATATGTCCTTGTTGCCGCCATACTTTCACTTGCAAATATTGGATTTGCGGCAAGTGTTCCTGTCATCCAAAAAAAATATATGCTTTCAAGTGGCGAGGGTACACTTAACGAATATTTGATGTTCTTGCTTGTTGACGTATCGTTTTGGATCTGCTGCATTATTTTTTTGGCAAGTAACCTGCTTTCCGAATGGAAAGAAAAATCCCCAGCACAGAAATATCGGGGAACGAATCTGTTTTTCTTCGGACAGATCATTTCCAAGCTGCATACCACCTCTCAAACAATGACGCTGATCTGCCTGACCTTAGTGCTGTCTGTATTTTTGTTTGTGGCGGCTCCGGCATTGACCGGGTGGGCTTCCGGGTATTTGGCCGTGCGTTCTCTCTATGATGTGCAAATCAGCACAAGCTACAACGATGTGTATGCGACAGAGGATTTACCGAAAGACAATTATGCGCTTGTCACTTCTTTTCTGGAGGAAAAAAATATTGCCGTGGCTTATGATTGCACTTTCAACTTATATCTGCCTAAGCAGGAGGATTTTCATAAACGGGTGAAATGGGATTTCCCGGTTGTGGCAATATCGCTTTCCGACTATAACGCTTTGCGGGAAATGCTTGGCTATGAGCCGATTTCCTTAAACGAG
Source organism: uncultured Lachnospiraceae bacterium (assembly GCA_947630025.1). Classification (GTDB taxonomy): domain Bacteria; phylum Bacillota; class Clostridia; order Lachnospirales; family Lachnospiraceae; genus UBA3282. Next base: position 32,168 of record CANRFZ010000014.1, read on the forward strand.
GGAGAATTTACAACACAATGGCAGACCATAGCAGCCGAGGAAGATCGAAATGAATTTCTAAGGAATCATACCGTTATTTCAACAGATATGGGTACTTTAAGCCTCGCGGAAAACGCTTATCACTTAGAAGCGATCGGTGAAACCGTTTATAATCCGTACACGGATGTGATATATGTTTTCCCAGATGATATTTGCGGCAATCTCCTCGCCGTTATGCGAAACCGATATGTGAAAACAAAAACCGTCATACCGTATCAGGAAGCAGTTTCCCTTGAAAACGCTTTTGTTCAAAAATATCCCGAAAAGCCGGACAACGGTAATGACGTCCGCTATTACATCAGAACGAGTACGCAGCAGATCAACAGCACCATCGCCGGGAATTTTGTTTTACAGGCGACTTTTGTTTACAGTGCGGTCGTTTTAATGGTGATCTGTCTTACGATTCTTTCTTTGCAGCAGCTTTTAGACGCAGCCCACTATAAATACCGATTTGGCGTGCTTCACGAACTTGGGGTAGACCGGCAGGAAGCGGAACGCTTAATTTTGAAGCAATTAGCCGTATGGTTTGGCCTGCCGATTACCGTTGCGGCATTTGTGTCAATCATTGTCGCCGCCTACTTCTTTGAAACAATATCGGCGCAAATATCCGCCTATATCGGTGTCGGGGCGCTATTGACACAGGTAGGCGCTATGGTTTGTATTCTTGTCCTATTGCTCCTATGCTATTTTATCAGCACATGGATTCTGTTCCAGAAATCCGTAACGGAATAAAAGTTTTCTGCCGCGCGGCGGCAAAAGAAACATTCACAGTCAATGAAATTTTACCCATTCAACCTCTCCATTACTATATTCCACTTCTTCCTCGGCCAATATACATTCTCCGGTCTCAGCGTCGAAATCTACATGAGCAAAATTGCCGTTTGGAGAAATTCCAATTACTTCAAGAAAGATTCTTATATCATCAGGTGTCTCTGCCAAAGAACCGTATGACATCTTAAAATGGTATCCCGAAATCCAATCTCTCCCATTATCCGGGTTTCCACCTGTCAGTCCCATCTCCTGAGCCTTTTTTACTGCTTCCTCAGCAGTTAAATTGATCTCCGACAAATCTAATAATCCGGTATTCGCATTATCATCAAAGTGCTCTACAACCTCAATCTCTCCATCGCAAATTAAAATGCTGACATAATTTTTATTTTCATTAGCAAAATTAACATACCACCATTGTCTTTTTCCATCATCCCCTGACGAATGATCCAAGCTGGCATCATTATCATAACTATGAATTTCCGTCAACTGAAGGTCATTATAATATTTTACCGCTTCTTCCCTTCCCACGGAAATTGCATCTTCCATGGATATTTCTATCTTATTATTTTCACTTTTCCCTGAACTCTCGTTATCATTACTCTCCTCTGAAATTTCACTGTCCTTTGATACTTCGCTTTCCTTTAAAACTCCGCCTTCTTTTGAAGCTTTACTTTCCTCTGAAACTTCACTCTCCTCTAAACTTTCACTTTCCTCTGAAACTTCGCTTTTCTTTAAAACTTCACTTTCCTCTGAAATTTCTGATGTTTCCAGATCCATTGAGTTTCCTTGGGAACACGCAGTCAAAGTCATAACAATCAAAATAACGCCTGCCATCACTTTGCCTTTGCGCAGGCCGCTCATCAGATTACATATCATGCCGCCATCTCTCTTGGTCATGTTTGCTCCTTCTCCTTCTAAATGAATGATAAAAAAGAACCCCTGCAATTACAAGGGTTCTTTTAAGCTGCTGACGGGAATCGGACCCGTGACCTCCGCACTACCAATGCGACGCACTACCGACTGTGCTACAGCAGCCCGTTTCCGACTCTGAACGAGTCACCGTTGTGTAGTATATCACAGGCGTTTTCCTTTTGTCAAGTACGGAGAACGCCCAGTCTTTTCTTTAGCTTCGTTTTGATCCGCTGGAGCGCGTTATCCGTGGATTTATCGTCTCTGCCGAGCACTTTCGCGATCTGCTGATACCCCATGCCGGTCAGGTACAGATCCAATACCTGCTTTTCAAAGGCGCTCAGTTCTTTTTCAATCTCCTGTTCCAGACGGCTGGCATTTTCCTTGTCGATCACCAAGTCCTCCGGGCTCATCCCGGTCTGCGCCTGCAGGACGTCCAGAAGCGTCTCCTGCTCTCCCTCGCGGTTCGTGGCCACGCTGCCGTGCAGGGAGACATACGTATTTAACGGGATATGTTTCTGCCGCCGCGACGCCTGCACCGCGGTATACATCTGTCTGGACACGCACAGGTCGGCGAACGTAAAGAAGCTGGCGTCTCTGCCGCTGTCATAGTCCCGCAGCGCCTTAAAGAGCCCGATCATCCCCTCTTGGATCAGATCGTCCGAATCGGCGCCCAGAATATACATGGACTGCGCTTTGCTGCGCACCAGATTTTTATATTTATTCATCAGATATTCCGTGATTGCTTCTTCTCCGTCCCGGAGCCGCACGATCAGTTCTTCATCCCCGTACTGCGCATAATCGTTATTCATGCTGCATTCCCTCGTAATATCTGATCAGATCCGCAGCAAAATGCTCCGCCAGAATGCGGTAGCCCTCCTGATTGGGGTGCACGCCGTCAGGCACATAGCTAGCGTTGATCTCCAGATTATGGGAATCCAGCATATTGGTGTTATACAGGTCGATCACCTGCAGCCCGTAGGCGTCCGCCAGCGCCATGATCGCCTCCGCAAATCTCTCCTGCGGTACCAGCGACTGATTCTCCAGCCGCGCATTCTCCTGCGCAATATTGGGCAGCGGCGTCGCAAAGAAGATGTCCGCCCCCGGATAACGCCTTTTCAGACCATACATCAGCTCCGCCAGATCACCGCAGAAGGTGCGTTTTTCCCGGCTGCCGAGTCTGCCGAACAAGTCGTCCGTAACGCAGAAGCCGTCGTTGGTGCCGCCCATGACGATGATGATATCCACATCCTTGGGAATCGCGATATACCGCTCCACGAAAGGATCTGTCCAGTATCTCCCCACGGTGGAGCCGCCGACGCCCAGATTATACACTTCCTCCGCGCCCAGCAGCTCTTTCAGGATGGAAGGATAAGTGTACTGCTGATAGTTTTCCAGCGGAAGCAGGTTGGTGGCCTCCGTGATACTGTCGCCCAGACAGGCGATCTTTTTGTCGGAAAAATCGATCGAGTTGTCGGCGATCACCAGCCGGTCCGCCCAGTTCTCCTTGGCCGTCTCCTCCATGGACGAGCAGATCTGCCGCCGCATCTCCAGCGTCAGATAGTTCGGGGGATACTCGAATGTCTCCGGCAGCACCGTATCGTCATTGTCCGACATACTGCCCAAGTCTGGCAGATGGTTATCGGACATACTGTTGTCCGACATACTTCCATAGTCCGGCCCACTGTCGTTATCGGACATACTGTTGTTGTCTGACATACTTCCATAGTCCGGCTCACTGTCGTTGTCGGACATACTGCCGTAGCCGGTCATGCTATCGTTGTCTGACATACTGTTATCCGACATACTTCCGTTGCCGGACATACTGTTATTGTCGGACATACTTTCCCCGCCGCGCATCCTGTCGTTATCGGACATCCCGCTGCCGGAAGCGTCGTTCTGGTCTACCGTTTCCTCCCCGCCGGAAGCGTCCTGATCCGCCGTACCGCCGTTGCCGTCCGCGGCATCCCACGCGCCGTTATCGTCCTGCTCATCAAGCCGAGTCCCGCTCCCTGCCTCATCATCCCGCGGCAGATCGGCTTCTTCTCCGGTCCGCGCATCCGCATTTTCCGCCCTGTCCTGCTCCATAACGCCGCAGGCGGCGGCGCCGGCCATAACCGCCAGAACCACCGCTGCCGCCGCTGCCATGTGCCGGAGCGCACGCTGCAGTCGATAACATCTGTTCTGTTTGTTTCCATGCCGGTTCAGCCTATCCCATTTGTCAAGACTGTCTTTCTTTTTCATAACTCCTGCCTTCTATACCTATAACTTTTATAACTGATGCCCTCTATCCTGATCTGCTGCAGCATCTGTGCTCTGTCGCAGCTCCTGCCTTCTATCCTGATCTGCTGCGGCGTCTGTGCTCTGTCGCAGCTCCTGCCTTCTATACCTATAACTTTTATAACTGATGCCGCTGTCTGACGATCTCATAGGCCAGCACGCCCGCCGCCACGGATGCGTTGAGGGAATCGATATCGCCGTGCATCGGTATCGCCGCGGTAAGATCGCATTTTTCCCTGATCAGACGCCCTACGCCCTCGCCCTCGCTGCCGATCACCAGACCGATGGGGCCTTTCAGATTCAGGTCGTACATCCGCGTTCCGCCCATATCCGCGCACACAAACCAGAGTCCCTGTTTTTTCAGCTCCTCAATAGTCTGTCCCAGATTTGTCACTTTAGCCACCGGCGTATAATTGAGAGCGCCCGCCGACGCCTTGGCGACCGTGGCCGTAAGCCCGACGGCCCTGTTTTTGGGAATGATCACGCCGTGGGCGCCCGCCAGATTAGCGGTGCGGATGATCGCACCCAGATTGTGCGGATCTTCTATATTGTCCAACAGTATCACAAAGGGCTGCTCTCCCCTGCTGCGGGCATTTTCCAGTATATCGTCCACTTCCGCATAGGCGTAGGCGGCGGCGTAGGCGATCACGCCCTGATGCCTGCCCGTCTCGGACATCTGATCCAGCCTGTCCCGATCCACGTACCTGACCACGCAGCCCTGCTTGGCCGCCTCGCGCTTGATCGTCATCACCGGACCGTCGTGGCAGCCGTCCAGCACAAACAGCTTGTCTATCGTTCGGCCTGACCGGAACGCCTCGATCACGGCATTCCTGCCTTCTATAGTATATTCCGTATATCTCATATTTACCTCTGTTATTTTACGCCTTTTTGCGCACGGCACATTCTATGTTATGGTTATGGCGTTATGGCTCCGGCAGGCCCGCCGCCGCGATCGCCTCCCGGATCAGCGTCAGCATCCGCTCCTGCCTTCCCAGCAGATAGAGATACCCGCACAACGCCTCGAAGCCCGTAGCCTTGCGGTATTCGATGACGGACGCATTCTTGGCCGTGGTGTAGGATTTCGCGTTGCGCCCTCTGTGGTATACCGCCAGCTCCTCCTCGGTCAGCCCGCCCTCCAGCGCGTCTATCATCCGTGCCTGCACGCGGGCGTTGACATATGCCACGGCCTCCCGGTGCAGCCGGTTGGCGGAACGGTTGCCCCGCTCCACGACAACGGTGCGGATCACCAGATCGTAGACCGCATCTCCGATATAGGCCAGCGCCAGCGGCGAATACGTTCTGATATCGGCGCCGCCGCAGTCAAACTCCCGCTTGATCGCATCCAGAATCGTTATGCCCATTTCCATTTCACGCCCTCTCGTGTGTCCTCCAGAACGACGCCCTGCGAAGCCAGCAGCTCTCGTATCTCGTCGGCTCTGGCGAAGTTTTTGGCTTTCCTTGCCTCCTGCCGCTCGCGGATCAGCTCCTCGATCTGTCCGTCCAGAATTTCCTCCTGCTTCTCCACGATCAGGCCGCAGATATCCGATAGCATCACGATCTCCTCTTTCAGCGCGGCGAGAAACGCACGGGAAGAATTTTCGTCCGCATGGGTGTTGGCAAATTTTACCAGCTCAAAGATCGCGGAGATGGCGTCGGCGGTATTCATGTCGTCGTCCATCGCCTCGTCAAACTTATCGACGTACCGCGCCGCTTCCTGCGCCAGCGCCTGCTCCTCCTCTGACATCTCCGCTGCGGCTGCCCTCTCCGCCAGATAGTTCAGGTTCCCCACGCAGCCCGTGATCCGGTCGAGACCGTTCCGGGCCGCCTCCATCAGCTCAGCGCTGAAATTCAGCGGGCTCCTGTAGTGGGCGGACAACATAAAGAACCGCAGCACTTGGAGATCGTATTTTTCGCTGATGTCCCGCACGGTAAAAAAGTTGCCCGCCGACTTGGACATCTTCCTGTTATCGATATTCAGAAAGGCGTTGTGCATCCAGTATTTTGCAAATTCCCTGCCGTTGGCGGCCTCCGACTGCGCGATCTCGTTTTCATGATGCGGGAAGATCAGATCTTCGCCCCCGGCATGGATGTCGATTTCCTCGCCCAGATATTTTTTGCTCATGACGGAACACTCGATGTGCCAGCCCGGACGCCCCTCGCACCAAGGCGACTCCCAGTACGGCTCGCCCTCCTTTTTGGGCTTCCACAGGACGAAATCCAGCGGGTCCTGCTTCTGGTCCTCGCCGGAGACGAGCAGGGAACGCCCGCCGCTGCGCAGGTCGTCCAGATTCTTATGGGACAGTTTGCCGTAGTCTCTGAAACTCCTTGTCTTAAAGTATACCGTGCCGTCCTCCGCCACATACGCATGGCCCTTGTCGATCAGCGTCCGGATCATCTCGATCATGCCGTCGATCTCCTCCGTCGCCTTGGGGTGCACCGTGGCCGGTTTGACGTTGAGCGCCTTCATATCTTTTTTGCACTCCTCGATGTAACGCTCGGATATGACGGAGGCGTCCACGCCCTCCTCGTTGGCCTTTTTGATGATCTTGTCGTCCACATCCGTAAAATTGGACACATAATTGACGGTATAGCCCTTGTGCTCCATATAGCGCCGCACCGTGTCAAACACGATCATCGGTCTGGCGTTTCCGATATGGATCAGGTTGTATACCGTAGGGCCGCAGACATACATACTGACTTGGCCGTCCTGCAGCGGTACGAACTCCTCTTTTCTTCTGGATAATGTGTTGTAAATCTTCATGGCGTCTCCTTTTCCCTCTCTCATATGTCCGGTTTTCTTCTCACGTATTCGATCTCCCTAGGTTCGCCGGCTATCTGTGCGCGTCCGTCGGGGTTCTTCTTCTCACGTACTCGATCTTCCTATATCCGCCGGCTGCCTGTGCCGTGTCCGCCGGGATTCTCGCCTGTCCGCGCGCATCGGGCTTCTTTACTCTTTTCCGGCCCGGAGCTGCTTGACCTCCCGCTCCAGATCGAGCAGCCGGTTGGTCAGCTCCGCGTTGGCGCGCTGCAGGCCCGTGATATCCTCCCGCACCGGGTCCGGCAGATTGATCTGATCCAGCTCCTCCTGCGGCAGCGCCCGGTCGCTCCGCTTGACCACGCGGCCCGGAACGCCGACCACCGTGGAATTGGGCGGCACTTCCTCCAATACGACGCTGCCCGCGCCGATCTTGCTGTTGTCGCCGATCTTAAAGGAGCCCAGCACCTTGGCGCCCGTGCTGATCATCACGTTGTTGCCTACGGTGGGATGCCGCTTGCCCTGCTCCTTGCCGGTGCCTCCCAGCGTCACGCCCTGATATAGCGTCACGTTGTCGCCGATCACCGTCGTCTCGCCGATCGTCACGCCCTGTCCGTGGTCGATAAAAAATCCCTTGCCGATCTGTGCGCCGGGATGGATCTCGATGCCCGTCCTGCGCACCGCGCGCTGGGAGATCCATCTGGCCAGAAAATAGTGTTTTTTCAGGTACATCCTGTGCGCCCGCCTGTAATAGAGCATCACCCGGAAGCTGGGATACAGAAACACTTCCATATCCGAATGGATCGCCGGGTCACGCTGGCGGATCACCTTGATCTCCTCTTTGATATCTTTGATAAGGCCCATGTTCTTTCCTTCTTTTCCCTTTTCTCTTTTTTCTTTTTCTATTCTCTATTTTCTATTTTCTATTTTTCTATTTTTTATTTTCTTTTTTCTTTTTTCTCTTATCTTCTTTCTTTTTTTCTTCTTTCTTTTTTCTTCTCTTTTTTTCTTTTCCGCTTCTGCCGGCTATGACGATACAAAAACCGCGTGATCCACTCCTCCCGATGCTAGAGACGAAATGATCCGCGGTTCCACTCTGCTTAAAAAATGCGCTGCGCATTTTTTCACTCATGACCGATAACGGGGTAAGCCGGGCATACGCCGGACTCCTGAGCGCACTTCCCATAATTACGGCAAAGACCGTTTCCAGCCTCCGACGGTCTCTCTCTGTCGCTTTCGTTATGGTACTTTTCTCATTCGCAGTCCTGATTGTTCGCTATATCTGCTAATAGGATATGCAAAAACAACGGTTTTGTCAACTGAAAAATCGCGGTTTAGGGCAGCCGACGAATCCGAGAAGAATCCACGTTTACACGAGTCTCTACTCGGAGAAGGCGGCTGACAGAAAGCCGACGAATCCGAGGAGAATCCGCGTTTACACAAGTTTCTACTCAGAGAAGGCGGCTGACAGAAAGCCGACGAATCCGAGGAGAATCCGCGTTTACACGAGTTTCTACTCGGAGAAGGCGGCTGGCTGGCAGCCGCCGCACGCCGCGCAGCCCGCCGAAGCCACATCCGCACTGTATAACTCCCGCGGCGTCGCCAACAGGCAGACCGCCTGCGCGGAAATGCCTTCACCGGTTCCGGTAAAGCCCAGCCCTTCCTCTGTGGTGGCCTTTACGTTGACCTGTTCAGTCAATATATGCAGTTCGCGGGCGATATTCTCACGCATCGCCTCGATATATGGCCTCATCTTGGGGGCCTGCGCGATAATCGTCGCGTCGATGTTCTCGATCAGGAAGCAGTTTTCTTCCAGCAGCTCCCCCACCCGCCGCAGCAGCTTCAGTGAGGAGATTCCCTCGTAGGCGGCGTCCGTGTCGGGGAAATGCCTGCCGATGTCGCCCAGCGCCGCGGCGCCCAGCAGCGCGTCCATGATGGCATGGAGCAGCACGTCCGCGTCGGAATGGCCCAGCAAACCTTTTTCATAGGGGATCTCCACCCCGCCCAAAATCAGTTTTCTGCCGTCCGTCAGACGGTGTACGTCATATCCCGATCCGATCCTCATAGCGCCTTCCTTTCTGCCGTTACTTGTTTTTTATTATGCTATGCAGCCCAATCGTTGTCCTGCCTTTTATCATGCTCTGCCGCTCAGCCGTGAGGCTTCTTTGTTATCATGCCAATGATATGATCCAGCAGACGGTTCGCCGTCTCCGCCTTGCTCATCAGCGGCAGCGCCACGGTATCGTCTTCCGTCAGGATCGTCACCACGTTGGTGTCCGTGCCGAAGCCCGCGCCTTCCTGCTTGACGTTGTTGGCAACGATCATGTCGATGTGCTTCTTCTGCAGCTTGGCGCGGGAATTTTCCAGCATATGCTCCGTCTCCATGGAAAAACCGCACAGGAACTGTCCCTCCCTGCGGTGTTCGCCCAAATAGCCCAGAATATCCTCCGTCCGCTCCAGCGCGATGGCCAGCTCGTCGTCCTTTTTCTTGATCTTTTCATCCGCCGGCGCCGCCGGGCGGTAGTCCGCCACCGCCGCCGCCTTGATAATGATATCCATGTCCGGCGCAGCCGCTTTGACCGCCTGCGCCATGTCCGCCGCCGAGAGGACGGGCACCGTTCTGACGCCGATGGGCGGCTGCAGTCCGGTTTTTCCTGACACGAGTGTCACATCCGCGCCGCGCATCATCGCCGCCCGCGCCATAGCATAGCCCATCTTTCCGGTGGAATGGTTGGTAATATGGCGCACCGGATCGATCTTCTCACAGGTGGGGCCTGCCGTCACCAGCACCCTGCGCCCCGCCAGATCCTTGGGCGTCAGCGCCTTCTCGAGATACTCGCACAACACTTCCGGTTCGGGCATCTTGCCCTCGCCCGTATCGCCGCAGGCCAGATAGCCGCTGTCCGGCGCGATCACTTCCATGCCGTAGCGCTCCAATAGCCGCATATTGTCCTGCACGATGGGATTGCGGTACATCCGCGTATTCATCGCCGGTGCAAAGAGTTTAGGGCAGGTGCAGGCCAGCAGCGTCGTTGTCAGCATATCGTCCGCGATGCCGTGGGCTGCCTTGGCGATGACGTCCGCGGAGGCGGGCGCCGTCAGCACGACGTCGGCCTGTTTGGACAACGCCACGTGCTCCACCTGAAACGCAAAATTCCGGTCGAAAGTGTCCACCAGACATTTGTTGCCCGTCAGCGTCTCAAAGGTGATGGGATTGATAAAATGGACAGCGTTCTCCGTCATAATCACCGTCACGTCCGCCTGCCGCTTTTTCAGCATACTCGCCAGCGACGCGATCTTGTAGGCGGCGATGCTGCCCGTCACGCCTAGGATAATATGTTTTCCGGCGATAATGTCCGTCCCGGCAGGCTCCTCTGCAGCCATGCACGTATCGGTCGGTGTTCCTGCAGTAATATCCGTTTCGATATGGTTTCCGGTTGTCATGTCCGCTCCGTTTCCGCGCGCCGCTTTTTTTGCAGGCCGCGCATTCCGCCTGATTGCGCCGCTTACGACCGGCGGCACAGGTCACTCCGTATTCTTGCGGTAGATGATCCCCAGCCCTTTTAACGTCAGCTCGTTGTCGTAGAGAATCTCCCGCTTGCAGTAGGGAACGATGCTGCCCGACAGACCGCCCGTGGCCACCACGGGCGCTTCATACCCCAGCTCCTCGATGATCCGCTCGATGAGGCCGTCCAGACACGCCGCCTGCCCGATCACGGTGCCGCTTTTCATACAGTCGATGGTGTTCTTGCCGATGATCCTGCGCGGCGCTTCCAGACTGATGCGGGGAAGCTGGGACGTGCGGTTTACCAGCGAATCCAGCGACACCTTCACGCCCGGCAGGATCATGCCGCCGATATAATTGTGCTTCTCGTCCACCACGCTGACCGTGGTGGCCGTACCCATGTCGATGAGGATCAGCGGCGCGCCGTAATACTGCAGGCCCGCCACCGCGTTGACCACCAGATCCGCGCCGAGCTGCCCCGGATTGTCCATCAGGATATTCAGGCCCGTCTTTACGCCCGGCCCTACCAATAACGGCGCTTTGTGGAACAGTTTTTCGATCGCCGCGTTCACGATGTTATTTAACGGCGGCACCACCGAGGACATGATACTGCCTGTGATGTCCCCGATGCCGATGTCGTACAGTTCCAGCAGCGTGCGGAACTCCACCACATATTCCAGCTCCGTCTTGGAGAGGTCCGTGGAGACGCGCTCCACGAACCGTATCCGTTCTCCTTCGATGCAGCCGATGACAATATTCGTATTGCCGATATCAATCGCTAAAATCATAGTTACCTCTGTTTCCGCGCCGCCTCACCCTATAGGGGCTGCGCCTTCTGCGCAAGGGAATAGACCGGCTTCACGCGAGTCAGCGCAAAGCCGACGCCCGCCACGATGATCGCCGCCACCACCGCCTCCACGATGCCGTTAAACGTCACCACGCCCATGATCACGTCCAGCACCGCTTCGCCGGCAACGCCCACCGCCTGCGCGTATGCGTCTTTATACAGGATAAAAATGCCGCTCATGACAAGCAGCGTATTGGTGAACGCGCCCGCCAGCCCCGCATACGCGAGGGAAAGGCTGGCCGCGCTTTTTCTGCCGCCGCCTATGGACAGAGCCGCCAGAAGCGCGATGCCTGCCGCCGCGCCGATCACGGTGCACACAACGGCGGATAACGCTTCGGGAAACATCCGTATCAAAAATGCCCTGACGGAAACAAACAGAATAAGAGCCGCCGCGATGTCAACGATCAGTTTCCCCGCCTTCTGTTCGCTCCCCAGCGCCCTGCGGATCAGAACATAGACAAAATAAGGCACGACGCCTACCAGAATACGCGGCACAAAGCAGATGTAGAGGCTCTTAAAAATGCCGGATACGCCGACGACATTGTAAGCCAGAACCGGCGAAAATACAAACGCCGACGCCGTGGCCGCCTTAAATGTGTTGTTGATAAAGCTGGTCAGTCCGAATACGAATCCCAAAAATGCACCTTTCTTCGGTCCGAGAAATAGCGCTCCCAGGATAACCGGGATATGAATGATCGTCGCGTTGATGATGACAAGCGGGATATATCCCAGCGGTGTGAATGCCATAATGATAATTATGGCGGTGAACAGTGCCGTAAGCACCAGTTCATAGGTCTTTTCATTTTTCATGGTACGATTCCTCCTGTTATTATTCTCATAGATGAGATACAATACATTCGTATCATAGCACATTGATATTTTTTTGACAATATCTAATATTGCAAAATGAAATCATCTATGCAAAACTAATAGTGTGAAAAAGAGCAGCCCCGGGCGTTGCGCGCGGTGAGAAACGGAGGAGATTATGACTGAATTAAAACCGATCAAAGAAGGCAAAGTACGCGAGATCTACGACAACGGCGACACCCTGATTATGGTCGCCACCGACCGCATCAGTTGTTTCGATGTGATTCTCCACAATCAGGTGACAAAGAAAGGCGCCGTGCTGACGCAGATGTCCAAATTCTGGTTTGACATGACGCAGGACATCATACCAAACCACATGATTTCCGTGGATGTGAACGATATGCCCGCCTTTTTCAGGCAGGACAGGTTTAATGGCAACAGTATGCTATGCCGCAAACTCACGATGCTGCCCGTCGAGTGCATCGTGCGCGGCTATATCACCGGCAGCGGCTGGGCGAGCTATGTCAAGGACGGCACCGTCTGCGGTATCAGACTGCCAGAGGGCCTGCGGGAATCCGACAAGCTCCCGGAGCCCATCTACACGCCGTCCACCAAGGCGGAGATCGGCGACCACGACGAGAATATCTCCTATGAACAGAGTGTGGATTATCTGGAAAAAAGATTTCCCGGCAAAGGCGTGGAATACGCCTCCAAGCTGCGGGACTGCACCATCGCCCTCTATAAGAAATGCGCCGACTACGCGCTGACGCGCGGCATTATCATCGCGGATACGAAGTTTGAGTTCGGACTGGATGAGGAGGGCAATATCGTCCTCGGCGACGAAATGCTCACCCCCGACAGCTCCCGCTTCTGGCCCGCCGACGGCTACGAGCCGGGCCACGCGCAGCCTTCCTTTGACAAGCAGTTCGCGAGGGACTGGCTGAAGGACAACGAGGGGCACAACTGGACGCTGCCCGACGACATCGTACAGAAAACCATCGACAAATATCTGCAGGGCTACGAGCTGCTGACGGGCAGGAAACTGTAAGAAGCCACAGGCAGAATAGCGCGCGTTAGGCGGCTACCGCTCCTGCAGCGCCGCAATCATCTCATCGGCGAGTTTCATGACTTCTTCCATCATGACGTCCGTTACCGCCACCCTGAGTTCTTCCATGAGCTGCGTGCAGTTCTCCGGTATGTGGAGCTGCTCCAGCTCGTGCAGGGACTCATCCACACTGTCCAGATCAAAGGCGTCCATCGCGTCGCGTATCTTCACCAGCAGACCTTCGATCTCTCCCGGTGCCGCCTCGCGCCTGTTCCGGTTGACGGCCTCCCCATAGGGCCGCAGCACTTCCTTGAAACGCCGCAGCTCCGTCAACAGTTCCGGCGTCTCTGCGGCCAGCGCGTCCGTATCGCCCGCGTGACCGAGCTGCTCCATGCGCGCAAACCATTCCGAGAGCTGCAGCGCGCCCGCCATACGCGCCGTATTTTTCAGCGCGTGGACTTCGATCGTGTAGTCCTTGATCAGCCCGTCCGCCAGACATTTCTCCAGCTTGTTCGCCTTGGCGTCGATGAGCTTATAGAAATCGCCCAGCAGCCGATACCACATCTTTTCGCTGCCGGAATATTTCACGCCCGCCGCCGCGTCGATGCCGGGCAGCTCCGGAAGGGTGTCCGCGCCTGCCGCTGCCCCGGTATCCGTCGTCGTCTCCGGCCCTGCCGTTGTCTTCGCTGCCGGTGCGCCGGACGCGCCGGGCTCCTGTGCCGCCGGAGTTTTTTTCTTTTGCAGGGCACCGCCCTCCGCCGGGATGATCCGCTCCGGAGGCAGCCACTTCCGCAGGCACTTGCAGATCTCCTTCATCTCGATGGGCTTGGCCACGAAGTCGTTCATCCCCGCCTTGGCGAACTGCTCCCGCGCGTCCATCAGCGCGTTGGCCGTCAGCGCGATCACCGGCACGTTCCGATAGTAATCGCCCTCCATCTTGCGGATGCGCTCCGTCGTCTCCACGCCGTCCATGACAGGCATCATGTGATCCATGAAAATCAGGTCGTAGTGCTTGTTTTCCAGCATTTTCAGTGCTTTTTTGCCGTTGTCCGCCATGTCGATCTGCATCTGCAGCGGCTCCAGCAGCCCCTCCGTCACCTCCAGATTGATCTCGTTGTCGTCCACCACGAGAATCGAGGCGTCGGGGGCGGTAAAGTTCATAAAGTCTTCCTCCACGGGCCCCACATACATGGACTCGTGGTTGATCGCGCGGCAGAAATTCAGGCTGTAGAGCGGCTTGTCGAGCATCGTTGCGCCCGGTGCGGCGTCCTCCCCGGAGAGCGGGTTGCGCAGCACGCAGACCTCGCCCATCTGCGCCCCGTAGTGCTCTCTGTCCGCCTGCATTCTGTCCACGGAATCGCTGTCCATAAAGAAATAGTCGAGCTGCTCCCGCGTCTCGCTCCACGTCTCGTAGGGGATGCAGTCCACGCCGAAGCCCGCCGCAAGTCCGGCGAAGGACGTCCACAGGCATTCTCTGGAGAAAAAGCCGCCCGCTTTCAGTTTCTTCCCGGCGCCGCTATCGTGGATTTCGGCGGCGGGACTCCCGTCGCGCACCTGCTGGATAATATTAAAGTAAAACTCGCTGCCCTCGCCGTAAGTGCTGCGCACGCCGATGCTGCCGCCCATCATCTCCACGAGCTGCTTGGAGATCGACAGGCCTAGGCCCGTTCCCTCCTTGCCGCGGTTGCGCTTGGTGTCCACCTGCTGGAACGAGCCGAACAGTTTACCCAGATCTTCCTCGCGGATGCCCTGCCCGGTGTCTTTGACAGACACCAAAAGCTCCATACTGTCGCCGTTCACGTTCCCCACGCGGATCTGCAGCTTTACGAAGCCGTGCTCCGTAAACTTGATGGCGTTGTTGACGATATTGATAATGATCTGCCGGATACGCAGACTGTCGCCGTAGAGCTTCGTAGGCAGCCGCCCGTCGATGTCGTACAAAATCTCCATGTCCTTGCCGCCGATACGTGTCAGGAAGATCATGCTCAGGTCGTTGAGCATGGCCATGGGCTCGTACTCGTCGTCCACCAGCTCCATTTTGCCCGACTCCATCTTCGAGAAATCCAGAATGTCGTTGACGATATTTAGCAGCGCGTTGCCGGAATTTTTGATATTGACCAGATACCCCCTGTCCTGCTCCGGCAGCTCCTCCCGCAGCAGGATCTCGGTCATGCCGACGATGGCGTTCATGGGCGTCCGGATCTCGTGGGTGATATTGGAGACAAACGTGGATTTCGCCTGATTCGCCGCTTCCGCGCGCTCCTTTAAGCCCTTCATGATCTCTGCCTGCTCCTTGGCGTTGCGCGCAAAGACGGTGCTGTCGGTGATGTCGTTGAACACGTACATCTTGCCGAAATACATATTCTGCTTGAGCAGCAGCCGGCTTCCCACATCATAGATGCGGTCGCCCCGCTCGATATTTTTCTTACGGATAATATCCTCGTCCAGCTCCCCGATGACCTGCGGCAGCGGCACACTGCCGTCCAGACGGCACAGTTCCCCCGCCTTTTTGTTGTAATAGATCACGTTATTGTCCTGATCCAGCACCACCAGCCCCGCCGAGAGCTCGTCGATGGCCTGATCCTGCGCCATGGAAAGCGTCTCCAGCACCTTGTCGCGGTACATATAATAAGAATAGATGACCACTGACGCCAGATACGCCACCAGCGTGGAATCGTAGCCGCCGAACCAGTTAAAGAAAAAGCCCGCCCAGCCCAGAATCATCAGGCCGATGCCGGAGAGAAAGACTAGCAGCCTGCGTCTGCCCGCTTCGCTGGCCGTGCGCAGATATTTCCTGACACAGGCGGCCACCATGATCATCGCATAGACGGCCACCGCCCCATAGTAGATGAGATAGACTACGCCGTGCCCCAGCACCAGATGGGGAAAAAGCCCTTTCGTCGTGAACTCGATGCTGTCGTAAAAGAGCCTGTGATGCTCGCAGGTCAGCACCAGAAAAATCACGCACGCATGGAGGCCGCTCAGGACGGGCGGCAGCCACTTCGGTATCTTCACGCTGCAGTATTCCATGATGAAAAAGAACATCGCCAGCACGCTGATGGGCTTCCCCAGATAGGAAAACTTCACCGCCGCGATCGCCTGCGGCATCGTGGCCGACTGCAGCTCCAGCAGATAGCCCGTGAAATTCACAAGCAGAGAGAGCATCAGGATCAGCAGCCTGATCTGCTGCCGCGACGGTCGCTGGTTCACCAGATAGATCGTCTCCGCGATCAGCACCGCAATTCCGATATACTGTATTGCCGACAAAACGATTACCATTATGCGTCCTTCTCCATTTTTTCCATAAATTCTTCCACCGGCATCGGTTTGGCGAAATAGAAGCCCTGAATCATATCGCAGCCCTGACTGGCCAGAAAGTCCACCTGCTCCTTCTTCTCGATGCCCTCCGCCACAATGCTCATATGCAGATTCTTGGCGAGCTGGATCGCCTCCCTGACCACGATCTCACCGCGCCCGCCGTCGTCCTCGCTGCCCCGGAAGAACTCGCCGTCCAGCTTCAGCACGTCCAGCGGAATATCCTTCAGCGAATTCAGCGAAGAATACCCCGCGCCGAAGTCGTCCATCGACACACGGAAACCGTAGGCCTTCAACTGCTTCACCGTGTCCACCAGAATTTCCTTTTCCTCAAAGAACGCGCTCTCCGTCACTTCCAGCTCGATCAGGTCGTGGCTGGGGCCGTAGGCGTCCACCAGCCTGCATATATTGTCCGCCAGCCCCTCCTGCGCGAAATGCGCCCGCGACACATTCACCGAGATCGGGATCGCCTTTCTGCCCTGTATCATCCACTCCGCCTGCAGCTTGGCGACGCGCGAGATCATATAGTCGTCCAGCTGCGTGATAAATCCCGTCCGTTCAAAAATCGGGATGAAATGCGACGGCGTAATCAGTCCCGTGGAAAGGCTGATCCAGCGCACCAGCGCCTCGGCCCCCACCAGCTTGCCCGTCACCGGGTTGTACTTGGGCTGCAGATATACCTCGAACTCCTCGTTGCGCAGCGCCGTCTCCATCGTGTCCTCCACCCAGCGCTCCCATTTCTGCCGCCCCAGCATATCTTCGTCGAAGAAGCTGATCCGCTGCTCCTCCGTGCCGGCGGTCTCCACCCGGGCGGCGTTGGCGTAGGTGTAGAGCTGGTCGATATCCACGTCTTTTCTCCTGCTATACCACTTGACGTCCGGCCCGACATGGAGCGGGATCATATTGATGCCCGCGTCAAAATGAATCTTCTGGTTCGGCCTGAGCCCCGTCAGCTCCGCCAGCAGCGAGCGTATCCGCTTCCGGCACCTGTCCACCCGCTCCTCGTCGCTGTCGCCGTCGCACTGCAATAACAGGCCGAAATCCGCCCCCTCGTATCGGGCAAAGGCTTCGTTCCTGCCGACTCTGGCGCTCAGAAATCCGTCCATGGACTCTAACAGACTCTCCCCCGCCTGCACGCCGTAGCAGGCACGGTAATTCTGATACCGCTCCAGATGCAGATTCACAAGCGCAAACGCCTTTTTATTATTGACCAATCTGGTCAGTATGCGTTCTCCGTAATTTTTAAAATAAAGCCAGTTCCTGCCGCCCGTCACCGTATCCATGTAGATGAGCTGCGTCAGCCCTTTCTGCAGCACCGCGGAACGGATCGTGTGGATGAATAGCAAAATCACCGGTATCAGCAGGAAAACCTGCGCGGCTATACCGAACGCCAGCGCAAAGAAAACGTCCTGCCGCTCCACTTCCATCCTGCACTTGACATAGAGGAACGCGCCGCTCTCCGGCACGGGTGTCCCCAGCCAGTAGGCCTGCCCGAATACCGGCGTCTTCATAAACTGCATATACGTCTCGTCTTTTCTCTTGGTCTCCAGCGCGTTGCCCATAATATCCCGCCGCGCCAGACGGTACACGTCGATGATCTCGTCCGTACCCGTAAAGACCTCCGCGCTATCCTCCAGCGCGGCAATCTCGTCCAACAGCGGTATGTCCAGCCGCCGGTCAAAATTCGGCTGGGAATCCCCCGTCTGGTACACGACGCTGCCGTCCGCGCCGGTGACATAGATGTCCTGTCCCGCCATCTCACCGGCAAACAACTGTTCCGCCGCATCCTGCAGCGGCGTGCCGCCCTCCGTCAGCATACGGAGCTCGCCGCCGTACTGCGCCACATCCTCGTACTGCCCCGCCACCTTCGTTCCCAGCACGGACAGGATGCACAGGTGCAGGAACAGAACGTCCACCGCGACACAGACCGTCCCGACCACCACAAATGCAAATACGGAAGGCCATATTTTTTTCTTTTTAAACCGTTTGAACCTTCTTTTATCCACGCTGCTCATTTTCCTCTGCTCCTTCCGAAACACCGGTCCGCCCGGTGCGCCGCCGCCGGCAAACCGACGGTAAATAACGAGCGTTATCCTTTGTTGTCCTGCCGGGCCGTGTACGCCACGCCCTGAGAATATCATACAAAACCTCCGCGCATTTCGCAATAGAAAAATGCGCCGCCACGCCACACGGCTGGCGTATTTCCGCTATCCTATGGCGGCAGTCGTATGCCTGCTGCCAGATTCCGCCCTACTATATTATATTCTGCAGAATACGTCGGATAACCGGATAACTGTCGAAAAATAAAGCGTCCATTGGTTTTCTCCCAACAGACGCTCTCCTGCCTTAATCACCTGTTTCATTCTTCCCCGGTATTTGTTGGGAAGTATAAATATAGAATAATAGCTGACAAACGGGATTTGTCATGCGCTTATCCCCTTTTTGCCATATAGATTTCTTTATTATTTTTATCGATTTCAAATTCATTCGATGAGATCCGGATCAATTTCGTCCCTGCCGGCATATCAATATATTTAAAAATATCTCCGTCTAATTGCTGCCATACCGTTCCTACCGCCAGCAGCGATAAATTTTCAGGGTTTGAAAAATATTCGTCTTCCTCATCGCCGGACGCAAAGAACCAACCGCTGTCGTCTTCGTCATGGGGTTCCGTTCTTTCCATATACCCCACTTTCCAGCCATCTTCCGTGATCCTTTTTGAAACAATCGCGTATAACCTGCAGATATTCATTCTGTTCTTCATCACGGCATGATATTTTTCCCTGCCGCTAAATTCCTGAAGGGCAATCTCTGTAATCTCCATGTCCGTTTGGATCTTGTCAATATTCCCGTCCCAAACTGCCTTGTCATCTGCCTGACAGGTCAGTACTGCGGCTAGTTTGAGCATATCCGTTTTGTCGATATCTAACTGCTTCTCCACCGTTTTGACGAGCTCTTTCCCCTTTTCCCCATAGAGATACACCTGCACCTCTCCGGTATTGCAGAGTGTCAGCTTGACCGCGCCCAGATTATCGCTATCGTTATAGAACATCATAAAAAACGGAAAACGGTCATTGACGAACCAGTCAAATTCCGTACCGTTTTGAGCATTCATGTAAAATATGGCGCCGTCGTCCTCCAAATCGCTCTTTTTTACATAAGGTAAGTATAAAGCCATATTTTCGTCCATGATTTTTCGGATTTCATTTAATATTTCGTTCATGGTCCGTCCTCCATCAATTCCGTTCAAAGTCCCGAATCGCCGCTCTGCCAGGTCATGGGGAAATTATAGCACACACGAAAGAACGCTTCAAGAGGTGCGTTGCCTGTATCTTATCAAACGGCTCTTTGAATCCGCCAGAGTACCAGATGGGCATGAAAGACGGCGCAGCGCTATCAACTATCTAGCTGCCGTTTCTGAACACAAAACCTTGACATTTCCGTTGAAACGGCTATACTGAACTTAAAGGGAACAACCGCCCACAAGGTGGGTTGACCTAGTTTTTGGATAGAAATTCCACCCCTCTGCTGGTCAAAGTCTTGGGGTGGTTTTTCTATGTAGCTTTACTTAGCAAACGTAAAAACGAATGTAAGCAACGCCAAAAGGAATATGCCGAAAGTCAGCACATCCTTGAAATCATAATGATTTCCCATAGGCATCACCCCCATTCTCAAAGAATGAAAGGTCAGCCCACCCTGCAACACGGTTTGAATTTTTACAGAAAATGAAATAGCCGGAAACCCTTAATATTACAGGCTTCCGGCCATCTTATCACTTAGTAGCGAGAGGGGGACTTGAACCCTCGACACCACGGGTATGAACCGTGTGCTCTAGCCAGCTGAGCTATCTCGCCGTATTTATTTTATTTTAAAAAATAAATGGGGCCTATAGGGTTCGAACCTATGACCCTCTGCTTGTAAGGCAGATGCTCTCCCAGCTGAGCTAAGACCCCGATTGATGCGGGTTATTTACAACCCGCTTTGCTAGTATACAATCTATCCCCACTACTTGTCAAGGACTTTTTTTATTTTACATTCTGTCGGGCGCGGAAAAACCAAGTAAGTCAATGCAGGTTTCCAGAATTTCCTCGGTCAATACGAGCAGCGCGATCCATCCGGCCTTCTTCTGCCCGTCTTCTTCGGACAGAATCTTTGTCTCGTGGTAAAAGCGGTTGAACGCATTGGCGATATCGTAAATATACGCGCAGATCCGATGGGGCGCCAGTTCCTCGCAGGCCGCCTCGATGACGGCGTTGTATTTCGCCAGCTCCAGCATCAGACTTTTCTCGGAATCGTTCGCCGCGCTCTGGATGACCGTATCGGTCAATACACCGCCCTGCTCCGTGTACTTGGCCAGAATTGACTTGATCCGTACCATCGTATAGAGGATATAGGGGCCGGTGTCTCCCTCGAACGAGGTGAACCTGTCCATATCGAAAATATAATCTTTGGAAGCCTGATTGGACAGATCGCCGTACTTGACCGCCGCCAGCCCTACGGTTTTGGCCGTCTCCTCGGCCTCCTTTTCGTCGATTTCATACCCTTTCTCCGCGGCGTTCTCACGGATCTTTTTGAGCATTTCTCCGTTGATCTCGCGGATCAGGGCAGACAGGGGCATGACGCCGCCGTCTCTCGTCTTAAAGGGCTTTCCGTCCTTGCCGTTCATCGTGCCGAACCCGATGTGCACGAGTGTCGTTTTTTCATTGACCAGTCCGGTCTTGCGCGCGCAGCGGAATACCTGTTCAAAATACAGCTCCTGCCGCTTGTCCGTCAGATAGATCAGCTTGTCGGGATGATAGCGCTCCATGCGGTCCATGATCGTCGCCAGATCCGTCGTATTATACAGTGCCGCGCCGTCGGATTTTAAGATCATGCAGGGCGGCATTTCCTTCGTATCGCTCTCCTGCTTGACATCCACCACCAGCGCGCCGTCGCTCTCGTAGGCATAGCCGCCGTCCTTCATCATGCGCACCATGGACGGGATCAGCTCGTGGACGTCCGATTCGCCCTTCCACAGTTCAAAGGAAACGTTCAGGTCGCGGTAATTGCGCTTTAAATCCGCCACCGACACATTCATGATATGCCGCCACAACGCGCGGTAGCCGCGCACGCCGTTCTGCAGCTTCTGCGTCGCCTCCAGCGCCTCCGCCTTGTAGTCCTCGTCCTCTTTGGAGCGGGCGCTGGCCGTGGGATAGATCTCCTCCAGCTCCGTAATCGTAAAAGGCGCTTCCTCCGGGTAGTCTCCTTCATAGGACTCGTCGAAATATACCAGCTCCGGCTGTCTTCTGCGCAGCTCCGTAATGACCAGCCCCATCTGCAGGCCCCAGTCGCCCATATGGATATCGCCGATGATGTCATGTCCCGCATACCGGCAGATGCGCTTGATGCTCTCGCCGATGATGGCGGAGCGCAGATGGCCGACATGGAGCGACTTCGCCACATTGGGACCGCCGTAGTCAATGATGATCTTCTCCGGCTGCCGGGGCGCCTGCAGGCCGAATTTATCGCTCTCTTTCATCTGCCGCAGATAGTCCCGCACAAAGGACTCTTTTACTTTCATATTCAGGAAACCGGGCGCCGCCGCCGACACTTCCGCAAAGACATCGCTGTCCGTAAGCTGCGCCGCCACATCCTGCGCGATGGCCATCGGCGCTTTGTGGTACTGCTTGGCTCCTGCCATCGCGCCGTTGCACTGGTATTCGCACAGATCGGGGCGGTTGGACAGTGTCACTCTGCCGAGCTGCCCGTCATATCCCGCCGCGTCAAAGGCCCGTTTCGTTTCTTCCGATATCAAATCCAATAATTTCTGCATTCTGCATCCTCATACATTCATACTCTCTCGGCTTGCGCCTGCGTCTCTCCCATCTTACCCCATTTATCCGTGAAATTCAAGCAAAAACCAAAGCGGCGGCAGAACAATGCGTCTCTCCATCTTACCCTATCGATCCGTAAAATCCATGCAAAAACCAAAGCGGCGGCAAACCGCGTCTGTCTTTCTATCTTTTGGAAAAGACGCACCCGCAGTAATTCTGCCGGTACAGGTCATATTCTCCGGACAGGACAATGGAGCGCTGGTAGCCGCCTTTTTTCTTAAAATCCGACACAAGCCATTTCACGCCGTACTCGTCCGCCAGCCGCGCGCCGATCTCGTTGAGCTTCGCCGCATTTTTCTGCGGGCTGATCGTAAGCGTCGTGGCGAAATAGTCAAACTTCCCTGCTGCCGCGCGCTTCGCCGTCTCCCGCAGCCGCAGCTCATAGCAGGCGAAGCACCGTTCTCCACCCTCCGGGCACTGTTCCAGCCCCTTGACGGCGTCATAGAAGCAGTCCGGCTCGTAGTCGCTCTCCACGATTTCGATCCTGCCCGCCTGCTCCCCGGAGGCGCCGTTCTCCGGCAGCATCGCATTGTACGCCCTGATGAGCCTGCGCTGCTCCGCCGCGCGCCTGCGGTACTCCTCCTCATAGGAGATATTGGGATTGTAATAAAAAACCGTGATACGGAAATACCGTCTCAGATATTCCAGCACATAACTGCTGCAGGGCGCGCAGCAGCTATGCAGAAAAAGCGCAGGGGTTTGGCTGCCCTGCGCGTCCGCGCTCTCCGCGATCTGTTGTAAAATAAGTTCCAGTTCTTTTTGATAGTTTCTTTGATTCATCAACCGAACTCTCTGTCTTTACGTTGGCCTTCTCTGCCTTTGCCCTTCCCTTTTTTCTTCTCTATTCATCGCATCGTTTGCCTGCGCTCTATCGCAGTTTCTAGCCTTTGTGCGCGCGGCTCTTGGCGATCGTGGCGATGTCCGTCAGCGTCATCCTTCCCTGAGACGCCGCATTTTCCAGACTGGTCACCAGCGCCGCCGCGGTGTCCATCGCCGTGATGCAGTTGACGCCTGTCTCGATGGCCGTCCGCCGGATCAGGAACCCGTCCCTGTTCTTGTCGCGTCCCTGCGTGGGCGTGTCGATGACCAGATCGATCTTGTGTCCTAAGATCAGATCCATGACGGTGGGCGACTCCTGCTGGATTTTGTTGACTTTTCTCGCCTTCACGCCGGCCTCGTTGAGCGCCGCCGCGGTACTTCTCGTGGCGTAGATGATGTAGCCCAGCTTTTCAAAACGGCGCGCCACCTCGATGGCTTCGCCCTTGTCCGCGTCCTTGACGGTGATAATCATCTGCTTGTGCTTCGGCAGGTTCACGCCCGCGCCGAGGAACGCCTTGTAGAGCGCCTCGTTAAAGGTTTTGGCGATGCCGAGGCATTCTCCCGTGGATTTCATTTCAGGCCCTAAGCTGATCTCCGCGCCGCGTATTTTTTCAAATGAGAACACCGGCATCTTGATGGCATAATAGTCCGCCGCGGGCTGCAGCCCCGGCTCATAGCCGAGATCTCTGATCTTCCTGCCGATGATAACCTGCGTCGCCAGATCCACGATCGGGATGCCCGTCACCTTGCTGATATAGGGCACGGTGCGGGAGGAGCGGGGATTGACCTCGATCACATACACCTCGTCGTCCATGGCGATAAACTGAATATTGATCAGGCCGACTACGTGCAGCGCGCGGGCCAGTCTCGCGGAATAATCGGCGATCGTCTCCTTGACCTTGTCGCTGACGGTGGGCGCGGGATAGACGGAAATACTGTCTCCGGAATGGACGCCCGTCCGCTCGATATGCTCCATAATGCCCGGAATCAGGATGTCCGTGCCGTCGCACACGGCGTCCACTTCCAGCTCTTTGCCCTGCAGATATTTGTCTACCAGAATCGGATGATCCTGCTCGTAGCGGTTGATGACCGCCATAAATTCTTCGATCTCCTGATCGGAAATAGCGATCTGCATTCCCTGTCCGCCCAGCACATAGGAAGGGCGCACCAGCACGGGATAGCCCAGACGGTTCGCCACTTCCTTGGCCTCCTCCGCAGTGTAGACCGTGCCGCCGGCGGCTCTCGGAATCTGCGTCTCCTCCAGTATCCGGTCAAAGAGCTCCCTGTCCTCGGCGGCGTCCACATCCTCCGCCTTGGTGCCGAGAATCGGTACTCCCATCTTCATCAGGCTTTCCGTCAGCTTGATGGCGGTCTGTCCGCCGAACTGCACCACCGCGCCGTCGGGATGTTCCACGCGGACGATATTTTCCACGTCCTCCGGCGTCAGCGGCTCGAAATACAGTTTGTCCGCAATATCAAAGTCGGTGCTGACCGTCTCCGGGTTGTTGTTGATGATGACCGTTTCATAGCCTTCTTTTGCAAAAGCCCATGTCGCGTGCACGGAGCAGTAGTCGAACTCGATGCCCTGTCCGATGCGGATCGGGCCGGAACCCAGCACCAGCACCTTTTTCTTCGGATGCGTCTCGACCGCCTCCGTCTCGGAGCCGAAAACCGAGTAGTAATAAGGCGTGCTGGCCGCAAACTCCGCCGCGCACGTATCCACCATCTTAAACGCCGCCACGATGCCGTTGTCATAGCGCATCTGCCTGACTTCCTCCTCCGTCCTGCCGGTCAGTCTGGCGATCACATTGTCGGGAAATTCCAGCCGCTTCGCCTCCCGCAGCAATTCTACGGTGAGCGGGCCCTTTTCCAGCGCCGCCTCCATCTCCGTCAGGATCGCGATCTTGTCGATGAACCAGACGTCCACCATCGTGATCTCGTGTATCGTGTCATAGTCGATGCCTTTGCGCACCGCCTCCGCAATCAGATAGATCCGCTGGTCGTCCACGATCTTCATGCGGTCGATCAGCTCCTCTTTCGTCAGCGCGGAGAAATCATAGCTTCTCAGGCAGTCCACGTGCTGCTCCAGCGAGCGGATTGCCTTCATCAGCGCGCCTTCAAAATTATTGCAGATGCTCATCACTTCGCCCGTGGCCTTCATCTGCGTCGTGAGGGTGCGCTTCGCCGTGATGAATTTGTCAAAGGGCAGCCTCGGTATCTTGACGACGCAGTAGTCCAGCGTCGGCTCAAAGCTGGCGTAGGTCTTGCCCGTGATGGCGTTCTTGATCTCGTCCAGCGTATAGCCCAGCGCGATCTTGGCCGCGACTTTGGCGATGGGATAGCCCGTAGCCTTGGACGCCAGCGCCGAGGAACGGCTCACACGGGGATTGACCTCGATGACGCAGTATTCAAAACTGGTGGGATGCAGCGCGAACTGCACGTTGCAGCCGCCCGTGATCCCCAGCTCGTTGATGATATTGAGCGCGGAGCTCCTGAGCATCTGGTACTCCTTGTCGCTCAGCGTCTGGGAAGGCGCCACCACAATGCTGTCGCCCGTGTGGACGCCCACCGGGTCGATATTTTCCATGTTGCAGACGGTGATGCAGTTGCCCGCGCTGTCGCGCATCACCTCGTACTCGATCTCTTTCCAACCGGCGATGCAGCGCTCCACCAGCACTTGTCCCACGCGGGAGAGGCGCAGGCCGTTGGCCAGAATCTCCTCCAGCTCGGCGCGGTTGTGCGCGATGCCGCCGCCGGAGCCGCCCAGCGTATAGGCGGGCCGCAGCACGACCGGGTAGCCAATCTGCGCGGCAAAGGCAACGCCGTCCTCGATATTCTCCACCACCAGCGAGGGCGCGCAGGGTTCGCCGATCTTTTCCATCGTCTCCTTAAATTCCAGCCTGTCCTCCGCTTTTTTGATGGTGGCCGCCGTCGTGCCCAGAAGCGTCACGCCGTGGGCTTTCAGGAAGCCCGACTCGTCCAGTTCCATTCCCAGATTCAGTCCCGCCTGTCCGCCCATGTTGGGCAGCAGACTGTCGGGCTTTTCTTTCAGGATAATCTCCTCGATGACCGATGTGGTCAATGGTTCGATGTATACTTTATCCGCAATATCGCCGTCCGTCATGATCGTCGCGGGATTGGAATTGACCAGTATGACCTCCATCCCTTCTTCCTTTAACGAACGGCACGCCTGCGTACCGGCATAGTCAAATTCCGCCGCCTGTCCTATGACGATGGGGCCGGAGCCGATGACGAGCACTCTCTTTACATTTGGATTCTTAGGCATGGCGCACCTCCTTCATCATCCCGATAAACCGGTCGAACAGATCTCCGGAATCCTGCGGGCCGGGGCACGCTTCGGGATGAAACTGCACCGTAAAAATATTTTTGCCGGTATAGGAAAGCCCCTCGTTGGTGCCGTCGTTGACATTGACAAACGCGGGAACCGCAACGGACGCATCCAGCCTGTCCGCGTCCACCACATAGCCGTGGTTCTGGGAGGAGATGTATACCCTGCCCGTGGCCAGATCCTTGACCGGGTGGTTGCCGCCCCTGTGTCCGTATTTCATCTTGTAAGTGTCCGCGCCGGCAGCCAGCGCCATCAACTGATGCCCCAGACAGATGGCAAAGATCGTCAGATCCGCGTCGTACAACCTGCGGATCTCCGCGATCACCTCAGGGCACTCCTTGGGATCGCCGGGGCCGTTGCTGAGCATCACGCCGTCAAATCCACCCTCAATGATCTCCTGCGCCTTTGTCCCCGCCGGGTACACCGTCACGTCGCACCCCCGCGCCGCCAGCGAGCGGGCGATATTGTCCTTGGCCCCCAGATCCAGCAGCGCCACTTTCAGGCCGCGGCCATTGAGGGCTCTGACCATGCTGGGCTTTTTCTCCCGGACGCCTTTTTCATATGCTTCCCTGTCAAACCGCGCGCTGCCGGAGATCGGCCCGTTGTCGGAAAGCGCCGCCGCGCCGTGCAGCGTATAGGGCTCTTTGCAGGTCACAAGCTCCACCACCCTGCCCGTGGTGTAGGCTTTCAGCCGCGGCAGCACCTCGTCCATGCGGTAGTGCGCGTCGGTGGTGATCATGCCGTTCATCGTTCCTTTTTCACGCAGGAGCTTGGTCAGCGCCCGGGTGTCGATCCCCGCGATGCCGGGCACGTCGTTCTCCTCGAGGAACTGCTGTATCGTCATATCGCACCTGAAATTGCTGGGGATGCGGCTCAATTCCCGCACAATCAACCCGTCGGGCCACGGCCTGCGCGATTCCATGTCCTCTCTGCACACGCCGTAATTGCCGATCAGCGGATAGGTCATGCACACCGCCTGCCCCGCGTAGGAAGGGTCCGTGAGCACTTCCAGATATCCCGCCATCGACGTGTTAAAAACAATCTCGCTGACGACCTCTCTGTCGGCTCCGATATGGATTCCCTCAAATACGGTTCCGTCTTCCAAAATTAAGAACGCTTTCATTCTGCCACCTGTTCTTTCGTCTTTCTGTGTCTTTTTATTGGAAATAGGCAACGCCGGATTCAAAAATCTTCAAATCCTGCTCTCCGTAAATATTGACTGCCACGCTCTCGCCCCGCCTCTCGGCATGGGCCATCTTGCCGAAGCATCTGCCGTCCGGCGACGTGATTCCCTCGATGGCGGCGTAGGAGCCGTTGATGTTCCACTCCTCGTCCATCGTGATATTGCCCTCCGGATCGGCGTACTGGGTGGCCACCTGTCCGTTGGCAAACAACCGGTCGATCCACTCTTTCGGCGCGACGAAGCGCCCCTCGCCGTGGGAGGCCGGATTCACATAGACGCCGCCCGGCTCCGCGCCCCGAAGCCACGGGGATTTGTCGGAGACCACTTTGATATAGGCCATCTTGGAAATATGGCGGTTGACGGTATTAAACGTCAGCGTCGGCGAATCTTCCTTCTGCCCCGTCACCTCTCCGTAAGGCACCAGCCCCAGCTTAATCAGCGCTTGGAAGCCGTTGCAGATGCCCAGCGCCAGTCCGTCCCGCTCATAGAGCAGCTTATGCACCGCCTCTTTGATCTTCGCATTCTGAAACGCGGTGGCAAAGAACTTGGCGGAGCCGTCCGGCTCGTCGCCCGCCGAGAAGCCGCCGGGGAACATGATGATCTGGGCCTGGGCGATGGCTCCTGCAAAGACATCCACGCTGTCCCGGATATCGGACGCCGTCAGGTTGCGGAATACCTTTGTCACCACATCCGCGCCCGCCCGCCGGAAAGCCGCCGCACTGTCGTACTCGCAGTTGGTTCCCGGAAAGACCGGGATAAACACGGTAGGCTTCGCCGTCTTATGCCTGCACACATAGACCTCTTTGGCCCGGTATACTTCGGAGCGCACGCTGCTCTTGTCCTTGCCCGCCGTATAGGGGAAGACTTTGTCCAGTCTCTCCGTCCACGCCTGCAGCGCCTCCTCCATCGTCACGGTCACATCGCCGTACACAAAGGCCGGCGTCTGCGTCACCGTGCCGATGACCGTATATTTTATGTTGACTCCATCAGTCATTATATTTCTGACACTGTTGTCATCCATGTCCGGCACGCTGCCCAGCGCGTCCGCCGCATCTGCGGGCATCTCCGCCAGTATGTCGCCCAGCCCGTTGTCAAATAGCTTCTCCGCCGCCAGACCGCTCTCGATGACGACGCCGTACCGGTTGCCGAAAGCCATCTTGCTCAGCGCCGCCGCCGCGCCCTTGGCGTCCAGCGCGTAGGCGGACAGAATGCTATGCTGCAACATCAGTGTCATAATATAGTCGTATACCTTCTTCACGCCGTCATAGACCGGCAGATCGTAGGCGTCCTTCGGGATGTGGAACCGCACCAGCCTGCTTCCAGGACGCTTGAGCTCCGGACTGACGATATTCTGCTGCCTGCCGATATCCACCGCAAAGGAGACTAACGTCGGCGGCACGTCGATATCGTTAAAAGTGCCCGACATGGAATCTTTGCCGCCTATGGACGGAAGGCCGTAGCCGAGCTGCGCGTCATAAGCGCCCAACAACGCCGCGAAAGGCTGGCTCCAGCGGTGGGGCTCCCCGCTCATCCTGCGGAAATACTCTTGGAACGTAAACCGGATCGTCCTGTAATCGCCGCCGTTGGCCACGATCTTGGCCATGGACTCCGTCACCGCATAGACCGCGCCGTGGTACGGGCTCCAACTGGACAGATAGGGATCGAAGCCGTAGCTCATCATCGTCACGGTATCGGTTCTGCCCTCCTGCACGGGCAGCTTGGCCACCATCGCCTGCGTCTCCGTCAACTGGTATTTTCCGCCGTAAGGCATATATACGCTGCCCGCGCCGATGGAGGCGTCGAACATCTCCACCAGCCCTTTCTGGGAGCACACGTTCAGGTCGTTTAACAGCGCAAGCCACGCCGCCTTCACGTCGCCCCGGCCCAGCGCGTCCGCCACCGCGGGCGTCGCGATCTGCTCCAGATAATTCTGCTTTTCATCCGGCAGATCCACCGCCACGGCAGTCTCCTGATGAGCGCCGTTGGTGTCCAGAAAGGCTCTGGCGATATTGACGATGGGCTTGCCGCGCCATTGTAGGACGAGGCGGGGCTCCTTCGTCACCTCCGCCACCGCCACGGCCTCCAGATTTTCCTCCGCGGCATATCCCAGAAACTTGTCCACGTTCTCCGGCGATACGACCACCGCCATTCTCTCCTGCGATTCGGAAATCGCCAGCTCCGTGCCGTCCAGTCCGGCGTATTTCTTAGGTACTTTGTCCAGATCCACCACCAGACCGTCCGCCAGCTCGCCGATGGCCACGGACACGCCGCCCGCGCCGAAATCGTTGCACTTCTTGATCAGCCTGCTGACCTCGCCCCGCCGGAACAACCTCTGGATCTTGCGCTCTGTGGGGGCGTTGCCCTTCTGCACTTCCGCGCCGCAAGTCTCGATGGAGCTCTCCGTGTGCACTTTGGACGAACCGGTGGCGCCGCCGCAGCCGTCACGCCCTGTCCGCCCGCCCAGCAGGATAATGATATCGCCGGAATCGGACGTCTCCCGGATGACGTTCCGCCGCGGAGCCGCGCCCATGACGGCGCCGATCTCCATTCTCTTGGCCACGTAATTCGGATGATAGATTTCCTTGACCAGTCCGGTCGCCAGTCCGATCTGATTGCCGTAGGAAGAATAGCCGCCCGCCGCGCCGCGCACCAGTTTCTTCTGGGGCAGCTTGCCCTTTAAGGTGTCCGCCACCGGTACGGTGGGGTCCGCCGCGCCCGTCACGCGCATGGCCTGATAGACGTAGCCCCGGCCCGACAGCGGATCGCGGATCGCGCCGCCCAGACAGGTGGCCGCGCCGCCGAAGGGCTCGATCTCGGTAGGATGGTTGTGCGTCTCGTTTTTGAAAAAGACCAGCCACTCCTCCGTCTCCTTGTGATCGCCGTAATCTATCTCCACCGGAACGATCACCGAGCAGGCGTTGATCTCGTCCGACTGCTCCATATCCTCCAGCTTTCCGTCCTTTTTCAGCTTGCGCATCGCCATCAGCGCCAGATCCATCAGGCACACGAACTTATCCTGCCTGCCCCCATAGATCTCGTTCCGCACGGCGAGATAATTTTGGTAAGCGTCCTCGATCGGTTTTCTGTAATAGCCGTCCTCAAACGTCACTTCCTTTAATTCCGTAGAAAAAGTCGTGTGGCGGCAGTGATCCGACCAGTAGGTGTCCAGCACGCGGATCTCCGTCATCGTCGGATTGCGCTTTTCCTCTCCCGCAAAATAGTGCTGAATGTGCTGGAAATCCCGAAACGTCATGGCCAGCCCCAGAGAATCGTAAAGCGCTTTCAGCTCCGGCTCCGCCATCTCGATAAAGTCCGGCTTGCCCGGCATATGTTCCAGGACAAGCACGTCGGCAGGATCGTCATATTGTGTGACAAGCGTGTCAGGCTTGACCATATCCGTCTCCCGCGAGTCCACGGGGTTGATGCAGTAAGCCTTGATTCTGGCGAACTCCTCGTCGGTGATATTTCCGTTGACCACATAAGTCATCGCCGTCTTGATGATCGGCGTCTCGTCTTCTTTCAGGAACTTCACGCACTGTACCGCGGAGTCCGCGCGCTGGTCGAACTGGCCGGGCAGATATTCCACGCTGAACACCCGGCTGCCCGCGGGAACGTCGATCGTCTCCTCATACAGAAGATCCACCGGCGGCTCCGAAAAAACGGTTCTGCACGCCTTGGCAAACACTTCGTCCGACAGGTTCTCCACATCATATCTGATCAGGAACCGCACCCCGGTCACGCCGCCGACGCCCAGATAGCTGCCGATCTCCTCCTGCAGCTCCCGCGCCTTGACCGCATAGGGCTCCTTTTTTTCCACGTAGATACGTTTTACCTTTCCCATGCCTTACTCTCTCCGTTCCTTTTCTCATATTCTGATGCCGCTTCATGCCGCGCTGACGCTATACGTTACACATCGACGACGAGCCCTTCCATAATATACAGAAGCTGCTCGTCCACCATCTTTTCGGTGATACCAAAAGTCTGCGCGTTGATCTTCATGCCTTCCAGCACATACATGATATTGCTGGCCGCGCCTCTGGGATTCTCGCAGTAGAACTCGCCGCTGGCGATGCCGGCCTCGATCAGCTTCTCGATAACCTTGACACCCGCGTCAAACTGCCGCCGCAGCGTATTGTTCCTATCGGTCGTTTTGTGACCGAAGAAGTATTCATAGACCGCCACGGTCAAACTGTCCTTTTTCTGCAGTAGCTCCTTCTTCTGCTCTTTCAGAAAGAGCAGCAGAATGTCCGCCGCCGTATCTTCCTCGGAGATATGCCCCGCAAAAAGGTCGTCCGTCTCCTGCGCTTCCATCCGCAGGATCTCCATCAGGATCTGCTCCGTACTGTCAAAGTAGAGATACAGACCGCCGCGGCTGATCCCGCAGGCCTCCACGATGTCTTTCATCGAGACGCTCTTAAACCCTTTCTCCGCGAAGACCTTCCGCGCCGTATCCAGAATATACTGCCTCTTTTGTAATGATTTCTCTCCCATAACCCCAATTCCTTTTCTCTGTCACTGATTTCTCTGCTTCTCCATAAGCGCTCAGACGATCGGCGTGCTCCAGTATTCGATGTTCTCCTTCATCTTGCGGATCACATTCAGGAAAATCCTGCCCGAGACGCCCTCCGTCCACATCCTGCCCTTGGTCATGCCGCCCAGAACGTATTTGGACAGGATGCCTTTTAATACGTTCATTCCCTTGATATCCGCCCGCTCGATGGCCCGCAGCTCGTCCTGCTGCGTGCGGAGCCTGTACTGCGAATAGATATACGGATAGTTGCGGTCCAACAACGACGTCTGCTGCACTTCCCTGATAAAACTCATCAGCGTGCCGTCGTATACCGGAAACGGGATGGAATGTTCCCGGATGCCGGAATCCCCGTAAGTCTCCACGACACTGCTGTCAGCTTTTTCTTCCAGCCATGGCAGATAGCGGACCAGCTTCTCCACATCCGGCTTATAGGTATTCACCACCTGCTGCCTGTAGGCGATATCTTCTTTTTCCATATGTGCCTCTCATTTCCGATCTCCGGCAGCCATAAGCCCCGGCCTCACCGCTTCACATCACACCGGCAGCCATAGCCCCGGCCTCACCGCTTCACATCACACCGGCAGCCATAGCCCCGGCCTCACCGCTTCACATCTCACCGGCAGGTCTGTCAGCCGGCGCTTTCGATTTCAGACAGGCGTGTCACACTCCTGCCGTATTATTCTAACATACTTTTGGGAATTGTGGTATACAAAAAGTTGAAATGTTGCCGGAGTGTTGCCGGAGTGTTGCCGGAGTGTTGCCGGAGTGTTGCCGGAGAAAGAAATCCTGACGGAAAATTTTGCGGCGCAGACGCATCCCTGCCGGAGAATTTTGCGGCGGGCGCGCATTCTTTCTTGTATTCGGGGCGTTTTCGTAGTACACTAGAGAGTGATGAAAAGGGAGGAGCTGCATATGGCTGTGAAAGAAATTCCCGCAGGGACCGTCCTCGCGCAGAGCGAACAGGCGATCACTGCTCTTTATGTAATTGCCGGCGGAACGGTGCGCGCCGCTTATCCGGGAGGCGAATATTATCTGACCAAGGGGGACGTCATCGGCGTCTGCGAGCTTTTTTACGGCACGTACTTTATCACCTATCAGGCGGAGGACACGGTCTCGGTTGCGCCGTATCCGATATCGACCGTCAATGCGCCGGGTTTCATGCGCGCCGATCCGGATACCGCGTCGCGCATCGTCACATCCATGTTTAAGCAGTTTCAGGAGATTCTGGATCAGTACGAGCTGGCCCGTTTTGACTGTGACAATTTCTACCACTATCTGATGGACAGCTACGAGGAATATTTGAATTTCTGCGGGAAGCATCAGATTTCCGCCAGAGCGCTTCCGGGGCTGGAATCGTTGACCGAGCTGGTCTTGGAGGAGGACATCCCCGGCTGGTTCGGCGGCTACTACTCGCATCTGCGCGCGATCATGGCGAAGATTCCGATCAAAAACCAGAATCCCGACTTTCTCCGCGGGCTGCTGCTGAAAGCCAGCGAGGACATCTATCAGGTCATCTCCGTATGCCGCGTATTCTACGATTACAAGTCGGACATCGCGAATCTGCTGATGAGCGAGAACCATCTGGATTTTTTTGACCTGTATGCGAGCCTCTTGTATAAGATCGGCTCCCACGCCGACGAGTCCACTTCTCTGATCGCCGCGATCTCCAAGATGATGATCCAGCTCGAGAGCCAGCCGTCCATCGACAAGGAAATGTACCGGCAGCGCGTGGCGGAGTACAAGGAACGGCTGAACGCCCTCGATCAGTTTGCGGAGGAGAACGCACAGGCGGACGGCCAGCCGCAGGACGTACCCGAGATCCGCGACTCCATGAACACGATTCTCGCCTATGCGGGCGTCAGCGAGGAG
This sequence comes from uncultured Lachnospiraceae bacterium, assembly GCA_947630025.1. Classification (GTDB taxonomy): domain Bacteria; phylum Bacillota; class Clostridia; order Lachnospirales; family Lachnospiraceae; genus UBA3282. The sequence goes on from CANRFZ010000014.1 coordinate 66,065, forward strand.
CTGGCGAACCATTTCCGCAACGAGGTGCACGAGTACGCCAAGATGACCGACAAGAACAGCACAGACGACGCTTCGAGGCGGCTGCGTCTGTCGATCACCAAGACGTTCTATGAGATCTATGAAAAGGCGGTGATCCGCAGCTTCCATGAGTTTGAAATTCCTAAGGTAATACAGATGTTCTTCCAGTTCGGCTACGTGGACGAGCAGCTTGCGGGCATGGACAACGCCGCTTATCTGTACTCCATCGTGGACAAACTTCCGTCGGACCCCGCCAGAGGCGTCTATACCTTTTACCAGTGGCTCCGCGCAATCCACGACGGCAAAAAGGCGCCCAGCCGCAACGAGTTCGATACCGACTATCAGGCATATGTCCATGAGCAGAAGATCTCCGGCAAGATAACGCCCGCGGAAGAAGCCGAAATGCTGAAAGATCCGGAAAAGCAGGTGTTGTTCGAGCTGCACAATATGTTTACTTCCGTAAATAAGATCACGTTCGGGCGGATCAGCAGCTTCTGTCCGGTCTTTTCCGAACACAATATCCTGAAAGACCTGCCGGCTTCGCTCGTATCCGCCGACAAAGTGGAGCAGACGTTGAAGCAGATCCGCGCCGTGGATTTCAGCGCCTATTACCGCGACATGATCTACACGAATCCGGGCCTCGGCATCGGCAAGGAGTACATAAGCGTGGAGGTGCTGCCGGATGTGATCCTGATGCCCAATGTGGGTGTCCGCGGCGTAATGTGGCAGGAGATCGAGGGACGCAAGCGCACCACGCCTTCCCGCATGATGCTCTCCGTCTTCCAGATGGAGGATCTGACCAACATACTGGTTCGTCTCACCGGCGATTTCCGCTGGGAGATGTGCCGGCGTATTCAGGGCGCGAGATGGAACGACATCTCCGAGCCGTCGCTCACGAGCAAATATTTCGATTATATTCAGTTCTATAAGAAAAACCACGATCTGTCCGCCGACGCAAAGGATAAGATCAAGCTGAATATGCAGAAGGCGAAGAACAGTTTCAAGGAAATGTTTATCCGCGATTATGAGATGTGGATTCTGTATGAGGGCGCGGGCTCGCCCCGGCTGAACAAAGTCTCCCGGGCGATCCTGTTTGAGTTCTGTCCGTTCTCTAAGGACATCCGCAATAAGCTGAAAGCAAACCCGTTGTATAAGGAGACGATGGACCGCTACGACGTCAAGCTGGGGCAGCGCATCCACCACTACAACAACCTGTTCCAGAAGCTGAACAATATCGGCGCACAGATTCCGCCGGAGATCCAGAGCCAGCGCGAGTATCTGGGATACTGATGCGGCAGATAGTTCGTATTGCCGTTTAAAACTTATTTGAAATCAAAATATTTTTAAATGGCCAACGTGTTTCTTTGATATTTTACGTTTTTTCGACAATGTTCGCTAATATAGTTTTATTCTTTTGTAATATATTTATAGATTGTGTCGAAAAAAAGAGGTATAGTAAAGCTAGGCTTGATCACGGAAGTCAAGCTGAGTTATAGCAATTCCGGAAGAATTCCCCTTTTACACAAGTGAAGGCCCCGAGGAACCCTCGGGGCCTTTGCGTGTGCCGAAACCGTTTCTTGCTTTCAGCAATTCCTTTTTACTTCCTTTTTATTTCTTATTTATTTCATCACCAGCACGGAGTACGCCGGCATCTTCGCCACGCCGTCCTCCACCGTGACTGGCTCCGCTCCCGTGACCAGACCGGCGCGCACCTCGCTGTCGCCGTTGACCGGGTGGCCGTTCAACGTCACGCCGCGCAGATCCACCGTCGTCAGGCCGCCGTCGTCCGCCGCCGTGACGAACACCAATAGCAGCTCCGAGCCGTTATACGTCTTTTTCAGCACGCATACGTCGTGCCCCGACAGTTCCTCCAGATAATCGACGTCGCCGCGCGCGATCTCGGGATTCTGGTTGCGGATTCGGATCGCTTTGCGGTAATACCGATAGATCGAATCCGCATCCTGCGCCTGCTCCTCCAGACTGCCGTACTTCATCTCGAAATCTTCCATGTCCGCCGGGCCGCTGCACATCCCATCGGCGTCCGCGTCCCCGCTCCAGTACATCGGCGCGCGCTTGTTCTCATCCTTGCCGGAGCCTTTCATCCCCAGCTCCTCTCCATAATAGAGGAAAGCCGAGCCGCTCATAAAAAGATTCATCGCGCCCGCCATCTTCACTTTGTTCTGGGCGTCTTCTCCCACATAATAGCCGGCGCTTCTCGCCATGTCGTGATTTGTATAAAAAGGCGCGTCGATATAGGCCGCGTTGTACTGGCCGAGGGTTTCCTCCAGCGACGCTGCCGCCGCGCCGTATTTTTCCAGCGAACTGCCGTTCAGCGTCTTGGCGATGGTTCCCTCCGCCCCGGCAAAAGAGAAGTCAAACAGACTGTCTATCCCGCTGGCATAATACTGTGAATAGGAACTGAGATCCGTCCATGCCTCCCCCACCAGATAGGCGTCCGGCTTCTGCGATTTGATGGTTTCGTTCAGCCAGCTCAAAAACGCGATGTTCTCCGGTATGCTATCCGTATAGTACTCCTTGACGGCATCCAGCCGGAAACCGCCCACGCCCATGTCCAACCAATACTGCGTGACGGACGCAATCTCCTCCCGCAGCGCCTCGCAGTCAAGGTTTAAGTCCGGCATCCCGCTCCAGAACCGCGCCTCATAATACCAGTTGCAGCCTTCCACCTGACAGTAACCGCTGCCCGGCTCCTTCGTGAAATGATAGTAGTCCACGTAAGGGCATTCCGCCGCGTCCGGCTCCGCCGTTCCCAGTTCGCACAGATATTCGCAGGCTTCCTGAAACCACGGATGCTGCGAGGAAGTATGGTTCAGCACCAGATCCATAATGACTTTGATTCCGCGCTCGTCACAGGCGTCCAGCAGCGCTTGAAAATCTTCCAGCGTGCCGTACTGCGGATCGATGGCATAGTAGTCCGTCACGTCGTACTTGTGGTAAGTGGGCGACGGATGCACCGGCATCAGCCACAGGCCGTTGCAGCCCAGATCGGTGTCGGTGGTATCGTCGCCGTCGTTGATGTAATCCAGCCGGGAAAGCAGCCCCTGCAGATCCCCGATTCCGTCGCCGTCGCTGTCGCAGAAAGAATAGACGAACACCTCATAATATGTGCGGTAATTGTCGTCGATGACCTGCAGCGGTATCGTGTCCGTCACATCGGCTTGGGCCGCCGCTGCCTGCTCCTGTCCTTCCTGTGACTGTGCGCCGCCCTGCTCCTGCCCTTCCTGCGACTGCGCGCTGCCCTGCTGCCCGCAGGCGCTCATCCCCACGGAAGCGGCTGCCAGCCAGACCGCGAGAAGCGCCGCTTTCAGGCGGCTCTTTTTTTCATATGCGAAGCTGCTCTTTCTAATCATAGTTTTTCAAACACTCCTATAACAGAGAAGTGCAGACCGCCGAAACAGTCTGCACTCCGAATCGTCCGTTCAAACGGGATCAGCCTTTGACCGCGCCGCCCGTTACGCCTTCTACATAGTATTTCTGCAGGCAGATAAACAGGATCGTGACCGGCACGGCGATCAGCATACCGCCCGCGCAGAATCTGGTGAAGTAACCCTGATAATCGTTCGTCCACACCCAGTTCTGCATCGCCACGGCCACGTTATAACTGTCGGTGTAGCCGAAAGCCACATAGGATGCAAATACATAATCGCACCAGGGAGCCATGAACGCAACCAGCGCCGCGTAGATGATGATCGGCTTGGACATCGGCAGGATCATCGTCAGGAAAACCCTCGCTCTGGATGCGCCGTCGATCCGCGCCGCCTCGTCCAGCGCCTTGGGGATCGTGTCGAAATATCCCTTGGTCACGTAGTACCCCATGCCGGAGCTGGCCACCGAGATCAGGATCAGGCCCGGAATCGCGCCCGCCTGCGTCAGATGGAACTGCTTCAGCAGGAAGTACAGGCAGATCATCGTCAGGAATCCGGGGAACATACCGAGGATCAGCCAGAACCGCATCAGGAACGTGCGCCCTTTGAAACGCATCCGGGACAGTACATAGCTGACGCACAGTACGACAATCGTCTGCAATACCGCTACGAAACACGCTATCACCAGCGTATTCAGATACCAGCGCACGAATTTGCTGTCGGAGCTGAACAGGTACGCATAGGAATCCAGTGAAAACTGTTTGGGCAGCAGATATTCCACCATACCGCCGCCGCCCTCGTTATAGGAACGCAGGCTCTGCAGGAACAGGCAGACAAACGGAAAAAGCCATATGATACTGATAATGATTAACGCCGCATAAGTGAGCGTATCGCCTAATTTTCTCTTTGCTTTCAAGCCCATTATTGAAATCCCTCCTCATCTTTGACGGACGGCAGCATATTGTATACCGCGAGGGAGATCACTGCCGTAACAACGAATATCATAATACCCAGAACCGCCGCCATGCGGTAGTTCGTATCGTCCACGGTCATCTTGTAGAGCCATGTCACAAGCAGATCCGTGTAACCCGCATTGTTGGAAAGAGCCATGGACTGCGGCCCGCCCTTTGTCAACAGATAGATCACGTTAAAGTTGTTCAGGTTGCCCGTAAACTGCGTCAGCAGGAACGGCCCCGTGACAAACAACATATAAGGAAGGGTGATGCTCCTAAACATCTGGAAGCCGCTGGCGCCGTCGATTCTGGCGCTCTCATACAAGTCCTCCGGAATGTTCATCAGAAGTCCCGTCGTGATGAGCATCGTATACGGAATGCCGATCCAGAGGTTGATCAGAATAATCATGATCTTGGCCAGCAGCGGGTCCGACCAGAACGGGATTCTGCTGCTGATCCATCCCCATTTCATCAGATAGGAATTGATCAGGCCGTCGTTGGCAAACATCTTGTATACATACAGTAACGAAACGAACTGCGGAACCGCGATCGTCATGACCAGAATGGTTCTCCACAATTTCTTGCACTTGATCCCTTTTCTGTTAATCATGATCGCAACGCCCATGCCGCAGAAATAGGTGAGGAACGTTGCAAAGAACGCCCAGATCAGCGTCCACGCGAGCACCGTCAGAAACGTGGATCCTAAGCCCGTGCCGCCGAACGAAAACAGATTTTTAAAGTTTTCGAGGCCCACCCACGTAAACAGGTTGGACGGCGGCTGATGGTTCGCGTCGTAGTCGGTAAACGCCACACAGATCATGAAGATGATCGGCAGCACCGTAAAGACAAAAATACCCAGCACCGGCAGCGCCAGCAGGGTTTTATCAAAATTAGAATCCAGTAGGGAGTGCAGGTCGCCCTTGACGGTTCCCAGCGCCTTGCCCTCCGCAAGCAGCTTTTCTTCCTTGCGGTTTTCCCGGATATTCATTCTCCATATGAAAAGAAAAACGCCGATAAAGATAATGCTCAAAAGTCCGTAAAGCAGGATCAGAAAGCTATTGTCGTTATAGCTGATCGTACCGTCCGCGTTCATCACGCGCGCCACCGTTCCCAGCGTGCCGATATCACTCAGATAACGCCATCCGAATCCCACCATATACCACACAAACAGAACTTCCACCGCCAGAAATGCGATGCCCCGCAGAAACTGCTTACGCATAAGCGGCCCGAAGCCCATGATCAGAAAGGAGACTTTGGTCTTCCAGTCTCCCTGCGCGAACGCCAGCCCGATTTCCTTGAACTCTTGGCCGATCGCGCCGAAAAAACTACCGATTTTGCTTTTTCCGGTATTTGCTTCTTTACCCATACTCAAGATCCCTCCCGACTTTCCGTTCTCCGGCTTGCCGCGCCGTGCGCTGCTTCCCCAAGCGGCCCGAAAACGAGATGAAACCCGGCAGAGAGAAAACCTCTCTGCCGGTTCTGTGTTTATTTATTGCTTAGTTTGCATACGAGATGCAGGTATCCTGAAAGCTCTGCAGTGCATTGAGCAGTTCTTCGTCCGTGGATGCGCTGGTGAGCGTGCCGGAGATGACGTCATCGCCGAGGGATTTCGCCAGCGTCCAGTAATCGCCGGGGTAGTTGCCCTGCGGAATGGTGTTGGCAAGCTGCTCAGCCAGTGCGGACAGCGCTACGTCTGCCTGAACCGCGGGGTCCTGCTGCGCCGTTACGTTGGACGGGCCCCAGCCTGCTTCGTTATAACGTGCGAGCTGAACGTCCGCGCTCGTCAAATACTGTGCCAGCGCGTGGCATACCGCCAGCTTGCCGGCATCTTCCTGCGGTTTGATACCCAGCAGTTTGAAGCCGCCGAAGCCGCTGAGCTGATAGGTAGCGCCGTCGGAACCCGTAAAGGACGGCAGTTTTGCGCAGGCGTAATTGTCGCCGAACGCTGCCTGTGCGGAAGCGGAATCCCATGTACCGTCAACGATCGCGCCGATGTTGGTGCCGTTGTCAACGGAAGAACCGTTCTGGAATGCGGGAGAAGCTGCCAGCTCGACGATCTCTCTCATCGCTACCAGACCTTTGTCAGATGCGTAGTCGATATTACATTTCGTGAAGTTGCCGTCGTTGTCCGTATCATAGGTCAGCGTGCAGCCCGTTGCAAAGAAGAATGCGGGCTGGTACCAGCCGGAGTTGATCTCCATGTAGAAGTTCTTGCCTGCCGCCTCACAGTCGGACACGATCTTCTCCAGAGATGTGGGATCTGTCACAACGCTCTTGTCATAGTATAAGAAGTAACCGTTGTCGGAGGTCATCGGATATGCGTATGTCACGTCGCCGACAACCGCTGCGCTTGCCGCGCCCGCGTCGTTCTGCTCCGTCACAAACGCCGCATTCTCTCCTACAACCGGAGCCAGCGCGCCTGCGGATACCAGACGTGTGATCTGATCCTGTGCGAAACCGTAAATATCCGCGCCGCCCTCAACGTCCGTGATCATGTTGCCTGCCGCGTCGCCTTCGCCTACGGGCTCAACGGAAACCGTGTAGCCTGCCATATCCGGGTTGGCTTCCATAAATTCCTTCACTTTAGCTTCCGTAAAGGACGTAACGTTCTCCGCTACCCAGATCGTGATCTCACCGGAGCCGTACTCGATGTCTTCCGCAGCCGCCGCGCCGTCCGTGCCGGCATTCCCGCCGTCGGAACCGCAGCCTGCGAGACAACCCAGTGTCATGGAAGCTGCCAGTAATGTTGCCAATACTTTCTTCTTCATAATTTTCCTCTCTCTTTCCGATCCCGCCGGCAGGAACGTATGTTCGTATTTCCGCATATCGATGCGCGCATTTCTGTTGATTCCGTTGGCAGGATCAATATTGACTTGTGCTGCTTCTATATAAAGCGTGTCGCCGCGCCCTATATCGCAATAAGTTCCGGCCAAGGTTTTTATATTCTATGGAAGTAGAATATACGGAAAAGGGCCGGCCCTTTTCCCGCGAAAATTTTCGAAAGCTATTTTCGCAAAGTTTCGTACTCTGACTCTAATGTATCATCCGCCATTTGTTTTGTCAATATGGAAATCGTTTTTTTATCCCAATTTTATCTGTTTTGAACGGAAACAGGCATCCCATTTTGTATAAAATTTACAAATTTGCGAAAATTTTCGCAATAAACGGAATTATCCCTTGCGTTTCCGTTTTTTTTCAACTATTCTAACACTATAGCGGCATCCGCGCGCGGGCGCGTCCTGCGCCTGCGGTACGGCCGCAGTACAGAGCAAAGTTGAGGAATCATTATGGCTACGATAAAGGACATCGCCGAAAAACTCGGCATCTCCGTCAGCACGGTATCCAAAGGGTTAAACGGCGCCAGCGACATCAGCGAGGCGCTGCGCCAGAGCGTGCTGGACACCGCCGTGGAGCTGGGGTACACCACGAAGCAGATGCGGAGCAGATCGCAGAAAAAGCTCTGCATCTTTGTGGAAAACATGGAGTACGAAACCGCCGAACAGTTCGGGTACGACATCATCCTCGGATTCCGGCAGCGCGCCTACCGCGACAATTATGATGTGACGGTAGTCCCCGTCACGCCGGATCTGCAGTCCGAAGAAAAATACGATACCTATATGCTGAAAAACGGCTATGTCGGCGGCCTGCTGCTGGGCTTCGCGCTGCAGGACCCGTGGATGGAGCAGTTTGGCTCCACCGGCATTCCCACCGTCCTTCTGGACAACTATATCAGAAAAAATCCCGCCGTCAGCTATATCGGCACCGACAACTTTGAAGGCATCGACGACGCCATCGAACATCTCGTCGGTCTGGGGCACCGCTGCATCGGCCTGATCAACGGCTCGCGGCACTCCATGATCAGCGAGCAGCGCCGGCAGGCCTATATCGACAGCATGACGGCCCACGGACTCTTTTTCAACGAGGACATGATGCCCTACGCCTACTTCGTGCCGGAGGCGGCCAGCCCCCATGTGGAACATCTGCTCTCCATCGGCGCCACCGCGATTCTGTGCGGCAACGACCTGATCGCGTCCGGCGTAATCTCGGAGTGCGAGCGTCTGGGCGTGCGGATTCCCGAAGACTTAAGCGTGATCGGCTTTGACGACCTGCCGCTCTCCGCCGGCCTGACGCCGCCGCTGACCACCGTGCGCCAAGACCGCTGCGAACTGGGAAAATGCGGCTTCTACGCGCTGCACTCCCTGATCAGCCAAGTGTCGGTGAGCCGCACCCTGCTGCGCCCGCGTCTGATTGTCCGCGCATCGACCGGCCCGGTCAGACAGGATACTCTCGGATGACTTCCAGCGCGGGCAGCGCATGACCGTCATAGTCAAAAAGCGCCTGATTCGCCCACTCGTTGCCGCAGGGCCCCTTTTCCTCTATGTAGGCAAGCGATTCTTCCGTCGCCCAGCCGACGCCGGGCACCGGTATCCACGCCGGCTCCCAGTAAAAGAAGCCCCGGCCCCTGTGCGCCGGCACCTGCCCGATCACGCGAAGCAGCGCCTTCATAAAATCCGCCTGCCCCTGTTTCGTCATCGGGAAAGCCACCTTATCCACCAGCTCCTGCCGCGTCGCATAGCCCTTGCGCTGCTCTGCCGGGAGCTTCTCATACGCCGCGTAGTCTTCCATCGTAAATCCCATGGACACTTCCACAACGACCAGATCCTTGCCGTAGCGCACCGCCAGATCGTTCATGTTATCGGCCAGATCGTCCAGCGTGCCGTGCCAGAACGGATAGTAGGACAGGCCGATGATCTGAAAATCCTCGCCGTACTCCCTGTAGTGATCGAACCAGTCCCGGTACATGGCGTTATTGCCGCCGTTGTCCAGATGGATCATCACCGGCATCCCGGCGTCCACCGACCGCACCGCGCGGATGCCCGCGCTGACAAAGCGGGCAAGCTGCTCGTAGGCAGGTATTCTGCCGAGCGGCCAGAGCATACCGTTGGTCAGCTCGTTGCCGACTTGGATCAGATCCGGCAGTACGCCCGCTGCTTTCATCGCAAGCAGCGTCTCTCTGGTGTACGCATAAACCGCCTGCTCCATCTGCCCTGCGTCCATGCCGCGCCATGCCTTCGGCACCCGCTGCTTGCCGGGATCGGCCCAGAAATCGCTGTAGTGCAGATTCAGCAGCACATCCATATGGTGCGCCTTGGCGCGTTTCGCCAGCTCGATTGTCCTTGGCAGATCGTTGGTGCCCGCTCCGTAGGGCCTGCCGTCCTCGGAATAGGGATCGTTCCAGAGGCGCAGCCTGAGCGCGTTGACGCCGTAACTCTGCAGGATATCCAGCGCGTCCTTTTCTACGCCGTGGTCATAAAATCTGCCGCCCATCTTCTCCACCTCGATCAGCGTGGAGACGTCCATACCTTTGTAATATTTCATACCGCCGCCTAATCAAAGTCAAATTTCGTGAAACGCTTCATCGCATCCTTGTAGCGGAAACGCACCAGCTCGTTCTTCTCCAGTACGTCCTCCTCCGTGCCCGTATACTGGCAGCGGATGCAGTAATATTCCTTTTTGTCCCTGTCATAAAACATATCGATATCCAGATCTCTCATAAAGCAGGAGGGACACCTGTAATTTAATTTGCCTTTGCCAGATTGAGCCATGTTGTAAATACCTCCTTATCCTTTAACCCGGTCGTGTAGCCTAACGTAAACATCGGCGAGAATGCGTAGCCCTCCCTGATATAGCCCGTTGCCTCTTTTTTCCGGCAGCTTAAGGAAACCCGCGTCTCGATCTCCGGAATGACCGCAACGGTCTCCGTCGCGCCTTCCATCTGCGCCTCACGGCATTTGTACGCATAGTCAATGGATTCTGTATTGACTCCATCGGTCACTGACAGTTTCACATTCGTCATGTCCTCGGAATATTCCGTCGTGCCGTAGCAGGCCACCATATATTCGTCCAGCTCCACCTCGGCGGCGGGATCGCTCATCTCCAGAACACGCCTCTCGATCCCGATTCGGGAACTGCCCTCCTCGAAGTACAGTTTCGTCTGCAGCTTCAGCGTCAGATCATAGAACTCGATGTCTACCGGATCAAGCGTCAGGATTCGGGTGCCGCCCTCCTGCGAGAAGTGCGCCTTGGTCCTGCACAGGCACAGATCCACTTCCTCGCCGTTGTGCCTCAGCTTCGCGCTGCGCACCGTGCCCTCTCCTGCGTAGTGGGTGAAGTAGCCCGCCCGGTATTTTTCCTGAATCAGGAAAGGATAGGAAGCGTCGGTCACGTGCTTCGTGCCGATGCCCACCGGCCACTCCAGCTTCGCCGCATAAGGCCGCAGATCCACGATGGCGCCGCCCTGGTCCATGTTCACGCAGGCTCTCATATACGGATCGCAGTACCAGAAAAGCTGCTTCTCCGAGCCGTACAGAATATCCCTCCACAACGCGCATTCGGGCTCCGTCAGCCTTCTGTGGGCGCGGAAGTAATCGGCGAACTCCGCCATCGTCATATCGTCCAGCCTGCCTTCTTTTTTCAGCTTGCCGTAATACGCCATGCCGTCCTCGTAGGATTTCAGCAAAAGCTCGTAAGGCGCCTCCCAGCGTCCCATCTTGTTCATCCAGCCGGGCCCCACGAACATCATATTGTAGGCGTAGCCGTTGTTGTACTTGGCCAGCGCGCGGTACTGGTCGATCAGATTATACAGATACGGGTACTCCCATGTCTTGGAATCATAACTCATGCTCCGCAGCACGTTCTGCGGATGCGTGCCGAAGTTGGAGCCGTTGCCGTCATAGCAGGCGATCAGGTCGCGGGACAGGTGAGGGATCGCCACAATCCCGCTGTCCTCCTCCTCGTTCGCCGCCGGCGCGTGCACGTTCTGCCGGCTGGGAATCCACGGCGCCCAGGGGCCCCCGTCCATAAAAGTATACCAAGAGTTGTTGCAGGTGTGGTAAGCCTTCGGGCCCTCCTCCCAGCAGGTGGCCACGGCACATTTCACCATCGGATACTTTTCTTTGATATAATTGATCAGCTCCGCGTCCAGATAATAGGAGCCCGTAGACTCCGGATAAAAGCCGAATCTGTCGTGAAACTTCCCGAACACATCGTCCACGATGGATTTTTTGTCCTCCATCGAAAACATCCAGATGCAGAAATCCTTGGTCTTGTATTTGGCGCGAAATTCCTCGCAGGGAAGCCCCAGAAGCGACAACGCAATCTCGTCCCCGTACTGCGCATGATCCGCTTTCGCCAGTTCGACGGCCTCGTCGTTAAAAAGTGACGCATATGTCATCTGTATTGTCGTTTTCAATCCGTTTTTGTGTGCGATCGCCTGCTGCGTCTTAAAAATGTCCAGCGACTCGGTCAGCAGTTCCTTTCTGCCGATGTCTTCCTCTTTGCCGTGTCCGGTCACCTTCTCCGCATATTCGGGTACCATTTCCGGCCTGTGGATGATGTTTACAATAAACTTATCCATGCTGCTCTCCTCCGCTTATTGATCTGCTCCCTGCGCCGCCGCGCCGCTTCTGCCTGTACTGCCCGCCGGCTGCCGGCAGATTGCGCCGCATCCCGCATATTCCTCTCTGTGAAAACCGCGTATTTCTCGGTTGCGCAATCGGTTGTTCATAGGATTAGCATAGCAGAGCCGCGGCGGAATGTCAATCCGGCAGATTGCATAGTTTGAAAATCCGAAAATTAGGGGATTTGCACAAACAGAAGCAAAGAAATTATATCCAATATTTTTTCATGTATTCTTCCGCTTTCTCTCTGGGAAGCCGGAGCTTCTGCATGAGGCGCTCCAGCGTCTCCTCCCGGGTGCTGCCGAGCTCGCGGCTGGTCTCAATCAGAGCTTGTATGCCCTGAGCAAGTCCCTGCTCCATGCCCTCCTCTATTCCCATCCCGTATATGCTCATCTCCACGGCCTCCCATTCCTCCGACTCCTTGACTTCCGTCACGATCCTGTCCAAGTCTACGAGGCGCTTATCTTTCACCGTGACCGCCTCGTTTTCCAGCGTCGTATCCTTCATATACTGCAGCAGGCTCACCAGCTCCGGCCTGCCGTTCCTGCTCGACATATTCAGGAAGATCTTCTTCGTTCCGTCCTCCAGCGGCAGTCCCGGCACTTCCTCGCACCACTCGCTGAACGTATACATCGCTCTGTCTTTCCCGAAAATGTCCTCCTGCGTGATGAACACGATGACCGTGGACGGCAGCTCCCTGTACTTCGTCTTTTTCCCCGCTTTCAGCACCGGCGTATCGAGCATCCCCTGATAGAACCTGGAACGCTTCCGCACATCGTCGTGTTCCGTGTCGTTCTGCATCTCCATGTCGAACCGCCTGTCCCGGACATCCACCGCCCACGCATCCAGCCGGATGGCACGCCTGCCCGTCCTGTTCAGCACTACTTCCTCCGTCTTGACGTGCTTCAGCTTTAGCTGCGGCTCGTCCAGAATGATGCCCAGCACGTCCTCGTAGGCGCGCTTTACTTTCATAACCGACAGAAACAGGGCGAAGTCGCTTAGGTTGATCCGCGGCTCCCCGGACGGCCCGCGCCGGGTCTTCTGTCCGTCCTGTGCCTGCGTTCCGTCCTGTTCCGGGCTGCCTTCCTGATTCCGGATTCCGTCCTGTTCCGTGGCTCGCTTCTGTTCCGGTTTCTGTTTCTGTTTTTCCTGTTCCATTCCGTTTCCTCCCTTTCGTTTCTGCCGGGAGGAGACAGAAAGGCCGTGCCGACTGGCGGCAGCTCCGGCTTTCCCCGCATCTTCCTCCCTGCGGTCTTATGGTTTTGTAAGCAAGGAGTCCGTGCAGAGATCTCTGCCTGAAAAGGGCCGGTTGTGCCGGCATCCTTCCTTTCCGGAAATACGGCGCCCATGAGGAGCACCGGATCTGTTCTTTGCCTGATGTCATTCTACCATGGCCGGACGGTCACTGCAACATAAAATCGAAATAATCGTTATATCGTTAATTTTGAAAAATATTCCGACAGGAATTTCGCCCGCGGCCGCTCCACGACGACAAGCAACGTCAATGCTTTCAAGCATTCTCTCCCGTCGATTCTGTGATTTCCAAGCGGCAGCCCATGATTTCCGGTCGGCCGCCCGCTATTCGCGGCCCGCCGCATTGACAAGAACCGCTATTTTTGCTACACTGCAATCAGTCGGACGGCGCAATCGGTTGCTCGCCTCTGCGCGGCTCCGTGCGATTTTCAGGTATACATAGCAGCATCACGGATATCCTGCGCGGCTCCGCGATATTTACGGCCCCGCCGTTTTTATGGATTGCCGCAGGATATCTTTTGGGGAGGATGACACATGAAGAAAAAGACTGTAACCATAACGGCCCTGTGTCTCGGCTTTAGTCTGTGTCTCGGCGCTTTGGCAGGCTGCGGCGCGGCGGGAGGAAACACGGCGGACGGAAATACAACAGAAAGTACCGCAGGAAATACGGCTGGAAATACAACAGAAAATGCAGTCGAAAATACGGATGCGGATAATAGCGGCATCATGACCTTTCCGCTCCCGGACGGGCCGGAGGCATCCGAGATTTATGTGGAGCCGATCCCTGAGATCGCCGATGATTTTATCCGCGGCATGGACGCTTCTTCCGTGCTGGCGGAGGAGAATAGCGGCGTCACCTATTACAATTTTGAAGGGGAGGAACAGGACGTTTTCATGACGCTGGCACAGTCCGGCGTGAACTATATCCGCCTCCGCGTCTGGAACGATCCATACGACGAGAACGGCAACGGTTACGGCGGCGGCAACAACGACTTAGCGACCGCGGTCGCGCTTGGCAGGCGCGCCACCCAATACGGCATGAAGGTCTGCATCGACTTCCACTACTCCGACTTCTGGGCAGATCCCAAGCGGCAGCACGCGCCCAAGGCATGGGAGGGCATGACGGCGCAGGAAAAATACGACGCGCTCTATGCTTTTACCAAAGACAGTCTGACGGAACTGTTGGACGCCGGCGTGGACGTCGGCATGGTACAGATCGGCAACGAGATCAATAACGGTCTGGCGGGCGAGACGCTGTCTCCCACGGTCATGAATCTGCTGGTGTCCGGCAGCCGGGCGGTGCGGGAGATTTCCGCCGCTTACGACAGGGACATTCTGGTGGCCGTCCACTATACCGATATCGAGGAGGCCGACAAAATCAACCTGATCGCCCTGAACCTGATGAACTTCGGCGTAGACTATGATGTGTTCGGCCTGTCCTACTATCCGTTCTGGGACGGCACGCGCGAAAATATGCAGACCGTTGCCAGAAACATCGAGGACAAATACGGCAAACAGGTGATGATCGCGGAGACTTCCTACTGCTACACTGCCGAGGACGGCGACGGCACCGCCAACAGTCTGTCCGGAACGGACGATCTGACAGAGGGCTATCCCGCCACGGTGCAGGGGCAGGCTTCCATGATCCGGGATATCTGTGCGGCTGCGCAGGAAGCCGGCGTCATGGGCATTTTCTATTGGGAAGGCGCGTGGATACCGGTAGGCAGCGACGCAGCCGCCAACGCCCCGATCTGGGAAAAATACGGCAGCGGCTGGGCCAGCAGCTACGCGGCGGACTACGATCCCGACGACGCCGGACTGTACTACGGCGGCTGCTCCTGGGACAATCAGGCGATGTTTGACTTTACCGGTCATCCGCTGGCCTCCCTGAACGTATTCAAATATTTAAAATACGGCGCCACGGCTCCGCTGGCCATCGACAGCATCCCCGACGTCTATCTTTCCGCCGATGTGGGAAGCGACGTCACGCTCCCCGCCCAAGTGGATGTCATCTACAACGACCGCTCCGCCAACACACAGGTTCCGGTCACATGGGACGAAGCGCAGCTTGCGGCCATTGACTCGGACCGGGAAGGAAATTATGAGGTGACCGGTACGGTCAATGACGGTGGCACCGTGACGGCGCACATCGAGATAAAACTGTTGAACCACGTGCTGAACCCGAGTTTTGAGGAAGCGGATACTTCCATGTGGAAAGTGACCTACGCGGGCGAGCAGAATCCCACGGATTTTCAGGTCAAAGCCGACGACGCCTACACCGGCTCTACCGCTTTCCACTTCTGGTCCGAGGCTTCCGACATGGATTTTGCCATTGAGCAGACGCTCACCGGGCTGGAACCGGGCACCTACCGGCTGACCGTTTACGCCCAGGGCGGCGATGTGTCCGACGACTGCGAGATGGCGCTCTATGCGTCCGCCGACGGCGGTGCGGAACAGACGGCGCCGTTTATGGTCACAGGCTGGGCGAACTGGCAGTCGCCTACGCTTTCGGAGATCAAGATCACGGACGGCACGCTCATGTTCGGCGTTCGTATGAAATGTAACGCAAAGAGCTGGGGAACTTTGGATGAATTTACCCTGAACAGGATCGGCGACTGAGCCGGCGGCTGACTTTGGAATGGAGGTAGAATGAAAATCACAGTGATAGACGGTCAAGGCGGCCGCATCGGAAAAACCATCATCGAGCAGATCAAAAAGAATCACAAAGACTTGGAGCTATATGCCATCGGCACCAACAGCATCGCCACATCCGCCATGCTGAAAGCCGGCGCCGACTACGGAGCCACCGGCGAGAATGCGGCGGTGGTCAACGCAGCCGATTCCGACGTCATCATCGGCCCCATCGGTATCGTATTTGCCAACGCGCTTCTGGGGGAAATCACGCCGGCCATCGCTGCCGCGGTCAGCTCCGGCAGAGCCTACAAGATCCTGATCCCTGTCAACCGGTGCAATCACTATGTGGCAGGCTGCGCTGAAGCGCCTATGGGCGAATATATCCGCATCGCGGTGGAAAAGCTGGAATCCATGCTCTGATACTCCGGACGGCGCTCATCCTACAGACCGCATTATGACCGAATTTGCAGCCGTTTGGGATGGCCGGAAGCTGCAGGCCCGGTCTCATTCCGCATCCGCTTTTCCGAAGAAAAACCGTAATATTCTTTCCCATATTGATCCTGCAGAATGTGGATGCGGACGCGGAAGACATCTTCCAAAACACCGGATTGCAGTATCTCCTTAGAAGTACCGCACTGTTTCAGCCCTCCGTTTTCCAGCAGAACCATTTCATCCGCATACTGCAGCGCATGATTCAAATCGTGCAGAACCGCGACGACGGTTTTCCCCTCTGCCACCAGCTGCCGCAGCAGTTCCATCAGTTCCATCTGCGCGGATAGATCCAGATAGGTGGTCGGCTCATCTAACAGCAGGACGGGCGCGCCCTGTACCAATGCCATCGCCAGATACGCTCTCTGCTTCTCGCCGCCTGACAACTCCGAAACAGGCTTCTCCCGAAGCTCGCTGATTCCCATGCGTTTTAATTCTCGGATAACCGTTTCCTCATCTTTCTGGGTATAGCGCCTCGGAAAGGCAAGATAGGGAAAACGGCCATGCAGCACCATTCGGAAAACGGAGAGACTGGCATCGTTCCTGCTCTGCGGCAAATAGGCGATCTGTTTGGCCATCTCTTTGTGCCTCCACTGTTTCAGCGGTTTCCCTTCCAGATAAACGCCGCCCCGCTCGACCGATGTCTGGCCAATGACAGATTTCAAAAGAGTGCTTTTTCCGCTCCCATTGGGCCCCACGATTGCCGTCAGCCTGCCCTCTGCCGCTTCCCAGCTGATATCATGGATCACCGCTCCCTCTCCATAGCCCGCGCTGAGGTTTTCGCATCTAATCATGTTTCTTTCTCCTTCTCCTGCTCCGCCCAAGCAGCAAATGTAAAAAGAACGGCGCGCCTAGGAAAGACAACAAAATACCGGTAGGCATCTCATAGGGAGCCCAGACGGTTCTGGCGAGCAAATCGCATAGCAGAACCAAAAACGCGCCAAACAGGGCGCAAAAAGGCAGCATAAACCGGCACTCCTCTCCCACGATCCTGCGCGAAATATGAGGGGCGAGCAGGCCGACAAAGCCCAGCAATCCCGCGATACTGACAGATGCCCCCGCCAGTGCCGCCGCCAAAAGCAAAAATAAAAATTGAAAGAACGTTGTATGCAGCCCTACCGAAGAAGCAACCGTCTCTCCCAACGTCAAAACTTCCAATTCCTTTTCCAGCAAAAACACGGCTGCCGTAACCAATAGAATCAAGATGCCGGCCGGGAGCAGCACCTTTCCGTTCACGGACGAAAACCCTCCCAGACGGAAGCCGTAAGCGCTGGTCAGCGTATCGTCCCAAAGGATATGTACGGCATCCGCCATCGCGTTCAACAGGCTATTGACGCATACGCCTGCCATGATCAGCGTCATACGGGACGCTCCCGTCTTTCGGGCCAAAGCATAAATAAACAACATGGCTCCGAAGGCGCCGGCAAAGGCCGCAAACGGCACAACCGCATAGCAATAGGGAAACAGGGCGCTGCACAGGACAACGGCCAGTCCCGCTCCGGCATTGACGCCTATGATATTCGGCCCAGCCAGAGGATTTTGTAATACATTTTGTATCACTGCCCCGGAGACTGCCAGCCCGCTGCCTGTCAGCACGCAGGCCGCCATTCTCGGCAGCCTCACATGGACAAGAATATTTTGATATTCCGCTTTTCCGTCTCCCAAGAACGCATGAAACATATCCGCAGGGGAAATATTGACCGCGCCTGCGGATACATAGAAGATACATAGCAGTAGGTTGACCAGAAGCAATAGGAAGATCCCCTTTGCCGCATACTTTCTACTCATGGCGTTTCCTGTTCCGGATAGAGGATATCTGCCAAGATCCGATAGCTTTCTCCCCATCTCTGATTCGGTTTATTGTGAAACATATTTTGCGGAAGAATATAATAATGCCCCTGCTGCACGGCTGTCAGGTCATTCCACGCCGGATTGTCGGTAAGCATCGCTTTTGCGCTTTCCAAGCCGGGCCCTTCCTCTCCCATGGTGGTCAGGAAGATGTAGTCAGGGTTTGTCTCCAAAATAACCTCCATGCTCAGATCATTGAGCAGTCGCTGCTCCCCGTCCGCGATATTGATACATCCTAACGCTTTCAGCATCTCTCCCGTCATACTGTCGCTTCCCTTGGCCTTTACCCCGCTGGAGTAAGCGCGTAAAAAAAGAACGGTGGGATGGGAATCATCCTGTCTGGCAATCTGTTCGTCGATGGTTTCCGCTACCGAAACGCCATATTCCTCATAACAGTCGTTTCTTCCTGTCAGCTCCGTGAAAAACTGCAATACTTTCAAATAATCTTCAAAGGTTTCCACGGAAATGCAGACTGTCTTGATGCCCGCATCCTGCAGCTGCTCCCGGATCGCAAGCTGGCCTTCCAGATCAGCGGACAACATGGCGATTTTGACATCCGATGCCAGAAGGATTTCCATATTGGGATTTTTCAGGGAGCCGGCGCTCACGGTGGTATCATCCAGCGTGATCTGCCTGCCCTCATCATAGGCGTCTTCCGTGATCACGTCCGGCTTTCCTCCCGCCAGAGACCATATTTCCGCGTAACTGCCGCTTAGTACGGCCACTTTTGCATTTTGATCCGCAATATCTTTGATTTCTTCTTCCGTAAATGTGACCTGATTTCCCAGCGCATCCTCATAAATCAGCGCCGCATCCCCGGAACCCGCCGCATGATCCGCTTGCTCTGTTCCCGCCATGCCGCATCCCGCCAAAAAAGCGCAGACGCTAATAAAAAGGACAAGCCTTTGAAGCGTTTTCCTGACTCTGGCTAAATCCATAGTACGTTGCTCCTCATTCTTCCTCTGTGACATATTGAATTTCTTCTTTAGAAACCTCGGTATGGTTTTTGATCCGAAAGGCGTTCAGCACCGGATGCTCCCTGTCCTGCAGGGATAAGATCAGATAATCGGCGCCGGAATCGTGGGCCAGCCTCTTGTCTTCCTCGGAAGGTCTGGAGGGCGATTCCGGATGGGAGTGCCAGTTCCCAAACATCTTATACCCTTTCGCCCGCATATCTTTGATCGCGGCTAATTGTTCCTCCGGCTTCATACTGAAATGTTCCCTGCTCGCATCGGCATTCGTGAGAAGATAAACTTCCTTGACTGTCTTGATGCCGTCTTCCGCCACCCCTGCGATCAACCCGCACGCTTCATTGGGCAGTTCCTTGACTGCATGACTGACCATCTTCTGATAATCTCTTTTTGTTATACGCAGCATAGCCATCACGGTACTCCTTTTATCCTGTCGGCCCACTTGATGCAAACCAGCCGCCGACACTTATTTCCTATCACACTCTGCCTGTTCGTAGTCGATCAGTTCCGTAATCGTCGGATGCTCGCCGCATACCGCACAATTATGCGTATCTTTCGGAAGTTTGATCTTATGAAACTCCATGGTAAGCGCATTATATGTCAGCAGGACGCCTGTCAGAAGCTCTCCTTTGCCGATAATATATTTGATCGCTTCCATCGCCTGAAGGCTCCCGATCACGCCTCCCATCGCGCCAATGACTCCCGCCTGCTTACAGGTCGGCACCGCGTCCTTTGGCGGCGGGTTTTTGAACACGCAGCGGTAACACGGGCCCTGCCCCGGCACATACGTCATGAGCTGGCCCTTAAACCGTATGATCCCCGCATGGGAAAACGGCTTTTTCTCCATGACACAGGCGTCGTTAATCAAGAATTTCGCCGGAAAATTGTCGGTTCCGTCCAGAATGAAATCATATTCCCGAATCAGCTCCCGGATATTTTCCGAGGATACGAAAGTGCGGTAGGTATTCACTTTGACGTCCGGATTCATCTGCGCAATCGTTTCCGCCGCCGATTTCACTTTCGCCTTTCCGATATCCGGCGTGCCGTGGATAATCTGTCTCTGCAGGTTGGACAGATCCACTTCATCCGCATCCGCGATCCCTATCGTACCAACGCCTGCCGCCGCCAGATACATCGCCGCAGGCGCTCCAAGGCCGCCCGCCCCGATGATCAGGACTTTTGCCTCCAGCAGCTTTTTCTGTCCCTTTGCTCCCACTTCTTTCAAAATAATATGACGAGAGTATCTCTCCATCTGTTCATCTGTCAACGCCATGACATCCGCCTCCCATGAAATAAAGAAATTCCACATTGTCCCCTTCTTGTAAAACAGTGTCCGCCACCTTGTCGGACGCCACAAATTCCTCATTGACCGACACCGTCACATACTCCGGCGTTTCCACATTTTCCAGCAGAATCAGCTCCGGCAGCGTCAGTCCTTCCTTTACCTCTTTTTTCTCTCCTGCCACTGTAATCGTCATTTTATCATCCCACTCCTTTCTCATCCTGCGAATCAGCACTATTATACACAGACTTTTTGCACCTTGCATCTGCTTAGTTTATGAATTTAAATACTTATCCAGCCATTCTGTTAGTTCGGTCTTTTTCTGAATGCCGCTCTTTCTGTCCAACACCTCTCCGTTTCTGAATAAAATCAATGTCGGAGAGCTCATAACCTGATACGCTTCCGCCAGCTTTTCCTCATAATTGACATTGACTTTATAAACGGAAACGGTTCCCGCATACTCCTCCTCGATCTCGCCCAGTACCGGCGACAACATCTTACAGGGAATACAACTGTCCGAATAGAAATCCAGCAGCACGATCCCCGCCGCCTTCGTTACTTTTTCTGCAAAATCCGTTTCGCCAATCCTTTCCGCCATCAGTCATCCTCCTCCACTTTTTTCACATAAAGCGTATAAGTTCCGTCCTCGTTGTCTTCCAATTTTAAGACCTGATGGCCCTCCTCTTTCATGCTTCTCGGAACGTTCTGCACCGGTTCTCCGTCATTCATACGGATCGCCAGAACTTCCCCGTCCTCCAGCTCGTCCAGACTGACCTTGGCCTTTACAAAGGTCAAAGGACAGACCTTATCCGTGATATCCACTTTTGCATCTGCTTTGATCTCAGCCATCGTATGCCTCCCTGATTGCTTTCCTGAATGCTTCTTCCCCTGCTCTTTGTATCGTAAAACGGAATCTTTCCCCCGGTTCTGCATTTTCCTCAAAGAATCGGATCGCCGCATCCGCTACGCGGAACAGCGTCTCCTTATCCCGGATAATCGGAACAATATTTTCCCCTTTATAAATCTTGTTGCCAAACAACCCGCCGAAAGAAACGATATAACCGCTCTCGCCCTTCCATGCGTCGGTGGGACAGGATTTCACACATCTCCCGCAGTGATTGCATTTCTCCCTGTCAATGACAATGCCGTCTTCTGTCGCAGTCAGGGCGTTTTCCCTGCAGGCTTTCACGCAGACGCCGCAGTTGATGCAGGAGGCTCTGTCATAGGACACCACCATGCCGCCTTTGACGCCCAGATCATTCTCCTCCGCCTTCAGGCAGTTGTTCTGGCATCCGGTAACGCCAAATTTAAACTTGTGCGGCAGTTCCCTTCCAAAATAGCGTTCGTCAAGCTCTTTTGCCAGCGTATAGGTATCGATACAGCCGCTCGGACAGATCTCGGCGCCTTGACAGGCGGTGACCGTCCTGACTCTGGGCCCGCATACGCCCGGCTTTACCCCTCCTTTCGCCAGTTCTTCTCTGACCTTTTCAATATCATCGAAATGGACAAAAGGGATCTCCACGCCCTGGCGGGATGTCATATGCACATATCCGTGTCCGTATTTCTCCGCCACCTCCGCCACGGTTCTGATATTTTCCGCCGTAAGATTACCGCCCACCACCTGCAGCCTGAGTGAAAAATAGCCCTTCTGTTTCTGCCGCATAAAGCCGCCTTTTTTTAATGCCGCATAATCAATCTTTTCCGCCATGATCCCTCTCCTTCCTTTGTGTTACCGCCTGCGCGAAATCTTCCTGTCCGTTTTTTTCTCCATCCAAGCCCATAGCCGATACATGACAGCGCCCCACGCCAAAAACAGGGCGATCAGTACCCACATCGGCGTCTCAGACTGATAGACGTCGCCATTCACATATCGGGTAAATTCCGGAATGTCCGCATAATAATAGGCGCCCGCCCCGAAATCCAAGCTGTCTGTCAACCCCAGATGATGGATCATGCAATACAGCGTCAGGCCCAATACTATGACCGTTCCGGCTATGGTGCAGATCTTTGCGCAGGATATTCTGCTTTTTTGTTTTTTCTCCATCTTCTTCTCCTCCCTATAGGTAGAATCTAAGACCGCGCTTTTTGCGCAGTCCTAGATTTTCCTTTCGTTTAAAGGGCAAGATTCGGCAGCGGCACAAATTTCCCGGATAACAGAAGATAAACCGCCGCAAATGTCAGGATAATATTAAACAACTGCCCGACAACATAGAGCGCCAGAGGCTTACCGCCCTGAAACTGCTCTTTCAGCTCCTTAAAATTCGTATCCAGCCCGATGCTGGTAAACGCCAGTACAAACGCCCAGTTCTTATACTGATCCAGTACTTTGTTGATCGTGGAAACCGCGTCGCTTCCCGCATACGGAAGCACCACAAAGGAGGCGATCAGCGAAGCGGCGAAAAATCCTAAAATAAATTTGGGCAGGCGGTACCATATCTCGGCAGCCGTCACTTTGCCCGCCGCGCCCTCCTGATTCTTCTCCACGTGCGCCGTAAAGAAAATCGCTACCGCGAAGGCAATAAAACCGATTAAAATATTCTGGATGGACTTTACCAGAACCGCAACCGTCTGTGCCGTCTCCCCAAGCGCCGTACCCGCAACGGTAACCGCTCCCGTGGAATCCACCGTGCCGCCGATCAACGCGCCGCCCATCACTTCTCCCAATCCAACGGCCCGAATGATAATCGGCTCAAACACCATCATCAGAACCGTAAAAATAATGGAAATAGATACCGCCATGGATAAATCCGTCTTTTTTGCCTTGCTTGCCGCTCCCGCCGCAATCGCCGCGCTGGTGCCGCAGACACTTGTCGCCGTCGATAAGGTGATGACAAGCGGCTTATTGTCTATCTTTAGTACCCTTGTTCCAAAAAACCACATAAAGAGAATAACAATCGGCGTTACCACCCATGCGATGCCCAGTCCGTACAGGCCAAAATTCACGATATTGGAAAAGAGAACCGAGAAGCCCATAATGACCAGTCCTGCCTTAATATAGAACTCTGTCTGTACGGCCGGTTTCAGCCAGGCGGGTACTCCTACGGTATTGGATATCAGCAGGCCGACGATGATCGCCCAAAATGCCCATTCCAAATACCGGTTCATCGTATATTCCGCACTGATGAGCCGCACCAAAACCGCAAGGACGAATAGCCCCAAAAAGGCCGGTACGTATTTCTTGACAGAAACGCCCCGAAGCGCATTCCCTATCGCAAAAAGTATGCCGAGCACCAACACGGTCAAAAGCAGTTTCCCAAAAAAATCCTGCCGTCAGCTGCTGCACCAAACTTGTTCCGTTTCCCCATGTTCCAAAATTGGCGGCGCTGAAATCATAGGCGCCTGTTATGACGCCGACAGCACCGGCAATAATCACGATAAAACCGATCCAGACTGCCTGCCAGTCTTCTTTTTTCCACAGATCGCTCCACTGGAATTTATCGGTTGTAACCAATTCTTCAGCAGACGCTGAAGTATTCACATTGTTCTCCATCTTTTTCTTCCTCCCTTTTGCCTGCTCTTTATAGCAGCTCTGTTTTATACATAGATGAAACTTAAATACAAAAAACCGGGACGCTGATCAGCTCCCGGGCAAATGGCATATCGCATTTCCTATGGAAATGTCATACATCGGCGCAACACAAAACAGGCAGATGCACCTGACCATTTGGACAGACCCGGGGTGGCAGCATTCTGCGGCAACACTTACCGTCAACATAACAATTCTTCGTTTGATACATCTCATTCGTCTCCTTTCCTTCTATGCGTATTACATTACACCCTTTTTCCTACTATGTCAATAGGTTTTCTAGGTATTTTTTATTTTTTTATTTTTCAAGATAGATAATTGAATGAGTTTTATACCGTCCGGCGATACCCATTGAAAATCTGCGCAAGATATGTTATTCTTACAGGATAGTAAAAGAAAGAAGGGATATTTATGGCTGAAACACTGACAAGAGAGGCGGCCTGGGCGCTGCTGACGGAGTATAACAAGGAGCCTTTTCACCTCAAACACGCTTTGACGGTAGAGGGCGTTATGCGCTATTTTGCAAGGGAACTTGGATATTCTGCCGACGAGGACTTTTGGGGAATTGTCGGTCTCTTGCATGACCTTGATTTTGAACAGTTTCCGGAACAACACTGTATCAAGGAACAGGAGCTTATGCGGGAACGCGGCATAGACGAACGCATCATCCACGCCACTGCCAGCCACGGTTATGGAATAACAGTAGATATAGCGCCTGCGCATGAAATGGAAAAGGTTCTATATGCCACAGACGAACTCACAGGACTGATCGGCGCGGTAGCGCTGATGCGCCCGTCCAAAAGCGTATCCGATCTGGAGCTGAAATCAGTCAAGAAAAAATATAAGAACCTGAATTTTGCCGCCGGATGCTCCAGAGAAGTCATTGAACGTGGAGCGGCGATGCTCGGCTGGGAGCTGGATGATCTGATCAGCCGGACAATTCTTGCTATGAGAAGTTGTGAAAAAGGCTAACCACGCTGATACCGCGCATGATACTCTGCGTTAATCTGTTCGATTTCTCTTTTTCCATCTATATAATCCTGATACATATCAAAAGGATTCCCTCCGCCAAGCCAGCAGGAAGAACAGTTTTCACATCCCCCTCCGCAATCAAGTGACTGTCTGATAATCTGCTCCCGTTCTTCTCTCGTTGTATCCTTAATCAGTAAACTCATAAATAACCTCCTCCGGAATACCTCTCTCTCATATAGCGCTGATTCTTTTCCCGCTGCTCATTCTGCATCATACCCCTCCAAAAAGGTATGCCTCACCCCATTTTGCTTATAGGCCACCACCGTGTCCAGATTCACATTTTCCACACTCTTGAATATATTTCCTTCTACATATGGATTGCTCTGCTTTAACGTCCTGATCAGTTCTTTTATCTCTACCCGCTTGGAGCGGTTTTCCTCATTATTGCAAGTGCTGCAGGTATCGGTAAACTTGCAGGCACACTGTATAAAATGGAGCCCATTGTAATCTCTCCACGCCTTGATATCCTCTTCCCTGACCAGATACAAAGGACGTATCAGTTCCATGCCCTCAAAGTTTGTACTGTGAAGCTTCGGCATCATTGTCTGTATCTGCGCGCCGTAAAGCATTCCCATGAGAATTGTTTCAATCACATCATCATAGTGATGTCCCAGCGCAATTTTATTGCATCCCAGCTCCTTTGCAAAATGATACAGGTGCCCGCGCCTCATTCTGGCACATAAATAACATGGGGATTTTTCCACATGATATACCGAGTCAAAAATATCCGATTCAAAGACAGTAATCGGTATATTCAGATTCCGTGCATTTTCTTCGATTACCCTGCGGTTTGCCGCGCTGTATCCCGGGTCCATCACAAGGAACTTTACCGTAAAGTCAAATTTATTATGCAGCTTCAATTCCTGAAAACATTTCGCCATAAGCATGGAATCTTTGCCCCCGGAAATACATACCGCTATCGCATCTCCCGGCTTTACCAGTTCATAGGTTGTAATCGCTTTTGTAAACTTAGACCAGATGGTTTTTTTGAATTTTTTACGCAGGCTCTGCTCTACATCCTTTGCCTTATCCTGTTTCTGCAGTTCACTCATCCTGTCTATAAGCCACGCAATATATCCTCCGTCAAGGCTTTCCGCATCCAGTCCCTTTTCTCTTAAATTTTGCGCCACCTCATTACTGACTATGCCTCTGCTGCAGCAGATAATCAGTTTTTTTGAAACATCTGTTTTATCACTGTTTA